>PCBK01000045.1:0-102674 GCA_002731275.1 Deltaproteobacteria bacterium | reverse complement strand
CCCCCCTCTGAAGANGGGGGNATCCACGCCTCAGCAAAACGAAAGGTTAAATTTCGATGAGTCGTTATTTTGTATGGATATTCATCTGCTCCTTGTTGTGGCTCCCCACCTGCACATGTGATCGAAGCTGGCAAGTACAGCCTCAAGAGAGCTGCAATCCCGCCAATACACAAGGGCTGACACAAACCACCCGCTGGAAACAAACGTTCGGTAGCAACGCCAAAAGCGCTTACGCATGTCTCCAGATCGTGTGGGACGATCAAAAACAATCAACGAGCCAATTCGTCGAATTGGACGCAGATGGAACCATATACGGTTTACAGAGTGGGACCGACCTCACCCGCGTCCCGCTCGCGCTGACACTCCCACCTGACGCCAAGGCATCGACCTTGCAGTTTTACGTATTTGTCCTCGCTCCTGAACAAGCGACCACACAATCAGCAGCCCTCTGCCGCTCCATTGGAAACGCACCCACCTACGTCCAAAGATGCCTCACAGACGACGAAAAAGCATACTGCTGGTTCTACCTCTCCTTCTCCCCTTCGCCTGTAGGGTCCGAACAAAACGTCAACACACAAACACAGGCGTGCCAGCTCTTCTCACGTCCCTTCTCACAGGAGCCAAGACTCGAAGCGCAAAAAGAGACCCCACCTGAAGACGCTGGTCCCGAACAGAACCTCAAACAAGATGCAAATGAGCCCCCCTCCCCCGATATGCTCTCACCAGAAGAATCCGTAGACAACGAGCCAACTGTAGAGCAACCCCCAGAGCCTTTGAAAGACGCCCCACAGTGCAATGTCGGCGACACAAGAGCTTGCTACACAGCGGCTCCCGACTCACAAGATATTGGTCTTTGCAAAGCAGGAAAAGAGACATGCCAAGCAGATCGTACATGGGGTCCATGTCAAGGTGAAGTCACACCAGCCCCCAAAGAGCAATGCGACGGCAAGGACGAAGATTGTGATGGTGTCCTCGACAACACAGGCGCTCTCCCCCTGTATACCACACAGCCCACCGAGCTGAACGACATCTCCATCGTCGATATCACAACCGATCCAAGTGGGAACATCTATGTGCTTGGACACTTTAAAGGGAAGCTTCAATTTGGCTCGATCACACGCACATCACAAGCTCTTGCGACACCTGGACAATACGCACAAAACATCTTCGTGCTCGCTTTGGATAAAACGGGTACAGTGCAAGGCCTTTCAACGACAGGTGGGAAAGGAACACACCATGCACGTTCCATCCTGCACCATACCAAAGAAAAAGTGTTGTATGTCGCAATAGACTACGTAAAGGAGTTAACACTCGAACAAAACGGTTTTCCTGCATTGGTGCCAAGTTCGCCTGTTTCTCGCTGGCTTGTCATGACCATCGATCCAACCAAGATCGCTCCAGCAGGACAAAATGGTCTTTTTGAAACGGTCACTTATACGAAATTCCCAACCTCAGCTGGTGGCGAAAGCTTCATCCAAAGCATAACACAACTCGAAGATGGTGTTGTCATTGTAGGTGAGGCCAAAGGTCCATTTGATTGGTACCAAACGACATTCCAGGACACAAACAAATATGTGGTCATTGCACGTCTCAAAAACACAACGAGCACAAGCCAAAACTGGGCACTGCGTTTGTATAGTACGACAGCACGAACCAGCGTCGGTGATGTCAAAGTAGACACAAACAACATTTACATCACTGGGACTTTTGATGGTGGACTTTTGTATTTTGAGCCCAATCCAAACAACCTCACAATTTCAACGGGCTCTACGGATGGATATCTTGCGGTCATCAGCCGTGCAGGCTCCCCCAGTGTCCTCATAAAATCAGTAGAAGGTGTTGGAGGTGGTAGCTCTGCCCCGAAATTGGCCCTACGTTCACTCGAACTCCATCCCCCTGACCATGTGTTGATAGCAGGTGAATTCAACGGCGAGATCAGGATGAATAGCAAAAACATCAACACCCAAGGAAAAAATCAGGGGCTGCTCCTCTCGTTACGCAAGAGCACCAACACATACGTTTACCACAAACATTACATCACACAGTCAACGACAGGGGCGAAGTTCACGTCGATCGTAAGAGATAGAAAAAAACAATTCTACGCCCTCGGAAAGTTTCGAGATCAGCTCAAAATAGCGACAGGTGTATGGACGTATCCAGGATATACGGACAACGCATTCTTCATGCGGTTTGATCCATCCACCCTCCAAACCACGTGGGCGAAGCCGATCCAGAGCACAGGACTCTCTCTCAACAGCTTTACAGTTCAGACAGACGCGCTGACCTTCATGGGCTCACTCCCCCCTTCGTTAAGTACAAACACCAACAGCGTGGATTTCCTCTTCCCACAATCAAAATCCCCAACCAACATTGGCAAGCACATGACATTCCTCATGAGATTGCACACTTCAGGTCGATGGCAAGGTTGCTTCAATCCCTGACCATCGATTTTAAGCGGGACAAAACCAGAGCCTTGTAGAAGGTCTTTTTGGAGTCATGAGGGAGCACCACACAACAGATACAAGGGTATCGTCAATCTTTGTTGGTGGGGTGGTGTTTGTCAGGGGAGAATAGCTGAAGAAGAGAGCGAGGCGTGTGAGGGAGGAATTACTTGCCAGCAGCGGTAGGAGCAGCTTGCATGTTGTTGACAAGTTTGGTCAAACGGGAGACTTTGCGGGACGCAGCGTTTTTGTGGATCACACCTTTGGTTTGGATATGATCGATTGTGCGGATCGCTTCGCGCAACAAAGTAGGTGCGTTCTCTGCGTCTTCGTTTTCGACAGCTTCGCGAACTTTCTTCACAGCTGTACGCATGGTGGATTTCCAGAAGCGATTGCGCTCTTGGCGTTTGACGTTTTGGCGAAGTCGTTTCAAAGCGGAACGATGGTTGGCCATGATATTCTCCGTAATTCGTTCGTTACAAAAAGATATGTACTTTGTTTTGATACAAATATTTCATTTACTGTGAGTGAAGTGAGGTGCCCTCAGTTTCACTCACAAAACCCATCGCGGCATCACATACACCATACAAATCCCTTGATTCTTCGGGTGGTTGAATGAATGTAGGACTCCGTGGAGTTTGAGACACCTTCTCCACGAAAGGATGGGTGCAAGGGCGATCTTTACATGATCCTACCAGACAGCAGGATGCAGAGCGCAGAGCGATTTTCTATAACAGGCTCGCAGACAAAAGTCAAGTCAATCCTTCAGTGTTGGCTCTCTTTTGGGAGTCATCGCGACCTCCTCTGACATTCCTCACACGAAGACATCACATCACACCCCAACATATTGACGAAAAGGCGACTTCATTCTATGCTTGTCCAATAGATGGGTTGCCCTTTTCCCAAAAGATTCAGATCACCATACGAGGAACAAGTGATGAAAACGTCCATTCAAAAGAGATCCACCCAGCAAGAAGGTTTTACCCTGGTCGAGATGATGATCACGGTGGTGATTTTGGGTATCATGGCAGCAGTCGCGGTCCCCACATACAACAAGTTTATCACACGCGCTCGCGAAGGCGAAGCGAGCCAAAACCTCGCCAAGATCGCAGACGGCGCGCGGATCTACTTCTTCAAAGAGCATCTCGACAACAACGGCATTGTGCTCTCCCCTCGCTTTCCAGGCGCCACCACAACGTGGTACAGAAATCCATCGACCAACCCATGCCCTGGTGGTGTCTCCAAATACGCAAAGAACCTAGCCGCCTGGCAACAATATCCCTGGGATGAGCTCAACTTCTCATTGACCACTTCACATTACTTCCGCTACATGTACAAGTACGACGCAGCGAGCGGCTCAAGGGGTCCACGTTATGACATCCGTGCGGTCGGAGACATGGACTGTGACAACACACGCAGTACATTCAGGCTCAGAGGTGAGTTGGACAACGCAACTGGAGAGATCCAACGCATTCCCGTCACCGTCACGAACGAGGGAGAGTAACAACACTCCCACAAGACAACTCGCCACCCAACCCCCACCACACCACCACTCAAAATACACAAAACGTCACGTGAACAGCAGGACACACCTATGTACACAGCACTCCCTCCAGGAAAAAGCCTCAAAACACTCGTGAATCTCATACTCTGTGCGTTACTTGGCCTCACAACGATGGGTGTATCTCGTTGCTCCCTGAAGCCAAAACAGCGCACCTTTTACATCGCGCAGATCGTCTCTCACATCCCAAAAGGCACCTCCACCTCGCCCAAAACACTCATCGGCCCCAAAGACCACTATGTCCCCCAACAAAACAACTCCTTTTTTTTGCCAGCCAAAACACAGATCGTTGTTCGTATGGGGCTCCCTGCGCAAAGAGGATACTGCCGAAAACTCACGCTCCATATCCCAACACACAAAGAAGGCGCGGGACGTTTACGCATCTGGTCAGCGCCCTCAAAGAAAGGTCCTTGGCGACCGATGACACGTCTGACCAAAAGCGGCTCACTCGATCTCGACACCATCCCCTTCTCTGCAGTCCGTTATCTCAAGCTCGAAGAAGACGTAGAAGGCGGTGAAGGCAGCTGGATCGACGCGATCGGCATCCTCACCCACACAGAGACATGGCTCCCACCAGCCAAACGACCACTCCCTGCCAAAACACCACTGAAGACACTGATGACACAGGCACAACAAGCAGATTCACCGCAAAAGAGCCTGGAGTTGCTCGAACATGCGTGGCGAATGTATCCAAAGAGCCGTGCTCTTCAACTTCAGCTAGGTGCGTACTTTACGGAACAAAAGAGTGAATACCGCGCACTTCATCACTACCTGAAGGCGCAAACACAAAAACGCCTGCCCAAAATACACCTGCAAAATCTCAGTGAAATCTACCTCGCGCTTGGATTATGGAGACATGCACAGACGCTTCTGCGCCAGTGTACACGGCGCTTCCCCTTCCATACCCCCTGCTACAAACACCTCATCCACGCCACCAGCCTCGCCAAACAAAAAAAGCTCATCATCTTCTACAGGGATCAATACTTGATCGCGAACAAACGGGCCAATGCACAATATCGATCCTGGGAGTACACGGAGTTTATCCAGCACTTCTTTCGCCAAAGACAACCCATTATCGAGCAGCTGCCAAGAGCATTCTCACGCGCTGAACACAAGGCCTGGTCGAACTTTCTACGCAGTCTGTTCCCCTTGAACAAAAGACTCCTCAACAGGCAAGAAAAAAAGAGACTGCGTCGGCTGTCCTCTCCCCCACGTAAGCGGTAGACTCAGTAGTTGTTTTTGAGCGCGCGGGCGATCTGACGCTTGGCCTCGCGTTTGGCGATATCCTGTCGTTGGTCGTGTTTCTTTTTCCCGACACAGATCCCGATCTCCACCTTGACCCAGCTCCCCTTAAAATAAAAACGAAGAGGAATCAAAGTGTAGCCATCCTGTCGGGTCTGTCCCCACAGTTTTTCGATCTGTCTTTTTTGGGCGAGCAACTTTCGACGTCGCTCAGGCTCGTGGTTAAAACGGTTGGCTGGACCATATTCATCGATGTGGGCGTTGAGCAACCACAGCTCACCATCCTCGATCGCAGCATACGAATCCTTAAAGCTGAGTTTCCCCTCACGCAGGGATTTCACCTCTGTGCCCAACAAGGCGATCCCTGTTTCGAGTGTATCCTCGACAGTATAATCGTGCCTTGCGCGGCGATTGACGGCGATGATCTTGCGATCTCCGTCCCAACCTTTGGATTTACTTTTCTTCGAATTTTTCGCCATCAGAAGGCCTCATCATGATTCAGGAAGACTACACTCTCCAGAGAGTGGAGCGTTGTCGATTAATCTCGTCTGACCAAGGTACGCGGAGACAAACACGCGCTCTGTCCCATCGAGAGGTTCTTGCGCCGTGTGTAGCGCAAAACTGTCTCGAAGCTCGACATAACCGGGACGCAAATGCTCACGTCCAGAGAGCTGTCCACGCACCACGTCGAGTAACGCTGCGGGCGCACGCTCTCCGGAAGCAAATGCCTGACGTGCAAGCTTTAACGCTTGATTTAGCGCCCTCGCGTCCTCTCTTTGTACATCGGAGAGATACACATTGCGAGAGGACATTGCCAGACCATCCTCTTCACGGACGATGGGCGCGCCAATCACTTCAACCTCCATCAACAGATCGCGTACCATACGTTGAATGGTGACCAATTGTTGATAGTCTTTTTTACCAAAGACCGCAACATCCGGCAACACGATGTGGAAAAGCTTGGCAACAACCGTCGCAACACCCCGAAAGTGCGTGGGCCTCTCTACACCACACAGCGCACGTGTGAGCTCTTTCACCTCGACAAATGTCTGCGCACCTTCAGGATAAAGCGCTTCGACAGGAGGAAGGAAACACGCTGCCGCGCCTGCGTCTGTGATCTTTTTGATATCCCCTTCGTGATCGCGAGGGTAGCGATCGAGATCTTCATCAGGCGCAAATTGTGTGGGATTGACAAAGATACTCACGATCACCCGATCACTGTGTTGAAGTGCACACTCGATCAGGGACAGATGACCTTCATGTAGATATCCCATCGTTGGGACAAACCCCACACGCAAACCTTGACGTTTCCACGCCCGCGATTGTTCACGGATGGTGTGGACCTCAGAGAAAATGTTCATCGAGTAAAAACCTTTAGGGGAAGGTTGTTGATGGTTGGTGGGCTAAAAAGAATGTTCAGCGGCAGGAAAATGGGCCTCTTTGACGTCATCGAGATAGTGATGAACGGCGCCGGAGATCAGCTCGTGTAGAGAAGTGTATTGTTTGACAAAGCGCGGCTGAAAATCGGGATTCAAACCGAGCATGTCATTGACGACGAGGACTTGCCCATCGCAGCCTTTTCCGGCGCCAATGCCGATCGTTGGGATGTCGAGCTGTTCGGAGATCTCACGCGCGAGATCGGCGGGGATACATTCGAGGACGAGGCAACATGCGCCTGCAGCTTGGACAGCCTTTGCGTCTTCGATGATCTGCGTGGCCTGCTCAGGGCGTCGCCCTTGCACGACAAATCCACCGAGCGCATGGACACTTTGAGGTGTCAATCCGAGGTGGCCGACGACAGGAATGCCTGCGCGCGTGATCAAGCGGATCGCGTCTGCGACCTCTTCCCCACCTTCGAGTTTGACACAGTGTGCGCCACCTTCTTTCACGAGACGGCCAGCGTTTTCGAGCGCTTGTTGCGGGGAGATCTGGTAACTCATAAAGGGCAGATCACCGACAACCATCGCGCGACGTGCGCCACGTGCAACACAGCGCGTGTGGTAGATCATGTCTTCCATCGTGACGGAGAGCGTATCGTCCGCTCCCTGTACGACCATCCCCAACGAGTCGCCGACGAGCAACATCTCCACGCCAGCGTCATCGAGCAAACGTGCGAATGTTGCATCATAAGCCGTCAACATCACGATCTTCTCTCCCTGCTTTTTCATGCGACGGATCGTGCGAACAGTCACACGACGTGCATCATGAAGGGGACGCTTTTTGCTCGTTGGTGTAGGTGGTTCTTGTCGCTGAATTGCGGCCTGAGTAGGCTGGCGTTTCTCTTGAAGGTCCACGACCTTCGCTTGTGGGTTGGATGTCTCTTGTGTGGATGTTTGGGGTTCTTGGCGCTCGGTCTCGATCGTGCCTTTACCGTACATCATGTGCTCCTTTTGACTTTGTCCATGTCAGAAAGGAACCTCTGTGGTGGATAGAGTCTATCGCTCTATCATTGCTCGCCTTCGAGGCTCCGTCCCTGTCCGAATATCGTTCGGCTCAAAGCGGTTTTCATACAATACATCGAAGAGATGGCTCTATAAGGTGGCAGCCACAACGGGTCTACCCCTTTACCACGACGTCGATGCGTCTCTGGCTTTTACTGTGCCCAACAGGACACTGCGTCGCTCGCCTCCAAAGAGACAAGGCGTTCACAGCCTACTCAAATTGATGCGAATTGCAAGAAACAAAAGCAAGCGCCCACCAAATAATGCCCCCACCACCACACCAGAGAGAGTGCGTAGACACACGATGCGTGTACATCGGCACGTCGCGTTGACTTGCTCATCAACACACACGATGGACTTTCATGTGATGGACGTAAATCATAAAGGAGAGGAGCATCGGGGAGAGAGAAAAGTGGGTACGCTGCAAAGATTACTTTTTGCGGCTGGAAGATTTTTTGGTGGTCTTTTTGGAGGATTTCTTGGAGGACGTCGCGGCCTTCTTTTTGGAGCCAGAAGATTTTTTGGGCGCGGCTTTTTTCGCGCTTGATTTCTTCGCGCTCGAGGATTTCTTCTTCGCTTTTTTGGGATTGGCGACAACTTCTTTCAAGTCGGAACCTGCGTTAAAGACAGGTACTGTTCGTGCAGGGATTTGCAGGATCTCTCCGGTCTTGGGGTGGCGACCTGTTTTGGGCGCGCGATCTTTCGTTGAAAAGGATCCAAATCCTTTGATTGCGACACGATCACGCTCACCCAACGCACCTTTGATTGCGTCAAACAGCGCGGAGAACGTGACTTCGATGTCTTTTTTTGTCAAACCGGTTTCAGTCGAGACTGCAGCGATCAGTTCTTTTTTGTTCATAGCTCTTCTCCTGTGTAAATATACACGTGTTTCTTGCGGGGTAACGACCTGCATAGACCGTCCCTATGATACCATTGCTTTTCCGATGATTGTCTTCTCTGGTTGTAACCGAGCCATCCTACCGTCGTCAAGGAGAAAACGTAAAAACTTGGTAGTTTCTCCCCTTATGACCGGCAATCCCTCTTACAACAGGCACACAAAACAAAGATCTAATGCACTGTTTTTATTAAAGAATACAAATCGCTATTTTTTGTACAAAGAGCAAAGCTACATACGTGTGACAAAAACCACTTGGGAAGGCAAAAAAAGAGTTTTTCTGAACCCAAAAAGGAAAGACCCCTCACTCTCTCTGGTGACAGCTCGTACATGATCGGCATTTTTTGGTGAACACAAGATCACATCGCTTATGTAGCTTTGGGCTTTGTTCACTTGCCCTTTTGGAAAGATTGGTGTCCACAGCGCGGACATCGTTTCATCTCGAACTCGACGGTCCCGCTCCAACCGCAATTCTTACATTGTACGTGGTGTCGGTAATCGACCTCTTTCGACTTGAGGAATGTCCACACAAAACGAAAGAGCCAAATCAAGACAAACAACGCAACAAGCGCAAGCAGGAGATGTTTGACAGTATAGCCGTCGTACAGCTCCATGTAGTACAATCGAGTGAGCTTTTGAATGATTTCGTTGTTCTTCATCAGCGGAAACCTTTTGTATTAGCGCGGGATGGGGATCGCGTTGATAAGGGCTTCGATCACTTCTTCGATCTGGTAGCCTTCGACTTGCAGATCAGGCTCCATGATCAGACGATGTCTGAGGACGGGGAGACTTGTGGCTTTGACGTCTTCGGGGATCACGTAGTCACGACCACGGATCACAGCGAGCGCCTTCGCACACAACAACATCGCGATTGAAGCGCGTGGACCACCGCCGAGCAGCAGCTCATCTGCGTCACGGGTTTTGCACACGATCTTACGGATGTACTGGAGCAATCCTTCTGTCACCTCGACTTGCTGCATCGCCTCGCGCGCCTTTTCGATCTCGGAGAAAGGCAGTACAGGCTTAAGATCAAGCGCATCGAGTTTTTTGGCATCAAAACCGCCGTGATATCGCTTGAGGATCTCATCTTCCTCTTCGACACTGGGGTAATCGATCAACAACTTGAGCAGGAAGCGGTCGAGCTGCGCCTCTGGCAACGGATATGTGCCTTCATATTCGAGGGGGTTCATCGTCGCAAAGACAGTAAACGCTTGGCTCATCGGATATTGCACACCATCAATCGTCGCCTGTCGCTCCTCCATCGCTTCGAGGAGCGCGCTCTGTGTCTTGGCGGGTGTGCGGTTGATCTCATCGGCCAACAGAAAGTCCGTAAAGATAGGACCTTTGACGAGGTTAAATTGCCCTTTGTCGAGTTGGAAGACGTTGGTCCCGAGGATATCGGATGGCATCAGGTCGGGTGTAAACTGGACGCGGTTAAACTCGACGTCGAGTAGCTTTGCGAGAGTACGGACCATCAAGGTCTTGGATGTTCCGGGTACACCTTCGAGGAGGACGTGACCTCCGACAAAGAGTCCCACAAGCATCCACTCTGTGATGTCTTCCTTTCCGACGATCACACGGGAAAACTCACTCTGTACGGCTTCGACTGACGTTTTGATTTGCTCAAACAGCTCGTTCACGTTCCCCTACTCCTTTTCGCGAGAGAGATTGAAGAAAGGTATCCACTTCTGCGGCATACTGTAAAAGAATATGGTTGTCTGGAGGTTCTGGTGTGTCGGCAAGAGACTCTAACTCGATCAGCAAGGAGACACAACGTCTCGCCTCGGGAACACCTGCCCTCTCCAGCGCTTCGAAGGCCTTCTCTGCGTCACGTGTCGCACGGTGTCCGATCCGCTCTCCCATCGCAAATCGCAGCTGCCACGCGAGCATATTTGCGCAGTGTGGGGTCGCCTTCGCCTTCTCGTAAAGGTGCGCGAGCGCGATGACGTGGCTCCCCTCCCATGTCTGGGTGTCTTGCTTTCCCTTCGCTCTCTGCACAGGAGAGTGACTCCACCACAAGAACAACATAAAGCCCAAGAGCGCTTGTAGAAAAGCCGCTCCCCATCCTCGGTGAAAGATGTACATCAGTAACGTACGCTGGAATCGATATCCGTGGTGATATTCATCGAAAAAGATCGGCTCACCACCTGCGTACATACGTAGAAGATTACTCGCAAACCAAACGTTGGCTTTGCGTTCGAGTCCCTGGTTGGCAAAGATCTTGGGAGAGCTGATCATCCACACGCTCCCCTTCCCGATGTCCGCGCGGATGACCCGAGCATATCGACATAGAGAGCCACCACACTTGAGCACCTTGCTTTTTTTGGGCCAGCTCTGAAAGAACACACGCCCAGGCGTCCAAAGTTTATGGGGATTGTAATGATCTGCGTCTTCTTTTCGGGGTGGTGGTGGCTGTTTGGAGAGACGGGAGTGGGCCTTTGTGTGTGCCTTTGGCTGCAACCCCAGTACAACGCCCAACTCTTTGTAAAAAGTGTTCTCTACCGATGACGCGATCACAATTGTATGTCCGGCCTCAACCCAGCGCTTCATCGCCTTTGCTTCGGCCTTTTTGAGACCGTGCGGTTGCACGATAAACAGCAGCTGTCCTTTTCTCGGCAAGAGCGCAAGAGATTGCTTTAACCGCCTCGCCCGGAAACCGAGCTGTTTGGAGAGCAAATAGAAAGCCCGTGTCCCCAAACGATCGCTACGAAAACTCGAATACTCACTCTTGCGATTTTGCTGTTCATCGCGTGCATCCCACAACATCAAGCCAACAATCGCAACAAACACCACAAGGATCACGAGAAACCAGAATGAATCAGAGCGCTGGTTCATGACTCACCTCCCTCACTCTCCTCTTTCGACATTCTCGGTGGACGGTGGCCTTTTTCGGAGACACCTTCGCTCGTCACCTCATCGCGCACTTTCCTCTCCTCAGTGGCAAGAAACTCGGAAGCTGCAACGCGCTGATGAGTAAGCTCTTCAGTGTCTGCGTGTCCATCGATCGCCTCTTGTGCAGGCGTGGAAGCGCCTTCTTGTGTTGATGTGGAGCTCTCTTCTTGTGTTGATGTGGACGTGAGAAGTTCCTTTTGTTCGATCTCTTCTTCATCATCTTCGGGTGCAGTGTCGATGGCTGACTTTGGCAGCTCCAAAGACAAAATCGACTCGACGAGACCTTCGCAGGTGACGAGTTCATTTCGGTCACATGGATGTAATCCATACCATGTGCGCTCAAAGCGTGCCAACAGCTCGGAAAACAGTGGATAGGCCTCAGTGCTACGTCGTAGACGGGAGAGATAGGCGTGGTTTGTGGTGTTGGGTTCGATATAGAGCACACCCATGTGATGGAGACGCAACAACAACAACCAATACACATGGCGGATCGCCTCGCGAAAATTCCCCTCTTTTGCGAAACGTTCGATCGCGTCACGTAGCTCATCGGTGGTTCGTTCGCGAAGATCGATCTCAGGTTCCTCTTCTTCGCCTTCGGCAGTCTCCGTGCTCGTACTTTTTTGCGCGCCACGGCTCTGGATCGCCAGTCGTATGAGGAAGAAGAGCACAAGCGCGATCAACACCCCCCATACAAAAGGTGAGCGAAAGAGATTGACGATCCCACCGACGAGTGAGGAGAAGAATGTCAGGATAGACTGCATCCATCCAGGAGGTTCGACCTTTTGGCGCTTCCTTACCGGTGGTTTTTTGGGTTTCTTAAACAAGAACCCAAAGAGTTTTTTGAAGGTCGTTTTCACCCAATTCGCGAATCGCTCGACCATTGAGTTTGCTTGTTGGTTGCTTTTGGTGTTCTGGAATTCCTTACGGCGCAGGATATTTTGCAACTCTTTGGAAGGATCTTTTCCTCTGATCCGTTCTTTTCGTCCGAGCTCTTTGGTCTGTTTGCGCACAACAGGGCGTGGCCTAGCGAGGACAAATCCAACGGTGCCTGGGACTTTTCGAGGTGGTTTTGAGCGAGGAGCCTTGCTGTACCCTCCCTCCTCTTGAGCGAACGCGCTGTGTACACCGTTGTGGCCTTCACACACGACAAACAAGCAGATCGCGATGAGAAGCAGAGACCTGTAAATGTTATGAAGCGTCGGGTGCATCGTTGACCTCTTGTGAAGTGGTGCCGATCAGCAGATCGAGCCAGAGACGAAGATCCCAACCTTCATTGCGCACTCGAGAGTCGACGTATGTCATCGCGAGAGTCGCGTTCTTAAGTGGCGCGAGCAGGATCAGTGTGAGCCAATACAAGAGCACGCTGCTGTACGGAAGCTCGCGCAGTGCGCTCAACTCGGAACCAAAGAAGTTATGTCCGACAAATAAGATCAGGTACTTGAGCAACAATAGGTTGATCCAGAGCAGCAGCTCTGCGCCACGAAAAAACAAGAACAACAGGAGCAGTCGTCCCCCTGCCCCTTCTCCGAGTCGGAAGGTTCGCATAATAGGTTGAAAAAATCGCGACTCGGATTCGATTGCGACGACCGCAGGCAACATCCCCCAACGTGCGACGATAAAAGCTCCAGGCGCGATGTAAAACAACATCCCCACAAGGACGGAGAGGACATACAACGGTCCGAGCATCAAAAAGCTCTCAGGGCGGCGCGCTGTGTAAGCGAGCGCCTCACGACTTTGGATGTGGTCTCCCAAAATCCAGCGATACGCCAGATAGATCTGTGCAGATTTTGACCAGTGGTACATGTAAATCGTGAGCGGTAAACCGAGCACATAGGGGAGCGCGTAAATGATGTAAGCATCCGTCCCCCAACTCGACTGGTTGTAGTGAATGTAAAACATCCAACCAAACAACGCGACGCCAAAAGGCCCCCAACTCAAAATCGACAACAAAAGCATAGAACTGGGGCGTTGACGGATCAACTCAAACGCTCGATCCAACACCTCAAACCAGCTCACAGGCCGAAGGGAACGAATGATATCTTCTCTCTGCTGAACGGACATATCAACTTTCCGAAAGTTTGGATATAAGGGCAGGTGAGAGGCTGAGTATGAGAAAAAAGGACAGCATTACAATCAACAACACAAACCCCATCAAATAACTTCCCCTACGTTGCCATCGCAGCGTCTGCGCAGGAGCCTCTTGTTCTTGCTCTGCCCGCACAGGCACCCGCTCTGATTCGACGGTTGAATGGAGGGTTCCAAGGCAGGTCTTGCAGTGGTTGATGCCGTCAATTTTGGTGATACATTCACTGCAATAAAAGCGCCGACACACGACACAGATCCCCATCGCTTCGCGATCGGGGTGTTGAAGACAGCGACCAGTCAAGGCCTGCTGTGGTGCCATGTTCATCTGTGGGGGGACATGTTCGCTCATCGAACCCCCACAAGGGCGATCACAGCGAGGACAAAGATCGCGACGATGATCATCACAACAAAGAACGGCACGAAGACCGCCATCAAGACCCTTCCGAGGGTCATATCATGCGCTCTTTTGGCACCATAAATCTGAAGCCCCATCTGCCAAAACGCGCCGATATACATCCCGCACAGAGGGATCAGACCGAGGATATAAGGAGCGGTCGCATAGCACAGCACACGCACAGTAGCCTCGTACCCCTTCTCTCCACCACCAAAGAGTTTCAGACAACCGTGGTAGATCCCACCTCCTACAAATACCGCCATCACGACGCTCATCGGGATCGAGACGAGCATCACGATCACGTACATAAAGCCCATCACGATCAGGAACCCAGGATTAAGACTGCGGCCTCCAGAGCTCGCACCGAGCACGAGCATCCCGACTTGCAAAATCGCGATCCCGATCGAACCCAATCCCATACAAATCATGGCAAACAAGATCGGCTTGCCGTACCCACCTTTGAGCGGCATGCTGTCGAAAAACGTCGAGGGAGAAAACATCACCTCTTTTACAGTCGCCATAAACTTGTTGTAAAAGCTCATCGAGGAAGAGGCATCTTCCCAGACGATGTATCGGGCTTCTCCCTCCATTTTGTAATAGCAAGGTGCACAAAACGGTTGGCCATCGATCATGCCACGACATTCATCACAGTAGAAGTTCCCACAACGTGTACAGACACCCTCTGCTTCTTTTTGCGCGTGGATAGCACACATGCTGTGTGTTCCCTGACTGACAGGAGGAGGACCGTGGATCGTTTGTGGAGAGGATGGCATAGGTGGTGCGATAGGACCAACATCCCATGCAGATTCAGGTGGACGCGAAGGAGGAGGTTCTTGTGGAGTAGAAGGTGCAGCGTTTTGTTGACCGCCACACATATGGCTGCATACAGGGCAAGGGTGTTGCCCTTCACTATCGACGACAAAATGGGATCCACAACTGGGACATTCGATTAACACGACCACACCTCTGGCATCTGTGGGGACGTCACTACAGAAGAGTGACAGACACGCTCAAACCAGAAGGAGGCGTCAAATGTCGGACCTCAATCTGTTTTAAGCAGAACGACCAATCCCATCATACACAAAACCCATGTCTTTGAGTTGTTGTGGTGAATAAATATTTCGGCCATCGACGATAACAGCTTGCTTCAGAAGGCTTTTTACTTTTTCGAGATCGGCCTGTCGGAAGACCTTCCATTCAGTGACAACGACGAGCGCGTCCGCACCTTCGAGCGCCGCATAGGGCTCATCGACGTATGTGACACCTTCTTTGGGGAGGAGAGGTTTAGCGGTCTCAAAAGCCACGGGATCGTGGACCTGGACAGTTCCGCCAGCCTCGACAATACTGTGGATCAGTGGGATGGAGGGAGCTTCACGCATATCGTCGGTTTCGGGTTTGAAGGCCAAGCCCCACACGGCGATGTTTTTGCCTTTGACGTCACCGACGTGTTTGGTCAACTTTTGGAACAAGCGTTTCTTTTGCTCGACGTTGACCAACTCGACAGCTTCGACGATGCGAAGGTTGTAATCGTATTGATGTCCGACCTGCACGAGTGCTTTGATGTCTTTGGGGAAGCAGGAGCCTCCGTAGCCAGCACCTGCGTACAAGAAGTGGGGTCCGATGCGGTGATCGTAGCTGATACCTTCGCGGATCATCTCGACGTCGACGTCGATTTTTTCACAGAGGTTCGCGAGATCGTTCATGAAGGAGATTTTGGTCGCGAGCATCGCGTTGGCTGCGTATTTTGCAGTCTCAGCGGCGCGAGGTGTCATGCGCAAGATGGGCTGGTTTTCTTTGCAGACGGGTTTGTACAGCTCAGTGAGGGTATCGAGTGCTTTTTCGCTGTAGCTACCGATGATGACACGATCAGGAACGAGGAAGTCTTGTACCGCGACACCTTCGCGCAAGAACTCGGGATTGCTTGCGAGATCGACGTCGTGCTCACAATGCTCTTTGAAGATCTCGATGAGTTTGTCACATGTCCCGACAGGCACGGTGCTTTTGGTGACAACGACGCGGTACCCATCGGCCGCCTTTGCGATCTCACGGCCCACAGCAAACACAGCGGACAGGTCGGCAGAACCGTCAGCCGCAGAGGGGGTCCCGACTGCGATGATACAGACTTCGGCATCTGCGACACCTTCTTTGAGATCAGTGGTGAATTGCAGGCGACCATTTTCGACATTCCTGAGGACAAGCTCATCGAGGCCGGGCTCGTAAATGGGAAGTTTTCCCTTGCGCAATCCAGCAATCTTTTGCTCGTCGATATCACAGCAGATCACATCATGGCCGACTTCTGCAAAGCAAGTACCAGCGACCAAACCGACGTAACCGGTCCCGACAACACAAAGTTTCATATCACTCTCCTGTATCTCAAAATCATTGAACGAAGCATGGTGGGTTGCACAGATGTATCGCATCTGCCAACATATCAATGCAGTAAACCAAATCTCATAGGGGCGCGAGAGCGACTTGCGGTCGTGACAACCACTACAATGCGTCTATGTCGTGCATTCACGCCAGGGACAGCGAGACAGGGCTCGCTTCACACATAAGAGCTGCGGGTATATCATAAGTACGCAGAGGGATTCAATATCCAAGGTGCGAATTTTCCGAGAAAGGGATTCTCAGCTCGCTTTCTTTTGATGTTGAGTACGAATCGTCGGTGCTTTTTCCTTCTCGATGACGCCCTCATCGATCCAGACTTCAGCGACATCTTTGCGAGAAGGCAACTCGTACATCATATCGAGCATGGAGTTCTCCATGATCGAGCGAAGTCCTCGTGCGCCGGTCTTGCGTTCAAGCGCTTTACGTGCGATCGCAGCGAGAGAGTCCTCTTTGAAGTGCAGCTCGATACCATCGAGTTCGAACAGGCGTTCGTACTGTTTGGTCAGCGCATTTTTGGGTCGCGTGAGGATCTCGATAAGGGCTTCTTCGTCGAGCTGATTAAGCGTCGCGATCACGGGGAGTCGTCCGACAAACTCGGGGATCAAGCCATAATTCACGAGGTCTTCGGGCTGTGTTTCCTTGAGCAGGTCACCGACATTTCGCTCACTGCGCGCCTGGATATCCGCCCCAAAACCGATCACGCGATCCTGGAGTCTCTTCTCAATGGTCTTGTCGAGTCCCATAAAGGCACCACCACAAATAAACAGAATGTTGGTGGTATCGAGCTGCAAGAACTCTTGTTGTGGGTGTTTACGTCCACCTTTGGGAGGGACGTTTGCGATGGTCCCTTCGAGGATCTTGAGGAGAGCTTGTTGGACACCTTCGCCTGAGACATCGCGTGTGATGGAGGGGCTATCACTTTTGCGACTGACTTTGTCGATCTCATCGACATAGATGATCCCACGTTGTGCTTGCTCAATATCATAATCAGCGGCTTGCAAGAGGCCAACGAGGATATTCTCGACATCTTCACCGACATAACCGGCCTCAGTGAGTGTCGTCGCGTCGGCGATGGCGAAGGGGACACGTAAGATACGCGCGAGGGTTTGCGCGAGCAACGTCTTTCCGCAGCCAGTGGGACCGAGCAACAAGATGTTCGACTTTTGCAGCTCGACGTCGCCCAGCTCAACCTGTGTGTCGATCCGTTTGTAGTGATTATGAACGGCAACGGCGAGTGTCTTCTTGGCCCGCTCCTGACCGATGATATACTGATCGAGTTCAGCTTTCAGCTGAGCAGGTTTGAGCAACGTAAAGGGCCCCTGTTCTTGCTCCTCACGCTCTTCGATCTGTTCCGCGATAATATCATTGCATAGGTCGATACATTCATCGCAGATGTAGACCGTAGGGCCTGCGATCAGCTTGCGGACTTCGCGTTGGCTCTTTCCGCAGAATGAACAGAAGAGATTTTCTTCATCTCTGCCACGACGACGGGACATGGGTGTCACTCCTCAATGGGCCGGTGTAGGTGGATGTTGGATATTTGTGGGGACAAAGCAGAGGGCACAAGAGTGGGATTAATCGTCGCTCTTATCGGATGAGTCATCATCTTTACGGACAAAGACGTGGTCGATCAACCCGTACTCCTTGGACTCCATCGCGCTCATAAAGTAATCGCGCTCAGTGTCTCGTTGGATGGTCTCGATGTCTTGGCCTGTGTGTGAGACGAGGATCTCTTCGAGATTTTGCTTGAGACGGAGGATCTCCTTCGCGTGGATCTCAATGTCCGAAGCCTGTCCAGACATTCCACCGAGGGGTTGGTGGATCATAATGCGTGAGTTGGGCAGCGCGTAGCGCTTTCCAGCCGTCCCTGCCGCAAGCAACAGCGCACCCATCGAAGCAGCCTGTCCCAAACACAATGTGGAGATGTCTGGCTTGACATACTGCATTGAGTCGTAGATCGCGAGGCCTGCTGTCACAGAGCCACCTGGGGAGTTGATATAGATGTTGATGTCTTTGTCGGCGTCATCCGATTCCAAAAACAACAGCTGCGCGATGACGACGTTGGCCACTTCATCCGTGATGGGTGTCCCCAAAAAGATGATTCTGTCTTTGAGCAAACGAGAATAGATATCGAAAGAACGCTCACCACGGTGTGTTTGTTCGATGACAAATGGTATCAGTGGCATGAAGACTCTCCCTACATGTCGAGGATTGATAAAGGGGAAGGTCAGGGTCAAGATTCCTGGTGGATCAAAACGTATGATCGGCACAAGGGATGGGCAACCCGAAAGTCGAAAAAAAGTCGAACACCAGCGCTACAGATCTTCACAAGAAGAACAAGCATGTCCCCTTTTGTACGAGAGAAACAGACGACCTGTCAAGACGATCCAGGATTGTGTGGGAAAAATCCTTTCGACACATGGACGTTTGCACAGTACAAACTATCTCTCACCGCAAAAGTCGTGGGAAATAAGAGGCATCAAACGCAAAAAGGTTGCATCTTCTCAGATGCAACCTTTTTGATGTGTGCTTCTTAGTGGTCGTGACCGTGGTCATGATCGTGATCACAGTTGTGATCATGTGTATGTTCGTGATCATGGCTGTGCTCTTCTTCAGCAGCCGCCATCTCAGCTGCACGCTCGTCCTCGATACGCTTGTCGCGATCTTCTTTGGTCAGGGTCTCTTCGTTGTGTTTGACCTTGGACCAGAGGAAGTCGATCGCTTTGCGTTGCTTCAACTCTCCACGAAGCGCATCAAGCTCGCGCTCGCCGTAGAGGCTCTTGAGGTACGCAACAGAACGCCCTTGTGAAGTGGCGATCTTTTCGAGTTCTGCATCGACTTCTTCGTCTGCGATCTCGAATTCTTCTGTGCGGTGGACTTGCTGGATGAGGATCGCGATCTGGACTTCGCGGGTCGCCTCTTCACGCATGTTCTCGCGGAAGTTTGCGGGATCAAAGTCGATCTGGTTGTTGGTCATTTGACGCAACTGACGAACCATCCCCTCAGCTTTTTGATCGATGTGGTTTTCGAGGTATGTGGGGGGGATGGTGGGATCGAATTTCTCGATCAACGCGTCGAGCATCTTCTCGTGTCCACGGTGCTCGCTGCGTGTGCTCTCTGCGTTCTCAAGATTCTCACGAAGTGCGTTCTTCATGGACGCAAGATCGTCGTAATCAGCGTCTTTTGCCATCTCATCATCGATCTCGGGGAGGACCTTGGTCTGGATCTCTGTGATGGTGACTTTGTAATGAGAAGTGGACGCCTCGGTGCCCTCTTCTTCATCAGCTTCTTCTTCGACAGTGACTTCGACAACATCGCCGACTTTCTTGCCAGTGAGCGCCTCTTCCACTTCAGTGGGGAGCTGCTCACGACCGAGCCACATGACGAAGTTGGAGATCTCTTGTGGATCTGCTTCGTCTGTTTTGATGCTGTAATCGACTTGGAGACGATCACCTTCTTCAGCTGCGCGATCTTCGACGGACTCAAGTGTGGACATCTTCTCACGCTCTTGTTCGAGCATGGCTTGGACGTTGTCGTCGGAGATCTCTACTTTTTCGAAAGGAACTTCGATTTCTTCGAGGCCTTCGAGTTCGATCTCTGGAAGGATCTCAACTTCGAGGATGAGGTTGAAGTCTTTGCCTTTGGCGATTTTGCCGGGCTCGGATTTCGCGAGCGCGAGGATGTGCAGATCACTCTCTTCGAAGAGCGCTTGTACACTCTGATCGTGGAGTTTTCTGAGGATGTCTTCTTGTGCTGCGCCGCGAAAGCGTGGCATTTGTTCGAGGACTTTGCGTGGGACTTTTCCGGGACGGAAACCTTTGAGGCGGACTTGCTTACCGAGCGTACGGTATGCGTCGTTCAAAAGTTGATTGATCTGTTTGGCGGGAACGTCAAACGAAATCCGTCGGAGAACGGGGCTTACTTCCTCAACTTCGAAATTCATCAGGATATGCCTTTCCTTCCGAGAAATGGAGTTTGGTACATGCCCGAGGGACTCTCTGCGTATTCACACAAGGTGACAATATGATAGATGAGAGGGTTTGCCAAAAAGGAGGGCATGTGGGGGTGAAACATAGAGAACACTTAGTGCGAAGGGGGGGAGTCGAACCCCCACGGTTCATTAACCGCTGGATCCTAAGTCCAGTGCGTCTACCAATTTCGCCACCTTCGCAGGGATAAAGAACATGTGGTGGACAAATTTGCTCATCAGAGCAACGACCCTATCCAAACACAAGAGACCCCACATCTCGACGTGAAGATGCGGGGACTTAAAAGGGTCAAATTGTAAGCACGCCCGGCAGGATTCGAACCTGCGACCTACGGATTCGAAGTCCGGCGCTCTATCCAGCTGAGCTACGGGCGCATAGGCAATATGTTTGCAAAAGACACAATCAGCACGCCTGATAGGATTCGAACCTATGACCCTCGGATTAGAAGTCCGATGCTCTATCCAGCTGAGCTACAAGCGCTTTACACTGCACACAATCCATACACGAACACACTTGAATCACATCGAGAAATGTGTTTCAAATGTGCGTGAAGAAGGAGACTGTGAGAAATAAAATCGGGGCGAGAGGACTCGAACCTCCGACCCCCTGCTCCCAAAGCAGGTGCGCTACCAGACTGCGCTACGCCCCGTCATGGTCTCCTTACGAGCTTTGCTTTATACATAAGATCACCCCAGACCGCAAGTCTTTTTTTTCGCCTCGCAGACCAAACGGGGAATCAACTGTTTTTGCTAACCTTTTACTTTAGGACATTCACACGTGTCACATACGACTCCAGCTCAGACGCACACTCGAAACCAGGCGATCGATCTCCTTCGTGGTCTTGTCATGGTCTTGATGCTGCTCGATCACACAAGAGGTTTTTATTCATTTTACGGCTCGAAGCTCATGGTCACACTCGAACTCTCCACGCCAGCTCTCTTCTTCACGCGTTGGCTGACGCATTTTTGTGCCCCTGTTTTCGTCTTTCTCGCAGGGACAGGAGCTTATCTGCACAGACAAAAACACTCCCCTCTTGAGACCGCAAAGTTCTTGTGGACGCGGGGTCTTTGGCTGATCTTGCTGGAGCTGACGCTGATGAAATTTGTGTGGGCACCGGAACCTTTCTACCTATTCACCCCATTACAGGTGATCTGGGTGATAGGTTGCAGCATGATAGTGCTGGGCTTTTTGTGTTTCCTTCCGACTCGAATCACACTCCTCTTCGGCTTGTTTCTCGTTGTCGGACACCATCTACTCGATCGGTTTGATGCCGATCTCTTTGGCAGCTATTCGTTCTTGTGGATGTTGTTGCACGAAAAAGGGATCTACATGTGGGGGACGAGACGACTCTTTGTGATCTATCCACTCATCCCGTGGATCGGCGTGATGGCACTAGGATTTGTTTTTGGTAAGTGGATACAACAAGAGCGCACCGAGCGCAAACGACACGTCTTTTTGCTCGGCTGGAGCCTCTTGATCGCGTTTGTCCTGTTGCGCAGCCTCTTCACCTACGGCGATCCTCTGCCCTGGCAACCCTCCCCCGATCTGTTGTATTCGATCTTATCCTTCATCAACTGCACCAAATACCCGCCCTCTTTGCTCTATCTGCTCATGACCATCGGCCTATCATTGATGCTCATGTCGTGGCTGGATCGCGAACATCTTGGCCCCCTGGGACGCTGGCTCACCCTCCTCGGTCGCGTCCCCCTCTTCTACTATATCGCGCACCTCTACCTTTTACGTATCACGGGAATCGTGACGGCTTATATACTCGTGGGGACCAAAGCCTTCCAACCTCCACCCGGTCCAGCAGGAAAACCTGGCGCCGATCTGCTCAGTGTCTATCTCATTTGGATCGCCGCGCTGATCATCCTCACACCCATCTCACGATGGTTCGACAAACACAAACGCCAACGCACATATGCATGGCTGCGCTACTTTTAGAAAAAGCGAACACAAGAGGGCTGTGGATGGAGCCTCAGAAGTGGCCAAAAAGGACCATTCAGGGTCAGCGGACATGCTATTGGGAGCGGAAAAGAGCCGAGCGAAGGGAGGGATGTGTGTTACGAAAAAACTTCGGGGTGTTCGGAGAGCCACGCTTTGAGCGCTTGTAAGGCGCGCCCTCTGTGGCTGAGTTGGTTCTTTGTCTCGGAGGAGAGCTCTGCGTACGTCTGCTCGTGCTCAGGGATGAAGAACAGAGGATCGTAGCCAAAACCACCATCACCACGTTCCTCATCGATAATCTGTCCGTGTGCCTGTCCTTCAAAGGCGTGCTCTTCGCCCTCTCCTAAACACAACACCATCGTACACTGAAAGTAAGCATCACAAGGAAAGGAGCCTTTCTTTGCGATCTCCGCACGCAATTTGTCGCGATTCACTTGATCGCGCTCTTCACGTACTTCACTTTGACTTCCGCCATAACGTGCCGAATAGATCCCAGGTGCCCCATCGAGCAGTGGCACGACCAACCCAGAATCATCTCCCAAACAGGGCAACCCCGCATGTGCATAAGCGGAGCGAACTTTGATCTGTGCGTTGGCCAGAAAAGTATCACCGTCCTCGACAGGGTCGGGCAGATCGGGGATATCATCTAACGTCAAAAGATCGACAGGAAGCCCCGCGAGGATCGCCTTGATCTCCTTCAGCTTCCCGCGGTTGTGTGTGCAAATCAGAAGTTGTTTTCGCTCACTCATCACGCGCGCCCATATCTCGCTTCGGGATCTCATAGCTATCGAGGAACGCTCGCCCAACAGATAGGATCTCTTGGATACCTTTCTGCCCCAAGGCCAACATCTCGTTAAGCGCCTCAAAAGAGAACGGATCTTTCTCCGCAGTCCCCTGGATCTCGATCAACTTTCCGCTCCCCGTCATCACGAGGTTGAGGTCAACGTCAGCCTGTGAATCTTCGATGTATTCAAGGTCGAGCAGAGTCTGCCCTTCGACGATTCCGAGGCTGATCGCGGCGACCTCACTGCGCAGCACATCTTCGACACGCAGCAGACCATTTTGTTCGAGCTGACGAAGGACAATCTCCAGCGCGATGTAGGCACCGGAGATCGACGCACAGCGCGTCCCACCATCGGCACGCAAGACATCACAATCCAACGTGATGGTGCGTTCTCCGAGCTGGTCAAACCGGATGATACTACGAAGAGATCGACCAATCAGGCGCTGGATCTCCATCGTGCGTCCACCGACCCTGCTGCGCTCACGTCTCGCACGAGTTTGTGTTGAAGATGGCATCAGCGAATATTCAGCCGTCACCCAACCACAACCTTCTTCGACAAAACGAGGCGTACCTTCTTCTAGCGACGCGCTACAGTGAACGATAGTGTTGCCCATGTGAAAAATCACCGAAGCACCATGTGACGCATAACCCGGCTCAATCTTCATATCTCGTGCGGCATCAAAGGCGCGATTTCCAGTTCGTTCCATGTATCATCATCCTTTATTTGGTGGTCTCTTGAAAGGTCCTGTTTACAAGCAGCTCGTAACATGAATCCAACAAACGCGTCAAGCGCATGCCTCCGATTGTTCTCCAAAAAGACTAGACTTTTGAGATACTACGTGGTATATTCCCGGCACCAAGAATCGAACTTTGGACGTTCATTATACGTACCAATGAGATGGTCATATACGTGTAACTGAATGATTCCAACACAAAAACAATGACGGAGAAAAAAGACTTGGCTAAAGAAGAAGCAATTGAAATGGAAGGTATTGTCGAAGAAGCTTTGCCAAACGCGATGTTCCGCGTAAAGCTTGATAACGGTCACACGATGCTCGCACACATCTCCGGCCGTATGCGCAAATTTTTTATTCGTATCCTCCCCGGTGACCGCGTCACAGTCGAATTGAGCCCCTATGATCTCAATCGTGGCCGTATCACCTACCGTAGTAAATAATCCCCTGCCCGCAGACACAGCCCCTGCTGTCGCGCTGCATACATCATTCCCTCCCCTGGGAAGCCCCACTCACAACGCAATATGTTCCGTCACATATCGCACGTATCGGTGCGTCTACACCCTCACATGCACAACACATGAGACTCTGGCCACACAAACGCCATGACATATCATTGCTTTTTCACAGCACCACCACTATTTTTGTACACTGGTGGGTGTGATTGTGGGGATAGGTGAGAACGTACTTGTATCTCACCCGAATGTATCGCACAAGCAACAGACAAAGACGCAAACATACGCGCACATTGACAGATGTACGAATCCAATCATTCACAAGACAACGCGCTCGACCTCGTCGAGTTAGGTGATGAGCTCATAGAGAGCCTCCTCGCGCTCGAAGAGATCGACCAGGATCCACTCTATCATCCCGAAGGGGACGTTTTGTACCACGTCCTTCAAGTCTTTGAGATCGCACACAAAGAGAGTCACGATCCTGAACTTTGGGCCGCCGCTTTGTTCCACGACGTAGGCAAAGCTGTCAGCATCCCAGAGCACGCAGCGATCGGCGCAGACCAGCTCTCACTCGACTTCTCCCCCCGCGTCACCTGGCTCGTCAGACATCATATGGATCTGCTCTACCACCCCAAGCGCACGAGAAGAATGTGGTCCAACACACCACAACTCGCCGCACTAGAGCAGCTCCGACGCTGGGATCTCGCCGGGCGTTCTCCATACGCCCACGTCATGTCTCCTGAGACTGCGGTCGAGATCCTGTTGGCAGAAACCTCCATTTTTTGCGGTTCACCCGCGATCGAAAGGACATGCAATTACTAGAATGTACCACAGAGTCCACCTCTCGCCATCGCCTGCTGTTTGTCCCTGCCATCGAAAAAATCGCCGATGGATACGGCATGTGGCAGCACACCACGCCCCTCTCCAATCACAAAGAACAACTCTTCGAAGCGCTCCATCACGCCATCCGTGAACACCTAACGGACAAACAAAGACAGGCCATCGAGCTGCACTTCTTCGAGGGTCTCTCACAAGGCGAGATCGCACGCCGCGAAGGGATCTCCCAGCAGGTCGTCCAAAAAAGACTCTACGGAACCATCCGAAAAGGACGACGAGTCGGCGGCGCAATGCAAAAACTCCATGACGCCCTTGTCCCCTTCTTTTCGCCCTCATCAGAGCAAGACGCGCTCACAACAAGCCCATGAAATGGAAAAAATACGACGATATCCGACACAGTATCACCCGCGAAGCCGCCAGACTGATGTACGAAGAAGGCGTCAGTGAGTACCTCCGCGCCAAAAAGATCGCCTGCAAACGGCTGCTCGGTAAAGGTGGCGCGACAAACGCTCACTTTCGCCCTCATATGCTCCCCTCGAATGGCGAGATCCGTGACGCCCTACTCGCTCTTGCCGACATGATGGAAGGTGATAGCCGCTTTGAGCGCTTATTCGCGATGAGGATCATCGCCCTCGAAGTCATGCGCGCGCTCACGCCGTTTGACCCAGCCTTGATCGGCTCAGTCAGCACAGGACACGTCCGCAAAGGCAGCGATATCGATCTACACGTATTCACCGATGATATCGACGCACTCGAACATCATCTCTTCGAACAAGGCTGGATCTATGAACGTAGTGAGGTCTTGATCAGACGTGGGGATGGTTTTCAGGAGTACACACACTTCCATCTACAGCGGGTCTTTCCGATCGAGCTGTCTGTCTATGACTGTTTTGAGAAGCGCATTCAACAACGCAGCAGCACAGACGGTAAGCCGATCGTGAGGATCAAACCCAACCAACTCGAAGACCTCTTGATGGCAGAGCACACAGATGATTACTTGATGTACCTTCAGACAGGTGTATTAGAGGATACGATACGGTGGGAAGAAGAGCTACACTTCACGAGTCTCGCAGAGTCCGAACTGGATGTCTTATGATGTAACCTTTTGTTCGAAAGCTTCGAGCTTTTTGCTGATCCGCTCCAGTCTCATCCCTCGGCTCCCTTTCACGAGCACCCAGGCATCAGGCGTCAGTAATGGCTCCATCGCCTGCCACAACGCCTCGACGTCCTCCTCTTGGTGGACAACTGTTTGTGGTGGGTTGTCTGCAGCCTTGGCCGCCTCAGCCATGTGTTTGGAGAGTGGACCGTAAGCGAACAGGTGTTCGATTCCGGATTTCGCGAGATACCGACCGATCTCCGCGTGTTGTTCGTTCTCCGTGTCCCCCATCTCCAGCATATCGCCGAGCACCGCAAAGCGCGGTTTTCCCTCCCCCAAATCAACCAGCGTGTCGATCGCTGCGCGACAGGACGAAGGGTTGCTGTTGTAACAATCATCGAGCAGTTGAAGCTCCGATTGTGTCTGCACCACCTTCAAGCGTCGCCCTGTCGGACGGACTGTCGCCAATCCTTTGATGATCGCTTCGGGCTGTACACCGAGGACATGGGTCGCGGCGATCGCCGCGAGCGCGTTCCCAACCTGATGACGTCCAACAATGGGAAGATGGACGACGAAGGGGTCTTTGCCAGGGACATGTGCCACAAAACGAAATCCCTCATAGCCCAAGGACTCGATCTTTGAAGCTGTCACGACATCCGCGCCCTCTGGGATATCACGACTTTTTGGGTCTTCTTTGGTGAAGAAGATCTTCTTACACGAGAGAGGCTTTGCGTGGCGCATGATGTGGGGATCATCAGCGTTGACGACCGCCGTCTGTGAGGGGTCGAGGCGATCAAAGAGTTCGGCCTTCGCGGCAGCGACACCTTCAATACTGCCGAGACCTTTCAGGTGGGCAGCGGCGACACAGGTGATGATCCCGACGTCGGGATTGCCGATCTCCGCGAGTCGATCGATCTCACCGGGGGCGTTCATCCCCATCTCCAGAACGGCGTAATCATGGTCTGGTCCAAGACGAAAGGCCGTCAAAGGCAACCCGAGCAAGTTGTTGAAGTTCCCTTCGTTGCGAAGTGTTGGTCCCACTTGCGCGAGGATTTGCGCGACCATCTCTTTGGTGGAGGTCTTGCCATTGGAACCTGTCACGCCGACGACGTAGGGGCGATTTTCCTTGATCCACGCGGCGGCCATGTCACCAAGTGCCCGCTCGGTGTCTTGGACGAGCACAACGGGGACGTCGGGAGGCAGCTCGATCGAGTCATCACTGATCAAGAGCGCCCCCGCACCTTTCTCCATCGCTGTCGGAATGAATGTATGTCCATCTCTTGCGGCGACGAGCGCAGCAAAGATCTGCCCTTTTTGGGTCGTCCGAGTGTCCGTCGAGACGCCCTGTAAAGGTGTAGAGGGTTCTCCTTGCAAAAGTGTGCCACCAGTCGCTTCAGCGAGCTTTGCAGCCGTCACTTTGTAACCAGCTTGTTGTGATGACATACGTCCTCCGCGTTCTTCGAGTGATTTTTTGGCGATCTCGCGGTCATCAAAGGGATATCGAGTGGTGTTGATGATCTGATATGTCTCGTGGCCTTTCCCAGCGATCAGCACGAGGTCACCTGTTCTGGCGCGCTCGATCGCGCCTTGGATCGCGAGGCTCCGATCGAGGCAACTCCACACACCCTTTTGGGTATCGTCTGGGATCGCGTCGAGTCGAGGGAGGTCTTTGGGGATACCTTCGAGGATGTGGTCGACGATCTGCTGTGGATCTTCTGTACGAGGATTATCCGACGTCACGATACATACATCGGCGTATTCGGAGACGACCTTGCCCATCATGGGGCGCTTGCCTTTGTCCCGATCGCCACCACAGCCAAAGACCACAAGCAGCCGACCACGACAGATCGCCTGAAGGCTCTGCAAGACTTTCTCCAGAGCATCAGGGGTGTGGGCATAATCGACGACGACCTGTACATCATGTCTATGGGAAACACCTTCCATCCGTCCAGGGACGGCTCTCATCTGTTCAACACCTCGCTGAATCACAGCGAGCGGGAGTCCATCAGCGAGGGCCATCCCACAAGCGAGCAGCAAGTTGCTCAGGTTGAATTCACCGAGCAGTGAGCTGTTGATCGTGAGCTGGCCGACAGGTGTCTCGACGATCGCGTGGATGCCACGGATACTGACTTCTTTTTGGCGGACTTGCAGGTCTGCGCCGCTGCCAGGGATCGTCGAATAACTCCACACGGGCGCTCGACTACACGCTGCGAGGGTCTCAAAGCTCGGATCGTCTTTGTTGAGGATCGCCTTTCCGTTGGGGGCAAGTAGCTCGGAGAAGAGGCGCGCTTTGGCGTGCAGGTATTCTTCCATAGAGTGGTGATAGTCGAGATGATCCTGGCTCAGATTGGAGAAGCCTGCGACGCGGTAGGTAAGTCCATCAACTCTGTGTTGATCGAGCGCGTGAGAGGAGACCTCCATCAACAGATGACTGGCGTCTTCCTCTTGCATACAACCGAGATAGTGCCACAGCAGGTCAGGCGCAGGTGTTGTCAGAGAGGAGGAGGTCCAGACTTTTTCTCCGACGCGATAGTTAATCGTCCCAAGTACACCGGGCTTATGCTTGGCATGTTGGAGGATCGATTCGAGCAGGTAGGTCGAGGTCGTCTTACCGTTGGTCCCAGTCACACCGAAGACATGTGCGCTGAGCTTCTTGGGAAGAGGTCCATACAGTCGGGCACAGAGTAGCGCGAGCGCGAGGCGTGTGTCGGCGACTTCGAAGATTTCGACGTCTTGAGGCAACACACCAGGGACAGCGCCTTGTTGCACGACGAGCGCGACAGCACCGCACTTGACTGCGTCCGCTAAGAATTGGTGGCCGTCAAAGTGTGCGCCGACAAGGGCGACAAACAACGATCCCTGCTCGATCTTACGGGAGTCCGACGTGACAGCATGAATTTGAGGATCTTGATGACTCTGTAATAGTTGTCCTTCGAGTGAACCTCGCAATGTTGAAAACGCTTGGGAAGTGGCCATCTTGTCTATTCCTCTTGTGTCCTTGGGAGCTTTCTATCCTTACAATCATAAGGACAGTGGTAAACTATCTTGTCACACCAAATCAATTTTCTTGGAAAAGAAGCAAGCAGGTTTCATACACACGAGAGACGAGCGTGACGAAATGGGGGGCGGGGCGCTTGTAAGGGGATTGTCTTGATGGCAAACAAGAATCTCCCTTGACAATTGCCAAGGCGGCCTTATATACGTGCCAACTCTATCCTGCTTGCTTTTGGCATAGATACAACACAGCTTTGCCAAGATATTCGCGAGATATACGGGTACTTCAAGGCGTAGAGTTTCCCCCAGGGAAAGACTATCCCCTACCAGTTCGCGTTCTCACGGGGGTGGCACGCGCAAACTCATCACCGAAATTGCGTCCACGACACGGTTTGTGAGGCCACCAAAAAAGCAGGGAATATCTCAGTGAGATCTTGTGTTCTAGGGTCGGCGTTCCACGCCGACATCTCACGATAAAAGTCAATGATTGTTCTTAGGTAGTCGGCTTTTTTGGATTGTACACAGCGCTGCGTACAAAAAAACACTCCGCCTGCCTTGTTATGTTTATCGTTCGTACGGAAGGATCTATGCAATGATCAAAGTCCAGAATCTCACGAAAAAATTCGGAGAGCTCCGCGCGGTGGATAATGTCTCTTTTGCCGTCGAACAGGGTGATATTCTCGGTTTTTTGGGCCGAAACGGCGCAGGGAAAACCACCTCGATGCGTATGATCACAGGCTTCATCTCCCCCACATCAGGCTCCGTCCTGATCGACGGAGATAATGTCTTTGATGCGCCCCAACTCGTCAAAAGAAAAATCGGTTACCTGCCAGAGACTCCCCCCCTGTATCTGGATATGACCACACAGGTCTATCTGGAGCACGTCGCACACCTCAAAGGTCTGCGACACCGCGACATCAAACGCGAAATTGAACGAGCATCCGACCGCTGTGGACTCGAAAGCGTCCGTGGCCGTCTCCTGAAGCAACTCTCAAAGGGTTTTCGTCAGCGGGTTGGTCTCGCACAAGCGCTACTTGGTAACCCCAAGATCCTCGTGCTTGACGAGCCCAGTTCAGGTCTTGACCCCGCGCAGATCCGCGAGATCCGCAAACTCATCAAAGAGCTCGCGCAAGAACACACCGTCATCCTCAGCACACACATCCTCGGTGAAGTCCAACGCATCTGTAACCGCGTGATCATCATTCACAACGGACAGATCGTAGCCAACAACACCATCGACAAACTCAGCGGCAACGACGAAGACAGCCGACACTGTCGCGTCAGCACCGTCGCCAATGAGAAAGCCCACAAGATCCTCAAAGATCAAGCGGGCATCGAAAAGATCAGCATCGTCGAGCCCAACGAAGTCTTCGACCTCGTCCTCGCTGACGGCTCCGCCGACTACCGCTCCGCCCTCTTGCAGCAGCTCATCGAAGCTGGATGCCCTGTCACTGAATTCCAAAACATGGCACCCACACTCGAAGACATCTTCTTGCGCACCATCCGTGGCGACATCGAGCTCGAAGACGAAGACGAACTCGAAGAAGAAGACGAACTCGAAGAAGAAGACGAGGACGAAGAGTCCGAAGAAGAGGACGAATCCGACGACCAAGAAGACGAAGACACTAAAGACGACGAGGACGAAGAGTCCGAGAAAGAGGATGACAAGGATGATGTGACCTCTGAGAAAGCGTCCAAAGAGTCAGAGGAAAAGAAAGAGGAAAAAGAGCCTGAGCAGGCATCCAAAGCAGACACATCCTCTCAGCAACAGTCGAACAAGAAAAAGAAAAAGAGAAAAAAACGCAAGAAGTAAGCTAACACATGAATCAAACCCATCTCTTTCATATAAGCTCGAAATGGAGAGGGTTTGAGATAGTTCTTGCGCACGAATGAGTCTGCAAGAGGAGCAAAAAAATCATGAATAAACGAGCATTGTACTTCGGCTATGCAGTGGCCTGGCTGGCTGGAGTGATCATTCTCTCTCAAGTGATTCCTTACGCCAAGCTCGGACCGGCGATCAGTGGCCTGTTTATTGGAAAAAAAGCGATCTTGACGGGATGGACCTCAGGTCTGGTTGGATTGTTCGCGACCAAAAAAGCGACCATCACAACCTGGACAGGATACTCACAGTGGGGTGTCTTCCTGCTGTTGAATGTGCTGGCGATGTGGTTGATCTGGACCTTGGCACGTATGTTCCACGTCGCACGACGTGACGCAGATGTAGAAGAAGGCGACATCACAGCGCTCTTCGACCGCGTCAGCATGGGGCTGGTATGGAGCATCGCGACCATCCTGTTCTCCATCTTGATCGTCGGGCTCTGTAGCACAGGTAAGTCAGGGACACTTCGTCACTTTATCTTCTCGTTGCCCAACGGTGTCTTTGAGGCCAAGATCCTCCTCGGCTTCTTGGGCGCGCTTGGCTTGGTCATGTTTATCTTGATGGCCAACCGCAACGTGATGACGATCTTCCTCAAAGAGTTGCGCATCTACTTTACGACGCCTATCGCGTACGTCGTGATGATGCTCTTCTCCTTGCTCGCCGGATACTTCTTCACGCTGGCGTTCTCCAACTTCCAACGCTACAGCATGATCTACCAGATCCGCTTCAAGCAGATGGCCCAATTTAACATCAACGACATGGTCTTGACACAGACACTCAACGTCTTCGGGATCATCTTGTTGTTCTTGGTGCCGATCTTAACGATGCGTCTGATCGCCGAAGAGAAGAAAAACCGCACCTTCGAGTTGTTGATGACCTCCCCACTCACCACCGCAGAGATCGTCATCGGAAAATATCTCTCCGTCGTCGCTGCGCTGGCACTCCTGCTCGGCATCACCCTCATCTACCCATTGATTTTGGGCATCGTCAGCCCAGGCAGCTTCGAGTGGGCACCTGTGTTCACAGGTTACCTCGGGATGCTGTTGCTCGCGAGTGCGCTTGCATCGGTGGGACTGCTGTGCAGCAGCTTGACAGAAGACCAGATCATCGCCGCAGTCATCGCGTTCGGTGTGCTGCTCTTGTTGTGGGTTATCGAATCCGCAGCGGGACGTATGGCCGACGGTGTGGCACGTGAGACAGTCGCGTATCTCTCGATCCTCGCGCACCTCAAAGGCTTTATCAAGGGTGTCGTCGAGGTCAAGGACGTCGTGTACTACCTGTCCATGATCTTCTTCGCCAACTTCCTCACACATCGCATGATCGAATCACAGCGTTGGAAATAATCGAACCGGGGAGAACAAAAAACCATGAAGGGAAATACAGCCATTTACATCAGCTTTGTCCTCGCGGCGATTGTCACCGCAGGCCTGCTGATCGCGATTTGGAATTCTCTATTTGATACAGAAACAAAAGCAGGCCATAACCGCGCCAAAGCCTGGGGAAACCACCTGTTTATCGGTGGGATCTTTATGGCCCTCGTCGGCGTCTTGGTCTACTACATCCTTGAAAAATACGGCTTCGCCCCTGCCATCATTCACGGCATCGGACTCGGAATGATCCTTGGACCGATGATGCGTGGCAGCAGCCTCAGCTTCAGTGAAGGCGTCTTCACCTCGTCGACCTTCTTTGGCAGCATCACGGTCTTCGTGATCGTCGTTGTCTTTGGCGCGCTCTTTGCCATCAACTACATGGGTATCCAGCGCTCCAAAACGTTCGACTTTAACAAAAACAAAATCCACACGCTCTCCGATCAAACCATAAAAGCCCTCAAAGGCTTGGATGAAAAGATCGAAGTCGTCGGTTTTGCGCTTGATCGTCAGTTGCACATTGAGGGCGCTGTCCGCGCGGTCTTGAAAAAGTACCGCGCGATCAACCGCGACAAATTCTCCTTCCGCATCATCAACCCCATGAAAGCACCACAGCTCGCACAATGCTACGGCGCTCGACTGCGTGCGGATGACAAAAAACGCCGAATCATCCCGCTCTTCTTGGCACGTGGCTCCTGTGTTGAGTCCAAAGGTGGACTCAAATTCAAAGGTAAGAAGATCCTCGTCGAAGGACTCTCCGAACAAGAGCTCACCAACAAGCTGATCAAAGTCTCGCGCAAAAAGCAAAAAGAGGTCTGCTTCTTGTCTGGACGCTCACAACCGAGCATCGAGAACAAGAACAAGCCCTACGACTATGGAAAATTCAAGCAACTGCTCATCGAGAGAGGACTGAAAGTCCGCTCTATCGATCTGGTCTCCCTTGAAAATGTCCCGGCCTCTTGCTCGATCGTCGTCAACGTCTCACCAGAGTCCCGTGTCTTGATGCAACAACGTATCAGCCTGACCACTGCACGCCTGAGCAACATTGAGGTTGAGGCCATCCAGCGCTACCTCAAAAAAGGCGGCAAAATGATGGTCTTCCAGGAGCCCCTCATCGAGACCAACCTGGAAAAAACACTCGACACATACGGTATCCAAACAGACAGTCGACTCGTCCTCGACTTCACCTCTGGCTTCCAACAAAACCCACTGCTTCCTGATGTCCGCGAGTTCAACAAGAGCCACGCGATCACCAAGGGCTTTTATGGCCGCACAAGAGCTGTCTTGAGTTGGGCGACTCCCGTCCAAGTCAAGACCGGACGCCCCAAAGGCGTGGTGTTGACCAACCTCATGACGACACGCTCCTTGCGACTGCGAACACCTACAGGTACCAAGACTTGTTGTGTGTTCAGCATCAAAAGTCCAAACACACCTGGATTCCGCAGAATTTTCCGTTTTATGCGCGCAGTGAAGTACCGCACCTTGCTCAGCAAGATCGCTGGTGGCCTCATCGAGCAGCAGATCAAAGACGCCAAACGTGGTCCCTTCAACCTCGCTGTCGCGGCTGCGAAAAAAGAAAAGGGACAAAAAGAAGAGACACGTATCGTCGTCTTCGGTGACTCGATGACAGCGTCCAACAACCTGCTTCAATTCAACCGCTCCCTCGTCCTCAACAGCATTTACTGGCTGACACAAGAGAAGTCGTTGGTTCATATCCCCTCCAAGCGACGTAAACCAAGCCGTATCTTCTTGACGAGCGCACAAAAGAACTTCATCAACTACACTTCCCAGTACGGGATACCGGCCTTTTTCCTCTTTGTCATCTTCCTGGTGATGTCGGTTAGGAGGCACCAATAATGAGTACACGTAAACAAAGCCAACAAATCAACGCCCTCTTGTGGCTCGTCGTCGCGCTGGCGATCGGTGGGTACGCATATTGGGACTTTCAAGAACAGAAAGAAAAGAAGGTCAAAAAAGAGAAGGCCAAGCTCCTCTTTCAGCTCGATCAGAAGCTCAATCCAAAAGAGGAAAAGCAGCGCAAAAAGTTGCTGGCAGATATCAGCTCTTTCACGATCTTTAACACAAAGGGTCCAAAAGGCCGTCAAACTGTGACCGCAACACGTGGTGGCAAAGGTCATTGGTCGATCATCAAGCCCTTCCCTGCTCCGGCAGATGAGAGCAAGATCGACCAACTGCTTGGGGATGTGATCCAGGCCAAGAGCGCGCACTCCGTCGCTGACTGGAGCAAAAAAGGCACCGCTCCTGCGCTGAAAAAGTACGGCCTCGACAAACCCAAACACACCCTCAGCTTTGTCTTCCGTAAAAAGACATACAAGCTCTCCGTTGGGATCAAAGACTCCTTTGCTGGCAAGTACTTCGTGCTCTTGCCACAGCAAAAGAGGATCGTCTCTGCTGAGTCCTCTGTATTCTACGCCGTCGACAAAAAACTCTTCGACTTGCGTCGCAAAGAGATCTTCACACAAAAAACTGAAGATGTCCGCTCCCTCGTGATCACACGCGCGACAGATCAGGTCATCCTGACCCGCCGCAAAGACGGTACACTCCGTGAGTCCCACGCAGGACATCACCACGGACACGACCATGGACACGGCAAAAAGACCAAAAAAGACAAACACGAGACCAAAGGTTGGTTTATGTCCCTTCCTCAGCGAGGGTGGGCCGATCGTGGTGTCGTCAACAGCCTGTTGAGCACCCTCAAGCACCTGCGCGCCAACAAGTTTGTCAGCGAAGATGCCAAGAAAGACAAAAAACAATATGGCCTGGATAAACCCGCAGTGTCCGTTGAGTTCACACTCGCGAACAAACAACGTGTGGTCATCCACTTTGGGACCAAAAAGACCGACAAGAAGAACATCTTTGTCGCTTCAGCGAAGGGTGGTCCTATCGCGCAGGTCGACAAGTACGTGCTCAAAGAGCTCAAAAAGAGCGCCTTTGAGTTGCGCGACAAGAGCGTCGTACGCTTCCAACAAGATGCTGTACACGTCGTCGAGATCAACAACAATGGGAAGAAATTCCGCCTGATGAAGATCGCAGGTCGTAACGAGAAGTGGCGCCTCTACAATCCCTCCCCAGAGGGCGCAAAAGCAGCACAAGTCCAAAAACTTCTGCGCAACATGCGTGGTCTCAAAGCCAGCAAGTTCATCTCCGAAAATGCAACCCCCGCGCTGCTCACAAAGTACGGATTGGACAAAGCCAAAATCATCATCGATATTTACGGCTCTAGCTCCAAAAAGCACCTTGAGAGACTCCATCTCGGCAACCACACCAAAGAAGGTTACTACGCGACGAACGAAGCCCAAAAGAGAATCCTCTTCTTGAAGGCCTCTGAAGTGAAAGACCTTCCCTTGACACCGTGGGCACTGCAAGGCAAAAAACCACCCAAGCCACGTACACCCGCAAAACGCACCGTCGCACCTGTCAAACGCACTGTCGCACCGACGACACGTCGGGCTGCGCCTACAAAACCTGCGGCGCCTGCTAAGCCTGCGAAGACCGTACCTACAAAAACGGCTCCTGCGAAACCTGCGGCCCCCGCAAAAACGGCTCCTGCAAAACCTGCGGCCCCCGCAAAAACGGCTCCTGCAAAACCTGCAGCACGTCCAGCAGAACGTAAGGCTGCGCCTGCGAAACCTGCAGAACGTAAGGCTGCGCCTGCAAAGTCAGCGGCTCCCGCGAAGACCGCACCTGCTAAGCCTGCAGCCCCTGCGAAGACGGCTCCTGCGAAAACGGCTCCTGCGAAGCCAGCAGCGCGTCCAGCGGAACGTAAGGCTGCGCCTGCGAAGCCAGCAGTACGTAAGGCAGCGCCTGCCAAGCCAGCGGTACGAAAAGCAGACGTAAAACCAGCCTCCCGCCCAGCCACACGATAAGCTCCTTCTTTTAGCGCTTCCTGAACTCCCCTACTCCAATTTCCTTTCAATCCCCGCAGAGTATCAAAAAGATCTTGAAGGAGTGACCTTTAAGGGGTATACTTGTGCGTCTTTGTAGGTATATTCATCACCAACAGGTGAATTCATCAATAGGAGAATAGAATGGCTCGCGTTACCGTTGAAGATTGCCTTGAACACGTCGATAACCGTTTTGCACTTGTCATGCTCGCGGTGAAACGAGTTCGCCAGATCAAAAAAGGTGCAACTCCCCTCGTCCGTTCACGTAACAAAGAAGCCGTGACTTCCTTGCGTGAAATCGCTGTCAACCGTGTGAATTTTATCGATGATCCCCTCGCAGATTACCGCGAATCCAAATTCTAATTCCTTCCCCTCCCCCCTACAAACTTCCTCCCCGTATCATCTTTCCCACTAAGGAAGCAGGTAGATCTTTTTGTCGCGTTTGTCAGCACGTTGTTTTCCCGTGATGATCATGCGTTCGATCGCGCCACCTTTGCGCTTGTACTTTTTCTTGGCTTTCTCAAGCAAGACAAAAGCCTGCTCAAACCACGCAGTCGCCTTCTTCCATTTGCCAGCTTGTCTGAACAGCTCAGCGATCAGGTAAGCGATCGTAGGTTGTTTTTTGAGTGGATAGACTTTCTTTTTGAGCGCGAGGGACATCGCGGCGATCGCTCGAAAGCGGAATCTACGTTCAGCTGCGCGGGCTTTCTCTTCGCGAGCGGCCCACATAGCGCGCAGGAAGAGGCGACCAAAAAAGCGTGGCTTCTTGCCACGCGCCCAGTAACTCGCAGCCGCAGCCTGATAACGTAACCAACCAGGGATGATCTTTTCGCTCTTTGCGAGCTTGAGCCACTTTTTAAGGGGGCGTAGAGCGCTGAGCATCTTGCGTTTATCAAAGGGGCGCCGAAAATCTCTTGGGTAAGCAGCATAACCAGATTGAGGGCACATCCAGATGTAATCCCGATGCATAAAGTTCTTGCCATGGTGTACACGTAGATCGGAATCGCGTTTTCGACTGTTGAGTGACTTGAGGACAATGACCTTGATCGTCTCACCTTTGAGTGGACAACGTATACTCCGATGCTCCACAAGGGCACCAATCACACGCCCAAGACAGTATTTTCCATAGACTTTTTTGCCTTTGCAGAGGATGTACTTTTTTCCCTTCTTCTTTGTTTTCTTCGTAGCCTTCGCCTTTTTAGAGGTAGGCTGACTAGCTGGTGCAGTGTTTCTCCCCTTTGGACCGGTTTTTCTTGCCTTTTTTGTGTCTTTGGCAGATATCTTCGTATTCGATTTTGCTTTGTGTTTCTGGTGGGTTTTGGTTTTCGCGGGGCGTGTCGCAGGATGTGGAGGAGAAGCCCCCCACACGAGGGACAATGCTCCCAGCCAGACTCCAAAGAAACACACAACAGTTTGCACAGATCGACCCATACAAATAACCTCAATCTTTTGAAATGTATCACATTTTATAGAAAGACGCTGTCCATTGGCGTGATATCGTCATGTTGGCACGTACCTTGCCTAAAGAAACGTCGCGTACTATGATGGTAGTCAAAAGAGAACACATACGCAAGAGCGCTTGTGGATCGATTACCAAGTCTCACAGGAGGCTTGCTCGAAGAGACACCTGCCCGCAAGGTACGGGAACTTCTTTGAGGATTGAATAAGACGAAAGCAAAGACGTCTAAGTCTGCGAATTTAGTAAAGAGTCATCGACCTTTTGTCGAGGGCTTGATGAATCACCAGATGGAGGTTCCCATGTCTAAATGGAAAAAGGTGCTATTTTTTTCCTGCCTTGCAGCGTTGTTGAGCGTACCTGCAGTGGCGATGGCCCAATATGATCCCGATCTTGATGGCCCCGACACGAGTCAAAGTGCACCATCACAAAACACTGCTCCACCCCAAACACTCACAAACAACGTCGTTCACCCCTACATTACGGTCAACGGCCGCAATGTCTTCTACTTCTACGATGCAGCAGGTGCCATCCGCTACTACTACATCGACAGTGCAGGGATGCGCGTTTACTACCCCACAACATGGCGCCCCTGGTATATGCTCGGTGGTTCACGTAGCTACTTTGCCCCCGCGCCCTACATCGTGTTTGGTGGACGTCCCGTCTACTACTACCACTACCGAGGACGCTATCGCTACTACTACTACACAGGTGGTCGTCGCTACTACTATCCCATCGGATGGCGCCCCTGGTACATGTACGGTGGTGTTCGTCGCTACTACCGCCCCAGCGTCTTCTACCGCTATCGCACGTGGTACCGACACTACTATCGTCCACGCTTCCGCAGCTACTACCGTCCACGCTGGTACCGTCGTCGTATCCACCGTCGATACTACTCACGTCGCTACCGCAACCGATTCTATCGTCGCTACTATCGCCGTGTAAACAGACGTTACCGCGGAAGATACGGACGCTACCGTCGCTACAACAACTATAGACGCTATCGTCGCTACCGCACACGTACACGTCACTACAGAAATCGTACACGATTCAGAAATCGTACACGTCACTACAGAAACCGTACACGATTCAGAAATCGTACACGTCGCTACAGAAACCGTACACGCTTTAACAGAGGTTCACGTCGTTACAGAGGTGGCTCAAACAACAGGACAAGACGCACAAACCGTTACTTCCGTAGCCGAGGAAGCCGCAGCAGTGGCAGCCGCAGCAGAAGCCGAAGCAGTCGAAGCCGCAGCAGAGGTAGCCGTAGCAGAAGTCGCGGCGGACGTAGACGTCGATAAGCTCCCCTCTTTTCCCCACTCATCCCCACCACAAACACTCCCCACAAAAGACAACCTCAACGACACAAAAAGACCGTCGTGTCACACGACTTTCCATTGTCACAATCACTGTCTTGAAGACATCCCACACAGAATGTGTTTGGACCAATGCGCTTACATTTACCGTAATTTGGATTGGTACACTCCGCGCTCTCAGAGCACAGCTGTAACAGACACTCTCCGCTCACACAGCGCGTAAAACCTTCGGGACAATCCGATGACTGTGAACATTGGATGCAATTACCGCTCTCACACTTACCAAATCCGGCAGGACAGTCGCTGTCCTTCTCACACATACACACCCCCTCAACACAAAGAGGCTGCTTAGCGCTCGTGCAATCGCTGCTCGCGCGACATTGCAGACACTTGCCGCTGTCACAAAACTCGTTGGAGGCGCAGTCGCTGTCTTTGGTACAAAAAGGCTTGCAGACGTACTCTGTGGTGTCGCACTTTGGCGTCGTTGCGCCACAATGTGAGTCCTTCAAACAGGCGACACAATCGACACTCTGATCGGCCTCTTTCTTGAGACAGTAAGGTTTCGTCTTATCTGTGGATGAGCACTTACACGCGACACAGACACCATCTTCACACTGAGGAAGCGCTTCTTTTGTACAGTCATTGTCTTTGCGGCAGGCTTGGCATCCTCCCTCGATACAAAAGGGCTTCTCTGTGTCGCAGTCGCTGTTGCTCTGGCAACTGACACACGTCCCTTGTTGACAAAAGGGAGCTGCCGTTGGGCAATTTTCGTCCTCAATACAATCGAAGTCAGCGTTACAGAGCTTGCATATGACGCACGTCTTCTGCGTCACGTTCCCATCACTGTCGAACTGATAATCCCAACAGTCGCCACAGGTTTTGCCCTTCTCCGTGCGCAGCGCACAGGTCCGCTCTCCAAGGGTTGTGCTGTTTGCGGTGTCGTACTTGATCGTACAGACCCCTTCTAGATCGCAGGTTTGCACTGCGACCTCGTCATTTCCTGCCCCATTATCCGTACAGGCCGGCGCAAAAGACAACATCAAAAAGCAAAAGCACAACCAACAACCGATCGCACATTGCAAAAAAACAACAGAAGCATTTCGTTTCAAGTTTCGTGATTCCTCTTTCAAGATCAATGTTTTTTGATCGCCATGGCCTTCAAGTGAGGTGTGATCGCTGCGACCAACTCTTGCTTGTTCGCGAAGATCTCCTCGACCTCATCTGCGTCCCACAAAAAGCTCTCGATCTGTTCATTGAGATAGTCGTAAGCGTCTCCAAAGATCGGTAACTCTTCATCCTTTGAGAGATTGCGACGGACACGTCGCCCATACTCCTCTTCATCGAGGTTGTGCGCGATGAGGAATTCCCGGATCTTGTCTTCCAGTTCGTCATACCGCGTGATATAGTTGTTGATGATCCGCTCGATACGCTTACACAAATCAGGGCGTTGTGCGGCGAGCACCTCTACGAGATTTTGTTTGACGAGATCATCGACGATCAATTGAACCTGTGTTGAGACACGACTTCGATCAAAGCGCATGTGTTTGTGATCCTTTGTTTGATGGGTACGAGACCAGAATGCACACCTCAAAGATGGCTCCATCATACAACAATTTCTACCATTCGCCATCCCCACATCGATCCTTTGCACCCAAGAGACGACCATGCAACCCCCCTTTGACAACTGCACAATCGACGAATCAGACAAGCGTATCCATTTACGCGTTCCAGTCCTCAGCCCTTCTCAAGAGGTAGGATTGGCGCTGTTTCAGCGTCTTGTGCAAGCCTTCTCCACAACACAATCCATTGGCGAGTTTGACGTCACACTCAAAAAGCAGACAAACACGCACCGCATCAAGCTCTCCGTCGCCTCCTACCTTGGATACGATCTCCACCTTCATCTCCATCTACAAGAAGAGGAGATCGAGCGACGAAGTATTTTCGGCGCCGATGCGTTTCTGTTTGTCCTCGACACCGATCCCCAAACGATCGCTCAAAATCGTCCCTTCTATCGAAGACTCGCCAACCAACTCACCCCCTCAGGGCTCTTCCAATCAGCGCCGGTCTTTCCCTACTTTTGGCAACACAGAGGGTTTGTCCACAGCGTCCTGCTCTACCACAGAGAGCGCTCTCGACACATCGCATACAGAGATATCAAAGAGCAGCTCGCGATCGCGCCAGAGTCCTCGTGGGTGAGCGTCGCCGACAGCCCCGAAGACATCCGCAATATCATGCACAGCTTCTTGCAGACCCTTTTGCCCAGACCCATGAGATACACAAGACGGCAAGAGAGCTTTGACACCTTCCAACAAAATTACGAGTCACTGCGCACACAATTTTTACCGCCCCATCACACATCACTACGACGAGAAGAAGCTTTTGCCGCCTTGCGAGGACTACTCAGCGCCCAAAAGCCCCGTCAAGTGACATGGGAAGCGCTGTGTAGCCTCTTCGCGATGTGGCCCGAAGAAGAAGATCTACAAAGAGGTATCCACTACGCCCGTGAACATACAATGCTATGGCCGGCCAAGCTCCGTATTCTTCCGCCTCTGTGGATACGCGCCCTCCTCGAAGGACACGATGAACCTCGCATCTCCCTCGCGAGCTATCTCCCCCTGATCCTCTACTCGGATCGATCTTACCCCGCAAAGCACCAGTGGTTTCGCGCTCCCCTCCTCAAAGAATACGAAGCGATCTTGCTCGCAGGCTCAGGGTGGAAGGACAAGACGATCACGCAGTTTTTGAAAACATCCGACTGGAAGAGACTGACGAGCCTCTCTCTTCACTATATCCTCAATAAAAAACACGCGAAAATGATCGCCAAAGCAGATCATTTCCGCTCCCTCACCTCACTCAATCTGCACGCCAACCCGATCGGGACGGCAGGCTTTACATCGCTCATTCGCTCCAAACATTTGAAGGGGCTTCAACAGCTCAACGTCTCCACATGTGATCTCGAAGAACGCGCGCTCGACACGTGGAGTCAGGGCAGCGAGTTGACCTCACTCACAACACTCGACTTGAGCCAAAACCAGCTCTCCCCTTCCAGCCTTTACGCGCTCGCTGATATCCCCTCCCTACGTACATTACAAACCCTCCGACTGGATCACATCCCACTGCACACAGGTACACGAGCGCTCGCCTCTTGCACACACTTTACAGAGCTCAAGACCCTGTCACTTCGAGATTGTTCGCTCGACGATCAAGATGTCACGCTCCTCCTCAACGACGCCTCTCGCCTCCAACTCAAAGACCTTCACCTGCAAGGCAACCACATCAGCGAAGGGTTTCTTTTGCAGCTCTTTGACCAACGGATGGAACACCCCTCACTACGCATTCATTTGGACATCTCCGACTGCTCACAAGACGTACAAGAGGTGCTGCTCTCGTCACGTGAGACGCCCGGTCTACAATTTCACGCCGGATAGTGGGCGCTAGCACATCACAACGCAAAAAAACTTTGACATTCAGGAGAAAAACGCCGAAAAAAGAATCGCTTTGTTTGACACCGACATCAAAACAAGCGATTCAAAACCGCCGCAAACTGCGAGTGATAGGAGAAAATATTATGGCCAGGGATATCCCCCACATCGACTTACGAGATTTCCAAAACGACGACCTTGCGCGTAGAAAAGCGTTTGTCCAAACCCTCGGAGATGGACTCAAAGAGTTCGGTTTCTTGACAGTAGAAGGCCACGGCATCGAAAAAAATACCATCCAGGATGCCTACAAAGGGTTCCAGGATTTCTTCGCACTCGACGAGGAGACCAAAAAGAAATACGACAGTGTTGCCGGTGGCGCACGAGGTTACACTCCTTTTGGTCGCGAGCACGCAAAAGACAGTGAATACCCCGATCTCAAAGAGTTTTGGCACGTCGGTCAAGAAGTCCCCGAAGGACATGAGCTCAAAGAATGGTACCCAGATAACGTCTGGCCCGAAGAGATCCCAGCGCTCAAAGACAAAGCCCTCACGCTCTACCGTTCCCTCGAAAACTGTGGTGAGATTATCCTCAAGGCGCTCGCTGAATACTTCGAACTTCCCGAAGATACATTCGCGTCTATGATGAAGTACGGCGACAGCATCCTGCGCCCCATCCACTATCCACCCATCCCCGAAGGACACCCCAACTCCGTACGCGCAGCAGCTCACGAAGACATCAACCTGATCACCCTGCTCGTCGAGAGCCACGGTTCAGGTCTCGAAGTCCTCACACACGAAGGCAACTGGCTCGCGATCGACGCACTCGAAGGTGACATCGTCGTCGACTCCGGTGATATGTTCTCCCGTATCACCAACAACGTGATCCCCGCGACCACACACCGCGTGATCAACACCCCCGACGCACACCTCAAGTCGCGCTACTCCATGCCCTTCTTTATCCACCCCTACGCGACCTGCGACCTCTCCGTCAAAGAACGCTTCATCACCGATGAACAACCCGCGAAATTCCCCCCGATCACAGCACGCGCCTTCCTCGAAGAACGTCTCCGCGAGATCGGCCTCAAGTAGTCCCCGCCCCTCCCACCTCCGTTTACACCCCTCTCCTTTCTCCATACAATACACACGCACCTCACAACATCCCACACAACCTCGTGCGACGATCGAGGGCGACGATCCCTGTTGCTCACTTTGTTCGCCCTTTTCTAAAGCGACTCATCTCCTCCACAAGGAAACTCCCGACATAACCTCTCGCAGCAAAGAGCGAAAAATACGGGAGTTGTGTACTTGTCTTGGTAGGTTGGGGAGATGCTGCAATGCAACATACGCCTTGACTCAGGAGGTGAGAGTGGGTAAGAAACTGTGATCAAATGTACGTCGTACATTAAAAGAATGCGAAGCGAAGAGCAATCCGGATCGCTTCTTTGCACAACGACATATCTCCGGCACAAAGACGTGGCGAGCGAGCAACTTTGGCCACATGCGGGAGAAAGGCAAGGAACATGACAGATGACAGATCAGAGAGCAGCGAACATGTAGTCGCAGTTTTGGGGGCAGGACCTGCAGGGTTATACGCCGCGAGAAAGCTAGCAGAAGAAGGCATCAGCGTCGTACTCATCAACAGAGATCTCAAACCTGGAGGACTCGCAGAGTACGGGATCTACCCGACCAAACACAAGTTGAAAGAGGGTCTACGTAAGCAATTCCGCAAAATCTTGGCGCTCCCCAACGTCCACTATCTTGGCGGTGTCTCCGTCGGTGACAATGGAGTGGTTAAGCTCTCAGACCTAGAGCAGCTCGACTTCTCCGCGACACTCTTCACGATCGGCGCACAGGGAACACGTTCACTCGGTGTGCCTGGAGAGAGTGACTGCTGCGGGGGGATTTATCACGCCAAGGATCTCGTGTACCACTTCAATCAGCTTCCCCCTTTCGCGACCAAAGAGTTTCCAGTCGGAGAGCGTGTCGGGATCATCGGTATGGGTAACGTGATGGTCGACATCGCGCACTGGCTTGTGACCGTGAAGAAGGTCAAAGAGGTCGTCGTGATTGGACGTCGAGGTCCAGCACAGCGCGCGTACACAGACAAAGAGATGAAAGAGATCATCCAGGCATGGGATCTCGAAGCCCTTGACGCAGAGCTCGCACGTATCCAACCTCAGCTAGAAGCGACCGGCGTCAGTGTTGAGAGCATCAAAGAAGACCTCCTCGCGCCGATGAAGAAAGCCAAGACCATTGATAGTCCGACTTCCTTCCGCTTTGTGTTCTTAAGCTCGACCAAGCAGTTGATCGCAGACGAACAAGGACGCCTCACAGCGCTAGAAGTCGAACGCAACGAATTGGTCGAGAGAGATGGCCGCTTGCGTCCTAAGGGCACAGGTGAATTGACTCGACTTTCGTTGGATACTCTGGTATTTGCGATTGGAGATCAGGTTGACGAAGGCGTTGGTTTGCCCTTTGAGTGGGGCAAATTCAAGGTCGCAGAGGGCTCACACCCGAGAGACCCAGAGCGCCCTCGCTACGAAGTATACGATGAAGAGAGAGGCGCACGCCCAGGATACTTTCTAGGCGGTTGGGCGCGAGTCGCGTCCGATGGGCTCGTTGGTAAAGCCCGCGCTGATGGTGAAAACGCCGCCGATGAGGTCCTACACTACCTCCAACACAACGACGTCAGCACACCTTCATTTCTCGGCTGTTGTGGCAGCTTGAAGACCTATCTTGAGACCCACAACATCCCTTACGTCGACAAACACGACATCGAAAAGCTCGAAGCCATTGAACAAGCCAAGGCCAAAGAGTTAGGAAAAGAGTTCTTTAAATTTGATACGGATGAACAAATGTTCGCAGCGTTGGGCAAAGAGCGCTCTTAGTCTGATGACGAGATTCATCCACGACATTCATAGATGGCGCGCTGATTCGATCATGAGCAGAGCGCATAGATAGAATCAATGTAGGAGACAATATGAGCGAGCAACTTGGAGCTCCCTCCACCACATCCCCCCAAGAGATCGTCAATGACTTTGTCCTCAACGTCGCGACTGCGAACGGTACAGGTAGCCAGACCTCTAACATCGCGCTGGCCCGTACGTTCTTCCGCATGGGGATCTCTGTCGCTCCCAAAAACCTGTTCCCTTCCAACATCCAGGGGCTTCCCACGTGGTATCGTGTACGCCTCAACGACAAAGGTTACACGGGATACAGCGACAAAACACACATCCTCGTCGCGATGAACCAAGCGACAGTCCACGAAGATGTCACGCTGGTCGAACCCGGTGGCGTGATCTTTTACAACGACAGCCTGCGTATGCCGGCAGAGCGCGAAGATGTCACGTACTACGCGATGCCTGTCAAAGAGATCGTCAAGCAAGTCCAGGTCCCCACAAGCCTCCGCAACTACATCGCCAACATGGTGTATGTTGGTGTGCTCTGTCAGCTCCTCGACATCGAACTCGACGAGATCCGTCTGGCGCTCGATACACACTTCAAAGGCAAACAAAAAGCCGTCGACCTCAACATGGAAGTCGTCAACCTCTCCGCAGAGTGGGCACGACAAAACATCGCAAAGGTCGATCCATTCAAGGTGAAGCGCATCGAAGGTGGCAACGAAGGCAAGATCCTCGCAGAAGGAAACATGTCCGGCGCGCTCGGTTCGATCTACGGTGGTATCCAGGTCGTCGCGTGGTACCCCATCACGCCCGCCACAAGCCTCGCAGATGGACTCAACGAATACCTCCCACAGCTCCGCAATGACGAAGAAACCGGGAAGGCTACATACGCGATCTTCCAGGCAGAAGACGAACTCGCGGCGCTCGGTGCAGTCATCGGCGCAGGTTGGTCTGGTGCACGCGCCATGACCTCGACCGCTGGTCCTGGTATCTCCTTGATGTCCGAGTTCACAGGGCTCGCCTACCAAGCAGAGATCCCCGCTGTCGTCTGGGATATTCAACGTATGGGACCCAGTACAGGACTCCCCACACGTACCTCACAAGGTGATATCATCTCGACGTACTTCCTCTCTCATGGGGACTGTCGTCACGTCATCCTGTTCCCCTCCAGCCCCAAAGAGTGCTTTGAGTTTGGACACATCGCCCTCGACCTCGCAGAGCGTCTCCAGACTCCCGTCTTCGTCCTCAGCGACCTCGACCTCGGGATGAACCTCTGGATCTCCGATCCATATGAATACCCAGAAGCTCCCATTGACCGTGGTAAAGTCGTCTCCGTCGAACAACTCAACGAGTGGAAGTTTGACTGGGGACGCTACAAAGACGTCGATGGTGACGGTATCGGACACCGTTCGATTCCAGGTACGCCCCACAAACTCGCGGGTTACTTCACGCGCGGCACAGGCCACAACGAAAAAGCCGAATACAGCGAGCGTGCTGAGGATTGGCAGGCGAACCTTCAGCGACTCGAGCGCAAGTTCAACACAGCACGTAACCTCGTGCCTGCACCAACAGTCACCAAACAAGAAGGCGCGACCTACGGGATCATCTCCCTCGGCTCCAACGAGCCTGCGATGGTTGAGACGCTCGACAGACTCGCAGGACAAGGTGTCGCTTGTGACTACATGCGTATCAAAGCGCTGCCCATTAACAACGATGTCCACACATTTGTCTCCTCATACGACAAGGTGTTTGTCGTCGAAAACAACTTCGATGGACAACTTCACCAGATCCTCCAATTGGAACTTCCGGAGTTTGCGACCAAGATGGTCTCGATTTCGCGATGCAACGGCCTCCCACTGGACGCTGACTGGCTCGTGGAAGCAATCAACGAAAGCAAATAAATCGCACTTCTCGGTTGAGGAAGTTCACAAATAAGGAGAACCATCATGGCAAAAACCAACAAGCTTGGGCTCGAAAAATCCGATTACAAAGGGAAACCTTCGACACTCTGTAAAGGTTGCGGACACGACTCGATCAGCTCCCGTATCATCAACGTGGCGTTTGAGATGGGTCTCGAACCCCACGAAACGATCAAACTCAGCGGGATCGGCTGTTCAAGTAAAAGTCCTGCGTACTTCTTGGGTCGCTCCCACTCATTCAACGCGGTCCACGGACGTATGCCTTCCGTCGCGACAGGCGCGTATGTCTCCAACCACACGCTGACCTCGATCGGCGTCAGTGGCGATGGCGATACCGCGTCCATCGGCCTCGGACAGTTCAAACACTTACTGCGTCGCAATGTCCCCATGATCTACATCGTGGAAAACAACGGCGTCTACGGCCTGACAAAGGGACAGTTCTCGGCAACTTCGGACATTGAGCAAGAGCTCAAGTACGCAGGTGTCAACAAGTACCTGCCCATCGACATCTGCCTCGAAGCCGTCGTCAGTAACTGCGGTTTTGTCGCACGTTCATTCGCCGGCGACCCCAAGCAGGTCACAGAGCTGATGAAGGCCGCACTCCACCACAACGGAACCGCAGTCATCGACATCATCAGTCCCTGTGTCACGTTTAACAACAGTCCCGGGTCAACCAAGAGTTATCCTTGGGGGAAAGAAAATGAGATGCCTCTGCACGAGATCTCCTTTGTCCCCCACTACGAAGAGATCACCATCGAAGATTACGAAGAAGGTGAGGTCAAGCAGGTCAAACTTCACGACGGCTCGATGATCCAACTCAAAAAGGTCGACAAAGAATACGATCCAACCAACAAGTACGCTGCGATGCAGATGCTCGAAGAAGCGAGCGCCAACCAGCAGCTCGTCACTGGTTTGATCTATGTCAATGAAAACCAACCCAATTTCAAGGATACACTCAATCTCGTCGATGAGCCGCTCGCGACTCTTCCACAAGAGCGACTTCGTCCTTCGAAAGCATCCCTCGAAGAGATCAACAAATCCCTTCGATAACTGTTCACCTTTCACCCACGCCGTATCGTCCGAATGTGTGGACGCAACAGCGACAATGATATGAGGCCAATTATGAGCAATGAGGCAATCATCTTTATGGGACCTCCGGGCGCCGGCAAAGGCACCCAGGCCAACAACTTGTGCAAAGATCGCGAACTTCATCACCTGTCCACAGGGGATATGTTGCGCGACCACATCAAGCGCGAGACCGATCTCGGCAAGCAAGCGCAGAGCCTGATGGACGCTGGTGAGCTCGTCCCAGACGACGTTATCATCGGTATGGTCCGCTCCAAAATCGAAGAGATGGAGCAAGGCAAAACACGCATCTTGTTTGACGGATTCCCCCGCACCACCGCACAAGCAGATGCGCTCGCGGCGTTGCTCGATGAGTTCTCCATCCCTCTGCATTGTGTGTTGTTGTTGCAAGCTGACGAAGAAGAGATCGTCGCACGACTGCTCAAACGCGCTGTCGAACAAGGCCGCAAAGACGATAACGAAGAGACCATTCGCAATCGTATGAGCGTCTACCGCAAGCAAACACAACCTCTCGTTGAGTACTACACTGAAAAAGGTAATCTCAAAGAGATCAACGGCATGGGTACACTTGATGAGGTCTATGGCCGCATCAAAGAAGCGCTCTAGTCCACAATAGAGTCGCCCGCTCTCCAACACTCCCCTCCACTCCCCTCATCCCATGCAGACACCAAACCTCGCGTTTACCTTAGTGTGCGCGTAGGTCTATCACTGTACACAAAGGCATCCCTTTACACCTTCATTCAAGTGTGGTATCACACACTGGCTTTCACTGGCAAACCATTGCCACCAACCGATATAGATTGGCCCTGGCACCATTACCTCTTGGGTTCTCAGACAAGTCATTGCGACCCAATCATGCATCATTCAATGCGCAGATGCAGAGGTGAAGGATCGCCCTCTCATAACTCCTTATGAAGAGGCGTCCATCGACATGTGTGCCCGCGCACCTTTCACATAAGGAGGAATCGATGCCTCGGAAAGTCGTTTTCGAAGGACAAATCGAGCACCTGCAGATTCTCGATGAAAATGGAAAAGTTGATCCAGAGATCGGAGTTCCCGAAGGATTGACGAATGAGCTCCTTGTCGAAATGTACAAAGAGATGTTGTTCTTTCGTCGCTTTGACAAGAAAGCACTTGCCCTTCAAAGAACCGGACAACTGGGAACCTATGCGAGTTTGATCGGACAAGAGGCCGCCCAAGTTGGGCTCGGCTACGCGATGAATGAGAAGGACTGGTTGGTCCCCTCCTTCCGCGACCAAGGTCTGATGATGCTGCGTGGTGTCCCCGGACACAAGATCATCACATACTGGAATGGTGACGAACGTGGTTCTCAATACGACGAAGGCGTCAACTGTCTTCCCATCTGTGTTCCTGTAGGCTCACAACTCTTGCACGGCGCGGGACTGGGTAAAGCCCTCTCCCTACGTGGCGAAGATGCCGCCTGTGTCGTCTGTGTTGGAGATGGTGGGACCTCCGAAGGGGACTTCCACGAAGCCTGTAACTTTGCAGGTGTCTTTGACTGCCCCACTGTCATCCTGATCCAAAACAACCAATGGGCGATCAGCGTCCCCCGTCATCGTCAGTCCGCTGCACCGACGTTGGCGCAAAAGTCCATCGGCTACGGACTCCACGGCCTCCAAGTCGATGGAAACGATGTGATGGCGATGTACCAGGCAGGAAAAGAGTCGCTTGGGCGCGCGCGCAAAGAGAAAAAAGCGACGATCCTCGAAGCCTTCACCTATCGTATGGAAGACCACACGACGGCTGATGACGCGAGCAAGTACCGCCCCGCTGAAGAGCTGGAGCTCTGGTCCAAGCGCGACCCCATGCGTCGCCTCGAACTCTACCTGCGCGAGCAAGGCTGCTTTGATGACGCCCTCCTCGAAAGCATGGAGAAAGAAGTCACCGCGCGCGTCGCCGAACAAGTCGCCGCTCGTGAAGCACTCGAAAAACCAGATCCCACAGACACTTTCCGCTATCTCTACGGTGAAATGCCACCCCACCTCGTAGAACAAATGGAAGAGATGAAGGAGAGCCTCTCATGAGCCAGGCAGCAGCAAAAGGAAAAACAATGCGCGCGACCATCGTCCAGGCGGTCGCAAACGCGATGAAAGTTGAGATGGAGAGAGACGAAAAAGTCCTCGTCCTCGGTGAAGATATCGGAAAAGACGAAGGTGTCTTTCGCGCCACAGAAGGTCTGTTTGATGCCTTCGGTCCCGATCGCGTCATGGACACTCCCATCGCAGAATCCGGAATTGTTGGATTCTCCGTAGGTCTCGCGATCGGTGGGTTCCGCCCCGTCGCAGAGATCCAATTTATGGGCTTTGTCTACGTATGTGTAAACCAATTGATGGCACACGCCTCCCGTTATCGCTGGCGTACACGTGGGCGTCACAAGATGTCCATGGTGGTCCGCATGCCATACGGTGGTGGGATCCACGCTCCTGAACACCACAGCGAGTCGTACGAGTCGATCTTTGCCCACACACCCGGTATGAAGGTCGTCATCCCAAGTACACCTTATGACGCCAAAGGACTCCTGATCAGCGCCATTCGCGACGATGATCCAGTGTTATTCCTCGAACCTAAGCGTATCTACCGGGCTTTCCGCGAAGAGATCCCCACAGAAGCGTACACTGTCCCCATCGGAAAAGCCAAGGTCGTCAAAGAAGGTGAAGACATCACTTTTGTCGCATACGGCGCGATGATGAGACCCACACTCGAAGCCGCAGAGGTCCTCAAGTCAGAAGGCATCAAAGCTGAAGTCATCGATTTGCGCACCATCATGCCACTCGATCAGGACACAGTCGTCGAGTCCGTCACCAAGACGGGTCGCTGTGTGGTCGTCCACGAAGCCCCCCGCTTTAGCAGTATCTCCTCTGAGATCTGCGCGTTGATCAACGAAAAAGCGCTGCTTCACTTGCTCGCACCTGTTGCACGCGTCACTGGCTATGACACGCCCATGCCTCTCGCCAAATCAGAGATGGCATACCTCCCAAGCAGCCAGCGTATCCTGAAAGCCGCAAGAGACACATTGGCATTCTAGGATCGCTCCACATTCACGGCTGCACACATACACTTCGTCCTTCTTTTCACCACTGACATTCACAATGACGAAGCGTCCACAATCACGATTGGGGCCTCTACAGAGGCCCTTCACGTTTTTTTGGTACACATATCATCTCTCATGAACCACCGGTGAGTGCCCCACTTGCGCATCACAGGTTCAATAGATTGGAGTAGGAAAGCATGGCAAAACACGTCTTTAAGTTCCCCGATGTCGGAGAAGGCATCCACGAGGGCCAATTGGTCGAATGGTTCATCAGTGTAGGCGATACAGTCAAAGAAGACCAACCGATCTGTAACGTCGAGACAGACAAAGCTGTCGTCGGTATCCCCTCTCCTGTCGAAGGTAAGATCCTCGAATTGCACGGAGAACCTGGTGAGCTGATCTTCGTCGGCAACCCCCTCGTCACATTCGATCGCGAAGGTGGCGCAGAGGAAGCCCCAGCAGCAGCAGAAGCACCTGCCCCAGCAGCGCCTGCCGCAGCCCCCGCGAGTCACCTCGGTGGCCAGCTCAACACCCCCACCGCACCAGCCGTCGCCCCAGCAGGCAATGTCCGCCCACAGGATGTCCGTGCAACGCCCCATACACGCGCACTCGCGAGACAACTCGGTGTCGACATTACCACAGTCGCAGGGACAGGCCGCAGCGGACGTATCACAGATGAGGACGTCGAAGCTGCTGCACGTGGCGGCGCCCCCGTCGCACAAGCTGCTGCACCACAGGCTGCTCCCGTCGCACAAGCCGCGCCGATGCCTTCTGTACCGGCTCCCACACCGATCCAAACAGGTGAAGGACCCGTTGAGCGCGTCCAACTCAGCTTCCTCCGACGCAAGATCGCCGAACAAATGCGCCTGTCCACAGAGCGCCTCGTCCACGTAACCCACGTCGATGAAGCCGATGTCACAGATCTTTTCGCGACTTACAAAGAGGCCAAAGCGGTCCTCAAAGAGAAAGACATCAAGCTCACACCTCTCGCTTACTTCGTCAAAGCCATCGTCAGCTGCTTGAAAGAGTTCCCCATCTTCAACAGCTCCTTCGATCAGGCCACAGGTGAGCTGATCTACAAAAAATACTACAACATTGGTCTCGCCGTAGACACTCCAGAAGGTCTCGTTGTCCCCGTCGTCAAAGACGCTGACCGAAAAGACATCGCGACCATCGCAGCAGAGATCCGTGACCTGTCAACTCGTGCTCGCGATCGCTCCCTTCAGATCGATGAGATGAAAGGTGGCTCGTTCACCATCACCAACATCGGCTCGATCGGTGGTATTCACGCGACGCCTGTGATCAATTACCCAGAGTCCGCGATCGTCGCACTGCACACGATAGAAGACCGCCCCGCTGTCCACAACGGTGAGCTGTGTATTCGCAAGAAGATGTACATCAGCATCTCCTTCGACCACCAGATTATCGACGGCGCAGACGCTGCGCGCTTTATGCGAACGCTCGTCGAGCTGGTCTCCAATCCCACATACTTGTTCACTCGGATCTAAGGAAGTCTCATGAACTTCCGCTCCGATGGGCTCACGATATAAAGGAAAACCCATGGTAGTCGGTAATCTCAACGCATCAGAAGGTTGTGAAGTCCTCGTGATCGGCGCAGGACCGGGTGGCTATCTCTGCGCCATCCGACTCGCCCAGCTCGGCAAAGACGTCATTCTCGTCGACAAAAGAGCTTCCCTCGGTGGTGTCTGCCTCAACGAAGGCTGCATCCCAAGTAAAGCGATTATTCACGCCGCAGAGCTGCTCGAACAAACCAAACACGCTTCGGAGATGGGACTCGTCTTCAACGACGAACCCACCATCGACATGAAGCAGCTGCAAGCCTGGAAATCCAAAGTCGTCACACGACTCACTGGCGGTGTCAAACAGCTCGAAAAAGCACACGGTGTGCGAATTATGCAGGGGACCGCGACCTTCACGGACAACCACAACGTAGAGCTGGCCAACGACGAAGACGATCGCACCATCAACATCCAATTTGACCACGCAGTGATCGCCACAGGTACAAGCGCGATCGAGCTGCCTCCTGTCCCCTTCGATGGAGACTGGGTCATCGGCTCGCGTGAAGCTCTCGAACAAGACACGCTGCCCCAACGACTCGTCGTCATCGGTGGTGGATATATCGGGCTGGAGCTTGGTACAGCGTACCGCAAGCTCGGCTCCGAGGTCTCGATCGTCGAGCTTCAAGATGACCTACTCGGCGGTCGTCTCGAACCAGAGATCCACAGACTCGTCCGTCGTCGCGCCAAGGCGCTCGGCATCGACCTGTGGCTCAAACACAAAGCGGTCAGCGCCAAACCTGGCGAGGGTGGAACCCCTGGCATCGTCAAGATCGTCGATGAAGAAGGAAAAGAATCCGAACTTCTCGCGGACAAGGTGCTCGTGGTCATCGGCCGTCGCCCCAACACCAGTGGCATTGGCCTCGAAAACATCGGCATCTCACTCGACGAGCACAATTGTATCCCCGTCGATGAGTATCGCCGCACAAAGGTCCCCAACATCTTCGCGATCGGTGACATCACAGGTCAGCCTATGCTCGCACACAAAGCGTATCGCGAAGCCAAAGTCGCCGCCGAAGTGATCGCAGGACATCCCGCAGCTTACGACGTCCGCGTCGTCCCCGCTGTGATGTTCACAGATCCAGAGGTCGCAACAGTTGGACTCACAGAGGCTGAAGCCAAAGAGGCCGGGTACGAAGTCATCACCGGCAACTTCCCACTGAAAGCCTCCGGTCGTGCGCTCACACTCGGTGGTCCCGATGGATTTGCGAAGTTTGTCGCCGACAAAGAGACACAGCGTCTGCTCGGCGTTCACCTCGCAGGACCTCATGTCGCCGAGCTTATCGCAGAAGGTGCGCTGGCCATTGAGCTTGACGCCTTCCTCGATGATATCGCCAACACGATCCACCCCCACCCCACCCTTAGCGAAGCCCTGCTCGAAGCCGCAGAGCTTGCGCTTGGCACCTGCGCGCACTTCAAAAAATAACCCACACACTCTCTTCTTTTCCCACGCCCCCTTCTTTTTTCACAAACGAACACACCAAAAAAACAACAATTATTTCAATACGTTTGACTAGGGAAGGATTGCATTTTTTGGCAAAGGACCCAAGCTAGGGTTGTATCTCTTCGTGCATTCGTGGAAGATTGGAATGGATCAAAACAGAATTCCCACCGTTTGCATAAGAGCGATGCCTTCAACAGGCAAAGGATCAAAGGGGCTCATCCAATCCATTTGATGGCCCTTCTTATTGGAAAGTTGGAGTACTACTTCATGCTCTATGGATCGAAAACGGACCACTCCAACCTCAAGCAAAAACGAAAGGCTCACACATGAGAAAAAGTCGATGGTTTTTGTTCTTCTTGGGCGTGCTTTGTATCGGTGGTGTGTTCAGCATCACGCCGACAAGCTGGCTCGCTGAACCTCTCCAACCAGCACGTGCACATGCCCAAGTCGGATACAATTTTCTCGACCTCACATACATCCGTCGCGTCACCTGGCTCTGCAATGAAAACTACGTAGAGCGCAAACAAATCCGACCCAAAAAGATGTTTCGAGAAGCGGTCAAGCGCATTCAAATGCTCGTCCCGGCGATCATGGTGCGCTTTGTCACAGGACATAAAGAAAAACTCGAGATACACGTCGACCGCAAAGTCAAACGCTTCACACTGCGTCGCTTCCAAACGATCTTTGACGTCGGTCACCAGCTCAAACCGATCTTTGCCTTCATTCAAAAACACTACAAAGGCAATATTAAGCTCCGCAAGATCGAATTTGCCGCCATCCACGGGATGCTCAAAACACTCGACACCCACACCAACTTTCTGCCTCCCTCTTACTACAAAGACATGCAGATCCACACGCGAGGTGAGTTTGGAGGTTTGGGGATCGTCATCCAAAACCGCGATGGCTTCCTGACTGTCGTGAGCCCCATGCCCGGCACACCCGCTTCCAAAGTAGGTCTCCGACCTCTCGATCGTATCGTCCGCATCGGCGATGAATCGACGATCAACATGAGCCTGACTGATGCCGTCGGGAAACTTCGAGGAAAACCCGGTAGCAAGGTCATCATCTGGATCATGCGCAAGGGCTTCACGCAGCCTCGAAAGTTCACCATCATCCGCGCCATCATCAAAGTTGAGAGCGTGACACACCACCTGCTCAAAAACAAAATTGGCTACGTTCGCATCAAGAACTTCCAACAAAATACAACGCCTGATCTGCACAAAGCGCTGCGCAAAATGAACACCAAAACATCAGGGTTACGTGGTCTCATCATCGATCTCCGCGATAATCCGGGTGGACTCCTCGACCAAGCGATCAAGGTCTCCGATACTTTCTTGCGCAAAGGCGTCATCGTGACCCACGCAGGTGGCTCTTCACAGCACAAAGTCCACAGAGCCTCCTCCTACGGAACACAGCCCGATTACCCCATCATCATCCTCGTGAACAACGGCTCGGCTTCGGCTTCGGAGATCGTCGCAGGCGCACTCAAAAACAACGAACGTGCCATCGTCCTTGGACAACGCACGTATGGTAAAGGGACTGTCCAAGTCCTCTACCCCATCTCACGACTCTCCAGCTACACACGCGAATTTTCCGCGCTGAAGCTGACCGTCGCGCAATACCTGACGCCAGGTGGCATCTCCATCCAAAAGATCGGAGTCTCACCTGATATCGACCTCAAACCCGTCCATATCGAGAAAGACAACATCCACTTTATTGGCAACAAACACAAAAATGGTGTCGCCAAAAAGAAGCTCCCCAAATACCTTAAAGGTGTCCGCGAACACCGCAAGCCACTCTTCCGCATCTCTTACTTTGATACGCTCACACAAAAAGAGAAGCTCAAGCGGTATGAGAACCAATACACCAACAAAAAGTTGGACATGGACTTTGAGATCGATCTTGCACACAAACTCCTCAGAAACACAAAGCATTCTATGAGGAAGTCCTTTTACAAAGATGCAGAGAGCGAGTTGCTCTCCATCCGCAAAAAGGAACGCAAAAAGATCCTCAAGGCCATCAAATCACTTGGTGTCTCCTGGTCTCCTCTCGCCAAAAAGAAAGGAACCCCCAAACTCGTCGTCTCCTACCGCCTCCTCCCCTCAAAAGCGAAGAAGAAGAAGGGGAAAAAACCCGCCTTCAAAAACAAATCCCCACGTGGATTGCGCGTTTGGGCCGGCAGTTCCTTCCGCCTCCAAGTCACCGTGACCAACAAAGGCACAGGGACCGCGTACCGTGTACGTGGTGTGACGGACTCCAAGTATTGGTTCCTCAATCGCAAGGAGTTTATCTTTGGGAAAATCGCTCCGAAGCGAAGCCGTAAGTGGTCTGTCCACGTCAAGCTCCCCAATTGGCTCAACACACAAGTCCATCAGCTCAAGCTCAAACTTCGCGCAGAAGACAACATCGAGCAGAGCGAATCCATCACCCTCTATTGCCACGGGCACAAAAAGCCACGCTTTGCGTTTAGCTACGCGATCGAAGAGCGTAAAGGTAACGGTGACCAGCTCCTACAAGCCGGTGAATCCATCAGCCTCCGTGTCTCCGTACGCAACATTGGAAAAGGCAAAGCCCCCAAAGTCCTCGGTGTTCTACGCAACAAAACAGGACGTGAGCTCTTTATCGAGCGCGGACGCTTCCGCTTTGGAACACTTAATCCCGGCGAATCCACAACCGGTCGGTTCCGCTTCCGCCTCAAAAGTGACATCCTTAAAAAGAACCTCGATATACGACTGACGATCTTCGATGCAGAGCTTCTCACCTCCTCTGTTGAGCACCTGAAGCTCCGCCTGTATCACAGTGGCCTACGTCCCAAGCGACTCAAAGCCAAAGCGATGCGTGTCCAAGGACGTACAGCGTGGGTCTACGGTGGTGCTTCCTTCGACGCACCACGTGTTGCACGACTCTCCAAAGGCTCGTCACTTAAAGTGACAGGACGTCTTGGACCCTTCTACAGGATACTCTTTAGAGCGCCAACGAAGGAGCTCGATGCCAAGAAGAAACGCAAAAAGTCCGGGAAGTGGACAGGCTGGATCTACGCCAAGGATGTCGCCGTTGGAAAACGCGGACGTCGACAAAAGCTCCAATTCCACTGGCAATTTAAGACCCCAAAGATCGTCGTAAAAGCCAGCAAAAAGCCCATTTGGTCCAAAAGCAAAACATATACCCTCAAGGGGATGATCAACAACAACACCTCACTGCGCGACGTGTATATCCTTGTGAACGGAGAAAAGGTTTACTACCACACAATGCGCAATCGTCCCCAACTCCCCATCAAGCTCAAGATCAAGCTCAAAAACGGCCAAAACCGCATCTTGATCAGAGCACGTGAGACCGAAAAATTCTCCGGTGTCGAAGAGTTGATGGTCTACTACTCCAAAGAAGGTGTCATCGTAAAACCCAATGGCCGTTTCGCCAAACGCCGCCCCACCAAACGCCGCCCCACCAAACGCCGCCCCACCAAACGCCGCTAGAGCTTTATACGCCTCAACAAACTCACCACCCTGTCACTCCGCTCAAGCCTTTCGAGGAGGGACTAATTAACCGATATATACGAAGATTGAGGTCGGACACAAGGCCCGACCCTACTGACATTCATCCGATATATCCAAAGATTTGGCGAGATGTGGGGATGCAACGGTATATACGAAAGGTACTCGGCAACTGCTCCGGCGGACGTTGCACTTGTGTCTCCGCAAACTCCCCTGACCATCCTATTTCATCCCCTTCTTTCAGGCGTATGTCGCAGGCGACATCCTTATAAAGCCCCTTTGCTTACGAGCTTTCAGTGGGTTTTTTGCGTCTTCACTTGCAATCATCCACCTCAACAAACTCTCCACCCTTCGCCTCCGGCTCTTCCCTCCTCTCAAGCCTTTCGAGAGGAGGGACCATTTGTCCGATTTATACGACAATTGAGGTCGGACACAAGGCCCGCCCCTACTGACATCCATACGATATACACGAAGATTTTTCTTTTATATCGCGGTATATCGTTTGATACGCATCGCTCCCCTTGCCAACGAAGTTGCGTAGGGGGAGCTGGCGGGCGAAGCCCGTCTGAGGGGGTCTTGCATCGCTCCCCTTGCCAACGTAGTTGCGTAGGGGGAGCTGGCGGGCGAAGCCCGTCTGAGGGGGTTCTTGCATCGCTCCCCTTGCCTACGAAGTTGCGTAGGGGGAGCTGGCGGGCAAAGCCCGTCTGAGGGGGTTTTTTCACGCTTGCGACATACGTATGTTCATGAGGGATTGTGCCGTGTATTCGGGTGCACTTTGCGAAGACACAAGTGCAACGGCCCCTGGATCAAATCAGTGAAGTTGGATTATACAGAGAGAGTGGGGATAATGGGGAGGTCTTCGGGGAGGTATTCAGCGAGGTCTTCAGCCATATCACCACGAAGCTCAAGGCAGGGATAACCTTTATCAGTCTCGGTCAGGAGTTTGACGGTGGTGCCATCATCACTCTGCCAGAGTTGAGACTGTTCAAACTTTTCGTCGGGCAACATCGACCAAATACGCAGAATTCTTTTGATCTCAGCGAGTTCAAATTCTGGATCGAGGTACAAGATTCGATCTGCAGGAGGCAGGGCCTCCACAGCTTCAGGGATGGGTGCTTCTTCGGGGACAGACTCCATGAAGTCAGGTGTCCCACCCATCGCCTGTGTAGTGTCGAGAGAAGCAGCCTCTTCGGCTGCAGCTTGTTGACGAAGCTGTTGAAGCGCGGCGTCTTCGTTCGCATCATACGCGAGGGTCGCATCTGTTTCTTCAGCAGTTGGCGTCGGCGCAACAGGCTCAGAAGGGACAGCATGATCGAGAGCTTGTGTTGAGCTGAGTGCTTGTGAAGGTGGCGTTGTCAGCTCAGGCATAGGGATAACGCCCGGCGGTGACCATGAGAGGCCAGAAGGGGATTCCCACAACGAACGTAAGTAGGCGGCGCGTTTTTTCTTTGCACCACGTTCGGAGATAGCGATGATCAATCCAATCACCGCGAGAATGAGAACAATCCCGCCTGCAACCATCAGGCTGAGGGTAAACAGATTCATAGTAAGGTCACTCCTGTCGCGTCCTCAGGAAAACGAAACATGTGATTTGGTTGGTGAAAGTGGAGTCCATGCAAGAGATGATGATGCGATACCCAGTAGCGCTTTGAGTGAGTGCTGCTGAGATGGTGTTTATAGCGGTCTCCTCGTGATTTTGTCCTCATCACAGTGCATGAGTATAACATGAAAAACAGAGGAGTCAACAAAAAGATAGGCTACAAAGAAGCGGTCCGTGGTCCATCGGGCAAGTGAAACCGCAAAGAAGCTCGAACATTCAGTCTCATTTCAGGCAATTAAGATGTAGGCCTTGATTTTCGGGTTGAATCCGCTAAGATCGTGCAGATTTCAATCATTCGAGAGACCTCAAGAAGACATTTCTCAAGGAAAAACAAGGAGAAGAACAGGGTGGCGCGAAAAGGCAAGGAAAAAAAACTGACGCCCATGATGCAACAATACATGAAGGTCAAAGACCAATACCCCAACGGTGTTGTCTTTTTCCGCATGGGAGACTTCTTCGAGATGTTCTTTGACGACGCCAAGCTCGCGTCGCGCGTCCTGGACATCGCACTCACCCACCGCAACAAGATGAAGGACGAGCCGATCCCAATGGCAGGGATCCCTCACCATTCATACCGCAACTACGTCAATCGAATGGTCGCTGCAGGCCACACTGTCGTCATTTGCGATCAAGTGGAGGATGCCAAGCTCGCCAAAGGACTCGTCAAGAGAGATGTCACGCGTATCGTCACCCCCGGGATGGTCCTTGATCCTGACGCGCTTGACTCCCACAGCAACCACTACTTGATGGGCATCATCAACAAAAAGAAGCGGTGGGGTCTCTCCATGCTCGATCTCACAACAGGTGACTTTCGACTGACCGAGGTCTCCGAAGAAGAAGTCCTCTCAGAGACATACAGGATCTCACCGAGTGAGCTGTTGCTGAGCGAAGACCAACGAGACATCCCCCTCATCCGCGACCACCTCTCACGCCTCGAAGGCGTCGCGATCAAATTTCGTGAACCTCGCTGCTTCGCAAACAAAGAAACCCATGAGCGTCTGTGTGAGCACTTTGAAGTCCATAGCCTCGATGGCTTTGGTGTCGAAAAGATGCAGCTAGGGACACGTGCAGCCGGCGCACTGCTCGACTACGTCTTTGAAACGCAAAAGAAAGACCCACCCCATATCAGCCGCCTCATCCCTTACGCACTTCACGACCATATGGTCATCGATGAGGTCACCTGCACCAACCTTGAGCTGCTCGAAAGTTCTCGCGCTCGCACACGAAAAGGCTCACTCTTTGGCCTACTCGATCGCGCAGTCACCCCCATGGGAAGCCGAAAGATCCGCAGCTGGCTGATGTATCCCCTGCTCGAACCAAGTCGTATACAACGACGCCTCGATGCAGTCGAGTTATTCACCGAACGCAGCATGCTCCGTGATAGCCTCCGAGAAGCGCTCAAAAAGATCTATGACCTCGAACGCCTCAACGGAAAAGTCGCCTCCGGGCTCGCAACACCAAGGGACATGTACACCCTACGAACGTCTCTTGCGGCTGTCCCCGAAGTTTCACAGCTGCTCGCAGAGCTGGGTGAGGATGGTGAGCAACTCCATATCCTTCGTGAGCTCGACCCTGTAGAGGAAGTCGTCGAAGACATCCAAAAGGTGCTGATCGAAGATCCTCCCGCGCTCCTCAAAGATGGTGGTGTGATCCGTGAAGGATTTGATGAAGAACTCGACGAGTGCCGATATATCGCCTCAAACAACAAAGACATGATCTTGGAGATGGAGGCGCGAGAGCGGGAAGACACGAGCATTAACTCGCTCAAGATCAAGTTTAACCGCGTCTTTGGCTACTTTATCGAGGTCTCCAAACCCAACATCCACCTCGTCCCTACAGACCGCTACCAACGCAAACAAACGATGGCCAACCACGAGCGCTACATCACCACAGAGCTCGATGAATTTGGCACAAAGGTCCTACAAGCCGAAGAGAAGTCCCTTGAGCTAGAGCAGACACTGTTTACCGAGCTGCGTGAACGTGTCTCTTTGTTTGGTCCCCGCATCGCCTCCCTCGCCGATCGCATCGCACAACTCGACGCGCTCGTCACCTTCGCTGAGCTTGCCGTGCGCTATGACTACTGTAAACCCGAGCTCTTCGAAGAGAGCATCATCGACATTGAACAAGGTCGACACCCCGTCGTCGAGCAGATGATGCAAGCCGGTGAGTTCGTCCCTAACGACCTCAAGATGTACCTCGACAAGGGACAATTTGTCCTCCTGACAGGTCCTAACATGTCGGGTAAAAGTACGATTATGAGACAGATCGCGCTGATCAGCCTCATGTCACAAATCGGGAGCTTCGTCCCCGCACGCAAAGCCCAACTGGGTATCTGTGACCGCATCTTCACGAGGGTCGGCGCATCGGACAACCTCGCAGGCGGACAATCGACCTTTATGGTTGAAATGACCGAGACCTCCAACATCTTGCACAACGCAACCTCTAGAAGCCTCGTGATCCTCGATGAGATCGGTCGCGGCACGAGCACCTTTGATGGGATCTCGATCGCCTGGGCTGTCGCGGAATTCTTGCACAACCGTATCAGCTGTCGAACCCTCTTTGCGACCCACTACCACGAACTCACAGAGCTTGAAGCCTGCCTGGAGACATTCCGCAATATGAGCATCTCGATCCAGGAGTGGAACGAAGAGATCCACTTCCTCCACACGCTCGTAGAAGGTGGGACCAACCACTCTTATGGGATTCAGGTAGGAAGGCTCGCTGGCTTGCCTCGTAGCGTCGTTAAACGCGCACAACAAATCCTCACAGGTCTGGAGCAAGGTAAACTTCCCTCAAGCGCAGACATCGGTGGGCTTCACGCGAGCAAAGACAACAGCCAACTCTCGCTCTTTGCCCCCGCCGCCACAAACAATGTGATGTCCTCCTTCCTAGAAGACGAACTCGAACGCCTCGACATCAACAGCCTCTCCCCTATGGAGGCCTTGCAGACCTTGTTTGACTGGAAAAAGCGCATGAAAGAGGAACAGTGAGTAGGACAATATGCCTACAATAAAAGCAGCCTACACCACAAACACAACAACTGGGGATACATCTTCAGCCCAGAATGTGGTATGAAAGAAACGACACAAAGACGGACACTTGGATCATCATGACATCACAGCAGCGTCGACCTTTGTGAAAGAATCACGCAAATATTTGATCTCTAGAGTGATATACGAATCCCTTCCGTAAGGAGTCAACCATGCAGCGTCTCGTCCCGATCGTTTTGTTTTTGGGTTGTATTGGAATGATCAGCTCATCTGCTCAAGCACAAAGTGGACAGGGCCAACCCCCACCACTTGAGATCCTCAAACAACTCGTCCCCGCACACAAAGCGATCAGCGAAGAGCTCTTTCGTTACAAGAGTTGGCAAATCGATCTCAACGGCGATGGCAAAAAAGAATGGTTGCTCGTCGAAAACCCCAACAAAAAGAAAAAGAGCATCCGCAAAGCCAACCAGTGCCGCTGCCCCAAAGTCAAACCCAAAGGCAAAAAAGCAAAGCGCATCTTCAATATGTTGCGCAAACGCAAAGACTCCATTTACGAACTCAAAGTCCATAGAAAAAGAGGCCGCCGTCAGCTCACCATCTGGTACGCCTCAGAGCTCGCAAAACGCTCCCATGACAAAATGATGAAGCAGTGGTGCATGAGATTGGGACGACGCTACACGAGCTGGCGACGCTATCGCATCAGACGCTTTGTCCTCATCGACATCGACACAGGAAAAGCGGCGAGGATCTCGGCGAAACGATGTCGCTCCATGTATCGAGCGTCCAGAAGAGGACGACGCAACAGACGACAAAAACGCGTCGATCGCATCTGGGAACGCTATCGCAAAGGTATGGACCAAGCCAACATCAAGACCTGTGCCTGCCCCAAAAAGAAACCTGGTGCCCAAAAACCCAAGACCAGAAAACCACTGTTTGTCACTGTCGCGCGCACCCTCGCGCCCAAAAAAGGCAGTGACACAGGGATGGAACAAAATAAACTGAAAGTCATCGGTCGCTTTCGTGGCGAAAATGTCCAACCTGTCGCCCTGACTGTGGACGGGAAGATCATCGGACTTCGTATCGAGCAAACCAAACAACTCACACAGTACTCCCCACGTGTACAGCTCGAAACACTCTACATCTACGATGCCGGAAAAGCCGACCAAATGAAGAGTGTTTTCAGCATCGAGACAGCCAAAAGCAACCTCGACCGCTCAGCAGACGCACGACGCTGGACATCACTCGCGTACAAAAACATGGACAGCGATGCCTGGGTCGAAATCGTCGCCGATACGTACTACGAAACCCCTCAGTTTAACGGGATGGTCCGCCGCACGATGTACAAGTGGTATCAAGGACGCTATGTGACACTCAATAAATACCGAGGCATCCACCGCGCAACAGCCAGCTCCACCTGGAAAAAGGTGACCACACAAGGCTCCGCGAGCATCTTACGACGCGTCAGTCAACGTGTCCTCGCGAGCAACCTGATCGACGGCTTCCGCAACACCTCATGGGTCTCTGGACGCATGAACCGCGGGCTGCGAGACAGTGTGCGTGTCGAATTTTATCGCAACCAAAAATTGATCGGACTCGCCATCGCCGTACAAAAACCCCAAACTCCCATCCACGTCGTACGCTCACTTTACACAGGTCGCGCCCCTGCCCTCGTGCCTCCCCGGTATCTGCGCATTGAGACAGGCAGCGGTTTCAAAATGGACGTGGAAGTCGACCCCATGAAGAAATACAACTTCTACCGCTTCCCAACACCTGTCTTCACGCGCTTTGTCAAGATCAAACTGCTCAAAGAGTACAAAGACCAAAGTGGCAAACGACACCGTGTTGTCGTGCCCAAAGGGGAACGCTCCCTCGGCTTTATCTCCGAGATCCTCCCCGTCGAAGATCGCGTACGCTACACCTCCTCCTCCTTTGAACACGGCGCAGGCACCTCCTTTGTCGCATCCAACATCGGTGACAAACGCAAAACAACTGGCTGGGCTGAAGGACGAAAAGACGATGGAATCGGAGAATGGGTACAAATGATCTTCCCGACCCCACGCACCTTGCGCACGATCAACATCGTCAATGGTTGCAAACGTCCCGGTGAAAAGTTTATCCTTAACAATCGTGTGAAAGAAGTGCTGTTGACATTCTCCAATGGAATGACACGAACCGTCACACTCAAAGACACAAACAAAACACAAAAGATCAAGGTAGGTTCCGTCCGGACGCTCTCTGTCAAATTGACGATACAGTCCTTTTACAAAGGCAAAATCGGACACACCACCTGCCTCTCTGAAGTACACGCCAACTGAGCCGACCCTGCGACAAAAGAGGTGCTTCGAATGTCGAAACGGATTCTCGCTGTAGATGACAGTAAAACCATACAGAGTGCGCTGGAGATCACCTTCCACACCATCGACGCTCTCGAGCTCTCCATCGAAAGCAAAGGCACCCGTGTACGCAAAAGGCTCCAAGATGAATCCTTCGATCTTTTGATCCTCGACTATGACCTGCCTGACATCGAGGTCGATGAACTCATCTCACAGCTCCGCGCGGTCGATGCGCTCGCAAACCTCCCGATCTTGTTGCTCGCAGGCAAGTCCTACAGCTCCTCAGCCGCTCCAAAAAGCCATGTCGATGGTGTGTTGCGTAAACCCTTCCAGACCAATGACCTGCTAGAGCGGACATCTGAGCTGCTCGCGTTCTCCTTCGAGAAACCTCACAGCGAACCCACTTACTTTGACACCGCACATGACTCGATGGAGTTTGATGTCGAATTTGAAAACCTCGAAATATCCGTCGAAGAAGATGATGCAGAAGACACCCAAGCAGCACTCCCCTCGCAAGAAACGGGTTCCTCACCTGTGTTTGATGAGAGCGATCCGATCTTCATGGCCCCCGTCGAAGAGCTGTCTTCGTACGAGGGGGGCGAGCCCGTTGCTTTCGCAGAGACAGGGCAGATGCCTCCTTTTCGAGACACACAATCATCAGGGCGCCTGACCCCTCCCCCTCTACCTGCATCTCCAGGAGGCACACTGACCCCTCCTCCCCTGCCCGCAGCATCAGATGCTCCTTCAGCAGGAGAGTTGACACCACCACCTTTGCCTTCCGTCTCCCACGCCCCTCCTCAACCTCCGCCAGCGCAACAACGACCTCCACAGCCCCCGCCGCTCTCCTCCCCCTTTGAGCTCAAAAAAGGCAGCGACAGCGGGTCATCCGCTCCGGTCTCGCTGAACGCGAAAACAGGGCCAAAGCACGCAAACGACTACTTTCAATCCTCGGACAACCTCGTCCCTCCTCCTCTGCCTGCGCTCAAAAAGAAGGAGCCAAAAACGCTCCCCAAGCTCCCCTCTGCCAACCCAAAAGATCTACCATTTGCGCCCCCCAAACTCGGGGCATTCGTCCAAACTTACCAACAAGGCAAAGGGCACAAAGAAGCCTACTTTATCCACCCCTCTCAGGTGTTCTTCTTTACCCACTCCTTTGAGAGTGTCCCCAAAGCCGAGAAGGTCAACTCCCCACAACCTTACCCAACCCCATCAGCACAAGAACAAAGCGGTCCATTCCTCGATCCACCAAGGCTCGCGCTGCCCTTTCTCGATCCAGACACAAAGTCCACCAAAGAGCTCAAACGAGCCCTTCGTGCGCCTTCGACGATCGCCAAAAATACTTCAACAGACAAACGCCCAAAGGCCGCGACTCCGCTCAAAACCCCGCCGCGCAAATCCCCCAGCGCGTTCGCGCCAACCGGCGAGATGATGCCCTTCACTCCTAACCAAAAAAACAACGCGTTCACACCAACTGCAGAGATGTCCCCTTTTGTCCCCAAAGCGCCTCCCTCTGAGGTAGATGCCATCGTCCTCACAGAGCAAGTCCTCGACGACGACATTGGATTTGACATCGATATTGATGAGGAGTTCAGCAACCAAGACAAAACGATAGAGATGAAATCCATCTCGGCACATACTGAAACCCTCGCGGACACAAACGTTCCTGTCATGGGCACAGAGATCATCGAAGATGATTTTGACGATGACTTTGGTATCGAAGAAGAGATCATCACAGAACCCACAACAACTGAAAAAAACGACAAGAATGAACCGCTACAAGTGCTCGTTGGGACGATCATCGAAGAAGATAGTGAAGCAAAACCCAACAAAGACGAGCTGGAGTTTTTGCTCCCAACCAACGAAGAAGAAGAAAAGACCATCCAGGGAACAGCCGCCCCCTTTGAAGAGATCATCCGTGTAGATCTCACCGCAGATATCGAAGAGATCGAAGAAAGCTCACCGACCAACAACACCGCCGCGTTTCAGGAAACATACGGTGAAATGCACGCGCCACCAACAAGACGGGATACACCCAACCAAGGCTTTGGTGCCCCCTCTCCCTTTGACCCTCCTCCAACGGGTCCATCTCCAACCTTTCCACCACAGGGAAGCGAACTCATCGATGATGAGGTCGTACCTCCATCGACAGGTGCGAGTTGGCGCGAAGACAACCCAAATATCACCGCCGCATCTCTTCACACAACAGGCTCATCTTCGGTTTATTCACCGACACAGCCTCCTTCTTTCGGGAACGAACCCTCCATCCCTCCCCCACCCATTCCAGGTGCACAAGGGAACACAGAGTCCTCTTCTTTTGCAACAATCTCTCAAGGAACGCCTTACCAGAGCGCGCCCCCCTTCCCTCCTCCGGTCAACGGGCGGTCTTCGACACCTCCTCCCTCAGGCGCATACCACACGCCCCCAAGACCACAAACGGCCTCGTACCACCGACATAACGAGCCTATAACCCCCGCACCGCAGGGGATGGGAAGCTCCACCGAGCTTCCACAACACAACACACTCCCTCCAGAGCACGTCCAGATCGTCTTTGGCGCCCAACTCGATATGCGTGGGTTGTTCATGTTCCTCCAATATGTCGATCATACCCGAGAGCTGTTCAAGCAGCGCATGAACCAAACGACCCCTCCGCCGATCTTTGCAAACAACAGCTACCTCGCAGGGCAGACGATCTTTTTATTTGGGGGAGACGCCTTCGCCATTCGTTCGATCCTCCCAGCGATTCTCGAATGTTTTGGCTCTATCGAAGAACAAGAACGCATCCGGATCGGCAAGATGCTCCTCGACTCGGCCCAAAACAGCCAGAAGAAACAGATCACTCAACACCATATGCACCTGGGAATGGCCATGCGTCCTTACGCAAAAGCCTTGCGAGAAACTTTGAGCGCGTTGCAACGCTCGCCGATCCGAAAAGTCACCTCGACCTTGCAAACACAACCCATCACGTTGTTTGCCGATCATCGCGACACAGGTAGCATTCAGGCGCCGCTCAACCCAAACGCCTTCCGACATCACGCGCTATGTCAAAGTCTCCAAAAAGCCATCTCCATCGGCTCGCTCACTCGCCTACTCGATGACTTTTTTGCGCTCCATCTCTCCGACATCATCCCCCGTAACTTCCCTGACGAGTTGATCTATCAAGCAGTGATCGATCACTTTGAACAGCGTTACCAGCTCAACAGCCTCGCGAACGCCATCCACACCAAAAACCCACGCTTTGACCCTGCACCATTCTCCCGACGTTAACGGCCTCTCCCTAGAATCTTCTCCTCACAACACCACACCCCCACAGATGATCCAACACAGCCGAGCGCTTGATCCTTTGACACATGCAAAATCGTGGTTAGCTTGCATCCACTTTGGCAGTGAATGCACCGCATCACGTAGCAAAAAGAAAAGACTTTCGCGCGAAAGGAACAATTGCATGTTTAAAGGTACAACAGTCGTCGCTGTCCGAAAAGATGGAAAGACCGTCGTCGCTGGTGATGGACAGGTCTCAATGGGTAACACAGTGGTCAAACACTCAGCCCGAAAAGTGCGACGCATCCACGAAAATAAAGTGATCTGCGGTTTTGCAGGCTCTACCGCTGACGCGATCACCCTCCAAGAAAAATTTGAGCACAAACTCAAAGAGTTTAACGGAAATCTCGCCCGCGCCGCTGTCGAGCTCGCAAAAGATTGGCGCACAGACAAGATCCTCCGCAAACTCGAAGCGCTCCTCATCGCCGCCAACAAAGACCAAATCCTCGTGATCAGCGGAAATGGCGACGTCCTCGAACCTGATGATGATGTCTACGCGATCGGCAGTGGGGGTCCCTACGCACTCGCAGCCGCCCGAGCGCTCAAACTTCACTCGACGCTCGATGCAACCTCTATCGCCCAAGAAGCACTCAAAATCTCCGGCGAGATCTGTATCTACAGCAACACACACATCACCTTTGAGGAGATCGAAGCATGAGCCGTCACGACACTCCCCCCCCTGTCAGCACGTTTACACCACGCGAAACGGTCAGCGAACTCGATCGATACATCATCGGCCAAAATAACGCCAAACGTGCCGTCGCTATTGCTCTTCGTAACCGATGGCGACGACAACAAGTCACCGGTGAACTCAAAGACGAGATCACACCCAAAAATATCCTCATGATCGGACCCACCGGTGTGGGAAAAACCGAGATCGCCCGACGACTCGCGAAGCTCGCACAGGCTCCCTTCCTCAAAATCGAAGCCTCTAAGTTCACAGAGGTCGGTTATGTCGGACGTGATGTCGAATCCATGATCCGCGATCTCACAGAGCTCGCCGTCCAAATGGTCCGCGAAGAAGAGACCAAAGCTGTCGAGATCAAAGCACGCGAAGCCGCCGAAGAAGAGGTCCTCAACCTCTTACTTCCAGGTAGCGACAAACCACACACCGGGGAAGACAACGACCTCCAGTGGGCCACAGATACACGTGAGAAGTTCCGACGCAAATTGCGCGATGGACAACTCGACGACAAGTTGGTCGAGCTCGATGTCCCTGACAAACAAACCCCCTCTGTCGAGATCTTTTCGCCCAATGGCCTCGAAGAGATGGGCTTTAACTTCAAAGATATGCTCGGCAATATCTTCCCCAACCGCACCAAGCGACGCAAACTCAAAGTCTCCGAAGCGATCGAGATCCTACAACAGGAACAAGCGCAAAAAATGATCGACATGGAGAAAGTCACCAAAGACGCTGTCAAACGCGTTGAACAAGCTGGTATCATCTTCCTCGATGAGATCGATAAGGTCGCCGGACGCGAACACAGCAGCGGCCCCGACGTCTCTCGCGAAGGTGTCCAGCGTGACCTCCTCCCACTCATCGAAGGCTCCACCGTCAACACCAAGTACGGCATGGTCCGCACAGACCACATCCTGTTTATCGCCGCAGGTGCCTTCCACGTGTCCAAAGTCACGGACCTGATCCCCGAGCTACAAGGGCGCTTCCCGATCCGTGTCGAGCTCGATTCCCTTACAGAGGACGACTTCACCAAGATCCTCAAAGAGCCGAAAAACTCCCTGCTCAAACAGTACACTGCCCTCCTCGATACTGAAGGCCTGAGCCTCGAATTTACCGATGAAGGCATCCTAGAGATCGCACGCCTCGCCGCCATGATCAACCAACGCACCGAGAACATCGGCGCACGTAGACTTCATACGGTCATGGAACGTCTCCTCGACGAGATCTCCTTCAAAGCACCCGAGATGGATCGCAGCAAACCATGTGTCATCGATGGCAAGTACGTCACCGATCGACTCGAACCGCTCGTCCAAGACGAAGACCTCTCACACTACATCCTCTAGTCCCCCTCCTCCCTCTCTCATCTTCTCGACCACGCTGGACTTATCTACAAACAATATGTATCCTGTATGGCGGCCTCCCTCTCGTGGCGGCCTCGTAAGGAAAGAGTCCCATACAGAGAAGAACACCCCGATGTTTTCAACACACACAATCCTCACACGCCCCCAACAGCTCCTGCTCGTGCTGGTGTGGCTTACTCTCCCCTCGCTCCTTTACGCCGCCCCCATCGCCAATATCTTCCCCGTCCCAGAAAGTCCACCTGCCCAGATAGAGCTCGATGGAACCGCCTCCAACGATCCTGACGGCCGCCCTCTGACCTATCAATGGCGCCAACTGACAGGCCCCACAAGCCAGCTTCAGGACGCGACGAACTCAAAAGCGCACGTGATCTTGCGTCGGGCTGGAGACTACACGTTCTCTTTAATCGTCACCAACGATCGGGGAGAGAAAAGCCCAGCCAGTCAGATACGCGTCACGATCAAAGACATCGATCCCTTCGCCCACGCCGGACACACCTTCGCTGCAAAGCTCAACACGACAGTCACACTCGACGGCACAAAAAGTGATGACCCTAACGGCCAAAAAGACAACCTCTCCTACCGCTGGACCCAATCCGCAGGTGCCCCCATTTTACTCACCAACCCGAACACAGCGACGCCTTCTTTCATCGCAAAACAGACCGGTCTATACCGGTTTGTGTTGACAGTCGAAGACAGTGGAGGCCACCGTGATGACGCAGAGGTCACGGTCATCATCATCGATCCAACGCGCCCAAAAGCCCAACCTCCTTCAGCACATATCAGCGTATACGCCACAGAGCTGACACTTGGTGAGAGTCTCCGTCTTGACGGCACAAGAAGTCGCAGCCTCGCACAGCTCCCTCTCCAGTACAATTGGGAGCTCGTCAAAGGACCCGCCCAAGACGTCCTCTCCGAGACACAAAAGGACAAGGCGCTGTTCCGTCCAACCAAAGCAGGCAGCTACCTCCTCCGTTTGACAGTACAAGACGCACAATCCACTTCACCTCCCCGTACACTGCGCATCAATGTCCATCCCACACAAAAAAAGCTCCCACAGGCTACCACACAGCACGTCTCTGTCGGCTTTGAGACGACCGCAACACTCGACGGAAGCAAGAGCAAAGCCTCTGACGACACCCCCCTGACTTACGCCTGGACACAGCTCGCAGGTCCGCGTGTGACACTCGACAATCCAGACAGCGCAACACCCTCTTTCTTTGTGCTCAACAAGGGGACGTACCACTTTCAACTCATCGTCGCTCAAGGGGACGTCCAGAGCGCGCCATCAACAGTCATCGTGCGCGTCAACGAAGGAGACAATAAACCCCCAACAGTCGACGTTGGGCCTTCACTTTTGGGCAAAGATGCGATCGACGCGGGCAACACTCTCCCCCTCACCGCCACAGCCTCCGATCCCGAAGGTGACACTCTCTCTTACACTTGGCGACAAGTAGGGGGGATTCCAGCCCTCTTACAAAACCCATACACCAAAACCCCGACGTTCTTACCGATCAGCTATGGACGCTATACCTTCGAGCTGTTGGTCTCCGATGGACACGTCACGACCTTCCCAGGACAACGTCTTCAGGTCGAAGTCCACGACAACATCAACCACATCCCTGTCGCCCATGCTGGCGAGACGATCAAAGCGCTCGCTGGTACAACCGTCCAGCTCGATGGCACAAAGAGCGAAGACCAAGACCCCAAAGACACCCTCACATACATCTGGCGGCAGGTTAGCCCAACACACCCAGACGACCAAGTCCGTATTTTAACAGAGACACCGGAGAAACCGACCTTCTTGATCCCAAAAGGGACAGACGTCAAGACGTACACGTTTGGATTGATCGTCGATGATGGCAAGCTCCTCTCCACAGAGTCACATGTCGACGTAGAGGTGATCGGCGTCAACCAGCCCCCTGTCGCCAAGATCATCGCCCCCACGATGCCACAAACCCACACAAAGATCGTCCTCGATGGTACCAAGAGCAGCGATCCCAACCCGACAGACACACTCACATACACCTGGAAGCAGCTCAACGGACCCAAAATCACACTCGTCGGTGAAGAGCGCGCCAACGCATCGTTTATCCCAACAGAACCAGGTTTGTATGCGTTCTCTCTGCTCGTCTCAGATGGGACGCTGCTCGACCGCGAAGAGATCGCGATCCAGGTCCAAGCCACAGAAGCAGTCACACCGTCAGGTGGCTTCACTTGTCAGACAACCTCGACAGCTCCCCCTCCTTTGCTGTGGCTGGCCCTGATGTCCCTTCTGCTCTGGTCAACTGCGCGCAAACGACAACGATGAACAGCAAAAAAACCTCCCCTCTTGGTAATCCTTTTTCTCACTTCAGGTGTCTTTAACGATGCCCGCATCTTGTGTCAATCCTTGTAATCGTCTATCCAAGTATCCAAACTTGGAACATTCACATTGACGACACACAGCCCCGCAGCCCTCTCATACATCAAGCTCTCCGACGCCGGAGCTGTAAGTTGTCCACGCTAGAGGACTGACCCATCATGTTGAAACGAATCGCTATCATCGTTGTGCTCATGCTCATCTTTCTCGTGAGCTTTGGACTGTTTATGATCTGGTGGCTCAACTACTTCCCAGGAGAGACCGAGAAGGCAGAGCTCGCCTGCGATGGAAAAGCTCCCAAAACACTCAAGCCAGGTGACACCATCCGCGTCCTCTCGTGGAACATTCAATACGGTGCGAGCCGCAACTACCACTTCTTCTACGATGGTGGTCCGGATGTCTACGCGGAGAAAAAAGTCGTCGAAGACAACCTTCAAAAGATGCTCAAAGTGCTCAAAGAGGTCAAACCAGACGTCATCCTCTGGCAAGAATTCGATCGAGGCTCCAACAGGACCCATATGCTCGACGAGTTAAAGATCTTCTGGAAGGGAGATCCGCAATACGCCTGTTGGAGCGCGACCCCCTACCACAAGTCGGCCTTTGTCCCCTCGCCAGGCAAAAAGTTTCTCAAACGTGTAGACATGGAGCTTGGGGTCTTCTCAAAGTACAAGATCACCCACGCATCCCGCCACGCCCTGCCGATGTTAAAAGAGAGCTTCTTGCGTCGCGCCTTCAACCTCAAGCGCGCGATCCTCAAAGTCGAGCTGCCCGTCGAAGGTGGTAAATCACTGACCTTCTTAAACACTCACTTCTCGGCGTTTAGCTTTGGTGATGGGACACTCGACAAGCAAGTGAAGAAGTTGCAAACACTGGCACTAGAGGCCGAAAAGAAAGGCTACACGGTGACAGCTGGCGATCTCAACTTGCTCCCCCCAGGTGATAAGCCCGAACGTCTGGGAAAAGCAGCGGCGACATTCTACTCTAAAACACATAACCCCATCGCGCCACTCTACAAGACGTTACATCCTGCGCTCTCCGTCGAAGACTACAACAAAGCGCCCGCCAAATACAACACGTACATGCCCCCGAAAAAGAGCAAGGCCGATCGCTGGATCGACCACGTATTCGTGAGCAAAGATATCGAAGTCAAAAAATACGAGGTGCTCAGCCAACACCATGCGCTGTCCGATCACCTTCCCATCGTCTTTGAGATCACACTCAAAAAATAAACAGAGAGGTCAATATCGTGCTGAATGTGGGTTCCCTCTTCCAAAAAAAGACGACACCAAGAAGCCAGGATCGTCTGGCAGCATGGATCCTTTTGATGGGCAGCACGATATCGGTGTTGTTCTGGTCTTGTCAGATCGGCCTGCGCGACTTCTCCGAGCCACTTCAGGTCGCCCAGGTCGGTCACTTCGCGTCCTGGCGCAGAGTGGGTCCACAACGACATATTATCGCGGTCGGTACGACAAGACGGGACAATGACATCGTCCTTCACGATCGCAAAGCCTCTGGCGAACACTTTGTCCTCGAACGTCGCGGCGGAAAAGGCCACAGATGGGCACAGCTCAACAACCGCAGCCGCGATAGACGCATCATGATCAGGCGCCAAAAAGGCGGCACTGTCAAAGTCAATAGACATAGGCTGCGTGACGGCGATCACTTCCTCCTCCCACTACAACACATCCGCAAAAATGCCTCCTTTCAAGGGCTCCGAAAAATCGACTGGTGCCAGCCATCACAACTCCTTCAACTCCTGCGCACGAGTCCGCCCCCCAAAACCACAGCCTCCAAGACAAAGACACCCAAACCAAGTAAGACCCAAAAGAAGCGCGACGATGGGCAGACCATCTCATTCACCATCCAAGCATCCAAACTCCCTATACGCTGGAACGAAGAGCAACTCCTGTTTGACATCAAAGGCAAGCAGCCACGACAGATGAGACTCGGACCACACCAGTATTACAGGCTCCCAAAGGAGGTCAAAGGCGACGCGCTCGCGTACAGATATGGTCAGTGGCGACGCTTATTTGGGACACAGTGGAAGCCCTTCACAGGGACGATCTCGTGGGGCAAACAACCATCTTACAATGTGTCCTTGCAACACAAGACCTACCTGACGACCGCGCCGGGTTACACACTCACACAGACCAACACCTCCTGCCCCTTTCCGCTCAGAGAGTCTGCGATCCCTGGTGGCCTGGAGATCGCGGGCATCGCACGTCTGTACTTCCAGAATAAACGCCTCCTCCTGCAACATCTCGGACAGGGTAACCGCCCTATGCAGATCTTGCCGGGGCGTGGTTCAGCTCGTCTGCTCGGTACAACCAGCCTCTACGATGGCGATCTACTCTCCGCAGGCCAACTCACCTACAGACTCTCCTTCACCCCAGAAGGCGTGAGGATGATGCTCACACGTCTCCCTAAGACGACGTTGATACCGTTCTTCTCGACCTACCCATCCCACAACTATCCGATGAGACGTTTCTTGCCAGAAGGACGCCACTTGCTCATCACAGGTGGCGGTGGTGGGAACCCACAGGCCGATCGTTGGACCATTCGCACATCACTTGTCGGCGAGCCCGGTAAAACACAGCTCGTCTCTCCCTACCGTCCGTTTATGGAGATACAACCAGACAAAAAAGGCCACTTGCAGGTCCGCCCACTCGAAGGCGCAGCGCTCTACCTCGCCAAAGCAGATGGCACCCTGCTCAAGAAACTCCCCAAAGCCGGTATCCCCCACAAAGCCGAACACATCTACTACACAAAGCGTTTTTATTTTCGAGTCTTTCGGCCATCGTATGCGGCCCTCGCGTGGCGCATCGCCTTACTCTGGGGCACGATCTTTATGGGGTTGTCCCTCTTTTTGTATTGGATGCTTACGACTGGACGTGTCACCTGGAGTCCCATCCCACCGAGCAGTGTTTTGATGAAGTTACTTCCAGAAGGCGACCTGCGTCAGGCACTGCTCACACGCACACAGCGTCGAATGTGGCGCGCCTCCGAAGAAGAAGGTCAACCGCTCCCAGCCCTCCCGTGGTACGGTAGCCTGTTGATGTTTGCGCTGTGGTTCCCCGCGATGTTGTTGTTACCTGTCGCGATCTTCCTCAACGGTATGGGATTGTATGTCCTCGCCACACTCTCCCTCTCGTCTCTTGGGCTCAACAACAACGACTTCTTGTACAGACAACTCTTGTGGTCTCTCGTCGGATTCACCGCATTTGTTGGGCTCTTTATACTGCCACGAGATATCTGGCAGCGCGTCCAAGATTGGCGCACACGCGATCACATCAAACAGGCGATTGAACCAGAGTTTGCGCCGACACCACTCTTTGAGACATGGGAGTTTCGTGGCTTTGCGCTCGTGTGTTTGGTCTGCGCCATCTTCTTTGGTTGGCTGTTTGGGACGTGGTTGACCTTCCTGCTCGCGATCGTCGTGCTCTTTTGTGGGAGCGTCCTGATGAAGGAGTTCGAACGCGCACGACAGGTCCCCCTACAGCGAAAGAGTTTGCGCTTCTTCTTTTATACCTTGGCGTTACTGGGCTTTGTCCCATTGTTAGGTCTGTTGATACCTGGCGCCGTCCACAACAGGTTCTTTTTGGTCATCCCACTGATCGGTACAGTGAAGCTCTCGGACTTCGCGATCCTGGCGGCGATCTATTTCTTCTCAGGCTATTTGGGACACGAACTCTTTGCCCTGCGATTGCGCAAAGCGCGTCACACACAACAACGACAAAGAGAAGCCCAACAGCTCGCCCAGCCAGGAGAACGAACGGCCACACTGCCCGAACAAAAAGCAGTCCAGACCTTTACCCCACAGGAGCGAGGGAAGATCCTGTTTGGGGCGATGCAGCTCTCGATGTTGTACTTGTTTTTGCTCGGCGCGATCTGCGTTCTGTACACGATCCAGGGGGACCTGGGGCCGGGGCTGATCTTGACGCTGTGCTTTTCGCTGTACATCCTGTTTATCTTTCTCGCCCCAGGTGTCGACCGTCTGGTGACTGCGGGCAACCTCTTGCGTATCGGCGTGGTCTTTGGTGGGATCGCCGTACTGTTTTGGCTCCCAGACTTACTGGCAACGCTCCAACCGGAGTGGGCCTTACATAACAGCGAGCTACAAAAGGTGCGCGAACGATTGGCGCTGTGGAACCAACCCTGGCGCTTTATGGTGGGTGAACAGCTCCTACAAAACCAATGGGATCTCGCTGGATACAAGGGTGCCTTTCAGTGGTTCAACAACCTACACAGTGACTTTGTGCTGACCGCTGTCGTCCGCGTCCTCTCGCCGCTGTGGGGATACATCGTGTTGCTCACCACCTGCGCGTTCCCCTTGATGACGTTAGGTGTCGCGTGGCTGCACTGGTATCCGCTGTTTCCAAAGGCCGAAGGTGAGGCTTCTTTTGGCGACAACAAAGCCGCCCTCGCCTACAAAAAACAGAGCAGTATCCGCAGCCTGCTGATGTTGTTTGGGAGCATCTACCTGTTCGCACAGAACTTCATTCATATAGGCTCAACACTGCGTCTGACACCGATGACAGGGGTCACCCTGACGTGGGTCTCGTCGGGAGGGACGAGCCTCGTCGCCTGTTACTTTGTGCTGGCGCTGATCTATCGTCAGATGCACCATCATCCCTGGGAGCCCGCAGAGGAGGAGGTATCATGAGTATTCGTAGAGATCTCACACGGATATGGCAGGAGCTGTCGACCAAATGGGGACTTCAAGGAGGCCATGAGCGAGAGAGAAAGGCCCCACCTCAGTGGATGGATAGACTCCCCTGGCTGATCTTGCCTTTGCTCTTTGGTGTCGTCGCGGTCGTCGCATGTAGCCAACTCTTTCGGCTCACGAATATGCCCAAACAACGCTACGCACCGGTCATTTTGGATGCACCTCTTCAGTCAGCACACTCGCTCTTGCGGGATTCGGCGACAGGCATCTACTTTTTGCTCCATGTACAGGGTGACGCAGGACACCTTGTCGCGCACCAACCGAGCCCTGGGACACGTGCCTTTCGAGGAAGCGATGCCGTCCCAATCTTCGGGGCTCGTGCACCACGTGCCGAGGTCTTCTTAGCGACGTGTGAACGAGAACCCACACCACAGGACATCCGATTCTTCACACATGACGGGATGATCTTGTGGCTCTGTCTCCACCCCACCCTCGAACAACGCATCGAGCTACGTCGTGTCGGTTGGCGATTCCCCAAATGGAAGTGGGAAAAAGGTCTCCAGTTCGGCAAAAGTGCATCAAACGATATCGTCATTGGTTCCGCCCTGATCCCAGCCAAGAGCCTCTTTGTCCAGAGACGTGGGAGCCAGTTACTCGTCGACAGCAAAGAGAAAGACATCCCCAAAGCCGAGCGGTTGTTGTGCTTTCAAAAGGAGCAGCCCACGCCGCCTTCACAGACAGAAGAGAAAGACGCCAAGGCGCCAACGAAAACATCGAAGAGCACAACGTGTCCAAATGATTCTTTGTGGTTGAAGCCCGGAGATGTCCTGCGTCTGTATCCTCGCTATCACCCCCATCACTCCGTGACACTCCGGTGGAGGGAGTCGGAGCAGGAGAAAGACCACGACGACCTGCTCTTGTACCCGGCAGACAGCGAAGGGCTGAGCGTCAGACAGCTCAACCCAGCCCATCTCGAAGAGCGCGAACAACGGGGATTCCTCGTCGGCAAGGCCGATGTGTACTTTCGTCAACTCCTCCCAGAGGCCGTCCGTACACTCGACCTCGAAGAACAAATTCACGAGTTGGTGTTGAGAAAGTATCTCACCTATCTCACCCCCGAAGATCTTCGTCGCTCTCTCGCGGCACGCCACCAACCAGGTGTCGATATCTCCCAATTGTCCCAACTCGTCCCCCTGCCAGCGTGGCAACACACTCTCAAGCCGCTTCACAAAAATCCATTCTTGCGCAACAGGATCTGGATGGCCAATCAGGCTCTAGCTCGTCGTTACAGAGCACAGGCCCGCTCTCTCTTTCGGATCAGACAACGCAAAAGTGGGGGTGAATTACTCGGACTGGGCGTCGGTGGCGCGACCCTTCAAGCGCCTTATCGCAACCTGATGCACCCCAAACACCTCAACCGCAAGAGGCAGCTCCACCCACGTCTCGCGACGATCCTAACAGCCGCAGATACAGGGCAGGCCTTCCTCGAACAGCTCGACACAGGCAACGCTCCAGTGCCTGCGCACGTCGCATTTCTGTCCACACAACCTGTCGAGCTACTCGCGTCGACGTACACTCCTAACGAGGCGAGAGAGCGACAATTCAAAAAGGTCGGTGCGCTCTCCCACCCACGTACCTTGCTCTCACTCAACGCGACTCTTTACGAAAGTCGCCATCCATTCGCGTATCGTCCCAACCCCACGAAGAAACAGCCGACAAAAGGAGCAGCCCCCTCACAATTTTTGTACAAGCTCCCACAAAAACGCTGGTGGAAGCGCACGAAGACGCTCCAACAGAGCAGCAAAGATTGGCCCCTCAAAGAGATCGCCACTCGCCTCGGAACAGTCCTCACACAAGACGAGCTGTTCAAAGACTTGCAGACACGTAACAAAGGTCGCTGGAGCCGACACAAACACTGTGGAAACCAGAGCCTCCGTAAAGGGAGAAAGTGGACCCATAAGACGACCTGCTGGGGAAGTGATGCGCTTGTACGTTCGGGTACATCCATCCTTGTGCCCTGCTCTTCTTTGGTGCGCAGCCGTATCAGGGAGCTTCATTGTAAGCCCGGTACAAAAGCACCTCTTATCGATCCAAAGGGACGCATCGTCAAACGACCTGTCGGGAATGTTCAGGGATTGTACGCAGTCGTCCTCGCGCCTCTTCCACGCACTCAACTCGAACAACAACGCGGTGCACCTCTTCGGTATTACATGCGTGTCCAATCGGGCTCATTGGAGATCCGGCTCAATGAACGTGTCGTCCAGGCGGGTCATGAGATCCCCCTTCAAGACCGCGACGTGCTCCAGCTCGGAGACATCTCCTTTCGCTTTCGTCGTCCACAAGGTCTGTTGGCCTTCGCACGTTTTCGAGGGGACCAAATCGTCTCTCACTACCCAGAAGGCGCTGTCTTCTCCCACGCGATCGCCGGCAGTGTGGGTGGTCCTTATCGTTCACGTCCTTCTGCGCTCAAAGCACAGCTCCCTCCCAGATCAGAGACGGACAACAAGACCTCTGCGACACCAAAGGTCCGTAAGATCGCGACGACACTGCTACCAGACCTACAACGCATCGCCTTTACATCGACACAACAACACCTCAAACGCATGGACTCAGAGGCCTTCAAAAAACTCTTTCGTCGGCGCTTCTTCAAGAATCCTCATAAACCCCACACTGGCGCTGTCGTCTTGCTCAATCGAAAGAATGGACGTGTCCTCGCCGCCGCGAGCTTTCCGACCTTTGACCCAAACCTTCCAGATCCCAAGTCCCTTCAGGACCGTAAAAAAGGCGGGTACAGGTATCTACAGGGGCAACTCGTGGACCGATTTGGAATCATCGACCCGCTCCTCGCATATGACCCAGCCCATCTGCCACCAAACGCCCCCAAAAAGAAGCGTCTGCTCGGCAAACCCACACCTGTCCCCAATTATCTCGAAGCGATCCTGTGGGATAAAGAGGAAGAGCGACGTGGGATCTTTGGTTCTGCCCGCAGTGGTTGGCTACTCGAACGCGCTCTCAGCGGTTCACAGACTCCAGGCTCGACAGCGAAGCTCGTGACCGCGATGGCCTACGCTCGCTACCTTCGCAAAAAAGGACGCCCACTGAAGTTCCCGGTCCACCACTGTGCAGGTGGCTTGATGTTCCAGCTCCCCAAAAAGAAGCGCGACCGCCGAGGCAATGAACGTGTCACGTGGCGCCCCTCTCCGATTCACTTCCGCTGCCATAAACGTGGAGGACATGGTCCTGTCGGCCTCAAAAAGGCGCTCTCCACCTCTTGCAATGTCTACTTTGCCCATCTCGCGTTGGAGATGGCGGGCGTCCCCAAAGAACAACTTCGTCACAACGCCGCCCATGTCCGCTGGCATCGCAGTCGCTATGGCAACGGTCGCTATCAATTTATGAAGATCGAACCCAAGACCATCTCCAACGCGATCCAGCGTTCAACTCTCCATAGAGAGCTGTTCAAGACGGCGTCGGAGCTCGGCTTCTTGATGCGCTATACCTATAGGATGGGACGTGGTCGCAAACGTATCTATCGTCGCTACACAGACGTCTACTGGGAACCGGGACGCAGTAAGTGGCCGAAGCCTTCGGAGACATTATCACCCAAGCAGCGACGAAAAGCCTCTCTGGCAACGCTTCGTAAACGCATGAGAGAGCAACAACCACAAGGCTACTTTGGCGTCGGTCGGTACGTCGGGTATGCTGCGGCCTATCCGGCATGGCAACAGTGGACGACACGGGCCACGGACCCACGCCACGGATATCCAACCTCACCCGCACGGACATTTGGCTCCGTCGCGGCGTCTTTACGTGGGATGGCCTATGTCGGTTTTGGACAGAACCTGACGGTCTCCCCTCTTCGACTCGCCCTCTTGAGCGCGACGCTCGCAAATGATGGGATCTTACCATCTCCGAAGTTCTGGGTCGGTGATTGGGATGCCAATAAAGAACATCCCCCGATGTCGATACGCACACCACTCAAGCGCCCAAAAGCCAAACGGATCGTGCAACGAGCAGATGCCAAACGCATTCAAGAAGCGATGGCGTCGGTCACGACACGAGGGACAGCAGCCAAACCATTTGCGTCACTCAACAAGTATTGCTTGCGCCCCTATGGTCTTCAGGTCGTAGGGAAGACGGGAACAGCAGAGACACGAAGTGCCCGTTCACGTCAGGCATTGCTCAAGAGAGTCAAACGTGCAGGGAGAACGTACAGGGCGTCGAAAAAGTGGCGTCGACAGAGTGGCTGTTTTAAGCGGACATTCTCATTGTACGACTATCCCGAGGAGAACATCGCTGACTCGCTGTTTACAGGTGCCATTATCCCCACCAAGCAAGGTGGAAGTGATGTCATCCCCAGAGGCAAGGGCTGGCGCTTTCGGGACATCGCGTTCGCAGTCGTCGTTGGCAATGGATACCACCCACAAGGACAACCCTGCCGCAAAGGTGGACAGGATCAGGATAGAGCCGAAGCCAAATACCTCGCACATGACATCTTGCTGTCAATGCTTCACCACGTCGGCGTCTGTACCGACTATAACCCCCCCTCCGCCAAACGCACAACACTCCCAACACCCAAACGAAAACGCCGACGCAGACGCACCAAGCGACGTAAACGTCGTCGGTAGGCTCCATCTTGGGCAAGTTGCCACTTGCCCCCACAGGCTGCCGCGCTTCGCTTGCCGGGCACACATCTTGGGCAAGTTACCACTTGCCCTCACAGGCTGCCGCGCTTCGCTTGCCGGGCACACATCTTGGGCAAGTTACCACTTGCCCCACAGGCTGCCGCGCTTCGCTTGCCGGGCTCCATCTTGGGCAAGTTACCACTTGCCCTCACAGGCTGCCGCGCTTCGCTTGCCGGGCACACATCTTGGGCAAGTTGCCACTTGCCCTTACAGGCTGCCGCGCTTCGCTTGCCGGACTCCATCTTGGGCAAGTTGCCACTTGCCCTTACAGGCTGCCGCGCTTCGCTTGGCATTGACTATCGGGGATGCACGGGCATCCCCAAGCGCGCTTCGCTTGCCTTCCCCTCCTGTTGACGCCTTCGGCGTGTTGGTCACACGGACAGGGTGGGTTAACGTGTTTTCTGCTTTTGCATCCACTGGAGGGCAGAGAGCGAGTAGAAGAGACTTCTGAGATGGGGCATGTGGCCAAAGTGCCCTTCGGAGAGGGTGTACACCCCCTTAGACTCGGAGACCAACCAGCCTTGTTCGAGGGCAAATGAGAGCTCGTCATCATAACGCTCTTCGAGAGGGACACCAAATATCCGCGCAAAACGCCTGGAGTCAATCACACCAAAGTTCAGCGAGAGCAAAATATATTTGGCCGCGACCTCATCCTCAGGGAGCACATACCCATCCCCAACAGGAAACACATCACCACCATCGATCGCACGCTCCCAATCCCGCACACGATACGGCGCAAAAGACCACGTCCAATCGAACAAACTCGTCGCGTAATTCCCAATACCAAGATACGGCTCGCCATCCAACAAGCGCCCCTCAAAATAGGCAGATGTTCCCGTCTCGTCAGGATAACGAGAGAAATTCACCGACCCATACCGGGCATGATATCCATGCGCCGTCAACAACGCATACCCTACATCATACATCTCTTGATACACAGAGGGTTCGGGGATATCAGGCGAATGGCGGTTCATCACACGCCCCACCCCACGATACAAACAATCATACGTCGTGATTGAATCAAAGCCCATCTCGATCACACGGTGAAGATCGAGCTTCCAATCTTCCATACTCTGCCCCGGTAACGCGAAGATGAGATCGGCATTGATTCTCTTCGCACCTGCAAGACGAAGATTCTTTGCAGCGCGCTCAATCATCACAAGACCCGTGCGACGGTTGACCTCTTCAAGGGTCTCTTCGTTGGTGCTCTGGATCCCCATCGAGATGCGATCCACTCCCCTCTCCACCAAAAGACCTAACTTTTCGGGTTCCTCAGAGGCGATCCGTGGCGTCGTCTCGATAGACAAAGGGAACGCATGATCCGAACGCCTCTTCCACGGCGCGACGGCGACCAAAAGCCGCTCTAACTCCACAAGAGGCAGCCGCGTTGGGGTCCCACCTCCAATATCAATCCCACCAATATCGACCTGTGCATCGACCTCTTCTTCGAGTGCGTCGAGCTGACGAAGGAGATGATCGACATAGCGCGTATAGACCTCAGCCCGATCGCGGACATCTACGGCAAAATTGCAATAAAAGCACTTCCGCTCACAAAAAGGGACGTGGATATAGAGCAAAAAGCGCGCTCTTTTGACCTTCTCACGGAGAGAAACAACCCCCGAAAAGTGCTCGCGAAAATACGCCGGTCGAGGTGGGTATTGTATCGTAAATTCCCAGGGCGCTTGCGAAGCGAGCGATTGGCTGTATTCGATCTTCATGACAACACCGCACGAAGGTGCTTTGCGACGTCGTGGACGTCTTCAGTCGTGAGCGTCTGATGGATCCCGACAAAGATCGAGGTCTTCGCGAGGGCACGACAATGTTGCAAGCCATCCGTTGGAAGGTCCTGAAAAGCCGGTTGGTCAGCGATCACGCCTCCCATCAAGTTGCGCGTCTCCACACCTCTCTCCGCCAAGCTCCTCGACACCTCCAACACCTCTTTGTCCTTGAGCGTGATCGGGAACACAAAGGGAGATCCGTTGTTTTCCAAGGCTGGATACACCTCGATCGACCCACAGTCACGAAGTGCTTCCCATAAGATGTTGTAGTGTTCTTTGCGTTTTGCTTCGAATGTCGGCCACTGACGTAGTTGAAAGCGACCAAAACAAGCGTTGAGTTCGGACATCTCCAGATTATGCCCACGACGCACATAGTAGAAGTTGTGATACATCCCTTCGGGGGCTTCACAGCTCGAAGGGTCGAAGTGACAAGTACATGCGCGCCCCCAATGTGTGATAGATTCGACGAGTTTGTGTGTATCTTCGTCGAGTGAGATCACCCCGCCTCCACCAAACGCCGAGAGATGATGAGGGTGGTAGAAGCTCCACGTCGTCAAATCCCCATAGTGATGGACAGCTTTGCCTTCGTAAAGCAGATGCTGACTCTCGCAAGCGTCTTGTAACAAGAGCAGGTTGTGTTTGTCACACAGCGCCCTGATCGCGGCAAGTTCCGCAGGAAACCCCAAAAAGTGCGTTACACAGATAACCTTGGTCTCAGAAGAGATCGCCTGTTCGAGGGCTTGTGGTGAGAGATTGAACGTCCCAGGCGTAGTGTCGACGATTTTGACGCGATATCCAGCGGTCAATAAAGAGGTCATCGTCGTCGGAAAAGTGAATCCAGCGACGAGCGCTTCACCGGGACCTGTCTTCTCTGCGAGCGCAAAGGACGCCGCGAGATTCGCCGAAGAACCAGAATTGACGAGTGAAAGGTAGGGGACGTCGAAGTGTGTGGAGAGCTCATCCGCAAATGTACGGATGTTATGTCTCGGAGGTCCGAGCTGTTCTTCCAGGTAGGCACCAAAACCCTCCGTCTGGACAAGACCTGTACAGGGATAGCGAAATGATGGCGTACCAGAAACCTGTTTGTCTGTTTGTGTCATGCAATCCTCTCAACAAAAACATACCTTGCGATCTTATATGCAGTATGTATTTAACGGTTCATGTCACAAAAAGTTCAGATGTCATGGTGATCAGTGGGGGTATCAAGTCGAGTGTGACAGGTAAGAAGAGAGTAAGGAAGGCATCAAATGGGGTGGATCAATCTTCGGGGCGTTCGCCGGCGGGTGCCATCTTGACGATCTTTGGATCGAAGCGTGCAACGGTATCGACGAGATCTTCTTGTGCGCCCATCACTTGGTCGATATCTTTGTATACACCAGGGTTCTCGTCAAGCCCTGCGCTGATCAACGTGACATCGCGCTCCTTCAGGAACTTCTTCACATCGGACCAACGGAATGACTCATTGGCTTTACGGCGAGACATCACACGACCGGCACCATGGGATGCACTCTCAAGTGACGCGGCGTTTCCTTTTCCGCGCACAACATACCCTGGTGTTGCCATCGAACCTGGAATGATCCCCAGCACGCCCTCGCCTGCTGGAGTCGCACCTTTCCGGTGAACGTAAACCTCGCGCCCATCGTGGATTTCTTGCCAACAAAAATTGTGGTGATTCTCGACATCAGCGAGGGCTTTTGCGCCAAGAGCACGTACAATCTCACGGTGGATCACCGCGTGGTTCGCCGCCGCAAAGTCACCCATCAAATTCATCGCAGCCCAGTACTCCTGACCCTCTTCGGAGTCCATATCCAGCCACGCCAGATGCTTCAACTCTTTGGGCAGCTCTGGATGCAATGCCTGCGCGAGCTTCGAATAATGGGACGCCACATTCGCACCAGGACCACGGCTCCCACTGTGCGATAACAATGCCAAGTATGTACCGGCTTTCAAGCCCAGATCGTCTTTGGTCAAGGTCAACGTCCCAAACTCCACAAAGTGGTTCCCCGAACCGCTACTTCCGAGCTGTGAGCGAGCTTTCCCTTTCATATTTCGCGTGACCTCTGTGATGTTCCAGTCTTGGTCCATCACCTCGTGGTCGTGGGGCTTACGAAAGGAGGCACCGATCCCAAATGCGGTCTCATCCTCCAACACATTGATCAGACGTTGCTTTTCACCTTTGAGAGCTTGCGCTGGCATGTCCAAGACTGTCATCTTCATGCGACAGGCGATATCCACACCGACAGCGTATGGAATGACCGCATTCTCGGTCGCCAACACACCACCAATGGGTAAACCATAACCAGTGTGGGCATCGGGCATCAACGCCCCCGCGACGGAGACAGGCAGACGACAAGCGTTATTGATTTGTTTGATGGCCTGATCGTCGAGATCCGTCCCCCACTGCTTCCAAGGCGCAGGTTCAGCGCGCTCGATGAAGTCGAGTTCGTCAGGTGTACACAAAGCACGTGCAAGATCAGAAAAGTATGGGTGTTCGGTGTGATCGGCAGGTGCAGCCACGACCTCTTTGAGGTGCGCACGAATCTCGCGTTTCTTCAGACCACTCTCAGCAGCCCCCCGCAACAAACGCATCGCCAATTTCACTTTTGGACCTTTTGGGATTCCTAGATTCTGTAATTCTCGACCCTTCATGGGAACTCCTTCTTCAAAGGGTATCATGCAAACACCGTCTGCACTTATCCCTTGCTCGATCACATGTTTCTTCTACTTGTACCATCAAACATTGTCTGGTGGTGGATTTTCAGCCTGTCACGCCGGATCGGAGTTCGTCCCCCGCCTACATATCCCACTCGATACATAGCTTACAACACTCTACGGAATACCACACAAAAAGTTCAAAAAAAGCTCCCCACACCTCCTACTTCCTTCCTGAGAGGAGGAGCTGAGCGAAACGGCGGGGATGGATTTCAAAGTTCCCTCAAGCAGAGCGGTTGAATGGCTCCTCCCCTCGAAAGGCTTAGGCATTTGTTGGGGGTTACACAAGAGGGAGCAAAGAATGCGTGAGAGGGGTAAGCGTTGTGCAGAGGTGGGGAGTACAGTTCGGCGAAGGGGGGTCCGAAAGTGCCTAAGGGGGGTTCAAAAGTGAACGAGAGGGGGGTGTCATTCGCCGAAGGGGGGTCCGAAAGTGCGCGAGAGGGGGGTGCAATTCGCTTACGAGGGGGGTACACTTTGCGAGGGTGGGGGGTACACTTTGCGTAAGGGGGTCTCAAGAGTACACGAGAGGGTTCAAGGAGTGCAAGAAGGGGATCATCAAAGTGAAGATGGGCCTTCTCAAAGTGCAAGAACAGCTCCTTTGAGTGACTGAGTATAGCCATTCGAGTGCGTGAAGACACCGTCGGAGTGCAAGAAGACGGCATCAAAGTTCCAGGAGGCCTCATCAGAGTGCAAGGAGACGGCATCAAAGTTCAAGGAGACAGCATCAGAGTGAAAGGAGTAAATTGTAGAGTGCAAGGAGCAAATTGTAGAGTACGAGAGGGCTTCATCTTTTGATGGGAGGAGGTCTTTCCAGCGGCCTAACAGGCCATTCAAGTGAAATGACAGGTCCGAAGACACAATGAAGACATACCAAGCTGTTCCAAGTAAACTTGCCTGAGAGTTCCATCACCAGCCCTCTTTTGTGGGCTTTTTTCCTTGGAAAAGCTTTAGGATACTTGGGGAGTCGGCGTTTCGGTTGTACTGTTCGTTGTGGAGGGCTCGTTGTTTGTGGCTTGATTGCCCTGTTGGGCGGGTTTTTTCTGCACGAACATGCTGTTTTTGATCGATTGGTATTGTCTTGAGTTGACACCAAACTTGCGTCTTGTGAAGCGCTTTGTGTCGTTGACGAGTTTGCTGATGCTTTCGATGTTGTTGTTTTTTTCGCGGACATACTGGTGATACAACTCTTTGATGTCATCAGCTTCGCCTTGTTCTTTGTCAAAGGCGGCTTCGAGGACAAGTAACTCGTCGAGGGCTTGTTCTGAAAAGTAGAGTTGTTGATTGCTGATGATGACTTCGATGACGGCATCAGCGTAGAGTTCTTTCTCTGTGAGGTTTTTGGGAGTATTGAGGGATTGGACGACTTCGAGGTGAGGAAGCTCCATTTTGAGGAGGTCTCCAAAATAAAGGGCACGTTCTGTCAGGACCTCAAGTGCGGCGTTCGATTCGATGCGTTCTCGGCGCCATTCACCGTCAATTGCGGCAATTTGTGCCAGAGAACTTTCAGTATCTTTGATCTGTTTTTCAAGGATGGGATGTTTGTGTTGGCAGAAGACATCCTCAGGATGTGCCCCAAGGACAAGAAGACAGGCTTTGGCTTGTTGGATTTTTTGGGATTCTCTCATAATGTGAGCTCCTATTCAAAATGTGGTGAAGGTGAATATGTTGCCGCGATTTGTTTGTTTGCGGCGTCTGGCCCCCCACCAGAGCAAAGAGAATACCGACAAGACATCTATGAGATTCTGACTATACTTTCAAGGACTTAAATTAAAATCACACACAGGGTCATGTCTCAAGTCTGTCCACATTTCGTTCGGCGATTGTCCAAGTGTGCAATATGTGGACAGTTCATCAACAAGCCCCCGCACTACAAAACGCAACCATCGTGATATATTGAGAAAAAACGGGTAGAGTAGAAAGAGAGCAAACACAACGGACAATAAGGAAGTTGGACGTATGATATACTTCAGGAGTTTCATTTTCATCGGCCTTTTCGCCACCCTTTTGCACTTTGCTTGTGGAGTCGAACCCCCTTGCTCACAAAGCGAAACCTGTTCGGAAACCACAACAGACGCAAACACCAAAGAAACCCATAACGAAACCCACACCGAGTCGACAACGCCAGAGGAAAACACTCCTGAGCAAGAGTGTGTCCCCACGACAAGCAAGGATTGCTATAGTGGTGCTTCCAGTACATCCGGCATAGGGCTCTGTAAAACAGGCAAACAAACCTGCTCTGCTCAAGGCACTTGGGGTTCTTGCCAAAATGAAGTCACACCCCAAACGGAAACGTGTAACAACAAAGATGACGACTGTGACGGACAAACAGATGAAGACCTCACACAAGATTGTTACTCTGGTCCCGCCAAAACCGTCGGCACAGGTCTGTGTAAAAAAGGAACACAAACCTGTACTGCCGGTCAATGGGGTTCCTGCCAGAACGAAGTCACCCCAAACACTGAAATATGCAACAACAAAGATGACGACTGTGACGGACAAATTGACAACAACCTAACACAAACATGCTACACTGGACCCGCCAACACCGCCGAAAAAGGTCTGTGTAAAAAGGGAACACAAACCTGCGCTGCTGGTCAGTGGGGCTCCTGTCAAAATGAAGTCACACCAAACACAGAAATCTGCAACAACAAAGATGACGACTGCGACGGACAAACAGACGAAGAACTCACACAAATATGCTACACTGGTCCCGCCAATACCGCCGAAAAAGGTCTTTGTAAAAAAGGCTCGCAAGTCTGTACTGCCGGTCAATGGGGTTCCTGCCAAAACGAAGTCACACCCCAAACGGAAATCTGCAACAACAAAGACGATGACTGTGACGGACAAATCGACAACAACTCGGGCAATCCTTTGTGTAGTGCTCCCCAAGTATGTACACAAGGGACATGTCGGACACCTTGCCAAAAGAACGAAGACTGTAAAGACATCGAGAGATGTACACTAGGATACTGTGAAAAACTTCCGTGCTCATCGACATATACGGCTTGTGCCCATCAATGTGTAAATACACAACTCTCGAACTTACATTGTGGAGCTTGCAACACCCCCTGTTCTTCGGAAAAAGTATGCAAAGTAGGCCAGTGTGTTTGTGGCTCAACATATCCCAGCTTGTGTGCCGGAAACTGTGTCGACACGACCAAAAACGACGCTCACAGCGGACAATGCAACAATCCATGTACAAGCAACACATTTTGCTTTCAGAGTAAATGCACCAACTCATGGGCACAATACTCCAACTTTTATAACTGGAATGGCGGATTTCCCCACGGTGGAAAAATCCTTGATGCTTCGATAGACGCATCTGGAAATGTTTATATCGCCGGTCGTGTCGAAAAGTATGCAGACTTTGGAACCAAAAAGGTCACAACCCCCAACTTTGACAGCAAATACAGTTCATTCCTCGCCAGAATCGACAATAAAGGTCGATGGGCATGGGCACAACGCACTGTATACGCCACATTCGACGAGACCCGCGGAGTCACAAGTGATCCAACCGGGAATGCATATGTCACAGGCTTTTTCTCAGGGCTCGCCAAATTCGGCACAACGACGATGCGAAGCAATCCCAACCAAGTGAACATGTTCATTGCAAAATCCGACAACAAAGGAAGTTGGAAGTGGGCGACGGGAGCCAAAGGAGTCGGAGGAGCCATTGTTTACGACAACAAATACATCTATGTCACCGGATCTGCTTATGGCGGAACGTTTGGAAATCTCCCACCTCTCCCACTTAACATCGGAGTGGGATTGTTTGTCGCAAAAATCGATGCCTCAACAGGAAAATGGCTTTGGGTTCAGATGGCGGACAACTCCAAATACACATCCTCAGGAAAAAAGCTCGCGCTAGACCAAAGTGGCAATGTTTACGTTGTAGGTAGCGCCTCAAAGGGTGTTGTATTTGGAACCCAAACAACAAAAGTGGGGGGTGGTGTGCTCGCCAAACTCGATGCAAACGGAAAATGGTTGTGGATACGCGAAATCGGAGAGGTGAAAGATGGGCTAACAATCGACGCTAGTAGCAATGTATATGTCAGTGGTAGTGCTTCCTCCACCTTTTACTTCCATGGAACACAAATCACCCCAAAGGGTTCAAATGACGGTTACATCGCTCAGTTTAACACAAAAGGAACACTAAAATGGTTGGAGACTTTCACGAACACAAATTCGGGTGCCTACATTCGTGGACTTGTATCAACACCAAAAGGCATCTATATCGCCGGTAAATTCTTTGGTACAGTTACAGTACAAGGGATGACACTCAAAGACTCCTTCACAAAAGGTTCTACTTTTGTTGCCAACATCAATCCACAGGGAAAGTGGAGTCAAGTCAAACAAGAAAAAATCGGCAGCAACCAAGATCTGTTCTACTTCACACACAATGGTGCTCGTTTGCTCATGGTGACTCCCTATGCAGGTCCAGCCACACTAGGCTCCTTCACATTGCCACAAACATCTGACATCTCAATGTTTATCTGGAGCTTCCCTGCCCCGTAGTCCCAACAAAACACAAACCCACACTCCTCTCTTTTTCTCTCTGCCATCAGCCTTCGTTTCGCGAAGGCTGATGACACTGCAGCTTGCCAAGCAACGCGCGGCAGCAGCGCTCGAAGAGCGCAACACAAACGATACGCAGTATCGTAGGGGTCTGGGGTTGAACAAACCCCAGGCGGGTGTGGGTGGCAAACCCACAGAGACAAGCGGAGCGCGTCAGTAAGTAAGGGCGAGTGGCAACTCGCCCCAAAACTCCCCCCAAAAAGAGTGGCAACTCGCCCCAAAACTCCCCCCAAAAAGAGTGGCAACTCCCCCCAAAAGAGTGGCAGCTCGCTCCAAAACTCCCCCAAAGAGAGTGGCAACTCCCCCCAAAACTCCCCCAAAACCCGCCCCAAAAAGAGTGGCAACTCCCCCCAAAACTCGCTCCAAAAAGACAGTCCTGAGAGAAAAAAAGGGATGGAATGTGGAGTGGGAAGGGCGTATGGGTTAGAGGAGGCCCCAGCGACGACGCAAGGTCCATTCGGTGGTGAGGAGGAGAAGAAGCAACAGCAAGACAATGATATTGTCCCACAAATCAACGGTTTGACTGCGATCCACGCGCACAATCGTCGCAGGACGAAGAGCTAGCTCACTCAATGTCTCATCCAGTCCAATCGTCCGGCCTTTTGTTGCCTTCTTTACGGAGCGGAACAGCGACACATTTGGCTGGATACGTTGGAACTCATCATGAAGACCGTGGACCTGGAACAATTCGGAGCCTGTTGCCGTGACCTTCTCGGACAGCTTTGACTCGACACGAATGCGGTACATCCCAGGCTTCGAGGGTAACCAGGAGAATGAAACCGTCCCATTTGACTGGAGCTTCTCTGTCGACTGATGTAGAAAACCAGTCTCGGAAGCCTTCTGGATCGAGATACGCACATCACCCTTTTTCTTGGGCTGGTAATTGCGATCGAGTACACGGATGCGGAATCGTGCCTTCTCACCTTGTCTGTAGGAGGAGCGGAAAGTCGTCACCTGTACACGTTCCAGCTCAGGATCTCGGATCAACCAACGAATGGCGTTGTTCCAGAAGCGATAATAAGGAGCCTTTGTGCCTCCCTGCCCTACGTGACTAAAGTTCCAACGCCAACTCTCATCCACAGTCAAAGACATCACGCGGCCCTTTTTGTGCTCACCGATCGTCAACACAGGCAGCGGCTTGCCCGTATCAGTCTGCAAGAACGGGTGCTCCAACAAGACTGTCGAGTTGGGTTTGGCTGGTCCAATGATGTTGCTCCCTGTCACCTTTGGGAGGGACTTCCAGACTTGCTGACTTTGCAGCAAATTGGGGAGCAAACGAGTGATGGGGTGATGAATACCAGCCTTCGAGAGCTGTGGACTGAAAGGACGTGTGTCGATGTGACCAAGACCTAACCGGACTGGAAGCGCCTGTTCGAGAGAGGTCCCAAGATATCCACCTGCGCCAAAGGACAACTCTCCACCCACCATCACAAACGCCCCACCCTTTTGGATGAATCGCGTGATGTTGTCGAGATATTGTCGCCTCAAGTAAGGTGCATAATTGAAGTTTTGGAAGATGATCAGGTCAAACGAGAAGATCGCCTTTGTAAAGAGCTCCTTGGCAGGGAACGGGATCAACGCGATATCCTGAAGAGGGACACGTTGGACGTTGTGATGTGTTCTCATGATGAAGAAGGAGATCAGGTCGATGTTCGCGTTCTTTTTGAGTAGACGTCTCATAAACCGCACATCCCACGAAGGACGCCCCACAACCTGAAGTACCCGGATCCTGTCGCGGATAATCTTGAGGATGAAGTCTTTGCGGTTGTTCTCAGTGACAGCCTCACCACGCAAAACAGGGACACGGACGGAGTAGATGAACTTCCCAGCTTTGCGAGGTTTAAACTTAAAGGACACGGTGTATTCACGCTGCCCGGGCTTGAGCGAGATGAAGGTCGATTTGAGCAGCTGGCCTTCTCTGTAGAGCGAGACAGGCAGACGCATCGAGGTGTAGCCCTGGACGACGATCTTGGCTTCGACAGTTGCGGTGTTGTGCAAGAAGGCGAAGGCGTCACCAAAGATCTCTGCGACGGCGATGTCACGAAGACCTTTGCGGACAGGTGGGACGATCATATGCACGGGGATTTGCAGTCGCTTGAGCATCTGCAAGAGATAGCGCATACGTCGATTGGCCTGTTCTTTGCGTTTTTTGACGGTGTCCTTTTTGGTGACACTGGAGCGCCCCTCCGCGAAGGCGAGGGTATCATTACCATCGGTCACGATGATCACACCGGCGAGAGGACGATCGTGATACTTCTCTTGGAGGAGATGACCGATCTTGAGCAGGTCGGTCTGATCGCCCTCTGGTTGGAGAGACTTGATCGCCTTGCCGAGGACTTTGACATCTCGATCGAAGGTGTAAAAACGCACCTTCTGCTCTTGCTTGAGGCGCTCGATGAAGGCTTTGTTACGTGCAAAGAATTGCTTAATCTTCTCCATACGAGTCGGCCCATTTTTGGTGTTTTGGGTCCGCAAACTCGCAGAAGTGTCGATAAAGATCGGCAGATGATTCTGGATCTTTTGGACGTGACGAAGCTCCAGCGCAGGCCCAGCGATCAAAAACCACAACAGCCCCGCGAGGAGCGTGCGGAGTCCGACGAGCATAAGCTTTTGGCTGAGCTTGGGCAGACGGCGCGCCGCGTGCCAGGAGAAGAATAAGGCGACGGTCAACAAAACAGCGAGCAGGATAAGGCTCCACTGAGACCAGGGCCCCGCCCATACCCAGCGGTAGTCGTTATAAAGCTCAGGCTGTTTTGTGAAGAATTGAATGAAGAGCCGTAGCAAGGGGGTATATCCTCTTTTGGGCTATGGAGAAGTACAAGCACCAACAGGCAAACGAACATTTCCGTTGGTAAGCGTCAATGGTGTGCAGAATTGTCCAGTGTTGCAATTGGATTGTTGGGGGAAAAGACCTGATTGACAGAGCTGATCGCATGTACAGAGCTTGTTACAACGTGCAGGTCCAGAGGGCTGGCCATTTGCGCCGATGGGTGTGACACATACCATCCCGCTACCACAGGTGTTCCCGCCACTACACAGATCGTTGATACATCCGGTCTCTCCTTCTTTTTTGTTTCCTGCAACAACACAGAAGTTTGCGTCTTTGTCCGCAGGAAAGCAAGTCATCCCAGAAGGACAGCAGTTGTTGTAGGGAGGCTTCATCCCAGCAGGACAGACTTTTGGATTGACAGGATCGCACTTGTGTCCAATCGCACAAGAACCGAGTGTGGGGTCGAACTTTGTGATGTCAGAGCGTGTGCAGTATTCAGCGGGGCTGGCTGCGCTGGCTGGCTGACAGGAATCAGCAGCGCGGTTGGGGTTCCCGAGGTTACATGCACGACGGCAGCGGTATGGAGGTTGATCCGTACAGGGTTGTGGCAGACATCCCATCAATTTACCGTCTGAGCCTTTGCCGCAAGGTTGTGTACAGGGGTCACAGAGTCCACCTTCGGTGTTGACGACTTCTTGACATGTACCGTTGAGTTTTTCGTCGGGGTTAGCGGCTGACTTCGCGAGGCAGCAACGTGTCCCGGGCTTGAGCTGCTCACAATCTGCGTCCGTTTGACATCCTGCGCGAGGCTTGGTGCTCGCTTCGGAGGGGTTGTCGAGATTGTCGAGCGCGGTGACTTTAAATTCAACCGTCCCTGCACCCAAAGAATTCCCGGCAGTCGCGACGAAGTGACCAGGTTTGTTGGGGTCTGCGGTCGCGTTGATCGCGTTACCAGCGAGGGAGAACTTCACCTCTTTGACACCGACCTGATCGAGCGCGAGGACACGAAGTTCAGTGGTAGGTGTAAGCTGTTCATTGTCGAGTGGTGAGATGATCTTGAGCTGTGGTCCCGACTTGTCCATGATGACTTGGAGTTTGGTCGTGATGGACTGGTTGTTCTTTTCGTCCGTAGCTTGTGCCTGGATCACGAGAGGTCCTTCAGGGAAGACCTTGTCATCGGAAGCATCGACCTCAGTCTCACAGCGTTCTTTTTTGCCGGGCTCGGAGCTACCGGAGCATTGTTTGATCTCTTGCTCGGTGCCATCTTTGCGCTTGATCGTCATGACGATCTTTTTGACGCCTTCGCGGTCATCGGTGGACTCGGCGGCGGTCGTGAATTTTTTGCCGACAAAGATCGCGTCGTGTTTGGGATCGAGTTTTTCAGGAAGGACGATGCGAATACTTGGAGGGCTGGCTTCTTTGATGACGGAGAGTTTTTTGTTGGCCGTCTCCTCTTGTGAGTCGAGTGTCTCAACGAGGATGTCGAAGCTATCGGGAAGGTCATCGAGTTTGAACTCGGCGGTGATGGTCACCTCGCTCTTCTCGTCAGTCGCGTCGTACTTTTCGGTCTTCACGACTTTCCCACCGACGGAGATCTTGACTTCGACGAGACCATCGAGGTCTTTGACTTTGACCTGTGTGAGCCCTTCGGAGATGATGGTACCACGTGGTTTGAGGAAGTCGATCTCAGTGTCGTATGTACGACCGACTTGTGTATCGCAGTTACACCCCTGTGTGGAGGTAAAGCCGAGTAAGAGGGCAAAACCAACGATACAAGAAAATACAATATACCTGGAACGGGCAGGTGTCTTCATCCTTCACAAGCTCCTGACAAACAAAGATCAAACGGTCAATACGTTACGATCGCAAACAAATCCAGCCCAGAGGGCAAACATGAAAAAAGGTACAAAGAGCACGATGAGGTCGATGCTCTATTTATTTTCGACGCCGCATGATAAACGGAATGTGAACCATATCCGCCTTGTAATTCACGCAAAGAGCGTACATAGCGATGTTGATGCCGAGCCGGAAGGAGTGCTCACGTTGTGAGGAGCCTCCAGGCACAACAGGGTGTGTCCAATTGCCAAAGTTGTCGCGCTCCCACGCCCCATTGAGGTCATTCATCGAGTAGATGATCATGGTGCGGTCATCTTGGGTCACGCCCTCGATATATGGAGCCTGAAGCACACGACCACCAAAGCGGCGGATCAAGTAAAACGACTTGAACAAGGTGTGTTTTTGCTTCAACTTTTGCATGGGCTGCTGTGGGAAGAGACGTTTGGAGAGTCGTCTCACAGAGGTGTCAAAGGGGCCCTTTGGGTTCCCTTCGGCCATATCAAAGAACAACGTCCCACCTGAGACGAGATAGGTCCGCAAGCGCACGACGTCTTGCGCCGAGAGTTTTGGGAAGGCCTTGGAACCTGAGACGTATATCAAAGGATACAGAAAGAGTTGCGGATCGTTAATTGTGACCTCGACAGGGGTGAGGATCGGCTTCAAACTCGTGCGCTTGTCAAGCTCCCAAAGCAGCCGACGCATCGAGGCTGGACGTGGGTTATCTTTGGACAACGCCAATCGCGCGATACGCACACGTGAGGTCTTCCCCATCGCATGTACATCACCCGTCTCAAGCTGAACACTCCCCGCAGCAAGCGCCACAAAGAGACACAACACCAACCATCTCACAGGATGGCTCGATCGATGACTCCACAAAATGAACATCCTTTTTCGTCTGGTTACGCCAAATTCCGCGAGAAATTCAGCACTTTCATGTACACCCAAGTCGACCTCCGCCCAAATCCTCCAAAGGGTCTGGATTGTAGGAAGATCTCGCTCTATACTACTCATCATATACGCAGATTGCAACCACAGCAGAATCCCGACAACGTACGCCAAATCACGAAATTTCGCAACCTTGTCTCTCATATAGGATGACGCGATGACGCGCTTGGGTGTCATTCTGCTCCCCAACTCACCGAGAAACGTACCGCCAAAGGAGGCACCTTGCACCTCACCCCCACGCGCTCACACAAACAACGCCATCTTCGTACACTGTGTCTTGGACTCCTCAGCGCGCTTCTTTTGCTCTCCACGGCCTCCGTAAATGCGCGCAGCACCAACCCTTCTCAAAACCCATCCTCTCTCAAATTGTTTCACAGCAAACTTCACGCTCGTATCTTTCCAGCCCAACATCAAATCGACGTCACCGCCCTCCTCCACATCAAAGGAAAAACACGCCCCACCCACCTCACGCTCTACCTCGGCCAAATGCCCCGCATCAACACACTCCACATCCAACGAGGCACGACATGGCACCCCGTCCCCTTCAAGCGGGCGCTTGAGACCGCACGACTCACCCTCCCAAAGGGCAAATCCCTCTCCTTTACCCTGCGTGTGCGCTACAAGATCGTCTTTTTTGGTCGTAAAAATTATCTGTTCCGTCGGATATTCTGCAACATCGAGAAGGGAAACACCTACTTCCTCTACGGTTGGTATCCCTCTCTGCAGCCCTTCGCCGATCCCTTACGAGGCCAATTGATCGGCAAAGAGCGCTTCTCTTATACCCTGACCATCGACGTCCCCAAAGGTGAAACGGCGATCGGCGCGGGTACACTCATCCAAACGAAGTCCCTGCCCAAAGGCCGGACGCGCTTTGTCTACACCTCTTCATCTGTGCCTGAAGCCGCGATCTTCATCGCCTCAGGGACATACACACGCCACGTCCACACTCCGACCGCCGACACAAAGGTCGTCTTCTATCTGCATCATGACGTCTCCATCAAGCGCCGCAAGACGCTCGCGAAGATGGTCGCGAGGACAGCCTCCTTCTATCGGAAGATGTACGGCTCCCCAATCCCCCCGACCACAAAGAAGCGCGCGACGAAGACTTGGCGCTGGAAGTTGATATCGTTTGGGGGTTCAGGCGCACGGGGGTATCCGTTCTCTCTGTTGCTCGATCGCACACAGGGTCACTTCTTCGCAGATATGAAGCTCTCTATGGACGGGATGTTTACACTCGGACAGGTGCTCCTTCACGAGATCGCCCATACATGGTGGGGAAACGCCGTCACAGGGATTGATGAGGGTTCGACGTGGCTCAACGAAGGTCTCGCCAATTACGCCTCTCTTCGTGCGATGGGTCATCTCCTCAGTCCCCAGGATGAACGCGCTGCCGTCCGAAGACACATCCTCTACTACCTGCGTGGCAAAGACAAAGGCTCGCTGATCGGCCAGGGTGGGATCGCACAGATGGCCCACAGAACACCTTACACAAAGGGGGCGCTTGTCTTCTACGAGCTCGCGAGAGAACTCGGTCAAGGCACATTGGATCGTGGACTCAAGCGATACTTTCAACGTTTTAGAGGCTCCTTTGCGACGGTCAAGGATCTACAACGTGTCCTCGAAAAGACGTCCGGTCGTTCTCTTCAGACGTTCTTTGACAACTGGATCAAGGGCGCCGCCCTCCCCTTCTTCACGCTTGTGGGTAAACATTGTCCTCCAAAAAAGAAGGTGTGTACGCTCACCCTTCGGAATCACGGAGACATCCCTGGACACGCGCACCTGTTGGTCCAAACAAACCGAAGAAAGCTCACCAAATGGATACGTGTTCCAGCCAAAAAGAGCGTGACACTGGACGTGGAGGGGAGTCAATGGAACAAAGTCGTGCTCGATCCACAGGGACAGATGTTACATGGTGTGAGGTGGCGCGCGACCTTCGCGAGAGCTTACGCGTTGCGCAAAGAAGGATCGTATCAACAGGCGGCAGCGCAATACACAAAGCTCCTCAAGGCGTTCCCTCAACATGGGCGGGCACTTTATGAGATGGGACGGATCAAAGAGTTAGGTGGAAAGATCGACAAGGCGATCTCCTATTACAAGAGCGCCTCTCAGCAAAAGCGTTCGGCACAGACACCAGGCTGGATCGTCCCTTGGTCAGTGTTCCGACAGGCGACATTGCTTTACAAACAGGGTAAGACAGCGCGCGCGAGACAGCTCCTGAAGGCCTTGCGTAAGAAGGCGCTCAACTACTACAATCTTCACGGACGGATCGACATGACGTTACAACAATGGAGGTCATCACGATGACGACACCTGCTCCCAAACCCAAGCGCACGCTCACACGTAGAAAGCTCCTTCAGTATGGCCTTGTGGGTGCATTGACAGGTGGCTTTGCAGTTTACCGCGCGGGTTTTTATGCGCGCAGTGCGTTCTACAAGCTCGAACAATTGACGCCGACAACAGGTGCGATCCTCTATGCTATTCTCCCGGCGATGCTTCCGAGTACACCAAAGAGGACGCCTGAAGAATTACGTGAGATGGTCGAATGTGCAGACAATTACATCACGGGTTTACCTGCGACGGATCGGCGTCTTTTGTTGATGTTGTTGTATGCGATTGAGCACTCGACCCTCCCTCTGGGTTGGAAATTGAGTCGCTTTACACGTCTCTCGATCCCCCATCGTCGGGTTGTGCTCAAGCATTGGCAAACTCATCCCGTGGGGTTGGTGCGGTTAGGATTCCAGAATCTCAAGACGATCGCCTTTTTGGTGCATTACCGCGACAAGAAGGCCTTTGACAGTATCCATTACACTGGACCGATGGTCTCGAAGGGTTATCCTGGTCCTCCCAAGAGCAAGGCACGATATGACAAATTGCTTGCACCCAAAGGCAAAGAACCTTCTTTTTGAGGACGCGCTATGATCTACACATTTGAACACATCCAAAAGAACATGGAGCTTGAGGCGGACCTGTGTGTGATCGGTTCGGGTGCAGGAGGCGCGCCTGTTGCCTTTGAGGCTGCCAAGGCGGGCAAAAAAGTCATCCTGCTCGAAGGCGGACGTTTTTGGCGTCCAAAAGACTTCACACAGCTCGAACATGAGATGTTCCCCAAGTTATATCAGGACAAAGGCAGTCGCACATCTTACGACAAAGCCGTCCACATCCATCAAGGAAAGGGTGTTGGTGGTTCGACCCTTCACAATCTCAACTTGTGTGCCCGTGTACCCAAGCAGATCGAACACAGATGGCGTAAGCAGCAGGGTCTCAAACAGCTCACAGAGAAGACTCTCGATGCGCTCTACACGGAGGTCGAGCAGAGGCTCTCCGTGACGACGTTGGACGCGTCGCAGATGAGCAGTAACAACAGGTTGCTCAAAAAAGGCGTCGAAGCGCTCGGCTACAAGGGTGGTTATCTCAAGCACAACCGGGTGGGTTGTGTATCGAGTGGGTTTTGCGAGGTGGGGTGTGCCTTTGACGCCAAGCAAAATGCGCTGAAGATGTACGTCGCGCCAGCCGTCGAGAAGGGTTTGATGGTGCTCTCAGATACGTGGGGGGCGCAGATGTTTATGACAGGTCGGAAGGTGACTTCGTTGTGGGCATATACACGTGACCCCAAGACGCTCGAACCAAAGCATCGTATCAGGATTAAGGCCAAGGCGTACTGTGTTTCGGCGAGTGCGACAGGGACACCAGCGTTATTACAACGAAGTGGTGTGCCAGATCCTCACGGATTGGTCGGTTCACGTCTCTTTATCCATCCGGCAGTTGCGGTGGCAGGGATCTTTGACGAGGTGCTCAATGGCTGGCAAGGGATTCCACAGAGTTATGAGTGTACGGAGTTTTTAGATTTCTCCGAGGGAAGCCAGAAGCGTGCCTGGATCATCCCGGCGTTTGCACATCCGGTGGGTGTATCTTCTATTTTGTCGGGCTTTGGAGATGAGCATTTGGAGTATTTTCAGCACTATCATAAGATGGCAGCGTTTACAGCGATGTTACACGATGAGACCGTAGGGAGCGTGAGAAAGGATGGCAAGTTTGGCGTCAAGATCCACTATTGGCCCAATGAGTCCGATCAAAAGCAGCTCCTGTTGGGATTGAAAGAGTGTGCAAAGTTGATGCTAGCAGCAGGTGCAAAGAAGGCGATTATTCCGTTCTCCAAGACGATGGAGTTGACCTCTCCAGGGGCCGTCGAGAAGCAGCTCAAGGACGCACAGATCAAGAAGTTCGACATCAACATTACGGCGGTTCATCCGATGGGCTCGGTATGGATGGGTGACGATGCCAAGACCTCTTGTGTCGACGCGACAGGACGCTATCACCACCTGGATAACTTGTATGTGGCGGATACATCACTCTTTCCATCCTCTATAGGTGGACCACCACAGCTCACAACTTACACCCTTGGCACACATGTAGGTCGACAGCTTCTCAAGACCCTTTGAGCCCTCTTTTCCTGGGCAAGTTGCCACTCTCTGGGAGCCACAACCTGGGCAAGTTGCCACTCTCTCGGGAGCTGGGAGTTGGGCAAGTTGCCACTACCTGGGGAGCCACAACCTGGGCAAGTTGCCACTCTCTAGGAGCCACAACCTGGGCAAGTTGCCACTCTCTGGGAGCTGGAAGTTGGGCAAGTTTCCACTTGCCCTTACTGGCGCGCTCTGCTTGCCATCTGCTGGCGCGCTCTGCTTGCCTCTGACTGCCGCGCTCTGCTTGCCTCTGACTGCCGCGCTCTGCTTGCCTCTGGCTGCCGCGCTCCGCTTGCCTCTGGCTGCCGCGCTCCGCTTGCCTCTGGCTGCCGCGCTCCGCTTGCCATTGTGGGTTTGCCACCCACACCCGCCTGGGGTTTGTTCAACCCCAGACCCCACGATGCTCACGCATCGTTTGTGTTGCGCTCTTCGAGCGCTGCCGCGCGTTGCTTGGCATAGAGGGTTTTTTCTCCATGGATCATTTGTTCATTTTGTTGAGGAGTATCAAGCAAATGAAAGAATTTGGTTTCTTTTTCGAGTTACATCCCGATGTCCCAAGCTATCCAAGCATTGTGAGCGCGCAATCTACGCGTTCTGAAAGACTCTCGAACATGCCACATGTTCTAGGATACTTGGAGAATGCACCTGTACTTTGTGTGTTGTTAGGTCCCATCGTCGATCCATTTATCAAGGACGAAGTGGTATATTTGCGAGGGGATACCAGGACAGATGGACAATGGACGTGGCCTGATGAGCTCCCCTACCTGATCAAAAATTATCATGTCGAATTGCCCGAAGAGTTTCTCAACTACATGGAGAGCAAAGGATGGAAAGCTCCGATACTCTCTGATGAGGAACTCATTGACATTGCAGAAGAACTCCAACGCGAACATTCTGAGGATCCAGATGAGACCTGATACTCCAAGTAGGTAAAATAAGCCTGACAAAAATGGAAACGTAAGATGTGGAAACCTTTAAATTCGCCGGAGCTTTTAACAAAGTTCAGAGAAGTGCGTTGGCTTCGAGATACAACCGAGACACATGAGTTGTTATTTTTCCTGGAGCGATTGTCCAAACAACCTTATGCGGAGACGCTTTTTGCGGGTGGTTCGCTTGGTTATTTGTGTGTATCTCCAGGACAAGCAATGGATCTCAACATCTACGACGTCATCTTTGTATCCTACTCTTCGCAAAGAGAAGTGAGTGTCGTACAACAAGGGGGGTTCCTTTTGTCATATTTCCCGGCGAAGTCAAGAACATCAAGCGCATGGAAACAAAGTACAAGAGAGTCTTTGCTTTACGACTTCGAGCTATTGGCCTTGCGGTTCCTTCCCCAAATGTCCTCATCAACCGCTCCCCCACAACACTAGAAGTGCTGAAAGAGAGCTTTCGGTTCTCCACCGAACCTTCGCGTTCTCAAGCGCCATCCAAACAACACCCACAAAAACCTCCACTCCCCAAAACCCATGCAGACAGCAACCATCCCATTTCCCCTTTGCAACCAACTCCCTTGGCGCATCCGTCCAGAATGGCTGTCATCAGCCATTCTATCCAAGAAAACCGATAGGTTTTCAAGGAAGATCCAACGCTTTGCGTTGGTGAGAGGGGGATGCAAC
>PCBK01000044.1 GCA_002731275.1 Deltaproteobacteria bacterium | reverse complement strand
TTCGTGTTGAGTATGCAGAACATGATGATACCAGGTTCGGGTTTTGGGGTGGGTATTCGTGCGATCGATTTTGAAAACATCAACGAGATCACCAAACCCCAACACCAGGAATGGATAAAGCAAGGTTGGGAAATCGCGAATTTGCAAGCCTACCCTGACTTTCGGCACATGGATCCGGAGATGAAAATCATCCCTCTCAAAGAAGATGATTTCAGGATCGCGATAGGCTGTCTTTGGGCGCTCGCGGACTATAAAAAGGAACACAAGAAACACATGCAGAAGGCCAACATTCTCCGCGGTCAAGAGGAAGATCTCCTGACACTAACGACTGAAGTGCCAATGTTTCCTCATGAGCCGCCGATCCAAGTCACACTCCCTCACCCATCGCGCATCCAAAAAACGACCAAATAACTCCTGCCATGATTCGCATACTTAGGCTGGATCAGAACGAGCCGAACGGGTTGAACGTCTACGGGGCGAACTTGAAGATGCTGGTGCAATCGTCCGTGAACAGGTCCCCGAAGGTCAGTATTTTGGATTCAAGCTCATCACCCCCATCGGTACATACCTGGGTTTCTTTGCGAGCAATTTTCCAAAGAAGAACTACAACTGATACGAGGAAATCGCATGCTTTTGATCTTCTTTAACCTTTCAAACAAGGCAAAAGATTTTATGATCGAACGCGCCTTGGCCAAAAACGAAGACAACGCAGGCTAAAAACCAAGTGTATTCTCCCCTCCCGTCGGATTAGCCTTTGGAAGAGGCTTCTTGAGAACCGAGTTCGATACAAATACATCAAGTCCTCGGAAGTCGCTTATCACAAATCAATCACTTTCAATCCAAAATAGTCCACAAGAACGCAACCAGCAGACCAAACCAATCTTCACTCCAGTTCATTAAAGACCACCCGAGAAAATGGCGCTTTGGCTGGGTCCTCCCTTTTTCCTGTTGGAGAGAAGCCCCTCGTGTGGTATGACTGTATATGCGGGCTTCAAACTTGCTTGTGTACAGGCAGATGGGAAGAAAAACGATCCATGACTGGCTCTTTTGAAAAGAAATTTCAGGCACTATGTGAACACTATGAGCGACAAATTCCTCAAAAGATAAAAGACATAGAGGTTCAATTTGAAGCACTCATTGCCACACCATCGGATAAAGATGGATGGTCCATGTTAAGAAACATGGTCCACCAAATCGCTGGTTCAGCGCCAACATTTGGATTCAGGGCGCTCGGACAATCTGCCAAAAACTTCGAAGCCGTCATCACCAACAGAATACAGTTGGGACACCACACAGACGATGACCAAGAGAGATTACACGCCCTCTTCCAAGATTTGAAGTCAAATGCCTCACTCGACTCCGAACACACACAAAACAAACGGTGGACACAAAGCTATTCATCCACCAACGCCCCCGACACAAAAGTGACTCCCGCAGCCCCCTTCCCTGTACAGACAAGAAAAAATCACACAGAGATCAGTGTAGCGTCAGGTGCCCAAGGAGCAGAACACCCAACCATCCTTCTCGTCGAGGATGATCCGTTCCTGATGCAGATGATGACAATGAGCCTGTCGGAGGACGGATATGCCTGCCACGTCGCAGAGGATGGAGAGACGGCCCTACAGTTGGCCAAAAAGCTGAGACCAGAGCTGATCTTGTTGGACTTGATGCTTCCTAAAGTCGATGGATTCTCGGTGTGTAATCAGTTGCGAAAGACACCATCACTACACGATGTCCCCATCATTATCCTGACCTCTAGTGTCAGCGAATCCGACATCATCAAGGCATACGAACTTGGCGCAGATGATTACCTCACAAAACCCGTGAATACACGCGTCCTCCTCGCCAAAATCAAACGTCTGGTCCACAAAAACGCCGAAACGCACACTTCTGCCTCAGGACTCCATGTCGGTAGCATCCTCGACAATCGCTACGAGATCCAAAAGGTGCTCGGTGAAGGCGCGATGGGTATCGTCTACCTCGCCAATCACATCGGTCTCCACATCCCACTTGCCGTGAAGGTCTTCAAAGGAAAAAAAGACTCCACCGCAATGGAACGCTTCCAAAGAGAGATACAAACACTCGCACGTCTGTCCCACCCGAACTTAATCTCCGTTCACGATTCGGGACACGCTCACGATCTGCACTACTACTCAATGGACTATGCGCCAGGTGGTACACTATGGAAACGCCTTGAAACGTCAGGCCCCCTCCCCATCCAACAAGCTCTCGAATGGCTCGCCAAAATCGCAGACGCGCTTCAAATAGCCCATGATCACGAGATCTTGCACCGCGACATCAAGGCCGAAAATATCATCATCTCAAAAGATGGTGAACCCATGCTCACGGACTTTGGTGTCATCCTCGATCTAAAAGAAAATCGACTGACACAAGAAGGCTACATCGTCGGGACACCACAGTACATGGCCCCCGAACAAATCATCGACCCCAAAAAAGTCGACAAAAGAAGTGACATTTACAGCCTCGGTGTCCTCCTCTTCGAGATGCTCGTAGGACACACCCCTCTGTATGATATCCCCGCCAACAGCGTCTTCTTTATCATCATGTGTGGGACACTCCCCAAAGTCCGGCAATTTGCACCAGATATCCCCGAAGAGATCGAAGCCTTCTGTATGGAGTGTCTCTCCTTAGATCCAGAAGACCGCCCACAATCAGCCAAAGAAGTCGCCGAACAAGCACTCGCGCTCCTTCAAACATAAAGGCCGTCGGATAGAAAAAAGGATACGGAAAATGAGACGAAGACAGAAGGTTGTTGCTGAAGCCACAGACTTTGTGATTCGTCGTCGGCGTAGCGATGCTATGCCTTCTCCTCATGCCTTGCCTGAGGCCCCATCCACTGCCCTCTTGTCTTTGCTTTTTTCCATCCGACGGCCTTTGCCCACCCCAACATGGAGAGCTTCCAAAGTGTAGATGGCCTTTATCGCCCACCAAACAACCCGAACATATGCAACCATTCTCCCAAAAAAGGAGGTCTTTCGCGCTTCAACCACAAAAAACAACCCCAGGCTCTCTACTCACCTGAAGGTTCAGAAGGGATATCCGTTGTTGGTGTCTCTGTGTCCGCTGGCTCCACAGGATCTTCTCCTCGACGGCGACGAGGAGAAGGATACAAACGAGCTGCATGACCATCTTCACCGATCAACTCAAAGCTCCCAGCAACGATGCTTCCACCACCACCATACGACCTGTAAAGTGCATCTCCTGCCTCATCCCGAACCAGCATCGCGGCCTGTGTCTCACGAACATCCACACCCAACGATGCGATGGTTTTCTCAACTCTCTTCACGTCGGCTTCGAGAGATTGAAGCATCTGCTTTGTCGTCACCTCGACACCAAATCGATCTTTAAATGTCGTAGGCTTCGCCTTCAACGCAACAGTCACGGCTTTCGCGGTCTCCAAGAGGACATTTGTCTTCCTCGAAATCGCACTCGGGATGTGGTAACTCTTCAGCAATTTCGCGCCACCGAACTCGTGAACTCGATCTCTGATCGTCTGCATCGACACAAAAAGTGATTCCTTGCCCTCGTCACGCTCATCGCGCCACTCTCCATCCTCTCCCTTCTCTCTGATGTACGCCTGCTCAGCCTGACGAAACCCTGTGCTCCTCTTCGAGAGCAACAAACCGATCGCCTGAAAAAATCGTTCGATCTCCTTCTCTGTCAAACGATCCTTCGCCTCAAGGAGCTCCATCTCCTTTAAGAGCCCGAGCTGCTCATGGGCGGTCAAGGACGAACAAATAGACTCCACATGATCCAGCCGGTTTAATGACTTTTTGCTAAATTCTACGACCATCTTGTCCTCGCTTGTTTTTGGTGCAAACTTTCCCCCAAACCACGTACAAAACCGCATCCACGATGGATACAAGATACGTTTTTGCTTCCTTCTCTTATCGAAGATGGAAGCGGATACAAGGCAAGTTTGCACCTAATTTTTTTCGGTGAGTAAGTATTGTGAATAGCAGATAGAGAGACACATCGCAAGACTTTTTTCATACAGGGCCACCAGATGCAATAAAACGACCCCAAAGGAGACTTTGTCGTTCGCCAGCTCGATCTTTGTCACAAAGACAACGTTTTTGTTGTTCGCCAACTCCTTCACAAACATTTCTCGTGAGTTGTTTCCGTTCTCCAAGTCATCACAAATGACAACCTTCGCCCTTTTCCTTTTGGGAAAGTCATCAAAAGCCACAAAAAACACATGTATTTTCTACGAAAACTCGAAAAAAATGACTTCATATGACTTCGCGAACGGCGAAAACTCGAAGGAAATGGAAACGAAAGACTTCGAGAACGGAAACAACTCGATGAAAGTGACTTTATATGACTTCGCGAACAGCAAAGACTCGACAAAATCGACTTTACATAACTTCGCGAACGGAAACAACTCGATGAAAGTGACTTTCAACGAGTTCGCAAACGACAAAGACTCGATGAAAACGACTTTCTATGACTTCGCGAACAACAAAGACCTGATGAAAGCGACTTTCAACAACATTCCAACCAAAACATGACCACTGCAAGCCACTTCGCATGGATATCCCAATACGAAAACGCACCCGAAGTCACTTTACATGGATATCCCAAAGCAAAAACGCACCCGAAGTCACCTTGACAACAAAACCCATCACCAAACAAGAAACAGTCATGCGATTTTGAAAGCACAGGACAAGCTCATCAACCCGCCTAAAGTCGTTGACATCTGGAATCATAAGGTGCAAAATACAGGCTATTACGTGTTTTCAGACTTATTCATCTTTGAGCTTCTGCGAGTAAACGCCCATCTCTTCGTCGTAACCATCGGTACATAGCATGAAGAAATGGTTATCGCGTAAGAAAAAACCTTAACAGGAAAATCTCAGGTAAGGCAACTCCAAGAAAAAGAGTACGCGTGCAATATCTGTAACTTTGGGTTCAGCTCTCAAATGAATCGTATAAGGCTACCGCAAGGAAAAAGCGCACGAAGGAGAGCAGCAGATGGGGCCTCAGNCAAGGCATGAGGAGAAGGCATGGCACTGCCATGTCGACGACGAATCACACAGCTTGCGGTTTCAGTTGCAACCTCCACGTNCGTTTCTTTTTTCCTGTTTACTTTTTGTCTTGCAGAAGCATAAGGCCCAGCGGCGAGCTCTGTAGATGTCTCTTTTTCTATCTCCGATTGTTTGTAAGCTTTAGTGAAAATCATATGATAGAGGTCAAATATATACCTTCTCTCGTTCATTTTAGGCCGTTGTTCACCCCCAAATGTAACCGAACGAATGCAAAGGAGTCCCCACATGAAACTCTCCCACGTCCCTCTCCAGGCTTCTAGACGACTGCAAGGAAAAGTAATCCACACAGAATGTCAGAGCAACCACCAACGAACTCAAGTTACTGCAAGACAAAAAGTAAACAGGAAAAACGATGAGTCTTTTAGATGAAAACCAAGCCGATAAACAACCACCAACTCCCATCACAAAACACAAATAGAGGGAGAGTGATATGAACACAGTCCACATTGAATTCCAACGTGTACAAACCTGGCTTTTTGCAGTCCCTCGACTACGAGGGATGGTTGGTGCAAATGCAATGCTTGGAGAGTTCTTACGTGTTGAACTACCAAACCTAGCGCGTGAAGAAGGGAAATGGTCTCTTGCCTCCGCCACCAATGTTGCCTCCGCCCCCAATGCTGCCTCCCTCGATGATCCACTCAAAGCTCATGACAACCCTGCAGAGGACCTGAAAGAAGGCATTATCTCGCGAGATGGGGGGCACTTTGAAGCCCAATTTACAAGCGGAGCACAAGACTTCGCCAAGGCCGCAAGAGAATTGCTTCGCAAAAAACTACCAGACCTTCGTTTTCGTATATCCATCGATGAAAATGAACAACAAACGGTCAACACACAACTCTCAACGGCGCTCCCCGTGCTGCAACCGTGTGAGTGGACTGGCCGGGGACTCGCCTCCAAACGAATCGAACAAGGTAGTGAACGCCCGGCCGTGTCTCTTGATGTCGAACAGAGGCACGATGCCGCAAAGCGCACAGAGAACGGCACAGCCAAAGATCTCGCAAGCCTCCTCATTGAGAAAACGGCGTTAAAAGAGCTTAAACGTGCACAAGAATTCAAGGAACTCGTTGGCAACGGTTACCTTGCGCTGATCCACGCAGATGGCAATAACATCGGCGCAAATGCACCTCCAGAGCGCAATGAAAAAAACAACTTCTTCCACCGTAACCGGGTGCTTCTCCGGCACGCGCTTGTCCCAAGCATCAATCAAGCATGTGAAGATGAACAGCTCACACCTCTCCTACCCTTGATGCTTGGAGGTGATGATCTCCTTGTTGTATGTCGAGCAGACAAAGCGCTTCCTTTCGTCGTCGATCTTTGCGAATCACTCGCAAAAATACAACATAACACCGATAACAAAGAATTGACTCTTGGTATTGGCGTGATCATCGCAAAACACACCATCCCGATCCATCGACTCCACGAATTAGCAGAGCAACTCGCAAGCTCCGCAAAACGACTTATTCGTGGAGAGAACAAACAACGCTCCGTCGTAGATTGGGCTGTTTACACAACAACATGGTTGGACGACCTTGAAGAAGTTCGCCAACGAGATTGGCTGCGTGGCACAACTGATAAACTTCGAATCCTGTCTCAACGACCACTTGATGTTTTAGGCGAAGGACTAGATAGCCTACAAGGACTATTGAAAGGTGCAGAAAAGCTAGAGAACGCACCACGCTCACAGTTACAGTATCTCGTAGGAGAACTCTCGCGAGGCCAAACCCTTTCCGAGCTTGCATATGCAGATCTGTCAGCAGAAGCAAGTAGCAGACTTCGCAATGCCATGGGGGAAAATCCTCTCTGGAAACAAATCAACCAACAAGCCTCCATCACACCACTGCTCGATCTTGTAGAGGTGTACGAGATCAAACGACTCGGTCGCAAGACAAACACGAGCGCCCACCATCCAACCAAAGAGAGCGCCAATGGCTAAAAAGAAAAAATCACCCCGAAACAAAAACAAACCGAGCAAGCCGAAAAAAAAGAAAAAAAAGAACAAGTCTCATAAGTGGGTTCGTTATGAGATTTGTGCAGAACTTCTCTCAGATGCACATCTCGGTACGGGATCGGGTGGAGGAGGTGTTGACGCACTCGTCGCTCGTGATCGTCAAGGAAACCCCGTGATTTGGGCATCACATCTAAAAGGTGTCTTACGTGATGCAGCACGTCGACTCCAGCGCCAAGGAGAAGCATGTTGTTTCTTTGGGAAGCCTGCCGGAAAAAGACAAAAAGCTGTATTCACATCGCTATACACAGAAGAGAATCCAGAGAGTCGTATTTGGCGTTCAACCGCACGCCAAAGCTATGATAACCGCGCACCAATGGATGATACTTTGCGTGCTATCGAGCACGTTCCAAAAGGTACGGTATTCAAGGGACAAGTTGAATGTCTTCATGACGATGTTGGGTTCTTGCAGCTCTTGTTTCAGGAGGTGGATGCACTTGGCAGCGGGAGAGCAACTGGCACAGGCCGCGTAAAATTAACGCTCACAGAAAAATCAGTTGCATCCCCCCCGCTCCAAGACGCAACAGGTAGGCTTGTTATTTTGCTCAAAAACCTCGATCCTCTCTGCATCACCGCAAACACAACCCTGGACAACTTGATCCCGAGCCATTCCTTTGTTCCAGGCCGCTCGTTACTTGGTGCATTCGCATCATGGCTATTCGAGGAAAAGCAATTGGATGCCGCTTCACTTCTTACCGAAGGCAAGATATCGGTAAGTGATGCACTGCCACTTCCATCAAAGCCATCAACACTCGAAACCGCCGAGGTCCTTCCTGCCCCACTTACGCTCCAGCGCAAGAAGCCAGCCGGAAGTACAACCCCCCTCCCTTGGTGGGCACAAGCGGGCTCGTCACCAGAACGCCTTGACACCAACAGTAAAGATGCAGAGCAACTGAGAGAAGAGGGAGTCAAACTCAAACGGCCTGAAGATGATCTTTTCGTTTACCGCGCAGCTCAAAATGAACCGTGGACCACATATCGCCCAGCTCTCCGAGTTCGCTTGCGCAACGGTCGACCTATCCAAGGACAAGCCGATCCCGAACTCTTTGCGATAGAACAGATCGTCGAGAACACGTACTTTCTCTGTGAGCTTCGCGGAGAAAAAAAGGATATGAAACAACTCACAGAGCAACTCCAACCAGTACTCGAAGGGAGTCGCTGGATACGCATAGGTCGGGGAGGTGCCCCCGTTGAAGTGGCTACATATCAATGGTGTAAAAACTCCTCGCCTACCGACGAAGAACACACGTCAAACCTAACCCAACGACTTACGTTGACTTCGGATCTTCTCGCTCGTGATGAACTTTTGCGCTGGCGAACATCCATAGACAAAGAAGCTCTGGAACAAATACCAGGGTGGCCCGAAGGGGTAAAAGTCGTTAAGGATCTTCAAGACACTGTCCCTGTACGAGGTTTTAACGGCACGGCCCGGTTGTGGCGCATGCCATCCGTCGCAGTGCGACGTGGCTCGGTTTTTGAGGTGAAAAGCGACGATCCCAAAAAACTGTCAGAGTTGGCTGCCAACGGACAGTGGCTTGGCGAACGCACCCACGAGGGATTTGGACGGTTTCGTATTGACTCTTCGCTTCCGGGTGTAACTGAAGGAAAAACAAAGCAGATAGATGATGTAAAGCCTGACAGCCCTGATGAAGCTGTAGCCCGAGAGACGAAGAGTTGGCTTGAAGATCACCACCCTGAACTCAAAAAACCATCTAGTGGTTCAGAGCGCAAGCCAAGCCTCTCACAATGGTTTGATCTTCTTTCTTCTATCGAACGAGGAAATCCCGCGGCTTTCGAGGATCGCCTGGACCCACAAACAGCCAGCGCAAAGTGTTGGGAACACAAAGACGCCAAATCAATCCTCAAACTCTTGAAAGAAAAACACAAGGATGAGAGAGCCGCCTATGCGCGCCTATTTACACGATGGTTGCGCGTAGCGCTACGTAAGGAGAGGGTATGAACACACGATTGACTCTATTCAAAGCAGTACTTGTGCAAGACTCTGCGTTATCGGTGTCCGGTCTCGATCGCGATAGCAGCGCAGATCATCCATTCGCCATGGTAAATGGACAGCCAATACTTGTGGGGCGGGGACTTAAAGGGGCTGCAGTATCGATGGCACGTCGCTTTTTTGACCCACTTCCTCGTTGTATCTCAGAAGATTCAAACCGTACAACATCTCTGAGGCGATCGGCCTGGGAGTTTACAGACGCAACACCTCTCAGAAACACGAAACTCCGACTTCGTTCAGGTGTTGGTATCCGCCACAAAACAGGCGCACGTGCAGATGGAGTGCTTTATGACCATGAGGTTGTGCCTTCAGGTACAAAGTGGACACTCACATTTCGAGTGGATTGGTCTTATGCAGCCGATGAAAATGAAGCAATTGAGGCAGAAGGAATCCTTGGCTACATACTTTCGGAACATTGGAAAAAGGCTCGTTGTTGGCTGGGTGGGGGTGTTGCCCGCGGTCTTGGTTGGTGCCACATAGAAGCTCTGCACGCCTACCGATTCGATCAAGATGCCTATAAGCTCTGGCTCAAATCGGAACGCCAAACTCTGCCACCCGCATTACAAGCAATTCCCACAGTAGAACCTACACGCTCATGGTTCTTTCGCACACGGGATGTAAAACTCTCATTCGGAGAGTACAAACCTGAACCAGAAGAAGCTGCGTGGGGCCTCGACATGTTCGCGATTGGCCCACACGACTCCGAGAAAACGTTGCAATTTACAGGTGATGGAAAATGGGGAAGACCCTCATGGGTCGATTCTGAGACACAGCTACCAGATGCCTTGATGACAGATCGATCGATCTTGATGGAACGCGATAAACCATTGCTACCAGGAGCAAGTCTTCGCGGTTCCATGCGCCATGCCTTTTCTCGCCTTAAAAACTCCGAGGGGAAAAAAGTGAAGGATCCACACCTTTTCCAAGGGGATGTAGGAGAGCACGATCTTGGCGGTCGGCTCTTTGGAACAGTCGCCAAAAGTAGTCGCGTCATTATCCGTGACGGTCTGGCCAACGGGGAGTGGTCGGCGGCCAAGCTTCACATGCACGCGGAGGATGAGTTTTCTGCAAGTTCTTACGGTAGCTCTAAGCGCGACGCTGTACGTGTGTTGAAAGGGACTTTTCCCACACGCATTGTGGTTGAGGGACCAACATCCAAAGATGTAGAGAGCTTGGTAGGAGAACTGGATCACCTTATCGGACTTGGGGAGATTGGACACTTGCCAGTTGGGGGGCACAAAACAAAAGGCGCTGGCTGGGGACTATGGAAGGCCGGCGAGTGGAAGAATGATGACGTCAAAAAGGCACGAGATTGGACACCTCCGATAGAAGAACATAACAACCAAGAATCCGCCAAAAAGGACAAACAGCAACAAACATTCATCAAAGCAACTTGCGAAAGCGAGACATATGTTCGGGTTTGCACCCCAAAAGAAAGTTGGGATGAGTCCAAGCAACTGACACTTGCGACTGCAATAGAAGCTGCCCAAAAAGCATTTGCTCAACAGCAAAACCCCGTTGCATGGTGGTGTGACCCAACAATCAATCTCCATTTGAGCATTCCACCTGTGACCTTTGGGAAGGGGTGGCCCCAAGATGGGGACTTGCAGGTGGATGAAGTCGCTTTCTATTCAGAAAAAGCTGTATGGCGTGCAGCCAAGACAGCCAAAGGTGTTCACTGGGTATTCATACAAGAGGTCGATGAAAACACTCCCGAGGCAAAAAAAGTAGACGTCATCTCCAGGCCTGCAAGACTACACAAAAGTGAACGTTTCTCGGCAGCTGAGCTAGACGGCAACAATGTGCTCTTGCGCGAATGGTATGCGGATGGTGCTCTACTGGGCTTTACCATCGAAAAGGAGAGAAACTGATGGCAGATGACCCACAAGAGATGTTCCGAATTCGAGTTTCCGCTCGTGATGGTGTCGCCCGTAACGCAAACGTACTCAAGGGACAGATCGCTCCACATATCGATTTTGTCGATACCGGAAATGGTATAGAGTTCGAACTCTACGCAATAAAAGAGAAACACTTCAACAAGATCCATGCAAAGCTGGAGAGTGCAAAACTTGAGATCATAGAAGGCGTAAGCAAGGTACTTTCCAACAAAAAAACGCAAACCAAGACAACCCCACCAAATGAAGAGAAGCACATGTCGACCAAACCCTACTCCTTCGTATCACTCCCCGACAAATTCGACTGTTCTGCCCCGCTCTGGCACGATGGTACAAACAACAAAGACACGTTGTCGGGTGAAATTCGTTGTGAGTTGACAACATTGACTCCCCTTCTTGTAGGTTGGGAACAGCAAAAAATCATCGATGATGCCGATTCCAAAAATCACACCAAAGAGAACGAAAAATGGAAATGTCGGGAACAGCAAAAAATCGATGATGCAGACTCCCCTTGGCCTGTTCCTTATGAGTGTGTTGTTGGTAAAGAGCTTGACAACGTCATAGACAAGGCAGCACGTCAAGAACACCCAGACGCCAAAGAGAGCAAGAAGCAACGTAGAGTGGAACGAGCTCGTGTAGATTATAAGAAGCGGGTCAGATCCAAAGTAATCAATTGCAAAATCAAAGACGTCGGCAAAACGATCGATTCCAAGTCCATCCTTTCACCTCTACGAGCGCCATGGGATAGAAAGCGTCCTGTCATCCTTCCAGGGGACTCCCTCAAGGGATTGTTGAGGCATGAGCTTGGTGCTCTGCTCGGTGCACCAATGGAGCGGGTCGCCGAGCGGTCATATTCGTACAGACCAAATGCACTTTTCGCCGAGGAAAGTGAAGACAGATACCTTCTTGCTCGCCTCGCACGGGTCCCTGAAGATGGTTACGAACTTGAGCCACTCGAACCAAATGGCCCCAGTGTTCGTGTTCCAAAAAAGCTTGAGCTGCTCTCTGGACATCTCACCTTCAGCAAGAAACACACAAAGAGAGCAAACCACTATTGCTTCGATAAAACTCGTGGCAAACCATACAAGGGAGGGATTGGAGCAGGTGAACAGCTCAATGCAAAATGTCAACTCTACCGTGGGGTAATTGCAAATGACAGGAGTACACCAAAGACTGTAAATGTTCCCGAAACAGTGCAAGAAGGATACCTTGCGACAATCCGCCACTTAGCGGATATCACCCACGGCCATTTTTCGGAGCGTCACCCTGACGTCCCAAAGACAGTAAAAAAAGACGAAGCCAGGGAACATATTCTTGAGGCTGCAAAAAACACAGTCTTTTCGCCAGGAGATCTTGTTTGGGTAGAATGGGATACCAAGAAGGAATGCATCACCTCTCTTGGCTGGCATTACTACTATCGTTGGGCTTATACAGACACCGTTCGTTGGAAGAGTGGCACAGATGAGCGCCGTGAGCGCCGTGGTCTGTTCCCACAGCCCAAAGAGCTCGAAAAGGATGAAAACGGTGCTCCCAAAGCTCTCTCTGCTGTTCGCCATCTCTTTGGCTACACAGGAGACAATGAAGGTTGTAAAAACATCGGAGAACCAAAAGAGGAAGACCACCCACAGCCTTCGGAAAACAGCTCAAAAAACCCAATGCCCAGGAAAGACCACACACAACTTATGGGACGCATCTCGGTGAACTCAGCACTTGAGATAGTAGGTGAGTCTGACACTGAAGAGGATCGCTTTCTTCCCCCCACTTTCCTGAAGGAACTTGGGATGCCAAGACCGAGTGCTGTTGAGCATTATCTAAAACAACCATACAACCCAAAGAAACGCCCCTCTGACCAAGCAACACTCGTAACTTACGGAGATGTCACCGGGTATGACGCTCCAGGAGAGCTCGCAGGACGTAAGTTTTACCTTGATCGAAAGGACGCTGAAAACGCTGAGGATGAACCTTGGGAGGATCACTCTGAAGCCAACCGACTCAACGATCGCAGCACCCTAGCGTTGGAGGCATCGAAAAAAAATCGAACATTTCGATTCACCATCAGGTTCCGCGATCTGAAAGCCTCTGAGCTTGCTGCGATCATGATTGCGCTGTGCCCAAACCAGTTTAGTGACATACTGGAAGGTACACACAAAAAAGGCTACTGCTCCAAATTGGGATATGCTCGACCGTTAGGGTGGGGAAGTGTCTGCATTGAAACAAAACAACTGCTCACCTACCGTCCATCAGAAAAAAAACCGACCCTCGAATCTGTTTCTGACGTAGAGACATGGACGAAAGACAATTACCAAACAACAGAAAAACAAGAGGAATGGCTCGCAATCCATCGCCGCCATCATCCCGATGCAGGTGATTACCCGAGGGGCAAAGATAAAAACATCCACAGCTACCACACCAAATTGCGTGCGGAACATTCACGAAAGCGGAGATACAAATGAGCACTTGCTTGATCATCACAACAGGACAAACTGACGTTCAACTCGTGATCGAAGGAGAACGTTTTGAATTAGAAAAAAATGTCTGTGCTTGCCTTCATCATGAAATCGAAAACCGACAAGATTGGACACTCATCAACGCACAAAATATCACCAAGGCGAAATCGAGAAAAAAAAACCTGCCTGAGGGACCATTCGAGCTTTGCACACCAAAGCTCGATGCAGTGACATGTTATCTCGACGAACGAGACCTTATGCCAACATCCGTACTGATACTGGAGACGCGTCGTGATGCAACAAAAGCGAAGGGTGATCCCAGGTATGCCGGAGCCATTCTTGAGAAGCGACTTGAGCAGTTTGGTGTCCAAGACATAAGACGTGAAGCCTACTTGACAGGAGACAAAAGGCTTGAAGGTTCCGACACCTCATATGATAGCATCGTCCGACAAGATGTGGTCGAATGCTTGGACAAAGCCATCAAAAATCTGCTGCAATCCTCTGACGTAGACAACGTTGTTGTCGCTGCAAGAAGTGGGATGCCAGTCGTTGCCAATTTGATCGAGGAGATCGTCCGCCTTCACACACCGCAAGGCAAAACCCCGACGTTTCTTGAGATCCCCGACGCGACAAAGACAGGTACAAGCACCCATGATCAAGCGATCGAACGCGAGCCTGGATATGACCCAATCGAATCTTACCAGGCACGTCATCGTGCGCTTGAGCTCATCGAGAATGGGAACCTGCTTGGGGCCTGGGGTGCAGTTCAACACCTTCACAATCACACAGCGTCTGAGTGGACAAATGTTGTCGAATGGCTCGCATGCTTTGCCTCATCACGCCCAATGCCCAGCCATTGGAAGCAAGACATTCTAGTTCTAGAACATGACAAGATGGCGGTTCGTGCAGCTTTACGTGTCGAGCTTGCCTTACGAGCGGGGGATATTCCCCGCGCCGTACATGGCACCATCGCCTTTTTTGAGGCGGCCTTTTGGGACTGGCTCCTACAATATGACTTCAGTCAGGAAACTGGATGTTCAAAATTAGGAGGCAGCATCTCGGATGGCTTCACATTTCAGCAGGATCATCCAACCAAAGAACAAGAGAAACGTTTTAGAGAGAAAAATGAGAACTCAGGAAAATGGTACATCAACGATTTTGCAAGAGGTATCAAGCCTTGGCTACACAAACTAAACAAGCCAGCTCTAGGCAAACTTTGGAAAGCGCAAAAATGGCAAGTCCGCAACCTCCGTAACGACGTCGCACACAACGAGCCCACACAAGCTCTGATGGATCAAGCCGCGGCCAAAATGAGCGCAGCGAAACTCTGGTCCTCCTCCGCATCTCCGCAAAGTTTCTTGAGCCAGACACTGGTAAAAGGTGTTCTCTCTGAACTGGGTGTTGATAAACCAGAGGATCTCTTGTCGGGTTTGCTCAAAGAGATTCGTTGTAGACTGCTTGAACCCGATGTCAAATAGACATCTGCACAAATCGATGCACCCACAGCCTCCCTGCAACTGAAAACACACCTCACCAATAACATCATGTTCAGGCAGCCTATGGGTTCGCTGGCGGACAGCTCCAGATACGAATCTCCTTGCCTCTGGAGACGGACATCAAGGTGTTATCTCTTCCTGGTCGGAACGCCAACACACTGACGCCAAGACCCGATGCACGTAGAGTGTTGCGAAGAACAACAGGTGTCCCCTTCGGTGACCAGAGCTTGATATCCCCCTGTGTATCCCCTGCCGCGAGCAATGTGTTGTCATAATTAAACGCCAACGCCCCAATGGCTGGCACCTGCACCGCCGTCTCTCGTAGGTACTGTGTGCGCAACAGATCCCACACTTCGACATTGCTCCTCGCCGTCGCGAGCCCCATCAACAACGGCTCACCAACACTTCTACGATCCCGCCCCAACGCAAACATCGAGACCTTCGAAGAAAAACCAAATGACTGCTCAAAGCTCCCTAATACAGCGTTCCACACATACACAACAGAGGAACCATCACCCACCAGCAAAAAGCGACCATCTGGACCATATGAAATGGTCTCAATATCCCGACTCCCACGATGCTTGAGCGATATAGAAGAGCCCTTCTTTAGATCCCATAAACGAATCACACGATCATCCCCAACTGTCACAAGTTGTAACCCCGTTGGACTGTACAACACATGACGAATACGTGCACCGTGTTCCCATACAACCGATGTCTTAGTAGGCGTTGCCTGTGAAAGATCCCAGCGCTCTGCCTTCGTACCTTGCGCAACCACAAGCTCATCACTGCCACTCCGAAAAGACAATGAAGTCGGCTCCAAAGGCATCGTGAACATATGCTCTTGTGACCACTGCTTGGACTTGAACGACCAAAAACGCATCGTCTTGTCCCTGGAGAGCGAGACAAATGTGTCCCCACTCGCGTGAAAAAATAACCCCGTCACCTCATCCGTATGCTGCAACAAACGACCCGATAAACGCAAAGGCACACACGCAGCACAGCCTTCGTCGATCTCACCGTCACAGTCATTGTCCTTGTTGTCCCCACAGAGATCCAGAACTGCTGGCAACACTTCCCCTTGACAGCGACTCCATGTACCTTCCTTGCAGACCTTCACACCGGCCTGACAGACTCCGACCCCGACCTTGTTGGGGAGTGGATAGGTACACGTTTCCGACAACGGCATATCTTTCGCCTGTTCATCGACCTGTCCGTCACAATCGTTGTCCGCCCCATCACAACGCTCCTCTTCGATGGGGCGCTGCTCGTAACACGTATCACTCCACGTACCAGCATTGCAGAGCTGGTAACCTGGCTCACATATCCCAGCCTTCTTCTGACAAGCCCGCCGAAGGTTATCATCGATCTTGCCGTTACAATCTTCGTCAGTGTTGTCACAGGACTCTTGTTTTTTGGGCAACACCTCCCCTTCACACACTTTGCTCCAAACGTACTCTTCTGTACAAAGCTGCTTCCCTCCCTTACAAATACCACGCCCATTAAAAAAGAAACGCCCTGTATAACAATCTTTTTGTGCGCCGATTTCAGGGCAACAATTTGAAAGTCCATCGTCTACTCTGCCGTCACAATTGTCATCTTTGCCATTGCACTTTGTCCCCTCACTCTTCGCCTCTGGTCCCTTACAATCTCCCCAATGTAGCGACGTCAGGGGTGTCGCACCGCACGTTTGTTGCCCTTTGGCACACTCTCCGATCGCTCCGACCACCACACACTCGCGGGTCGCGCCCTTGTTGGAACATGTCGCACGTTGGGCCGATTGACAGAGCCTGGCCCCTTTCGACAGGACACAACGCCCTGTGTACAGGAGATTGCTGCACTCACAATCTTGCTGACAGGGTCGCTTGTCAGGATCGATGTCCTCCAAACTCACCCCATCTTCACAGCGCAGTACCCCCTCTGTGGAACACCCTATCGCAGGGATGAAACAACACATCAGAGAGGTCACAAAAACGCTGATCCATCGGTTGATTCGCACAACAAACACTCCACACAAAGACACAGAGCACCATCACAATCATACAAAACATCATATACTTCGAGCGTAGTTCTGAAGACATGATCATGTCAAGCATACCACAATGGATACGAGGCAAGATCTTGCGATGAAGCAGGCAGACTGCTACCTTGCATACATCTGTTGTTGTCGTTTTCGTACCAAAGTGTACAGCACATCACAAAACGGAAGGTTTGTTTTGATGGAGCCGATGTCCCAACCAGAGACATTTGAGAGGCCGGTGTTTACAGGTGTTGAAGGGTTTATTCGCCTTGAAGGTGTCAGCAAGTCCTTTGGTGACCTGCATGTCATCGACGCGCTCGACCTCTCCATCCGTAAAGGTGAGACGCTCTCTCTCGTGGGTAACTCAGGGACCGGAAAATCGGTCCTGATCAAGATGCTTATCGGTCTGCTTCAGCCAGACCAGGGCAAGATCTGGCTCGAAGGCCGGGAAGTACAGAACTTCGACGAGCAAGAATGGATGCCCATCAGACGCTACACCTCGATGCTCTTTCAGGCCAACGCCCTGTTTGACTCCCTCACAGTCTACGAAAACATCGCCTATCCTCTACGTGAACACTTCAGCATGCCAGAGCAAGAGATCTCCAACAAAGTCTCGGAGGTCCTGGAGTGGGTCTTGCTCCCTGGGATCGAATACCAATACCCTTCTGAGCTGAGTGGTGGGATGCGCAAACGTATCGGCGTCGCGCGGGCGATCGTCACACAGCCACAGATCGTCCTCTACGACGAACCGACCGCCGGCCTCGATCCCATCAGTACAACCGTCGTCGGGAACATGATCAAGCGCCTGCAACATCAAAATGGTGTCACCTCCATCGTGATCACCCACGACCTCAAGAGCGCGATGGAGGTCGGCGATCGAGTCGCCTTGCTACACCAAGGGAAAGTCCAAGGTGTCGACACACCAGATGGTATGCTCGCGAGCACCGACCCTGTCATACATGACTTCTTCGAAGGATACAGGATGATGATGGAGGTTCTTGGCTGACTCTTCACTCCCCCCACAACATACCTCCTACAAAACAGCCTGAATGGACAACAAAAGATTGACGTTCCGGCACTTTTTTGTATGGTCTTCGGGTTCGACATGACCCCTACTCAAAACTGGAAACATCTATGTGCGTACACCCCAAATATAACGTTACAATCGACAACAACGTAAGCATACATTCTCCCCAAACAGCCCAACACGCCTCCCACCCCATCAACATGGCGTTTGTGTTGTGGTTCTTCTGCCTTGTTGCCCTGCTTGCGACGACACAGCTCGGTTGTGGTAGCGCAAGTCTACAACAAGCCCGCAGCGCAGAGAAGCGAGGCGAGCTCGACAAAGCCCTGGAGATGTACGGCAAGCTCGCGAGAGATCCAGGCAACCCCAAGGCCATCGACGCACAATACGCGGTCGTCAGTCTGCTCGTCAACAAAGAGCGCTGGCGCGAAGTGCTCTCCGAATCCTCACGCCTCGCGAGCTTCTTCGACCCTGAAGATGACTGGTACAAAAACCATCGTGCACGCACTGCGATCTGGAACCCCGCACGCCAAAAAGTCGAGCGGCTGCTCACTGTTTCCGCCGAGAAAGCCCTGAAACAAGCCCGACACCACGGAAATCCCACGACGTATATCGCAGGTGGGCACCTTTACGGACTGTATATCGAACACTACCCGAAAGGAAAAAAACGCTACAAAGCTGCGATGGGCCGAGCATTTGTCATGTCGATCCGTTCACAATGTTTTCTCGCGCTCAAATGGTTTGGTCGCTCAGTCGAGTGGGTGAAAGAGAGCCCTCTGACCAAGCAACAGACATTCGCCTTTACACAAGATGCTAAACGCGGAACACTCGGCTGCCGCATCAAATTATGGCGAAGAGCACAACAGGAACCTATCACAGACAAGAAGCAGATCAAGCCGAGACAACGCGCCAAACGCGAAGGTTTTCAAAAACTCACCAAAGAGGCCGAAGAGCTGCTCAAACACCCCAACGTCGAGAATCTCAAGGTCGCCTTACAAGGTGCGCTGGCGTTGCAACGAGACAGCCATTACGCAGAAGCCCTGACGTTTTACTTGATGATCGTGCGCTTTGGTTCACACCACCCGATCTCAGCGCTCGCCAAGCGCAGCGCATTGCACCTCTTTGGTCGGACAAGTCGATGGGATCTGATGTTGCCACAGTTGATGGGATACCTTCGACGTACAAAAGGCCGCCCCCCTACACGCTTTACCAAACGACTACGCATCCTGATCGTCCTACATGGACTGCGACAGGCGCGCCCACTGCTCGCACAGAAGAAGTACAAAGAGGCGGCCAAACGCTTTCTCGCCGTCCACGCCATGGCCCCCAATGATATGAGAGTGCTGAGTTCATTGTACGATTTGGGACAGAGGCTGGAGAAGTACAAACAGAACAAGACCGCTGCCGGCGTCTACCGTAAGATGTTCGAGGGACAAACCAAGCACAAATTGACCACACGGGCGATGTACCGGTATGCGATCGTCCTGCATCGCCTCAAGCGTCCCCTTCAAGCGGCCAAGTGGCTCCTCACGCTGGCCAATCAACACCCCAAAAGTATCATCGCGTCGAGGGCGCTGTACATGTCCTACCTGCTCTACAAAAAGAATCGTTACTTTCGCCGCGCGAGGCGACTGAGACGAATGCTTCGTAAGCGATACCCTCGTGCGATGGAGATGATCTGTCTGTATAACAAAAAAGCACGCGCGACCCCGACCTGTCAGACGATCGACTAAAAACCTCTCTCGTCCTCCCCCACTTCCCCGGATATACAACAAAGAACACCTGAATTAACGTCGTCTTCTACGCCTTTTTTTGCGCTTCTTTTTGCGCTTTTTTGGCTTCTTGGCAGGTTCCTCAAAGACCAACTCTTTCTTTTGTTGGAGATGGCAAGAGAGGATTTTGTAGGGAATGTTGCTCTTGTGTTGGAAGTTCACGATGCGCTTGCTGTCGGCCTTCAGGCCCTCGATTTTGCGCGTAAAGACGACGACAGAGGGAGCCGTCTCGAAGGCCTCCATCTGCGCACGTGTCCCCTTGTAATCCCGACAGACATCTACCAGGCTGATATCGTCTTGTGTCACACCACCGTAACCCCCGAGATCCTTTTGGAAGAGACGACACACAACATACGCTTCGGTCACTTTGGCACCGATAGGGGTGTGAAGCGATACGGAGATATTGGTGTGTGGGTGTTTGCCTTCATCGCCTTCGGCTTTGACAAAGTCCTGCTTCATATTGATGATTTGGGGCGCAAACTTGATGAAAGGTAAGACCTGACTCTGGATTTTGTTAAAAGAGATTTTTTGGATCAGACTCAGCTCGATCGTCCTCTTCACGTCCTCACTCGCTTTGTACGCCAGCCAATATTCCTTCATCTTGATGAAGTCTTTGGCGCGACTGCGAACAAAGCGTAACCCTTGCCTCTCTTGACTGATACTCCGATATGTTCCGAGCATTTTCCGAAACATGTGGTGTTTCTTCTCAATGCGCAACGCGTCGTGGAACGCCTCACGCATTTTTTTCTTTTTTCGACTCAGCTCAGCCACACGCCCAGCCTCGACGAGGAGGCTATAATCTGAATCTTTCCCCTGATCGGCCTTCAAATATGTGATGTAGGCTTTCGCCGGCTTCTTGGCGGCGAGATATACAGCCGCAGCGCATCGATAAAACCCAGACTCTTCGAAGTCTCGCGCCACTTGCACAGACGCTCCCACATGAAGGGTGGCTTGTGCGGCCTTCAGCACCTTCTTGGCACGTCGATAAAAAGAGACGGCCTTGCTCCACTTGTTGAGTTGGCTGTACAGATCACCAACCTTCTCCCAATCCTCGGCTTTGTTGTAGTACAAGATCGCGTCCTTGTACTTTCTCTCCTTCACAAGTAACGCAGCAGTAGACGACCAGTCCTTAGCCTTTTTATAGTTGGCGATCGCTTTGTCGACCCGGTTGATCTTCACAAATAGAGGGGCGGCTTTTGCGTACAGTTTGGCCTCTTCAAATGCAAACGCTGCGTCCTTCTCATTGTGGGCTTTTAAGAACATCTCGCCAGCTTTGTCGAACTTCTTGATCTGTGTGTAGACTTTCGCAGCATCTTGCCACATACGCGCCTTCTTGAAGGACTGAACCGCTTCGTCAAACAACGCCAATTTGGTATACAACGCTCCCGCTTTGCCCCACCGCTTCTCCTTCACAAGACGGGGCAAAGCCTCTTTGTAACGTCCCGCATCAATCAGCGCGTCGGTAGAAGGTTCGGGCCACAGAAGAAACACAAGCACACTCACCAATACGAGAATACCGGCAATCAAACCGATAATCATGTGCTGTTGTTTTTGGGGGGGTTTGTTCGGCGCAGCTTTGAGTTTGATCTCTCGCCGCTCACGTTCCTCCTCTGGTGTCATCGCGATTTTAGGCGCTTCTCTTTGAATGAGTTTGCTCTCAACGAGAGGTTGTGACGCCTGTTGCTCTTCTTCGGAGACAAAAGACTCCAAGAGATCGTCGAGTTCTTCTTCGACAGGTAGCTCGACACTGATGGGTTTGACCCGCGTGACAGGACGATTGCCAGCAGAAGGCGCGCGGTGTCCGATTTCATTCTCCCGAATAGGCGTCGCGACCGCTGCTGCTGGCGTAGAAGTCGCGACGGGCACAGTATGTGCATCCATAGACGCGCTGGAGTCTGCGTTTGCTTTGATCAGGATATCGTCGATCTCTTCGGCTGAAAAAAGCTCCAACTCTCCTGTCATTGGAGACGTGGGCGCAGAGTCTTTCGCAGGCGTAGCAGCTTCTAGCGCGTCACCACTAGAGATATCTTCAGGCAGAAAAAACTCATCCAGGTTTTGCGGAAGGACGATCTCCTGATGAAGTGTTACGTTTCTCTGGTTCTTCTTTTTCGGTGTTTGAGACGCCTCACCATCCAGCCAGGCGTCATCACTTATTGCTGTATCCTTTGGCGGATTTTTTCCAGCCATCGGGGTATCTCCTTTGTTCCACATACAAAAGATGGTGGCTTAAGAAAGCGTACGAAAAAGACTGTACAGGTCTTTGGAGTTTGGTTGGGACCATGTCATACAGTGGCACTTTCTTTCGCGAACCTGTGTCATCATAATGGACCATCAATGTCCACATAACATGCCAGTATTCTACGATCCAATCAACAGAAACATCCAAAAAAAGCCACAAAAAACCGCGCACACGCCCCTCCCAAGGAGCGATACACCAAATCCTCACGACAAGCACACAAAAGGTTCAAACTTCCCAAGAATCAAGCGTCTCACGAAGCTCTTTCACGCGCGCCAACAGCGCATCTCGCTTCAGATGGAAGAACACAGCCGTCACAAGGAACAAAACCCCTACTACAAACAAGAAGATCATCCCCACCACACGATCTCGTGTCCCAAGATAAAAAAGGTGGATGATGACGTCGAGGAAGAGGAAGACCACACCAAACAGCAGATAGCTCCTGAGCTGTAACGCGATGCCAAGTAAAATCCCCGCGATCGAGAGGATCGCGAGCACCATCACGTCCCAAATCGAATGCCCCACGATGATCTGCGAGGCGCTGCTCACATAGATCGCAATACTCCCGACAACACGTAAAGATGTACGCCCTCTCTCAGACAGATCTTCCTGGAAGATGACCGCAAAACTCGCGAGAGTCAGTCCTACAGGCAACACAAACCAATGCCACGAGAGCGCACCACGACCAGAGAGCCACATCATGATCTCGACATTCGCGAACGCAAAGGCAGGCACATACAACCACCGACGCCCACTGCGATAAGCCAAGACACCGTAGTATAATCCACTCACCATCCACATGGCCGACGGAAACGAGCCTTGTCCCAGCCACGCGAACACAAAGGCCACCCAAGGTAAGACAAACACGACTCGCTGTATGGCACGTGCCAGCACGACGCCCCCGAGCTTTTGCCACACCATCCGGAACCCAATAAACACAAAACCAAACACAAACATCATCCAGCCATCAAGACTGTCCGACCCAAACCCCCAACTGATACGCATATGTGCGTACAAACCAAAGAAACACCCGATCGCAAAGTACGCCAAGAGTTCACTCTTCCAACGTCGCGCAAGCCATCCCCAGCCCCAGGCAAGCAACACCAACGCCAACGGCACGAAGACACGTTCAAGCCACATCGCCTCTCGCTGCACGATCTCACGCATCCATATGTCCGTCACAATCGCAACAGAGGCCAAGACCGCCATCCAGAACGAGGCGATAAGCGTCGCACGTTCCATCCTCCGAGGGATACGGTGCCAGCCAGACCAACGAGAAAGATCATCCCCACCTTCTCTGTCAGCGCGCCACACAGGCGGATACCACCAGTCGCGCCCTCTTCCATCTGTCAATTGCGCTGACAACCACATCCCACACAGGACACAGGCACCCGCCCAAAGTGCAAAGCTCGACAAATAGGGATAACTTACGTCCTGTATCGAAGGCGCAAGCGCATACGTCACAAAATACAACACCAGTGACAACGCGACAAACCAGGCAAACCACCAGGACGCACGTCGTAAGACAAAACGACCCGCGAGCCCCAGCCCCAGGACACACATCAACGCAACCCACACACCCTCCAGAGGTGGACTCTGCCCAGACATCACACGCCACATCATCCATGACAAGGACACCATCGCCGCCCACCACACACAACGAAGTAGAGCACCGCCTGTCAAAAGGATATCATCCACACGACGCTGTAAGAAAGACCACTCCTCGCGCTTTGGACAACGATGTATCTGCTCTTCTGAGGAGTCAGTCTCTACATTGACCCCCCTCCACATCGTGTGTGTAAACCATCGGTGTGGCCACACACCTTCAGCCCCCCAAGACACAGCATATTTGACGACGAACGCCCACAGCGCACCAAACAACAACACATACACCCCCCAGAAGAAGGGGGCATGAAGCATCGTATATCCTCCCTCTTCGACACTCCAGCTGCCCAACATGAGCGGCCATATCCACCAAGAGAGCAAGAGGATCTGCACTCGCCACTGCACGCCAAAACGCAACACTATCAACAAGAAAAAGAGCGGCGCCGCATACAACACCCACAACGCCTCATGAAAAGACCACGAGAACGTAGAAAAGACAGGTTCGAGTCCCCACCACAACCACACACCAAAACACAGCACTGTGAGCAGACTCAATACAACCACAAAGCTACTTTGTCGAAACGCCACCTTCCTGCGCTGTCGCAAAAGCTGCCCATCTCTACGAACGATCGCTCCAAGTCCTTCGAGGACAAACCACAATCCCCCGACCAGCAACATCGCCGGCAAAGAGATAAAGAGCTCCGTCTCCGTCACAAGGCTCGCTTGCACATACACAAACAACACCAAAAGTCCCGAAGAGATCGAGATAGACGCCTTGTTGGGGGTGCGACTGACATCGAACAAAAACACCGACGCCGCTGCAAATATCAACCAGACGTCGAGTGTATCGGGGAACGCTTCCACACACACCTTCAGCGCCAATCCACTCCCGAGCAGACCGACATAAAGGAATCCATACCAGCTTGTATCCCACAACAGCTTCCAGGGTGTCTGTGTCATCTCAACAGACGCAAAGCCCCCCCACGGCACATCTCGATCTTCACGACGAAGAAACATCCCCAAACACAACATCAAGCCCCTGTAAAACGCCGCACAGAGGATCGCAGCCCACGCCGCCAACGCCCAATGTTCAAGGGTATAGCCCCACAAAGACAAGATCGGAAGATAAGACCACACACAGATCGCCAGAGACGCTCCAAACGCACCAAGAGTCCAGGGTCTCATGAATTCAAATGCACGGACATCCAGGCGCCACAACGACCACGCCTGCCACAAGAACACCACAGACGCTCCCACCATCAACGACGCCGCGATCCAGGCCTCCAAGAGACCCAACAACCAAAACGCCAACGACCCGATGACCACAAGGACTGCATACGCACGGCTCGGCCTCTGCAACTGGACCGCCGCAAATGGTAACAACGACAACCAGGGCAGATGTTCGAGGATCGCGCCTTGATACCGCATCCCCACCAAGAGCAAGATGCACACTGCCAACGTCGAGAAGGCAAAGGCGACCTTCAGCGTCTCCCCCAGTAGCTCCCACTGTGAACGTGTTCCTGGTGTGGAAGAGAATGCCCCGACATGAGCAAAGCGCTTCTCCCAGTCAGAGGAGAGCAAGGACGCGCCTTGCAATTGACTCCAAGACATCGCGACGTAATAACATCCCGACGCGGCGAGCAAACCAAGCACCCAACCGTGAAAAGGCCACAGCTTCAAGTCCAAAATAAAGATGACATCCAACGCAGCCGCCATACAACCTGCACCAAAGAGCAACAACGCCGCTAACATCCAGTCTTGTGTCAGGCGCCCTTCTGTGGGCTCATCACTATCAACCCAGCGCGTCCACCCCCTCAGCACAAACAACACCGCCGTCATCCAGGCCAGGAGCGCGGCTGCTCCCGGTGGCAACAAGAGATCACCGACCAACCAACCAGAGGGTAACGCGTTGGTCCACCAAAACAGCGCCCCAAGTGCGACAGTGATCGAAAAGACAACGCGACTTGGCCGCACAATCAATTGTACGAGCAGAGGCAACATCAAGAAGAAAGGCAGCTCCATCAAAGGCTGCCTTCCCCACATCCACTCGACGAAGACCAAACCAGCAGCGGCGACATAGCCGATCTCCATCCACTGCTGCCATGACTGCCACAACAAGACCTCATCGGCCTTGTCCATATCCTTCCACGCGGCCGATGGGGAGAAGATATCCAGCTCTCCCTTCACGATCGCATCCCACAACACAGCGCGCCTCTCCAACCAGACGATCTTCGCGAACAACAACACCAAAAGCGCACCAATAAGGGACAATGCTGCACCTTGTAGCGGAGGTACGGGGAGCGAAAAGTACACGAAGCCATCCATCCCAAGCGCCCACAAAGAGAACCCCCAACACGCCCAACCAAGAGAGTATTGGGCCCGCGCACCGGGTAACGCCTGACGACGAACAGCCCCCCACATAAAGGGCACACCACATAGCACTCCCGCCAACGTCAACCAACCGACAGAGACAGGATACATAAGCCACGAATGAATCGCCCACACCATCACACCGAATGAATTGAGCAGCGCGGCATCACGTAGCCCCTTCCCCCACAACATATCACCACGGGCTGTCGACGTATCACGCCAACCATCCCAGAGCCCCGGAAGATACCCCAACGACTCGAAGGCACGCCACCCACGGTGACGACCGACGCCATATCCAAACACAAGCGCACATGACACGACGATCCAGCTCTCCCACGACGCCACAAATAACGTCGACAGCGCACTCACAACGCCAAACAACGCGCTCGCCATCAACACCACAAACCAACGCTGGCCAAACAACACCGCAAGCACACCAAATACCAGCGCAAATTCAACCCACATCACAGAAGACCACATCATCCCCTGCACAGATGGAGCATCCCCCCAGTATCCCGCGAGGACACCCAGCCACCCGACAAACAAAACCAACGCAATCAATGGCAACAAATTGGCGATCGGTGACATCCACTCCGACCAGTACAAGAACTCACCACGTACAGGACCTGAAGGCGGTAGTGTACGCTCGCTCCCCACAGGAGCGACCAATATCTGTGGCACCATCCCCCGCACCAAACGCTCGAACAAAAAGACTCCACACACCAACACAAGTGTCGCAAATAACCACACCTCTCCCCACCCAAGAAGAGACAGCAAACGCCCTTCATTCCACAGGTAAGAGAGCTGTGTGACACCCAGAAAGTACACCCCTACAAACACAACACCAAAGGCACGCGAAGGCAACGCGGTCCCAACCCTGACGAAAAAACTACACGCAAGCAGCCACGACACCGCTGCAATCATCCAGGGGAGCGTGATCAGATGCAGCTGCACCAACCCCACCAGCGTCACCACACATGACGTCTGTACCAAAGGCATATACAACAAATAGCTCGGTGGCCCCAGACGCTTGCCCAACCACAACAGACCCAGACGGTCATCCAATTCACGACTCTTTGCGTCCCATGTCAACGCAAGCTCAAACAACAACAACGCGACCGCAAACAACACGACATTCGATAACCACGGACGAATGGTCAACCCCAACCAATGAGGGAGCTCGCTCTTGAGCAGCACACTCCCCAAGGCAAAGACACCCAACCCCACATATGTCCATCCCCGTCGGCCCGTCGCCAGACTCAACCACAACAAGAGACCACCGTACACCAACAGAGCGATGTCCGCGACAATCCACAAAGAGGAAGGTGCCACCGCTCCCTTCCCAATCCAACCCACAAGGAGAGGATGAGATCCCCATAATAGCAACACCGGTATCCCTAGGGCCATCGCATCATCGAGAACTTCTTGTAAAGAACGAAATGCTCTCTGTGATTCGAGCCAACGCGCGCCAGACCAACAAAGGAACAACACGAGCAATGACGCGACGGCACCTGCGACCTGTACGGTGTTATGTACGTAAACAAAACCAAAGAAGACCCACGTCGCGAGCGTCGCCAACGCGAGATACCCAACGCTCTTTCGAGCAAACAACGCACACAGCGCAAAGTACGCGCCGATATAGACCGGCACAACGAGCAGCCAGATCTTCAATAGCCACTGTGTCCCCAGTAACAACCACATCACCCCTGCGATCGATACGACAAGCCATAGCTGCTCCCATACTTGCTTGCCCTCCTCTCGACCATGCCTCTTCAACCACTGAACCCCCCCAAACAGCGCGACAAGATAAGGCAATAACCAGATCCCTGTCCATTGATGAGAGAGCGACGCGCCACCAAAAAACGACACGTTCAGCCCCATCACGAGACCAAGGTGCGCCACAAAAGTCGCCACACCGGCGAGCCAAAAGAACGCTTTCTTCGGCCATGTCCACGCAATAGAGAGCGTCAACAACACATAACCAGCCGCAGCAACGGCCAACACAAAGGGAGCCTGTATACTGATAACACAACCAGCTGCACCAAGCAGCAGCGCCCACACAAGCCACACAGAATAGGTCTGCTTCGTGTCTGTTGCCCCAACCTCAGAGACTTCGGCAAATGCCATCATGCACCAGCCCAACATCACACCAAGTGGACCAAACCATCTCCAAGGACCATTCCACCACATCGCCGGATCCAAAGAGCCGTGCAACAATCCCCCCCAGATCAACCACGCGACCATCAACATAAAGAGGTAGACACCCGGTAACAAAAAGAAAAAATGCTCCCAAAAGTCGGGCTTCTCACGCTCCCCTTCGAAGGACAGTTCAAACCACCGCGTCCAACGCCGCTTACGCGCAGACTGAAACCACGGCACAGCGCGGATCTGTTGCAGCAACAACCACGCCCCCAGATAGCAAGCCAGGATCGTCGCAATGCCCCCCAACGAAGGCACAAACACCAACGATGAAAAGAGCACCCCCCATGTCCCCCAAGCAAACGAGCCGGCCTGCTTTGAGACGCGAGGACGCCAATAACGAGAGAAACCCCACCCACCAGCAAGAGATGCAGCCCATAAACCGCTCGCAAGCAGTGGCGCGTCAGGGAGCAGCTTGCCCAGCGCGATCCCCGCCGGCCCCAATAAGCCCACACCCACAAGCCAGAACAACTTACCTGCCTGTTCAAGCTCCAAACGACGCACAACCAAACTTCCAGCGCCTGCAAATGAACCTGCACCCAGGCACAGACCCGACCAGATCACGACCTGCCTCATCACCTGCCCCAGCCCTGTCCAGGCCAAAGACAACAGATAAAAACCACTCGCGAGCACCAAAAACATCCCGACAAAATACAACCAATACTGCGTCAAGAAGGGTTTCAAGTAACGCGACCATGTCGAATGCTCCAGCACCTCACTGTGTGCAGGCGCGCTGCGCTGCCCCTCCTCAAAAGATGGCACAACGTCGAGCAGATCCCCACCCACAACGCTCCCCATCACATCACCGAGAGCGTCCACATCAGCCGCTTCTTCTTGCGCAGTCTCCTGTGTCTCTGCGCTCTCCAAAGGCTCTTCAAGCTCCTCACTGGGTGTCTCAGCCTCTTCTTTCGGCGCTTCTAGCTCCTCTTCACTCGCGACATTCTCCAGGCGCACGGAGACATGCTCAGACACCTCCCCTGCGACTTCTTGCTCGGCGACTTCTTGTTCGGCGACTTCTTGTTCGGTGAGAGCGTGTGCATCACGCTGCTCTTGCGCCTCTTTCAACGTTGTTTTGGCAGGTAGATCGAGCTCATGAAGAGGTTGGCTGTCTGTCGCTGAGGGAGTCGTCTTGTATGCATGTTTTGGCATACGAAGACTCGCGGACTTTGGCGGATCGAGCTCGTGAAGTGGTGCGTCGAGTTCATGGTGGGTGTTGGGTTTAATCTTCTCGACTTCTAACGTGATGGCCTCTTCACGAGGAGTGGGTTGCCTGGTCCGAGGGCGGAGCGATGAGGGTTTGATGTTGGGGAGCAGCGCCTGGATATCGTTGGGTCGATCGAGCGAAGAGATGGCTTCGACTTCTTCGAGTGTGTCCATATCTCCGATCTCGTCTAGCGCGTCATTTGACTCGATAAAGAGATCGGCTTCCAGTGCAGGCCGGGCGGGAGGGGTCAGTACAAAAGGCAGTTCTTCCTCGGCGCTGGCACCGAAGGATTTGTTGCGTACAGGGATGGCCTGTTGTGATTCGAGCGCGCGGACGTACAAACGAGGAATGTTGCTCTCTTTGAGCGTGGAGGGGATGGGAGGAGGCACATTCGTGTAGGGAGTCTCCAGGGTCTCAGACACCTCTACTGCTATCCCAGGAGGAGGTGTCGTACGGACAGACAACAAGCGCTCATCGGATGACGGACGCAAAGAGGAAGGTCGAACGCGCACTTGTGGTGGCTTGATCACAGCAAGAGGTGGTGGTGCAGGTGGTAACGGAGGGACGCGACGCTGAGGCTCGTTGATGGTGATCTTGATCGATGGAAAGGGTGCGTTTTCTCCGACTTCTCGACGCAGCCATGCCTCTGTAGGCGCTGGTAAATCACTCCAGATCCGTGGCCTGATAAAATGCAGTTGTGTGAGATATGGCATCGACAACTCTTTGCGTAACCTCGGAGAGACGAGGCCTTTATGTACCCAAAGAGCCAACGCATCGAGCAAAAATTGACGTTTTTCAATCTCAATCAGCGAGCGCGTGGAGGGAAGAAAACCGGGTGGTACATTGGGCACCGAAGGACATGTATCACAGCGATCTTCGAATTGACGTAGACATACAACACAAAACATTTTTCGCTCCGAGGAGAGGTCGGATATCCAGGCACGTTCAGAGAGTCGTTTCAAGTATGCGCACAAGTGTATCGGAATTGCCAAGGAAAACAACATGCAGGATGTCATAGCGCGGCAAAAAGCATGCCCCCACAATGAACAAAATGATACAGAAACAACAAGATGTTACACATCCACAAAAAAAAGTGACCACGCAGGTGTGCAGATCCATGCGCTCCCTGTGTTGACAGGGTACAACGTGATCACAAAAGAATGGACGCCAACATAGGATCAAGCGTGGAAGCCGAATTTCGCTCATTTTACAAAGAACACCAGCGATTTGTTCATCACATCGCGGCCTCTCAGTTGTCTTCTGCAGGCGATGTCGGCGAAGTGGAATCACTCGTTTGGTACGACATCTACCGTCACTTCGAGCGGTTCCAGGTCGAAGACCCACGCGGCCTGTTACGCCGACTCATCAAATGGCGCACGAGCAACTTTCACCGGACCTACCAGACATTTAGACGCGTTGACGTGCAAGAAGAACGTCTCTACGAACTCTTTCACTCTGCCTCCACAACACTCGACGCAGAGACACGTCTGAGCTTGCAAGAGGCCCTCTCACAAGAACAACCACAGGACATCTCGATCCTGTTTGGCAGATATATCGAAGGTATGACATGGGAAGAACTCGCCACACAGCACGGGCTGCACAGAAACACGGTCTGGAAACGGACCCGCGCAGCGCTGAAGAGATTACGCGTGTTCTTGTCCACCCATTCGGAGAACCAAGTATGAATCGACACGATCCACAAACACGTCTCCAACACGATCTTCTTCACCTCGAAGAAGACACCCCACCACAGGACACAACGCAAGCGCCTGACTTCACAGCGTCAGACGAAACCAAGCTGAGAGCGCTCCTCACAAGAGGCGAACAACTCGCACAACAACAGCCATCCCTTCCCGATGCTCTGTGGGATGGACCCCAATTGCAGGTCCTCGAAGGAGGACAAGCCGAACGGCCACGCTCCAACACAGCGAGCAGACGTCTCTACCCCCTGCTCGCCGTAGCCGCTTGCGCCGTGCTCTTTTTGAGCGTCCCAACACATTGGCTGACGCAGCCTTCAACCTCCTCTAACAAGCCTCTCACAGGTCGCTCGGCGCTACGGCCCAAAGGGGCAAGCATGACAAAGCGAGCGCATCACACACCATCGTTTTCGTTCTCATTTTTTTACAGACGAGGGGGTGTCTCCCAAAAGGGCGCAGCGAATACATTTGTCCAAGCGGACGATCAGTTGCGTTTTACAGCGCACTACAGGACCAAACAGAGAGCGTATCTCCAGCTCTTTATGAGCGACCAAAGAGGACAACTTAGCCCTCTCTATCCAGACGCCTCGGGACGTGCCTTCCCTCTACAAGCCGCACCGGAAGGCAAAACACTCGTCCTTCCTGATGGAGCCATCCTCGACGACGCCAAAGAAGCCGAGCGCATCTACGTCTGCATCACACAGCAACCACTCTCCTATCGGATATTTCAACAAACATTGCGAGAGCAATTGCGCGAGCGCTCGATTCAATCGCTCAAGACGCTCCCAATGTCGCGATGTATTCACCAACAAAGTTGGCTGTTGACCAAACGTCAACACACCCCCCAACACAAAGAAAACAAATGAGCCACACAAACAGCTTCTCGACATATGCTTGCGACAAATCAGGCAGCCAGAGGACGATCCAGACGGGCAAGAGGGCCTTCACTTGGGTGCTCATCATGTTGACGTGTGTGCTATGTGTCCTCACGTCCTCTTCGTCTGTGGATGCGTCGTCTCACAAACAGACCATCCAACGATACGCTTTGTTGATCGGACACAATCGAGGTGACCGCTATCTGCCGGGGCTGCGCTTTGCACAAGACGATGCCAAAAAAGTGGCACGTGTTCTTCGACAGCTCGGAGGGTACAAGTCCAACCAGATCAAACTCATGCTATCTCCAAGTGTCCAGCAAGTCCGAATTACCATGAAGCATATCCGTCACCTCTTTCGACGCGCTCATCGCAACAGTATCTTTTTGTTCTATTACTCGGGACACGCACGCAAGCAGCACTTTCAGCTTGGCAATGATACGCTGCCCTTTGCGGAGGTCCGGCGTTTTGCACGGAGCCTATCTGCGCGTGTACGGATTATGTTGATCGACTCGTGTTACAGTGGCAGAATCCTGCGCGCAAAGGGTGCGAAACGTCTGCGTTCGATACGTTGGCGCCCTATCGACGATCTTCGCACACGCGGCGTCGCAATCCTCACCTCCTCCGAAGCAAATGGTCGCTCTTACGAATCCGACACGATCAAGAGCTCTCTCTTCACCTCCAGCCTGCTCGCAGGACTCCGAGGTGCCGCCGATAAAAACAAAGATCAGCGCGTATCATTCGGCGAGATCCATCAATATGTCTACCAACAAACACTCTCTCGTTCATCACGTCACAACGTCGAAGTTCAGCGCCCTTCCCATCAGCTTAACTTGCGGGGGCAAGGACCACTGTATATAAGTTTTCTAAGAAGAGCACCTTCTCACATGGTCTTTGCTCACGCGCTCAAAGGCCATATCTTTTTGTACCGCCAAGGGCAGCTCGTACAGGACTTTTACAAATCCCCAGGAAAGTCCGTTGAGATCGGTGTAAATAAAGGTGTCTATCAGGTCAACGTGCGCCTCCACAAATGGCTGGGGCAACAGACCATCGACATGCGAACACAGACACGCACCAACATCACGCCCAAAAAATTATCCTGGCAGCACGTCACCAACAAACACCACACCCAAAAAGGCGAGAGACAACACTCAGCCCACTGGGGTGTTGTCTTTCAGTACAACCCCCTCTCACAGATGACCTTCAATAATATGGGAATTGGCCTGCTCTTGGGCTCGGGACACTGGCTGCGTGCAGGTATTGGCTACCGCTTTGGACTCGCCAACGCCCTGGCGCTGGACTACCAGACCCACCACATCTCGTTCAAGTTAGCGGTTGGGACGGGCTTCTCGACACGGCAATTGGGGTTATGGGGTGGACTGCATCTCGAACCCCTCTTGCTGCTGCGTCAAGGCCCCTCTGGGATCTTCTGGAACGCTGGATTTGTCGCAGGTTTGACTGGAAATTTGGATTACTATTTTCGACCCGATTTGTCCTTTCGCCTGGCCCTCTCGGGTGGCCCACAGTTTGTCTTCTTTGACCAAAACATCGTACGCATTGCCCCCGCACTCAACGTCAGTATAGGCGTTATATGGATGCTCTGATGCCTAAGACACCAAAGGTCTGAGACAACAAACCACTGATCAAGATCGCAAGATATACATACGAACCGAAACACCCACCCTTTTCACATATGAGGAAACACGCGATGCAAGCACTTCTTCAACACTCTATCATGTCAGGTCGCTTTATCCTGCTTGGGATATTATTGTTTGGACTCTCACTCTCATCGGCATGTTCTCCCGGTCCACTCCCCTGCCGAGGGAATGACGACTGTTCAGCAAACACCTTCTGTAATGCACAAAATCTCTGCACAATAAAGACGTGTGACCCGGCTTGTCCGTCAGGACAGAGCTGCGTAAATGGAGGCTGTCAATGTAACGGTGGCGAGACGATGTGTGGGACATTATGCGTCTCATTGCGCACCAACACGAGCCACTGTGGTGCGTGTGGAAAGCAGTGCAATACAGGTGAGCTGTGTCAAGCCGGTAAATGTGTGAGCACATGCAACCAACAACAGACGCTGTGTGGAGGTGTATGTGTCGACACGGCGAGTGATACGAACAACTGCGGCGCTTGTGGGCAGGCTTGTCGACAAGGAGCTGTTTGTGTTCAGGGCACCTGCACGACTTCATGCAGCAATGGAAACGCTCGATGCAACGGGAAATGTGTTGATACCAGCACAAACGTTGTCCACTGCGGAACGTGTGGAAACACATGTCCAACTGGACAATCATGTAATGGTGGGACATGTGTGTGCCCTTCAGGAAAGCGAAGTTGTGGTACGAAGTGCATCGACACAAAGACTGACAACGCAAACTGCGGAGCGTGTGGCAATCAATGCACATGGGGCACATCCTGCATCAATGGAAGTTGTCTTTGTCCTTCAGGTCTCACCAACTGCAATGGCCAATGCACAGACACCAGCAACAACGCCAGTCACTGCGGCCAATGTAGTCTCTCGTGTAAGGCGGGAGAGCGTTGTCAAAACGGCTCTTGCGAACTCCCATGTGCAGCAAACTCCGTTTTGTGCAACAACACTTGCACCGATATCAAACAAGACACCAACAACTGTGGCGCTTGCGGCAATCAATGTCCCAGCGGTTCATTTTGCTTTGATGGCCTATGTGCGATCAGTTGTCCCGCAGGCTTACTCAAGTGTGGTGGTACTTGTGTGGACAACAGAAACGATCGAAACAATTGTGGTGGTTGTGGCAATCAATGTCCATCAGGTTGGGTGTGTCATGAGGCAAAATGCTTTCAAACTTGCTCGCCCGTCACGACCCGATGCGACAATCGCTGTGTCGACGTCCAAAACGACAACGATCACTGCGGTGCGTGTGGCAACAAATGCCCATCAGGTAAGATGTGTGTCAACGGCTCCTGTAATGCTCCCTGTATAGGTGGTTCACAAGCCATTTGTAACGGCAGCTGTGTGGATACAGCGTCCCACCCACTCCACTGTGGTGGTTGTGGGATCAAATGTATCAACGGCGCGTCATGCCAGGGTGGAAAATGCGTCTTCAATTGTCCAACACATCAAGTCGTCTGCAACAATGTGTGTGTAGACATCAGCAATGACCGTAGCAACTGCGGTGTCTGTGGAAAAACATGTCCAAGTGGTCAGTTGTGTGCCAAAGGACAATGCACACAAACATGTCCGCGCGGCACCACCCTCTGTGGAAACGTCTGTGCCGACCTCAACAGCGCTCAAAACCATTGTGGGAGTTGTGGAAACGCCTGTTCCTCCGGAAAGACCTGCTCCAGCGGGATATGTACGACTCAATGCCCATCGATGATTCCAGACATATGCGATGGTAAATGCACATATCTAATGGGTGATCCGAACAACTGCGGAACATGTGGCAACATCTGTGGAAGCAACATGAACTGCGTCAATGGAACATGCCAACCCCGTTGAGAGCTGCCAGCGCTCTCACAGAGAGTTGTCCATGAGGGTGTTTGTGGTGCTTGTTTGGGTTGGGGCAAGGTAGGGGTGGGGGGAAGCTTTGGAAAAAACAGCGTTACTTCCAGCCTTGTTTGGGGACACTGATCTGTCGCACAGCCCGAATCGCATGTTTATCACCAGCGATGTCGATCGCGGTCTCCACCAACTCTTCGATCTCCTCACGTGAGAGGGGATGATCGATCACCGAAAGATCGTACGCCACACCAATCTCAAAGTCCCTGTGTGCCGAACCAAGGTTACTACACTCCGCCTTATAGATCGCGTCGTTGACGGCTTTCTTGGTCCCACGAGCGGTCGAGTGAACGACCGCCAACACAGCATGTCCACGAGCTTCATCTTGCATCGAGAGCGTCACACGCGGCGCAAAGACACAATCACGGAGCGAACCATAACGCGAGAATCCTTCGACAGTGTAGCTCACTCGACGTGCGATACGGGGTTGTGCTTCCGCAGTCGCACCACCGATATGAGGGGAACAGATAATACGGTGTTCACCTGCGTAAGGGTTGACCCACTCTTTGGCGTGGCCAGGCGCGGGCTCTTCGGGAAAGACATCGACAGCCGCGCGCATGATCTGCTCATTTTGGACGGCTTCGAGTAACGCTTTGGAGGAGTGCAAATTGCCACGTGCGAGGTTGAGGAAGATACGAGGTGAGTCTTCGCCACGCTCAGCGCCGAGATATTGTAGATAGGGATCGAGAAGATTTTCGTTATCTTCGCCCATGTAGTCTTTGGCGGAGGTGTGGACGGTGACCATATCGGAGTGTGCAAAGAGATCTTTGAGATCGGCATAGGACTTCCACCCCATCTCCTCCCCAATTTCACGGGCAACAGGGCGGTTGTCGTAGAACGCAACTTCCATCCCCAAGTCCTGACAGGCGCGGGCAATCTGGCGACCAATATTCCCCAAGCCAACGATACCAAGGTGCTTATCCATGATCTCATAACGACGACGTGCGGTCTTCTCCCAGTTGTTGTTGTGGGAGTGTCTGTTCCCTTCGTAGAGTCGACGAGAGAGACCGATCAACAGCGAGATCGCCAACTCCAGTACAGAACGACCATTGGAGACAGGATCGTTGAAGACCATGATGCCATGGTCTGCACACGCGTCTTTGTCGATAGAGTCGTCACCAATACAGCACAATTGAATGGCGTGAAGCTCTGGACAGGACTCGATCATGCGACGTGTGATGGGTACACGACTGCGCTTGAAGATGATCTGTGCACGTGTATCCTGCAGCGTCTTGATCAACGAGTCCTCGTCGGGAACTTCGTGAAGACGGGTAACTTCAATACCGATGTCTGACAGATGCCCATCGAGCTTTGCGTGGGGGGATTCGACGACCAACGCCCTCGATAATGGCTCCATCAAGATACGAACATTGCGGGTTACATCACTCACGTCTCTCTCCTCTTTTGGACTCTTTACTCGATAAAAACAATGAAACTCCAAATAGATATAAAGCTTCACCGGATGGCCAGTGTGCCCGCAGTATACGAATGGGCATATAGATGATCAAGTCTACGCCCTCCACAAAGAAGAGACACACACGTCCTCCAATGGAGCCACTAGCCAGCCGATTCTGTTCAAGAAATGTACAAAAAGTGCATCGCTTTTGGACACCCTCTGGACAGACACTCCCCACACAAAGACCCCCTATATGCGGGTGTTGTAAGAAACTTCCGCACTTTCTCAAAGCAGGTCTTTTTTTTGCATTTCTGACACACATTTTCAATCAACCAGTGGAGGGAATATGCAAAAACGCGCAAGTGTATCCAAACAACAAGACAACGTCACTTACATCGACACAACACCCCACCCCCCAACTCACCCAGACCCTTCAACCACACTCATCCAGGCCCTCGCGAGTGAACCACTCGCTCGACTGAGCGAATTCGAACTCCTGCAGCTCATCCTTCAAGAACAAGAGACACCTGATATCGCCCGCCAATTGTATCGGCGCTTTGCGACCCTGCGGGAGATGGAGCACGCTGGACTCGGCGAGCTTATGGAGATCGAGCGGATGACCCTGTGCAAAGCTGCCGCGCTACAGGCTGCGTTCGCCCTCGGCCGAAAGATCGCCTGCAAACCCCTGTATCGCGGTCAAACCTTCGTCTCCTCACGGGATGTCTATCTCGCTTATGCGCCCAAACTCAATATCCTCGAACAGGAGACCTTCTGGATCTTGTTACTCGACCAACGCAACCGCGTGCTCAAACAACAGCAAGTCTCACAAGGCAGCATCAACCGCTGCACCATCACACCAAGAGAGATCTTCACGCCTGCTCTGCGCGAAAAAGCGGTCGGCATGATCCTATTGCACAACCATCCAAGCGGCGATCCCGAACCATCGACCCACGATCGCAAGCTCACGACACAGCTCCGAGAGGTCAGCGTACTGCTCGGCATCAAGATCCTCGACCACATAGTCGTCGGCGATCAATCATACGTATCTTTCGCCGATCGAGGTTGGCTATGAGACTTCATTTATATATACGCCAAAGTCTGCTCTTCATCCTTCTCTTGCAACCTTTGGGATGTGTCCCTGTCGTCAACTCCATGAAACCCTCCCATCATACGTCCACATCGTGTGCGCGCCGTCCCTCTCATACATTAACCGGATGGATCGAGCAGATCGAAGGATTCTGTGTCTACTTTTACGACAACCAACACCTCTACTACGTACACAGAGACAGCTTCTCTCCGGGGATTCGAGAAGGTGACTACATCCAAAAAGGGTTTAAAATGCCCGGACGGACGCAGCACTACAGACAACAAAGCAAACGTCTCCTTTCGCAATTCTTTCGCCAAAAACACAAACGCACAGCGACACGAAAACGCCCTCCCCACACCGAAGTGATCAAAATCGATTGACAATTGTACGGGGTCGACACAGCATGTCTGTCCAATCCATACTCGTTGGCTGGAATCACGAAGAAGGAGTTGATGTGACAGAGAAAGAATTGGACCCTGTAGAGGAAACGCAAACGCAAGAAGAATCCCCCGAGGAGTTCGAGGTCGACGCGCGAGAAGAGCGAAGAGTCAGGATCGCAAAAGCGTTCGGCTGGTTTGGCTTTATTTTACTGGTGGGCTGGGCAGCCTACTACTTCAAGGATCGCTTCCCGCTCAAGATGGAGTTGAGGTATGTCTACAAAAGGGCTGCCGATCTCGACAGGCTCGCTAAGGTAGAGTCCAACATTTACAGTCACAAAGGTCGCTGGCGTGCGAAGGTCGTCTTCCTCCACCATCGCTCCCTCCTGCGCAAAGATGCCCCCTCGTACCAAACACAAAAACTGGAGCTACGCAAAGGCGACTACATCGCCAAAGTCAAGCTTACGTACAAAGATGGAAGCAAACGCCGCTTCAAACAACGATTCTTCGTGAAGGAAGAAGGTCGCATCTACCTCTACCTTCGATACGCCCGTTAGATTACAACTTCTTTCGGAAGATCAACTTGATCGCGTACTCCAGTGGTCCGATCTGTGTCGTCGTCGAGATAATCCCACCAATCGACAACGTCGTGCCGTACAAACCATCTTTTATGGAGTACGTCATTTTCTGGTGGTTAAAGGTACCGCACTTCACGTCGACCTCAAAGACACCAGCTTTTTGCCCCTTCTTGAACGCACCAGAAGCAGAGATCGGCAAGGCATACTTCACTTTGCGCGCACCGATCGCCATCATCGCCTGCAACACGATGTCAATATACACAGTCTCTCCGGTCCGGATCTGTCCCACGGCGATGGTGTGTTCTTTCATCAACAGGTTGCCGATCGTCGGGTGATTGAAGATCACTTCTCCACCTATCAGCTCCCAATTGGCAGCCACCCACTCACCTCCCTGGAAACCAAAATCCACATCAAGCTCGCTGGCCAATGTCGTCGTAATGGGGACATTATTCGCCGAAGACAAGCCATCCTTGGAAGCACACTCGCCTGGTGTATACTCGATAGGGGGCGGCTTGTAGACCGTCTCACTCTTCTCTCCACAGAGACCGTCCTTGAGCGAATCATCCACATGTATATACGCAAGTAAACCGCACTGCTCATCCGAAGACTTCCAGCCACCTTGTACGGTCTCTGTGCTGCGATTTCTCCATGCACACGTGAGCGCCAACGTGTCTCCCTTCGATATCTTGTGTGGGAATGCGTACACCTTCTGCACAGCGGGGGTCCAATCCTCCATGAAGATCCACTCCTCTCGCGGTGCATCTTCGCGTATAAACTCACCGATAAAACGGGTTCCCTGTGCCCCTAACATCGGGACACCTGCGAGAAACTCCACAGAATGTTTGAGCACACAGATGTCCGTCTTCGTCGCGCTCGCACCTGGCGCAAGCTCGATCTTATCTTGCAGCGCTCGACTCCACAGCTTGTACTCCTTGCCACCGGAGGCGAGATGAAAGACCTTTACGCCGCCTGTCACCTGGACCGCTGCTTGTGTCGTGTTGTGTACCCGTAACGTCAACCGAAGACGCTTTTTCCCCTCCAAGAGCACACCACTGTTCGCAGGAAACTGAAACGCCGGTAAACCCTTCAACCACACAAAAAGATGTTTCGCGTCGGTAGACTCTTCGTCAGAACAATCCCATGCCGCTTGTGTGTCTTTCTCCTCCACACTGAGCGTCATTTGCGAAATCATGCCATCCTGCTCGATAACGGGTTCAAAACGATTGAGTAAGCGATTCTCTGTCAAAGGTGCGTCGATGATCAAACAGATCCGTTTCTCCCCAGAAGGCTCCAAAGTAAAATCGGAGAGCTTTACGAAGAAGAAATCGCCAGGAGTGTTCGTATTCCCCGGTGGTACGTAAACCGTATTCGGTGAAGGACCATCGGGGATAGTCGATGATGTGTCGGCTGACACATCGCGATCTGTCCCTGATGGTTCCGAGAGACTTCCGGCGTCTTGATGTGCCCGCTCAAGAGGCTCTCCACCACCACAATGTAGGAAGGGAGTCACCCCAAATAACACACAAACGATGATCGTCACGAGCAAAAATCGGGGGATCGCAGGTGCAGATGTCATATCACACGCCCTCCCTTTTCCCTGAAGGTCTACAAAGCACGTCTTGGTGTAAGAGATTGGACATTAGACTTTCTTCCTCATGGCACGAACATCCGGCAACTTCGCAGGAGATGTATCAACCCCAAGGGCCTGAAGGATCCCCGCAAAGATCTCTTTCTCCTCTGCGTGGCGACCTTTGTCTGGCGCACCTGTCTGCAAATCCCAGCCGTATGTCATCGCTGTGTCCGGATCGACACCGCCCAAGACCTTGTTGCCATTGACCAGCGGTGAGAGGATCAAGAATCCATTGTTCAAGTTGTGTGAAGAGCCAAACTCAATCGCACCAGACGGCCGCTTGCGAGAGCGACCGAAATCCGTCGCGATGTAGATCATCGTGCGATCCCAAAAGCTCTCACCGTTCTCGTACTCCTCGGACTTGAGGAGATCGATAAGCCGATCCGCGGTGGTCAAAATGCGGTCCCACATAAAGGCCTGTGTCCCGCGGTGGGCCTGATGACAAAAGTCGAACGCGATCGGTGTGTTGATGATGCTTCCTGCTGGTATGCTCTTGGGCGAACCAGCGCCACCTTTCAGACTCTGCTTGATCGTCTCCTCATCTCCGTGAATGACGAGATCGAGTCGAGGTCCAATCGTCGCGGTGACAGAGACACGAAACTTCAACAAAAGAAATGCCAGCGCGGCCTGTGCTTCGAGAGGATCGACCTCCATCCTTGGAAACTTTTCACGCACCAGCGCAGCAGATGGAGAAGAGGACAACCCGTACTTTTTCAGTGGGAACTTCTCGGAGTCCGGGTACATCATGAGTTTGGTGATGAGATCCTGGTTCTCCAATTTGCGAAGTGGTGTGCCACGCATCCCCATCCACCGATTTAAGAGAGAGTTTTTGCTGTATAACTTTGTAAAGCGAGAGTGAGGATCGATGCTCTCGTTGCGCAAAAGACGGACCTGCCGAATCAGCTCGGCGTCGATCTTGGTCACGCCCTTGGTCCCATCGAGACTCAGAGGCCAGATCCCCGGATTGGTCACCTTCTCACCAAAGCAATAATCGGGCAGGCTGCTATCCGTCCCATGCTCGATGAAGTTTGTCCCAGTCGCCAGCAACACGTTTGGCAGCGCGTAAGACTCACCGTATGTGTAGGCGACCATCTCTTGAAGTGTCCGACCTGACCAGATCTCATTTCCAGTGACAGAGCGTCTCTGTGCGATATCATGTGTCACACTTGAGCCTGTCTGTGTCACGACCATCATGTCTTGCTTGTGTTTTTTCAGGAAGGAAGACTGGACCGTCTCAAACGCATATGGCACCTGCCCCAAACGCGAGAATTTTTGATCGAGCGCGCGAAAAGGTGAGCCATCGATCTGTGTCACCATCTTATCGGGGTAAACGTTGAGCACGCTCGCGTTGGCGCTCTCCGACTCACGTATCGCGAGAAAGCTGTCGATCAACGACGCACCACCTGACGCTGTCAGCACGATCAGAAACTTGGGGTCTACATTGCTCCCAGGGTTGGAGTGGGCCTTTGATGCCCCCTTCCACTGGGAAAGTCCAGCACCTGCCAGGCCCAAAAGACCAGCTCCACCTATACCACGGAGAATCTGACGGCGCGTGATTTTCGATGTCTTGTTACTCATGTTTATGACTCTCTTGTATCAATTCGATTGTAAACGGTTTACTCATCCGACACATCGCCTCAGTAAAACAAAAACTCCGTACTGGAGGCGATCCCAAAGCAAACCAAGGTGGCCCAATCCTGCGCAGGCTGCTGACTTGATGATGTCACAGTGTCCCAAAATCCGACCCACTTAGAGGCCTGCTCATTTGTCGGGAGCCGAAGGAAGAACCGCTTGTAAAGCGTCACAACGACCTCTCGTCTTGCGCCTTCGTTGGGGTTTGAGACACCGACAAGGGGTGCAAAAATCAACGCCTTGTTGGCGTCTGCAAAGTCCTGCTTTACGCGCGCCTGACATGATGCGAGTGCGACCCGATCGACGGCGATAGGTGCGCTGAGAGGCGGAAGCTTCCAGGGGTTGTTGATCCGCTGCACGTAGGGCTCAACACCTCCTAAGGTTACGGAGTGTGCGTCTTTTGAAAAACAATCATAAGTCCCCAACTCTTTGCACAGCGCGCTCTTTGGGAGGCCGAGCGCCACGCTCAGGTTGTTCGCGAGGCGTTTGACACTTTTAAACTTGATGCGCGCAGTCTCCGAAGGGACAGAAGGTGCCTCCTCAGGCAGCGCAGGTTGACAGGCCATGCCTCCGAGGAACAAGGAGAGAGCACAGACCACCCCACCAAGAGAACGTTTCCAACATACGTGTATTTTGGTCTTAGTATGCACCGTACACCTCCATCTGGACAAAAGCGTGCAACATACGCTCGATGCTGTATTTGTGTTTCCCACGAAAGTCTCTCCAGAGGGTGTCAAATGCAGCGTTTTCCTTGGGGAATGCTGGTTTTCCGCCCATCAAGAGTTTCCAGTAGTCCATCACAGCGGCCTTCGCAAACTGGTCACTGTTGACGGCGACTTGGGTCCATTCGACCAGGTTCTTCACACGTTTACCAAAGATATATCCGGCCTCTGGAACAAGTTCGAGACGAGGACCCTCGAGCTTGGAGAGCAATTTCATTCGGTCGTCGATGTACGTTGTCAGCTTTCCGGCCTCGAAGTTCAGGCCGTTGTAGCGTGTAAAAGGATAGGCAAGTGCGTCGAGGGTTTCGTGACATTGGCGACAGGCTGCTTCACGCACGCCTTTATCGTCGTAATCAGCGGGCTCGTTCCTCGCGGGAAAGAGACCTTCTTGCTTGGCAATGTCCAATCCAAGGTAAGAGCGATATATTTGGGCTGCTGTGCCACGCGGGATCACACTAAACATCGTGATCATGGCCAACGTCCACGGAGACGTCGCGAGCCCCGCACGCTTCTCATTTTGTACCATCGCAAACCCACCATTTCCGATGAGATCGGAGCCGACAACCGTCTCTTTTTGACGGATACTGTATGTTGTTGGCGTACCATCTTTTCGATCGACAAAGAACTGCGCGGTCAAGACAAGGCGTGCGTCATGATCGTCGATTTGGGAGTAGACAAAGATGTTGTAATCTTCGTAGTAGTCAGCGATTGGGAAGGCCCCCGAGTCCGCCCCTGACTTGGCGTACTTTGCGGGCCGGATCTTTTGATTGGCCAGACTCCATACAACACCGTCTTTTCCGTTCCAAAAGGGTGTATCCAGACAGGACGCCAACTTGTCTTTGATAGCGGCTCGCTGATCCTCTTTCTTCCGAAACGCTTCCAGCTCCTCAAAGGAGACCTGTTGGCCACAAAAATCTTGTGAGACCTTTTTGAACGCATTCTCCGGAACGTACCCACACTGCATCCCTTTGGAAGGATCACATGCGCTTGTTTGCTGTGCTGGTGTATGGTTTTTGTCTCCAGGAAGATACCCCGCCTTGATCTCATCCATATTACTCACCCCATCCCCGTCCGCGTCCTGCGCGCCGATCTTGAGCAGGACATCTTTGAGCCCTGCGACAAAATCATCGTGGGATAGAGGACGCTTCGTCCCCACAAGGAGCTGCGCTGCGACCTGCTGACCAAATGGGTTCATCCCTGGAGGGGTCTCTGCGTGGCAGACCTGACAGGAGATGTGTCCATTTTTGCACAACAAAGAATCCCCATACACACCACAAAAGACTTCTGGTGCTGAAGGTTTCGCTTTGACCCCTCGAACAGGCGACCAACATAAAGACAATACGAGACCACAAGATAACGTGGCGCAGACATAAAAAAGCCACTCTCGACGCTTATCCATCGTGCTTATCCTCTCTGGCATGTGTCAAAACACCATCTACCCGACTAAGACCTTCAAGTCTTTCGCCGAATAGATGGACTTGAGTGAAACATGCGACCACTTTCGACATTGCATGAAACGCAGATAAGCATATCAGTTCGCCCCCTCTTCCTCATCGGCTAGCCTGACCATTTTTTGTCATTTCATGGGATGAGATAGCCTACTCCATTGGGACTCGGCCACATGGCCTAAGAAAAAGTCTCTCCCCCACCTATTACATCCCCTGAAAATTCGATTCCATAGGACTTTGCGCAGCCTACTTCGTCTCTTTATCCCCAACGATCCCACGTTGATGTGCCCATATGACGAGTTGGACACGATCCTTTACACCTAACTTGTACAAAATGTTGCTGACATGGGTCTTAACGGTCTTTGGGCTGATACACAAAGCCTGCCCCACCTCCCGGTTCTTGAGTCCTTGTGCGACAAGCCCCAACACCTCTTGCTCGCGCTCTGTCAGCTCCTCAACATTCCGACTCTCCTGCTTCTTCTGGGGTGTCGCGAGCTTCTTCATCAACTTCTGGGCGATGGTTGGATGAAGAGGCGAGAGTCCCTCGGAGACATCCTGGATCGCCTTGAGCAGCTCGGCAGGCGAGATATCCTTGAGCAAATAGCCATCGGCTCCAACCTCGATGGCTGCAAAGACGGACTCATCGTCCAAGAAACTACTCAACACGAGCACCTTGGGAGCGTCCTCGCGCTGTTGTAGCTCTCTCAAAACATCTAACCCACTCTTTCGAGGCATCATCAAATCGAGCAAGATCACGTCAGGCGTAGACGTGTCGATCTGTTGAAGGACCTCTACACCGTTCGCACATTCCCCTACGATCTCGACAGAATCATGAAGCTCAAGAAAGCTTCGGAGACCTTCGCGGACGATCTGGTGATCGTCACAGAGTAGCACTCGAATGGGAGCCATATTTCCTCCATCACACAAGCATTTCAGACGCTCTCATCCATTGGCAAGCGGATGAGAATCGAAGTATTAGAGCCTGGAGCGGTCTTCACCTCCAGTGAGGCGCCGATGAGCTCCGCTCGCTCCTTCATGCTCGTCAATCCAAATGTCGTCGAACGCTTGGCGTCCTTGTCAAAGCCAGGACCATCATCCTCGATATCGATCGAGAGCATGTCATCGTCCATTTGCACCACAATCTTCACAGACTTGTAAGTTGTGTGTTTGACGACATTGTGCAAGGCTTCTTGGATCATTCGCAGCAGATGGTGTGTCATCTCAGGAGACAACGAGAGAGTGTCAGGTGCCTGCAGTGTCGCCTCTAGAGCATCACGCTGCGTGAACTCCTGAAGGGTCGTCCGCAACAGCACGAGAAAATCATCACCATCCTGGATGGGGCGCAATTGAAAGATCAAGGCGCGCATCTCTTCGAGCGCGTTCTTCGCCGTTTTCTCTATTTGAAGGATCGGCTTTTTCGTCTCTTTTGGGGTGTCCTTCAAACGCATCATCGCGGATTGTGTCAGAAAAGTGATGCTAAACAACATCTGTGACACCGAATCGTGAAGCTCGCGGGCCAGTCGATTGCGCTCGCGGGTAATGGCTAACTCTTCGACGTGACGAGCGTGCTCTTGGAGCTTTTTGTGGGAATCTTGAAGTTCGAGTAAAAGCGCCTGGCTTCGGCTCAATGCACTACGCGCTTGTACGATCATGTCGACATAAGAAGCCAACAAAAAATAACCCGCATAGATCAAATAGTACGTCTCAAAGAGCGAAGTCCCTAACCACCAACTGCGCATAAAGATCGTCACGAGGATAAACAAGCCCAGCGCAAGTTTGCCCTGGCTTCCGGAAAAATAGAGTATAAACCCCGGGATCGCCGGAAAGAAAAACGCCAGCGTTAAAAAATACTGGCGATCGATCACACACAGAGACTCGACCAAAATGGCCTGACACAGAAAGAACAAGGCCATCGAGCAACGGGAGCGAGGTGGATAAAGATGAAACCAAAGAAAGGAGAGCAAAAGGAGGGAAGAGCCCAGCACAATGCCCCAAAAGTAGGGGCTATGATCGCGCAACGCGAAGAATATCACGCGCCAAAGTGAGATCCCAAACACGACGTACACAGCCGCATACATCCCAAACAATTGATGTCGAGTCAGCGAAGCGGTTGGATGATTCTCCTGCGCCATACACACACCTCACACGATATGTTATCGCTCACCACTGCGCAGCAAGCGTGTCTGCAGCCTTTTGAATACGCGGAAGATCGACGACATGTTGATACATCTCTTCGGGGAAACTGCTCGCCCCCCAACGCGCCCCAGCGAGAGCACCGACCAAAACAGGCGCGTAGTTCGCACCACCTGCGAAATCAAACGCCGCTTGTAACGCAGAGGCCGCACTGTCTGCAGCGTCGACGAAGGCAATGGCAGCTTTCAAGACATCAGGCGCAAATCCTCCCTTGCTCAACTTCGCAGAAGGATCGACACGCATCGCGCTCGCGACACGAAAATGACGCCCATACTCTGCTTGTCTGAGCGCGTCCTTCCAGGAGAGTCCTTCAATCAATGAACGACACAACAGAACGTGTCCTTTACACACCTCACCTGCGAGAGGATCCCAGTGTGTGATGGAGGATTCGAGCGCGGCAAAGCGGATCAAATGTTCCTTCTCAAGGAAGGACGCCATCGCGATCGGCCCACAACGCTGTACAGTGTTGCAACCCGCCGTTCTCCCTCGTGTGTCGCGGTGGACACGAGCGGTCGCAAGATCGAGGGAGTGCCCCTCTTCGAGCAAACGCATAACAGAGGCGGTCGTGGGACCTGTATCAACAGCTCCCTCCTTCCACCACGCGAGGTAGCGCAACGCGACATCCTCGATGTTGTAAGCTTGCTGTTCGATCAGACTTTCCGCAAGACGTATCGCCATCTGTGTTGGACCACCATTCAGATCTCCTGCCGCCAACCCTAACAGAACACCTCTCACACGATCTTGACTCAATGTACACTCCTTCTCTGTCTACACATGTTCTCGCCTCGATACTTATCACACACGAGCAACGCAAACAAACACAAAGGATACACACCACAGCACGACTTTGACTTGCGCACCAAAACAAGTTACTTTTGAAACATATTTGCTCCTACATATAGGGCCTTTCGCCAAAAAATAACGTGGAACAAGAAGCCTGGAGAAAGTGTATGTCCGACGACAAGTTCGCACAGCTTCGCAAACTTTTCACTCACGCTCCTTCCCACAAACACTTTCGGACGCTCTTCGACTTCTTGCGGTTCTGGACAGAAGGCCCCGACAAACAGCTCGCCATCGATTACGCCCAACAACACCTCCTCGCATGGCCAGCCGAGTGCAAAACACTCACCCTCAAAGATCTTTGGGAGGATCTTCTACAAGGTCAGCTTCCTTCGCAATGTCGGCTGCTCCATAGTCTCCAGCTCTCACACAACCAACTCACAGAGGAACAACTCACCCAACTCTGTCATACATCTGCGCTCTCTCAGCTCCACGAGATCGAATTCGACGTCCGTCACCTTGGACACAGAGCGCTCGTCCCAGTCGCCAACATCTCGACCTTTTCACAACTACGCTCCCTGATCGCCAGACATATGGGGCCACAAGTCGCCGACATCATCGCCAACTCTCCAGTCCTCACATCGCTCACACAGCTCGATCTATCCCACAACCAATTCACAGACAAACACATCGACACGCTCGCCCACTCCCCTAATATCTCGACGCTCACCTCACTGAGACTCTCCAAAAACCAGCTCGACGATGAGGCGATGCTCGCCCTCTCTCGCTCCCCATATCTCTCACAACTCCAGCACCTCTATCTATATGATAACCAAGTCGGTGACAGAGGAATCTGCGCGCTCTCCCAAGCGCCCTCTCTTACAGGACTCCACACCCTCGCAGTGAGTATGAATGACGTCGGCGATGAAGGCGCGACCTGTATCGCTCAGTCCCCAAACTTATCGAGTCTCAAAGAGCTCTGGCTTGCAGGAAACCGTATCGGTGTCGAAGGCGCAAATGCCATTGTATGTTCCACGCAACTCACACAGCTCGAACACCTCCATCTCGCGACCAACCACATCACAGCAGACGGTTTTCTCGGTATGGCGAACACACTCGCACAACTCAAGACGTGGTCCCTCACAGGAAACAATATCGGCGATGAAGGCATCCAACATATCTGCCACTCTGGCGCACTTGGGCAGCTAGAGGAGTGGCGATTGATGGGCAACGGGATCACACAAGAAGGCGTCAAGACACTCACACAGAACCCAGCGCTCACAAAGCTCACATTCCTGGAGTTGTCGAGAAACCCGCTCGGTCCAGAAGGCGCAAGACACCTCTCCAGCTCCCCATATCTGAAAGGACTCAAAGAGCTACATCTTTCTCATTGCAAGATCGGTCCAGAAGGCGCGAAATATCTCGCAAGCGCTCCTCACTTTCAGTACCTTGAGAAGCTTCAACTCAACAATTGCGAGCTTGAAGATGAAGGTGTCGAACACATCGTCACGTCAACAAACTTCCCCCAACTCCGCCACCTCGATATCAGCAAAAATCGTATAGGAGAACGTGGTCTTCGTGCCCTCACACAGACCTCACGTCTTCGCACACTGGAAACCCTCGATCTCAGCCGTAACAAAATCAAACCTGAAGGTGCTGCGATTATCGCGAAGGCAACGACTCTCCCCTGCCTCAAAAGGCTCAACTTGCGCAACAATCCTATCCGCAAAAGAGGCCACCAAGCGCTCGAAGCCTCCCCCCAACTACAACATATCAGGACGATTCTTACGGATCTTTCGGGACTCTTCAACTTACGAGCGTCATGACTCTTCCCCAAGGACCTCTTTGACCTCAGCACGTACCCGACCTTTGGAGAGACGAATGTTTAGCTGCTCACCTTCGGAGAGCTGTGTTGCGTCGCGAAGCACACGCTCCTCTTCATCGAAGACAAGCGCATACCCACGCTCAAGAACGCGCAGTGGTGAAAGATCTTGTAACCGTCTCATCGCGAGTTGAAGTTGATGTTGTTTCTCTTTGAGGAGTTGTTGACCGAGATATTCCAGTCGTTGCGAGCGAGCTTGCAATTGTTCCCGAAGCTGTTCGAGTTGACGGAGTGGATCACGCCTCTCAAGGCGACTCTGTAGGAGATACAGACGTCTACGTTGTTCGGCGATGCGATGTTTCATCGCTCGATAGGCGCGTTGTTTTCTGGGCTCGACACGTTTCTCACTCGCCAACTGGCGTCGCATCGCCTGGATAAACCGACGTTCATAATCATCAAAGCGGCGATGTTGTTCGAGTGACTTCTCGATACCGCGCTGTAGTCTGTGCTCGTATTGCTCAAAGCGTCTGTGATAACGTTCGATTTGGTGAAGAGGAGGTTTGATCTCGTGTTCGAGAGAGCGCAGAGTGAGACGTGTCTCTTGTAGTTGGTGCCTCATTGCCCGAGCGATGCGCTGTTCATACTCAAGCAATCGCTCGCGTATAACGGACTCATCAGGGACCGCGACTTCGGCTGCAGCAGAGGGGGTTGCGGCGCGGACATCGGCGACAAAATCGACGATGGTGGTGTCGGTCTCATGGCCGACACCTGCGACGATGGGGTGTCGGGCTTGGAAGACAGCGCGCGCGACTTCTTCTTCGTTGAAGGGCCAAAGATCTTCGAGAGAGCCACCACCACGTCCGAGGATGATCAAATCGAGTCCTTCTTGTTGATCGAGCAATGTGAGCGCGGCGACGATGTCCTTACCAGCCTCTTTGCCTTGCACCTGACAATGTGCGAGCAACAGCGAACAACCGGGCCAACGACGTGATAACACCTGCATAAGATCCTGGATCGCAGCCCCTGTCGCCGAGGTCAGCAGACCGATCTTTTTGGGATAAGTGGGCAATGGTTTCTTGTGTTCAGGGAGGAAAAGTCCCTCAGCGTCGAGTTTTTCTTTAAGTTTTTCGTACGCAACCGCGAGCTTCCCGATCCCCACAAGTTCCATGGAGTCGACGACGATTTGGAGTTTCCCTCTGACGCCATACATCGTCAATCCACCACGACACAAGACCTCCATACCATTTTTCACGGGAAAATCGAGTCGTTCATGGTAGCGACGGAACATCACCGCTGAAATCACACCAAAAGGATCTTTGAGACTAAAGTAGACGTGGCCAGAGCGTGGCTTGGAGACGTTGGAGAGTTCTCCTTGGACGGCGACGCGCCCTACTTTTTCGTCGAGTCTGCGGTTGATCTGCTGAACGAGAGCGCTGACAGTCAGGACAAATGGATCTTCCTCCAACTCTCTCTTGAGCGAAGGGACTTCTTCTTTGGCGATCGCTTTGGTCTCGATCTTTTTGCCCTTCTTGACGATCGTGACAGCGGCCGACTCGGCCTTCTCTTTTTGCTCGGCTTTTTGGATGTCTTCACCAAATTCAGCGGCGATGACTTGCTCCCAAAACAGCGCATCTTCTTCCGTCGTGACTGGGGCAGGAGCTGTCGAAGCTTCCTTCACAGGAGCTGTCACTTCGGGCTCTTTTGCGATGACATCAGGAGACTCTGTGTGGACAGGTGTTGTGTTCTGCTCCTCAGCCGGAAGAGTGACCTCATCAGGGGTTTCAGGTGCATCGACCTCTACATTGTATAATGTAGCGTCATTTTGTGAGGGTGGTTCCTGGGTGGTGGGTGGGGATTGCTTTTGTGAGGCATTGGCTGGGTGATCGGGCGCATCGATCAAATCGAGAAGAGAGGCCCATGCGTTGAGGTCACGACGTTTTCTTGCAGCCATATATCCGCCTTTATCGGCAAAAGAAGGAGTGAAAAAGATCATCAAGATATATGATGCGTTGGAAAAAGAAAAGCAACTCTTTTCTGTGTTGTTGTGTTATGTGCAGCAGCACCGATCCTCAAGCAGGGGATGAGGATGTGTTTGGAAGTTGACAGTCGTGGCGATGCGTTCTATGCTCGTCGGAATATGGAATAGAAACGATGGATTCTCCAGCATCTCAAGGAGCCATTGGCATGGATGTTCAAAGAAAAAAGAACGCCCGTTTGTGGGCATGTATGTGTGTATTTGTAGGGTTCTGCGTGCTCATCCCAACGACGAGTTGGGCCAAAGCGGTCGCGGACTTTTTGGGTGCAGAAGGTGCGCCTGCGAGTGTTGTCGCGAAGCTCAATAAGGGTCTACGTAGCAAAATCCGCCGTCAAAGGGCGTATAAACTGCTCCCCCCCAACAGCATGGGGATCAACATGGCGCGGATGACGCTGGGCTGTGTCGGTGATACTCCCGGTTGTATGGCCAAATTGGGAAGCATGAGACAAGCACGCTGGTTGTTCCATGTGCGCGTCCTGCCTGCGGGTAGTCGTGCCAAAGCGTTGTTTCGCAAGATCGATGCTCGTACAGGAAAGACCATCAAACAGGTCAACTTGATCTTCAAAAGAACGGCAACGGGCCGAGCGATCACCAAGTTGTCCAACAAGATGTTTGGGGCACCTCCGGCCCCAAGAAGACGCGTCATCGCGAGAAAGGCACCTGTCAGACGCGCTGTTCGTCGTCGACCGCCTCCAGTGCGACGCCTCGTCGTCGCGATGCGTCGTACACCTCCAGCACGTCGCGTTGTCGAGCGTCGTACGCCTCCCCCTGCTCGTCGTGTTGTTGAACGCCGAACACCTCCACCTCGTCGTGTTGTCGCGATGGTCCGCCGCACACCACCCGTCAAACGCATCGTCGAACGTCGCACGCCGCCGATGAAACGTATTGTTGCGCGCAAAAATCCTGTCCGTCGGGCTGTCGTTGCGCGCAAAGCGCCCGTCAGACGTATGGTGCTAAAGCGAACACCTCCCCGCCGTGTGGCGATGGCCAAACGTACCCCCGCCAAAAAGCCTGTTTCGACTGTTCCCCTGTGGAAAAAACCGACCTTCTGGGGTTGGATTGCAGTGAGCGTCGCCGTCGCTTCGGCTGGTGGTGTCTTGGCTTTTGGTCTCGATGCACAGAACTCACAAAACAAGGTGGAAACAGAGATCAACAAAAGCTTGCAGGGTGCCCCCACGAGCTATAACACCAAGATCAAACCACTCGTCGACGCAGGACGAACCAGCGCTGTGATGGCCAATGTCTGCATTGGTCTCTCCGCAGCAGCAGTTGCAACAGCTGTGATCCTCTTCTTGCAACCAAAACCAAAAGCCAAGCCAACTGCGCTTCATCTACCCACAAATAAAACCCCCCTCACCCCCACACGCTCCTCCACAGTCCTCCTCAATCAAAGCTTCTGATCCGGCGGACGTTGCACCAGCGGGCGGCCGCTGGACCCCGGTTGAACCCCTTCGGGGTTGGGGCTTTACCGTCTACGGGACTCTTCCAGGAGAGACTTCTCTTCCTGGCCTTCTTTGCTTCGTACGCTTCGCAACATACGCCTCAACAAACTCACCACCCAGAGCCTTCGGCTCTTCCCTCCTCTCGAAAGGCTTGAGAGGAGGGAACATTTCACCGGTGTATACGGGGGAAAACTAGAAGTCTGATCCGGCGGACGTTGCACTTGTGTCTCCGCAAACTCCCCTGACTCCACTCTGCAATCCCCTTCTTGCAGGCGGATATAGCAAGCCATATCCTTGGATTCCCTTTTGCTTACGAGCTTTCAGTGGGTTTTTTGCGTCTTCACTTGCAATCATCCGCCTCAACAAACTCTCCACCCTGTCACTTCGTGACATCCCTCCTCTCAAACCTTTCGAGAGGAGGGACCAATTAACCGATAGACACGGAGTTTTAGCTATATTTCTGTTCCGGCGGACGTTGCACTTGCGTCCAAGGCAAGCGCCCTCATCGGGCTTATTTGCCTCGTACGCTTTGCAACATACGCCTCGACAAACTCACCACCCTGTCACTTCGTGACTTCCCTCCTCTCAAGCCTTTCGAGAGGAGGGACCATTTAACCAATATATACGATGATTTAGCTTACATCGCGATGTATCGTTTGATATGCATCGCTCCCCTTGCCAACGTAGTTGAATAGCAGGGGGAGCTGCCGACCGCAAGGGAGGCTGAGGGGGTCTTGCATCGCTCCCCTTGCCTACGAAGTTAAGTGGGGGAAGTTGGACGAGTATCTGCTGGGCTGAGGGGCACGTTCATAATATCCAAAGCCACGTATATGTTGTTTGATTGGTCCCCCTTCCTCTTCCAGAGGATGGAGAGGAAGGGGGAAGAGCCGAAGGCTCAGGGGGATGGAGAGGTTTGTAGAAGGGGTTGTTGCAAAGTGAATGAAGCAAATGACAACCGCATATATTGCCCGAGCAGTCGAGCATGTGAAGGATGTCGCTTGCGACATACGCATTGCCATGAGGGATTGTAATGTACGTTCGGGTGCACTTTGCGAAGACACAAGTGCAACTGCCCCTGGATCAAATAGGGGAAGGCCGAAGGCTCAGGGGGATGGAGAGGTTTGTTGAAGGGGTGGTTGCAAAGTGAATGAAGCAAATGACAACCGAATATATTGCCCGAACAATCGAGCGATTAGAGGATGTCGCTTGCGACATACGTATTGCCATGAGGGATTGTTGCCGTGTATTCGGGTGCATTTTGCGAAGACACAAGTGCAACTGCGCCTGGATCAAATTGAGGTTTGTAGAAGGAGTGGTTGCAAGTGAAGGCGCAAAGAACCCGCTGCAAGCTCACAAGTAACTGAGCTTCACAAGGATGTCACCTACGATATACGGCTGGGAGTTGGGGAGAATGTAGGATGGTCGGGGGAGTTTGCGGAGACACAACTGCACTTGGATTGGGATGTGATTAATTTTCGGAGCGAGTAAAGGTCTGTCCGGGATATTGTTCCCATGTGAAGCTCTTGTCGTCTTCACCGAGAATACCTCTTTCGGGGATCTCGTTGCCTTCATCATTTTTGAAGATGATCTCTTTTTCGAGGATCGTGTACTCGGCTTCGGAGTCGGGATCTTTGTTGGCCTGGAAGTTCTCTTTGGAACCGTAGACCTTGTATGAGCCATCTTCGGCGAAGACAACAACAACACTATCGGATTGATAGGTGCCTGTGATCTTTCTCTCGTTGCCAGTACCGGTACCACTACCAGGACCACCAATGCTGAAGCAAGCAGTTGTCAGGACAGAGAGACTGAGGACAAAAAATCCCACTAACATAAAACGTAACTGACGCATCAATAAATACCTCCTAAATTGTTTGGTATGGGTTTGATCCAAACCAAAGCATCAATATTCAATGGGATTGATTTTGTCACAAAAGCCACCGAATTTCAATTTTCGCTCTGGATGTGTATACTCGCTTAGCAAATGATGTACCAGACAACAAAAATGTGGTATGTTGTGAAAAATGTGTGACCCAAGGGCACACAGGTGGAGCCACCACACTCGTAACACCAGCGCGTTGGAGTCTCGCTACTCCACATGTCAGGTCAGCAGACACTCCATTTATCCTGTCTGTGAGGTGGCAAAAGATGTGCAAAGAAACAATCTATCTCTATGACTTCAAAAGAGAAGTATTCCATCACAAGAGAAAGACGATCAGATGGAACAAAAAGAGTCTTGCGAGGTCCAAGGAAAGATGATATACCGTGATGCTACAAAGAGTTTAACTAAGGAGGTTTCGAACCATGATGGGTCAAATCGCTGACTTCTACATTAAAGGCGGCATGTTTATGCATCCGATCGCTCTGTGCTCTGTTGTAGGGCTTGGGTTGATCATAGAAAGATTTATCTTCTTGTTCTTCAAATACAATATCAATGGTAAAGCGTTTATGGCGCAGATCCAAAAGTTGGTCATGGCCAACAACATCGACCGCGCTATCAAGCTTTGCAACGCCGCTCCTGCCGCAGCATTGCCCAAAGTCATCAAGGCTGGTCTTGCACGCGCAAACAAAGGTCCAACAGCGATCGCAAACGCGCTCGAAGAGACACAACTCGAAGTTCTTCCCAAAGTACAAAAACGCACCAACCAGCTTAGCGCTGTCGCCAACGTCGCGACGATGCTTGGTCTCCTCGGTACGATCTTTGGTCTGATCCAAGCGTTCGCGGCTCTCGATAAAGCCTCCGCTGACGAAAAAGCCAAAAAACTCGCTGAGTACATCTCTGTCGCTCTTAACACAACAGCATTCGGACTCGTTGTCGCGATCCCATGCTTGAGCGCACACGCTGTTCTCAGTTACCTCACCAAAAAGATCGTCGACGAAGTCGAAGAATACGCACTCAAACTTGAGCACATGCTCACAAACCGTATGCGTAGCCAACAACGATAACTCCCCTCTCCTCCCATCCCCAAGGTTGAGTCATCACCTCGACTCAAACCAACTCCACCACATCATCCTCTACCAAAGGCGAGTCATCACTCGTCACCGTAGACGTCTATCCAATAACGTCAACATCACCGATCTATCAGATCATCCCCGACTCAATGAGCTTCTATCAAGGGTAAGTGGCCCCGCCCAAGAAAACACCCTTGTCTGTATACCGATCAATCATCAAGTGGTTCAAAGAGATCCTTGGTCACACCACAGATCGGACAATACCAATCGTCAGGGATATCCTCGAATGGTGTCCCCGGATCAATCCCTCCATCAGGATCACCCTCCACAGGATCGTAAATGAACCCACAAGGGATACAGTAGTAACGTGGTCCCAAATCTTTTTGATTCTCTGCCATCTCTGAACTCCATGCTTCTTTGTAAGTGTTCCTTATTACGGGAAGTTTGGCCTTCCCAGCACATCCATTGAGGATGGAAATCACCATCTCGTTCGCAGAGGAACCTATCGTTACAGCCACAAAAGATCAAGGTATCACGTTGATGAGATCGCTTAGAGAAGATCTTTTGTCCCGATCAAACAGGCTGCTTGGACTGTAAGCTCGATCGGTTTGTGACCGTACATAAGCTCCAACATGTCCTTCAACTCACTTTTGACTTGCTGAGTGGTAAAGTGACGCAAACGGGGTTCCCACACATCCAGAAAGTGGTAACGAATAAAAGGAGAGTTGAGCAGCTCATCGCTGCTCTGAAAAACCAGCGGAAAAGGACGCAACTGCAATTGCACATCACCAAACCCAACCGAGTGCAACAACGATTCGGCTTGAGCAGGCGTCCGTAGAGGTAAAGACAGGTAGTGGATATACTCGACAATGTCGAGCTCCTGGTATTGCTGGAAGAAGCGAGTCGCGAGACTGAGCAGCTCTTGAAAGCTCCCTTCGAGAGGGAGCGTAAAAAAGGCCCGACAACCAGGCTTGAGGACACGAATCACTTCAACGAGCAGATCTTCAACAGACAACACGTGGTAAAGACCCAAATTGCTGAACACAAGATCGATCACAGAGTCAGCAAACCGAAGATGTCGGAGATTGTGGTGTTGAAAGAAGACCTTCTTTTGGCGAATCGCTTCGGCTGCGCGCTCCCGCGCAACCTCCAATAACCCCTGATGTGGCTCCAACGCGATGATCCGACCTTTTGGCCCAAGATACGACACCAAGTGATTTGCGAGATACCCCGTCCCTGCACATAACTCCAACGTCGAACCGTACAATGGTGAGGAGAGTTCACCCATCAAGATCCGGGCAAAAGGCAAACTCCAAATAGGTACAATTTCTTCGTCATAGATAGAGCTTACAAGCTCAAGATCCATCAGAACGAACCCTTCCTTCCACACAAATGTGAACGCGCATTCATTCGAAGTCCACAAGACACCTACGAGTGATGGTCATGAGGCCATCCACCCGCACGAAACATAGCCACTAAAAAAGATCATTGTGATCTCCTTACTCTACCACCGAATGCGAGATTCTTCCAGAGGAAAGAAGACAGAAACGCAAAAACTATCCGACAAATAATCACGGGATACAGGCCCGTACAAAAGTGTGTACTTTTTTCTGCTCAAGAATCGTATACAATATGCCGATACTTTACACTGAGGAGTCATACAACCATAGATCACAAAGTCAGATGTCAATCCCACGTTTCACCGGAGTTATCGCCGTGATTCGGTGAAGGGGTACCTGTCGACAACCATCAACTCATTATCGACCTATCATCGACCACGTCAGGAGGAGCTATGTGCGGAATTGTGGGATTGTTGAACGCGAGTTCAACCCAAACAGATGCAAAAAATCTACGCTCAGCGGCCATTGAGGCCGCAACGCAGATACATAAAAGTACACCCGAGACAGGAACAGAAACGCTCTCAGCCCAACTCGCCCCCATCGCAGCATGGACAGACCCACTCCCAGGATTCCATACAACATTTCGCCTCGGAACCGACAGCGCCTTCGCGAAAGATCTCGACGAAGTGATTCACGCTCTCGAACACCTCTCCTCTGTCGTCGCAGAAGGACAGGAACAAGCCAATGGCTTCCGCGCTCTCGAACAATGGAATGAGTTGGGTGTCACCTGTCAGGATCTCCACTGGCGACTCAAAAACGACATCCAAGAAGGATTCAACACACTCAAGGCGTTTTTCTCGACACCCTGGAAAGATAGCCAACGAGATATCTTACGCGCGTACTGGGATATCGAATACATCTTGCGCAACCTCCAACGACTCGAGATCAGAGGACGAGACTCAGGTGGGATCTCCGTGCTCGTACGATTCCCAAGTGTCGAAACATACGACAGCTACATCTCCAATATCAGCCAATCTGACCACGCACCTGAGTGGACACAACGTACCAGCATCGAAGGACTCCTGAGTGGCTCCATCTGTGGCCCCGACACTGAACAAGGCAACGAGCGCAGCCTGAGCTTTGTGTACAAAGTCGCTTCAGAGATCGGAAGCATCGGACAAAACATCAGGGAGATCCGACAAAAAATCCAAGAGGACCGCATCTTGCGCCTCGCACTCGAACAACCAGGGATCAGGATCAACGCCCTCTCCCACACACGCTGGGCATCTAACGGTATCATCAACATCCAAAACGCCCACCCTCAAGGCGATGATAACGCAAGCATGACCGCAGGGAAGACACGTCTGTTTGCTGTCCTTAACGGTGACATCGACAACTACCCCGAGCTGCTCGCCGCGTACACGAGACGAACAGGCGAAAAGCTCCACCAAGACGTCACCACCGACGCCAAAATCATCCCCATCCTGATCGAAGAACGTTATCGCTCTGTCGGCGATCTTCGCGAGGCTTTCCGTCAAGTTCTCCGCGAATTCACGGGCTCCTTCGCGATCGCCCTGCACCACCTCGATCACCCCGACCTCTGCTGGCTCGGTATCGGCGGTAGTGGACAATCCCTCTACGTCGGCATCCACGATCATGCCCTCTACTACGCATCCGAACTCTACGGTGTCGTCGAAGGCACATCGAAGTTCGTCAAACTCGATGGTGAAAAAGAACGCGAAGCAGGTAACCCCGAGAGCCGTGGACAGATGCTCGAACTCAGCCGACAAACCATCGGTAGCGACACCCCCTTTCTCGCGTGGGGCTTTGATGGCACACCTCTCACAGAGGAACACCTGCCCGTCAAGACCGCACAAATCACCACTCGTGATATCAACATCGCAGGATTCCCACACTTCTTCTTGAAAGAGATCTCCGAATCCATCCAGTCCGTGCGAAAAACCTTGCACGGTCGCTTCTTCCTGCAAGAAGATGCCCAAGCTCCCTTCACCTTTAACCTCGACGAGTCCGCTGTCCCTGAGTCGATCATCCAACGCCTCAACGAGGGCAAGTTTCGCCACATCTACTGCATCGGACAAGGTACCGCAGCGGTCGCAGCAATCGGTGTCGCACACTCCTTGAGAATGTATCTCGGCTCCTCGATGGATATCCGCGCAACCAAGGCCACAGAGCTGTCAGGCCACATGCTCAACCCAAGCATGGAAGACGTCCTCGTCATCGCAGTCAGCCAATCGGGGACGACAACAGACACCAACCGCACCGTTGATCTCGTCCGACAACGCGAAGGAAAAGTGCTCGCGATCCTCAACCGACGCAACTCCGACCTCGCGTTCAAAGCAGACGGCGTGATCTTCACAAGTGATGGTCGAGATGTCGAAATGTCTGTCGCGTCGACAAAAGCGTTCTACTCACAGGTCACAGCAGGTGCCCTCCTCGCCCTCTATCTCGCACACAGCTCAGGTCAGGTGGACTCTTCCACCGTCCTCGACGCGCTACGCGAACTGACCGCTCTCCCAGAGAAAATGGAGACCGTCCTCGCGCAGCGCGATCGCGTCGAAGCCGTCGCCAAAGAATACGCACTCAAAAAACGCTACTGGGCCGTCGTCGGAAGTGGTGCCAACCAGATCGCCGCTCATGAGATCCGCATCAAACTCAGCGAACTCTGCTACAAGTCGATGTCTTGTGACTTCATCGAGGACAAAAAACACATCGACCTCAGCGCCGAACCGCTCATGCTCATCAGCGCCGCCGGCCTCGACGAAGCCAACCTCTCAGACTCCGTCAAAGAGGTCGCAATCTTTAAAGCCCACAGCTCCATCCCCATCGTCATCACAGACAGGGGCGCCGATCGCTTTGAACCATACGCATCAGCCGTCTTTGCTGTCCCACCTGTCCCCTCCCACCTCTCCCCTGTCCTCGTAACGATCATCGGACACCTCTTCGGATATTACGCAGCCCGCGCGATCGATGACCAGTCCATGATGTTACGTCGCGTCAGAAGCACCCTACTCTCCGATCTGCCGGCACTCGAAACCCACCCAGAGAATCTCCTCAGCCCACACAGCCCCTCAGAGCTGCGCAACCGACTCCTCGGTATGCAACAATTCTTGCTCAGCCCCGCCTCAAACTCCGCGCTCGAAGTAGACACAGCAGTCCGTACAGCCATGCTCGGCCAAAGACTGCTCCACTCACTCCACGAAGACATGACCCTCGATATCGAAGATCGAGAGTCTCCCTTCGAGGTCGCACAGCGATTGCTCCAGTCGTTAACACAGGCCATTCAGGAATTGAGCCGTCCTATCGACGCGATCAAACACCAAGCCAAGACCGTCACGGTCGGTATCAGCCGCCCCTCTCCCACACTCAAAGGCGCCATCGGCGACCTGTTCCGCAACATGCAGATCGACACCACGACGATCCTCTGGCGCAACCTCACCTATCTCATCGCCGCAGAACCTCTCCTCAAAGAGGTCCGTGGTGCCACACTCTACAGGGTCGAAGGACTCGACAGCGAAGGACAACCCACCGACCAAAGTCGCATCTACAAAGAGACCGCGACAGGGATCGCTGCAAACCTCCCCTCCCGTACGGAGAAAGACCACACCCTCAAAGGTTCCAAGTGGCTCGCGCTGCGCAACAACAGTTTGTTGATCAGCATCGGTCGGCAAGATGGACGTCACATCGCGATTCTTCCACTGCGCAGTAGCGGCACACAGGAGGCGCGTATCCTCCTGATGCATCTCACCTACGATGAAGCCTCGACCTTACAGGCCCGCCTCAATCTCCTCCGTACACGTGGACCGATCTACGATCAATTCCGCGCATCCGTCACAGAAACCAACCGCATGTGGACTGATGACCTCCTCCTGCAAGCCCCCGTCGAATGCCTGTTTGACGATACACCTGAGCGCTTCATCGAAGCACTCAACAACACAGACAGCTAATCATTCCCCTTCCTCTCTGAGCAAAACCCCTCTACTCCCCTTCTCCTACAAAACTATTCACCCACCGAGAATTTGATCCCCTGTGCGAGCGGCAGCTCATGTGAGTAGTTGATCGTGTTAGTCTGTCGGCGCATGTAAGCCTTCCACGAATCCGAGCCAGCCTCACGTCCACCACCTGTCTCCTTCTCACCACCGAACGCACCGCCAATTTCAGCACCAGACGTGCCAATATTGACGTTCGCGATCCCACAGTCGGAACCACCTACGGACAAAAACCGCTCAGAGTGCAAAAGATTGCTCGTGAAGATGGCCGAGGACAAACCTTGTGGGACAGCATTTTGAAGCGCGATCGCTTCATCGAGTGTTTCGTACGACATGATGTACAAAATGGGCGCGAACGTCTCGTGGTGAATGATCGGATACTGCGACTCAGCGCGGATCAAACATGGCGTCACGTAATGGCCTTTTCCTTCGATGCGCTCACCTCCACAGAGGATCTGCGCGCCGGCCTTTTTGGCTTGCTCGATCGCATCCATCATCAGGAGGACAGCGTCTTCATCGATCAATGGTCCCATCAACGTGCCCTCTTCCAGGGGGTCACCAATTGTAATCTGTCCATATGCACGGACCAGTCGTTCGGTCAATGTATGCACAACCGAACGATGAACGATCAATCGCCTCGTCGTCGTGCAACGTTGTCCAGCCGTCCCCACTGCACCGAACAAGACCGCGGGCAACACGAGCTCCAAATCGGCAGTTTCATCGACGATAACCGCGTTGTTTCCACCGAGCTCAAGTAATGAACGTCCCAAGCGCCCTGCGACAGCCTGCGCGACGGCTTTCCCCATACGCGTGGAACCTGTTGCAGAGATCAAGGGAAGCCGGGGATCATTCGACATCTTTACGCCGACAGGGACATCACCGACGATCAAGTTAAACACACCTTCGATCTGGTGGCGCTCCATCAGACGGTTGCAAATATGCTGGATCGCGATGGCCGTAAGAGGTGTTTTGGGAGAGGGCTTCCAAATCATCGTGTTCCCACAAACAGCCGCAACAGCCGCGTTCCAGGCCCACACGGCGACAGGAAAGTTGAACGACGTGATGATGCCAATGGGACCGAGAGGGTGCCACTGTTCATACATCCTGTGTTCGGGTCGCTCGGAGTGCATAGTCCGCCCGTACAGTTGGCGAGACATCCCGACGGCGAGATCGCAGATATCGATCATCTCCTGCACCTCTCCAAGGCCCTCTTGCAAGATCTTTCCCATCTCCAAAGAGACGAGTTTCCCAAGAGGTTCTTTGAGACGACGTAGCTCATCACCAAGCTCACGTATGATCTCCCCTCGCTTGGGCGCAGGCATACGACGCCAAGTCGTAAACGCCTCCTGGGCTTTTGTCACGATCTGCTCGTATGTGTCTTCACCTACCAAGGCGGCCTGCGCGATGCTCTCGTTGGTCGAAGGGTTAAACGAATCGATCCAGGTGGGTTCCGTCTCCTCGATCCACCCGTTTGCTCCCCAACAGGCGCCCTTGTTTTGGTCTTGTAATCCTAAACTCTCTAACACTTCTTTCATCACGCTCTCCTTTAGGCGAATGTACCCTGACCACCTCATTCAAAGGCGGCCAACCCAGTGATATCTTTTCCGATGATCAGCTTGTGCATATTCTCGGTGCCTTCGTAGGTCAGAACACTTTCGAGATTCAACATATGTCGGATAATGGGGTACTCAGAGGTGATGCCATTGGCGCCGAGTAACTCTCTCGCGCTACGTGCGATCTCAATGGCCATCCTCACGTTGTTCATTTTCCCCATAGAGACATGGACATGACGTCCCGTCCCAGCGTCCTGAAGGCGTCCAATATGCAGCGCCAGGAGTTGTCCCTTGCTGATCTCTGTGAGCATCTTCACGAGTTGTTCCTGGATCATCTGGTATCCCGCGATAGGACGAGAAAATTGGACGCGATCTTTTGCGTAGGACAGCGCCACATCGTAACAGGCCATCGCCGCACCAAGTGCCCCCCAAATGATCCCGTAGCGGGCCGAATTCAAACACATCAGCGCCGCCTTGAGCCCAACAGCGTCAGGCAGTCGGTTGGCCACAGGGATTCGACAATCCTCCATCACCAGCTCACCTGTATGGGACGCTCGCAACGAATACTTACGCTTGATCTCGACCTGTTCGAGTCCTGGTGTCCCCTTCTCGACCAAAAAGGCACCGATCTGGTCATCATCGTCTTTGGCCCACACGATACAGACATCAGCGATATCAGCGTTGGTGATCCAGCGCTTCGTCCCGTTGAGCACGTACGCATCACCATCACGTTTGGCCCGCGTCAACATCCCCCCAGGGTTTGAACCAAAGTCCGGCTCAGTCAGGCCAAAGCAGCCGATCGCCTCTCCAGCTGCGAGCCTGGGAAGCCACTTCATACGTTGCTCTTCGTCACCAAACTTCCAGATTGGAAACATCACAAGACTCGACTGCACCGAGCAAAAACTCCTCACACCAGAGTCGCCTCGCTCAAGCTCCTGGCAGATCAATCCATACACGACATACGAGCTGTCCGAGCCACCATAGCGCTCGGGAACAAAAGGCCCAAGGAGACCTTGCGCCCCTAACTTGGGGACGATCTCATCGGGGAACGTATGGGCTTCGAAGTGCTCTTCGATCCCTGGGATGATCTGGGCGTCGACAAACTCCCGGATCTTGTCCCGTGTGATGCGTTCTTCTTCTTGTAACTGGCTGTCAATGTTCAAAAAATCTACGCCTTGAAATGACATCACGTCCTCCTTTCATCCAACGGCCCTACACATACAAGATAGTCAGTCATCGCGCACCTGCAAAGGAAGTGACGACATCAGCGAGCGTTTTCAGGCCCCATTGAAACCCATCCACAGGGATACGTTCGTTGACGTTGTGGAAAAGACCAGAGAAGGAGACATCTTTGGGAAGCTGAAGAGGCGCAAACCCATAACACCGAATGCCCAGGCGATTGTACGCTTTTGCGTCCGTAAAACCAGGAAGCAAATAAGGGACAGGGATACCTTCTGGATCGTGACGACGAATAGCCTCGCACATCAAACCAAATAAATCATCCTGATAATCATCGATCCACACGGGCAATTGAGCATCGAGGATCTCCAACTCAGGCTCGTCTCCGATCACCGCACGAAGCTCGCGGATCACGTCTTCGGGTTGCTGTCCTGGGATAATCCGGGCATCCAGCCATGCTCTCGACTCGCCAGGGATCACATTGCGCTCCCCCTTCCCGCCGGCTTCGAGTACGGTCGCGGCGACAGTGTTGCGCATATTCGCGTCGAGCGGCTCCGATTGTTCATCAGGGAGGATGCGCATCAGCTGCTCACCGAGTGGTGTACCGAGTAGCGGAAAGAGTTTATTTGCAGGAAATGGCAGGTGATTGGAGACTTCGTTGAGAAAGTGTTGCTGAATGGGGATCATATGCCTGGGGAGCTTTGTTTTGCCGATCTTCGCGATGGCCTCGGCGAGCTTGGTATTAGAGGAGCGCCTCTTGGGCATGGAACCATGACCTTTTGTGCCACGTGTCCGCATCAACAGCTCAACCTGTCCCTTCTCGGCGACCTGAATCGGGTAAAAGCGTTTGCCCATCAAGTGGAGCGTAAAACCTCCAAGCTCGCTGATCATATACCCGGCCCGGATCTGGTCAGGGTGATGATCGACGAGCCAGTGTGAACCGTAGTGACAACCGGCCTCTTCGTCGGCGACGGCTGCAAAAATCACAGTCCGTTTGGGCTGCCCCATTCGCTTGATCAGCTTCATCATCCACATGGACATGACCACCATGTTCTTCATGTCGATGGCACCGCGTCCCCACAAAAAGCCCTCTTTCCGTTCACCGGCGAAGGGCGGGTATCGCCAATTGTCTTCATGTGCAGGGACGACATCGAGATGTGCGCTGAGTAGCAAGGGGGCGAGGTCTTCACTCCCTTCAATGCGGGTGATGACGTTCACTCGATCAGGCGCAGAGGTCAGGATCGTCGGCTCCAATCCATCCTCTCGCAGTCGTTCAGCGACAAAGTCGGCTGCCTCCACCTCATTCCCAGGCGGATTGCTCGAATCAATGCGCAAGAGTTGTTGTAGATCACGAGTCGCTTCTTCACCAACAGATGTCCAATCGACATGACTCCACTGTAAAGGCATGTTTACTATTCCTCATGGTCGCAAAAACAGTATATCAACGGATGGTGCAATGCACCGCTGTCCAACAAATGTCTTGCTCTTTCCTACCAGAGGTCGCACAAAAATGCACCTCATACACTCAGAAAAAGCCCCACATTGTAGGATATTATGGCTTGGCGGGGCGTGTCTTGGGAGGCGCAGTCTTTGAAGAGGAGGTTGTTTTGGAGGGTGTGGGGGACACTTTTGTGGGGGTCTTTTTCTTCTCGCCTTTGTAAAACCAAAGTCCCTGCTTGGACTCCCAGAGTTGTTGCAACAACACACTCTTCACGGTCACAGAAGGCAGGGTGTAACGTTGTTGCGACACGAGAACAACCGCGCGCTTGCCCTCTCCCTCAAAGGTCACGTCACGGATGGAGTAACCGGTGATGCGCATCTTTCCGCGCTGCCCCTCCCACTTCAACATAAATGACGCGCGGTGCTTGGTGCTGACGTAGGGCTTGGCGCGTTGGTATGCTTTCCAACGCAAGAGGCCGTTGAACAAACGTGCGCGCTTGTACAATTGAGATTTGGGTGCGATCACTTCTTGTTTCTTGATCGTCTCGGCAGGTGGGCAACCACAGAATAAGAGCCCCACGCAGACAAACACAACCCACCCAAAAGCCCTCTTCAGAGCGTTGTAGGGTCGCTGTGATGGAGATACATTCGACATAATCAATCCTTTACGCAAACACCCCCTTCACAGCTCGTCATCATGAGGCAGCGCAAGGGATGGTTCTTTCTCTTCACTCAATATACAACCTCCCACACAAAGACGCCAAACCCAAGACACTTTTTCTCCACACAGGCACAAAAAGAACGCCAAAAGGGTATGTCTTTCTGGGAGACTTTGGTATATTGCACCTCGTTTGTGCTCCCTCCCCCTCCTGAAGAAAGGGGGCTTCGCGCTTCACCAACATGAAAGGTTTGAGTCTGATGATGTCCCGTAAAAGCGGAATCCTATTTCACATCACTTCCTTGCCATCGAGCTACGGGATCGGCGATCTCGGCACAGCCGCACACCAATTCGTCGATTTTCTGACAGAATACAACCTGACTTACTGGCAGCTTCTTCCCCTCAACCCAACCTCCCCCACCTTTGGAAACTCCCCCTACAGCAGTGACTCCGCCTTCGCAGGAAACCCACTCATGATCAGCCCACAGCGCTTACATGACGCACAGCTGCTCCCGCAAGACGCGCTCACACCGCCGACAGAATTTCCCATTGACCACGTCGACTTTCCCGCCGTCACAGAGTGGAAGATGGGCCTGCTCAAACGCGCTTACGAGGCATGGCGCACAAGCCACCAGGATCGCAGCGCTTTTGAACGTTTTTGTAAAAAACACCAATATTGGCTCGAAGACTACGCGATGTTCGTCAACCTCAAGAGACAATTTGACGACGTCAGCTGGGTCGATTGGCCTGCCCCCTTCCGCGATCGCGACCCACAGACACTCCAACAATGGAAACGTGAACACCACGAAGCATTCGAATATACCTGCTTTGTACAATATCTGTTCTTCTCACAGTGGGATGAACTCAAGCAGTACTGTGGCCAAAAAGAGCGCAAGTTGATAGGAGATATCCCCATCTACGTCAACCACGACAGCGCCGACACATGGGCACACCCAGAAAACTTCAAGCTCGATGAGCACAAGCGCCCAACGTTCGTCTCAGGCGCCCCACCAGATTACTTCAGTGAGACAGGGCAACGCTGGGGAAACCCCGTCTACGATTGGGACAAAGTGGAGGAAGATGGCTTCAGTTGGTGGATCGAGCGTATGAAGCACAATCTCGAAATCTTCGACATTGTCAGACTCGACCACTTTCGTGGTTTTGCAGGCTATTGGGAGATCCCCATCGAAGAAGAGACCGCGATCAACGGCAAATGGGAAAAAGGACCAGGACTCCCTCTCTTCGAAGCTCTTCAAGAGACACTCGGCGACCTCCCCCTCATCGCAGAAGACCTCGGCATGATCACCGATGATGTCAGAGAGCTCCTCGACACGCTCGGCTTCCCTGGCATGAAAATCCTCCTCTTTGCGTTTGGACCGGATGTCGCGACCAACCTCTACACGCCCCACAACATCGAAAAGAACAGCATCGTATATACAGGAACACACGACAACAACACAGCCAAAGGCTGGTTCCAGACAGAGGCCAGCCAAGAAGACAAACACCGCCTCTTCGATTACTTGGGACGCCACGTCGACGATCATGAGAGTCACTGGTTCTTGATCAGGTTGGCCTTGATGTCCGTCTCCCACACGGCGATCATTCCCCTCCAAGATGTCTTGGGACTTGGCGCAGAAGCTCGCTTCAATATGCCGGGTACGACGGAGAACAACTGGTCTTGGCGTGCGACCCCTCATCACTTTATGGATCGTCACCCCTTCGAGCATCTTCGACACCTGATCCACCTCTTTAACCGCGCATAGGAGGAACACACATGGCAAAGATCAAAGAAGTCATCGTCGTCGAAGGAAAAGATGATATCACAGCGGTCAAAGCGGCAGTGGACGCGGAGCTGTTTGCTGTCAGTGGGTTTGGTGTGCAAAACCCAAAAACACTCGCGGAGCTACAAGCGATCCACGAACGCACAGGGCTGATCATCTTTACGGACCCGGATCACGCAGGTGAAAAGATCCGTGCGATCTTGTCCAAGCATATTCCTGGAGCCAAACACGCCTTCCTCGCGAAGAAACAGGGATACAGAGAGCGAGATGGTAAGTACGGCGTTGAGTACGCCTCTCCCGCTGCCATTCGGCACGCGCTCGCACAAAGTAAATACGAACTGCTCACCTCCACAGGACAATTCACGATCGCTGACCTCCAAGAATACGGCCTTTGTGGACATCCCAACGCACAAAGACGTCGCTTCCTCGCCGGCGAAATGCTCAGCATCGGGCACACCAACGCCAAACAATTCCTCAGACGCCTCAACCACTTTGGTATCGAACGTAGCGAGTTCAAACACGCAGTCTCACTCCTCGATTAAGTGGTCCTCTCGCGAAGTAAACGCACGAGCATGATGTTGCATTTCTTCCGTAGGGTCGGGCCTTGTGTCCGACCTCGATGTTGTATGTCCTTTTCGCGAGAGGACCATTAAGGCCGTTGGATAGAAAAAAGCGAACACAAGAGGGCAGTGGATGGGCTTAAGGCAAGCGAAGTCCACCAAGACAGCTCTCGCTCAAAAAGGGAGGTCTTTGGGGGTGAGGCTCTGTCGCCAGTACGCCTGTAATTCCTCTTTGAGTTGTGGATCGTCCCCTGCGGCTTTCTCGATCAGACGCGCAAAATCCGAGAGCGAGCGCTCATGAAGCTCTTGATACACGATGGCCTGCATCACACAGTCGAGCGCGTCGGCCTGCTTCACAATTTTGGCTTCAGGTGTCTCTCCCTCTCTGTACTCCGCCCACAGCGCACGCCAATCTTCAAAGATCGCCTTGTCTGTGTCCCCTTGTTTTTGTGCAAAGGGCATCAACAACGTCTCCCAAAAGCGCGCTTCAGCAGCCGCGATCGCCTCTCGCTGCGCGTCTTTAGAGGGACCAAACAGGCTCTCCTTTTGTGAAGGCATCAGATCCCCCGTGACGGCCTCTGGCAGATCGTGTAATAAAGCCATCTTCAATACTTTTTCGAGTTGTAAAGGGGAGCCTTCAGTCGGAGCGCTTGCGCCGCGATCTGACTGATCGATCGGATCGCGCTGATCGATCCTCTCAGATCGCTTGAGATTCGAGCGCTGTGCGAGCCAACATGCCCATATCGCCGCGCCATGAGAGTGAGACGCAACGGATTCAACGGTAGAGAGGCCACGAGCGGCCCATCCTGTGCGTGGTAGATGCTTGAGAAGGTGCAGAAAAGTCGCCATTGTGTGCAAAGAAGCGTCAACATTTACATGCGGAGCCATGTCTCTACCCTCCTGTTTTCATAAAGTATTTATACATACCCGACCAAACCTCAGTGGGTATATCTCGTTGTCACGTGGCGTTTTTTTTACGTCCCGAAGTCGTCATGATAACTTATATCAAAGAAAACATCACTCTCTGATGTCGAAACCAACGAACGAATGAAAAAAAGAAGGAGGAGGAATCCGTGCGTGTATTTGGTTGGATCTGGATAGGTTGTATGAGTGGTTTGTTGTTAACGGCGTGCCAAAGTCGTGAGATCCCCTCAACATCATCAACCCCACAATTGAGCGCTGCAAAGTTGCTCAAAACGCCAGTCTCAGCGTTGACCCCAAACCAGACAACGCACACCTCCCATACGCACTTTAAGCTCCCCTACGTCGAGCATATCCAACTTCATCTACGCTCCAAGAAGGGCACACTCACACGTTACTTCTTCACGAGAGAGGAGAAGTCATGGTGGATGGTCAGGATGAATGAGGCAGATATCGCCTTCGGACACGCGATCGAGAAAGCGCCTTTGCGAGGCATCTTGTCCTCATTAAAATCCCTCAAGCCCGCAGAGGTCAACGAAGAACTCAGTCCACAACACACGCGACAGCAGATCTTCTTCTTTGCACGTGGCCGACGTTTTCTCTTGCGCGCCATGAAAACCCCTCGCGAAACAGGGCTCGGCGCGATCCACAACGGTGAATGGTTGCTCTACCATCAGGGACGCCTCCTCCAACAAGACGCGGCTGGACCACTGACACGTGCAATGAGCCGACTCAAACGTGCGATCTACCGAACCAGACAAAAAAAGGGATGGCTTCAACTCCCGGCAAACAGCATGCACATGGAACCGACCCTCGCCAGAGAGCTCGCGTCGCAACTCTCCGAACAACGAATAAAACTTCGTAGATGCTTTAAAAAGCGTCGCTTTCCCGCGAGTATCGGACCACTCAAGATGCACCTGACCTTCTCCAGCGACGGAAAAGTCAGCAAGTTACGGATCGTCTCCAAGCCACACAAAAAACACTCCGTTGTCTGGTGCGTCTGGTGGTTTGCCAAACGTTGGAAGGTCAAACCTTTCTCCAACCCCACACTCGAATACAACCTGAGCGTCCCTCCTGGAGGTCCCTGAACCCCCCAAAATCCATCATCCCCGCCCCAGCCAACGCCCTCTCCACTTTTTGCTCACTTTTTTGAAAAAATCCCTCAAGCTCTCTTCGATCTACGCCGTAAGTATAAGGACATAGCCAATCAAAGGATCTGTGAGTTACTCCAGTCCTATATCGTTGCTTTGACTTCGCAAGAAGACGAGTTTTGTGAGCTACTCCAACTCGTACGTATGCTCTTTTACAGGCGTTACTCCTGTAAAGAACACATTCAAGACAACGAACTGTGAGTCACTCCAGTTCAAAAGAGCCTCTCAAAGCAAGATGTCGCAATGATCCAACGAAAAAAGACATCTTTTTTTGTGTTGTGAACATTGATCGTTGCACGCTTGCTTTGAGAGCAACCGGCACATTTTGTCGATGTGGGGAAAAGGGGGTGTTTTGGTCAGAGAGGGAGGGGGATGATTAGAGGACTTCTTCGATCATGTTGGTGTAAAACGCTTTGGGTCCAGCACCGACGTGACGCTTCACTTCTTCGCCACCCTTGAAAATGATCAACGTGGGGATACCACGGATTCCGAGCTTTGCAGGGGTTTTGTTGTTGGAATCAACGTCCATCTTCGCGACCTTGATCTTGCCGTCGTACTCAGCAGCGAGTTCTTTGAGGATAGGCGCGATCGCTTTACAGGGTCCACACCAAACAGCCCAAAAGTCGAGCAATACAGGAACATCAGATTGCAACACTTCCGCTTCAAAGGTCTCTTCGGTCACTTCAACAACATTTGGCATTTTTCCATCCGCGCTCATTCTCTATATCTCCTTGTATGTAATACACAAAATTGGCTTCTCAAATTGAAGCTGCATGACAATATAGTGCCAATCACAAAAATAGCAAGATGACTTTCCCGGAAGACTGAAACTCAAAAGACAATTTCCTCGCCTTTCTCAAAAACCACACGAGAAAAAGGCTCACTCGACAGGAAACATGCCGGGGCCCAGGTTAGGCGCGATGCCCATATGGAAAGAGAGCACAAAACCACCAATTTGAATGCGATCATTCTCTTTGAGCAGTGTGGGTTCTTTCACGGGCTTGTCGTTGACTTTGGGTGTGTTGGTCGACATCAAGTCGATCACCAGATACCCAGCAGGAGTCGCGACAAGACGGACATGTCGCTTGCTCACGGCGTCGTGATCGAGCTGGACCTGTCCAAGACGCCCAATCGAGGTCTCTCCCAAGATCGGGAAATTGGTCCCCACAGGGATCTTGCTCCCCTCCATCGTCTTCTCGACTTTGAGGTGTGCATGAGGGACACCAAATACTTTCTGCATCAAACGAGACAACAACTCACGTTGGGTTGTATTTAAATTGATGATAGAGGTATTCCCTCTCCTCAACACACCTGTCGGATCAGCCATTTCGCTCTTGGCGGCCTTGCGGATCTGTTGGTATCGCTCCTCATCAGGCCGCTGTGTAAAGATAGAGATCTCATCGACAATTTGTTCATACCAGTTGCGAATCTCGCTCCCCTCGACATTGTAGCCCGGTGCTTTTTTCAGGCGCGCCAGAAAAGGCGTGATCAACTGTTTGGCGTGATCAAATTGTCTCATCGAGGCGTATGTGTGGGCTTCTTCCCAGGCCTCTGCCAGCTCTTGCAACAACACCCTGTCCGCCACATCAGGATGGATCTGCACGGAGACATCGTCCCCCACATCGTAGTAAATGGTCTGCACGAGTGAGATCTCTTGTGGTCGCGTACCTGGCAGTGTGTATCGCAGCTCTGTCTCCGCGAGCGCATGTCGGCCAGCGCGTCCGGGCGTTTGGATCTGCAGATCCAGCAACAGGTGGATCTGTTGACCGGCGATCATATCTGGGACTTCGATCAACATGCCCCTCTCTGTATAGCGAATGGTTTGTGAACCACGTAGCTTGATCACCGCAGCGCCACCACAAGGACGCAACAAAAACTTGATGTCCGTCCCCACCATACTGAACAGACTCCCCAACTCCTTCGCGAACGCAAGCGGTGCGACATCCTCACTCTCGATATACGCGTACCCACCACCTCCCTTTTTGGCGAGCACCTGGAGCATATCTTCGTCGTGCTTGAGCCCATACCCAAAGCAACTAACGGTCACACCGCCACGCTGTTCTGCAACGATCTTACTGAGCAGCCGCGTCTCAGTCTCCCCACGGTTGGGTTTTCCATCGGACAACAAGACGACGTGTGCGATCTCACCGTCCCGACATTCGGGCATCTCTTTAAGCGCGAGACGAATCCCTTCTTCGAGATTGGTGCTCCCTGCCGCCTGGATACTGCTCAACACACCGAGAAAAAATCCTCGGCCTTCGGGATCGAGCTTGCGCACAGGACTGACAAGACGACCTTTGTTGGCAAATGTCACCATCCCAAGACGGTCGTTGGGGTTGAGTTGGTTGAGCAACATCTTGAGAGACTCGACGACGAGCTCAAGTGGGCGCCCCATCATCGATCCAGACAGGTCAACACACAACATCAACGTCAGCGGTGGACGTTCTGTGATCTTGGTGTCTTCTGCTTTGAAGGTCAGCATCAACGGCTGGGTCAATTGCTGATCGACGCCGAGTGTTGGGTAGGCCAATTGGTACTGCAAGGAAAGTGGAGGACTCCCCATGATAGCTCCTTTGCTCATCTCGATTTGGGTTGTGTTTTTCTAACAAGAGGACGTTTGGAAGGGATGTTCACAGATCTTTGTGCTGGATGCAACTGCTTTTTTGACTGCGCAGGCAACATCGCACGTGCCGGAATCGATCGATACCCCCTCCCCTTGTGAATCCAACGTGAGAAGGAGGCCTTTCGTTCTTTTTTGCGGATATACGAGAACCAATCACGCATGATACACTCCGCGGGCTTCCCTCTTGGAGAATACCCCTTGTCTCGGGGGCCTCCGCCTCCAAACCAGTTCCAAAAGAACACGCCTTGCAGGACGGGACTTTGGCTCCAGACATCGACAAACGCTCGATAGCATCGTCTCTGCTCTTCGATGGAGAGGGGTTGGTCTCGGGTGTAATCCCACGGATAGATGTTGGTCCCAAGCTGGCTATAATAGCCAACCTCCGTAAAGATGAGGGGTTGTCTGGGATATTTTCTCTTCCAATTCTCGACGCGGTGACGGATCTTCGTCCACCTTTTGCGCAACAACGAGATGGGCGGGTTCTTCTTTTTGCTCAACTCGTAGTAATTGCTGATACCGATATAGTCGAGTGAATCCCAAAATGTCACCGGTTCGTAGTGGTCCCAGTTGGCGGAGTACGTCAACGAGCCAGGAAAGATACCACGTACCGCCTGGATCAGCGCCTGCCAGCGCCAACGATGTGTCTCCATACTCACCAGCTCACTGCCGACAGAGAACAGGTCGACACCATGCCGCTGGGCGAGCTGGGCGTAGTGAAGGATATATCCTCGATAACTACGCCACCAGGCGTCGAGATCCTTAGGCTTGATCACACCACGCCAATCATCAGGTCCGCGCTGTTCAAGACGGATAATCGGCAACAAGAACACCTGCAAACCGCGCGCTCTCGCCTGCCTGATCGTCATCACAAGCCGGGCATCACTGACGGTCTTTTTGGGGTGTCGGTGAAGCTCTGTGGACTTGACATCGCGCTGGTACCAACTCACAACAAAAGCCACATGCCCCGCTCCCGTCTTGGCGATATCATATAGATACTTGTCGTAGTCGTAATCAGGACGCTTGAAGTACAAACCAAGGCTGACACCACGCATAAAGGGGCGGTTGGGTCGTCGCACCCAATCGGGCTTGAGCGGTGTTTTACGAGGACGGACTGGTCGAGGGAGTGGGTAACGATATGGCTTCGTACCGGAGATATAACACGAGCGCGGTTTGTGCCACAGGGATTTGGTCTTTGTCGTCGCGATAAATCCTACACCAGTAAATAGACCCATAATCCCAAGGCCCATCAACGCTTGCTGCAACCACATAATTTTCCTTTCCGCTTGTTGTTCCATCACATCTTACGCGACAAATGCCGCCCTACACATCCTCTTCATCGGCCGCTTTGACCTGAAGATCATCCTCGAAATTGTCCAACAACGCATCATCAAGCCGCTCGGAATCTTCGAGGATCTGCAGCCTAAGACGCAGCGCCTCCTCATCGACCTCTTCTTCCTCGTCGGGTTCTTCTTCATCGGCCGACACACGTTGCATCGCGTCCAGAGACTTAATCTCCAAAGAGCCTGGACTCTCCGAAGAAGAGACCTCAAAGCCAGCAACACCAGTCAACCCTTCCCAGGCCACCCTTGCCTCTTCCTGATTCCACGTCCCGAGTAACTGTTGACAAGATTGCAGGTCGCGGTACATCGCTTCTGCGCTCGCATAACGCGCAGAAGGCTCCTTCGCCATCGCCTTGCTGATCACCTTCTGTAACGCAGACAACAGATCCGGACATCTCGAATGCAAGAGCGCAAAAGGCGGCTGCTCCTCTTCGTGTAAGGTCTTGTACTCTGCGACGCTCTTGGCCTTGAATGGGTTTTGTCCGGCGAGCAACGCAAAGGTCACGATCCCAAGGGCGTACACATCGGAGGAGGCGTCCCCTTCTCCCTGAAAACGTTCGGGAGCCATGTAAGCAGGTGTTCCTGGGATACTCCCACGCCCACGCGCTTCCTGCTCCTCGCGGCTGGCTTCAAGACGCCTTGCGATCCCAAAGTCAATAATCTTCAAGAAGTCGTACTGACCGCTCTGCACAGTCAAAAACAGGTTGGAGGGTTTGATATCCTGGTGCAGGATCCCACACTCATGGATCGCCTGCAACCCCCGACAAGCCTGGAGCATCAGATGCACAACACGGCGCTGTGGCAGCGGCCCATTCACACGCTGCAAACGGTACAAGTTGATACCTTCCAAATACTCCATCGCAAAGTAGAAGTCATTGTGAGACTCACCAAAGTCCATCATCCTCACAACATGGGGATTTTGGATCCGCATCGTGTGCTCGGCTTCGCGACGAAACTCCGTGACCGCCAGCTCCCAACTCGCTGCGTTGCAGGGGATACTTTTAATGATACAACGCTGGTTGAGCAAAAGGTTCCAGGCTTCGTAGATCTGACTCATCCCACGTGTGTTGAGTCGCTGCAAGACCTGATACCGCCCAAGACGGTCGGTCTGTGCGAGCAAAGAGCGGTACAACTCGTTCTGTTTTGCAGCGACAGCGCCGAGTGTAAAGGCCGCCGCAAGTAAGATCTGTGTGAGCAAAAAAGAACGATAAAGAGAGCTTGGGTAGGAGCCTTCGAGAGGAGACAACATCCACAGCGAGATCGAGAATAACCCCCACAACATCAACGCAGGCGGCACAAAACCACGCAATCCGCCGGGCAACAACATCCCTCGCGCCGCCATCAGCAAACCGACAATCCCCCACAAAGACGTCCGCAACCCGCCGACGTAAAGGGCACCTACGACGCCTAGATACAGCGCGAGCAGCATCCAAAAGACCCACTCGCCCACAAGCGCCCACATATCCCGCCCAGGGAACATACGCAGCAACACCGCGCCGCCAAGCATCATCACGCCTAGTACAATCCGTCCGGTCAAGACCGCAACACGAATCCCTGCACCCCACACAACAGACGGCCACAAGATGTCTACGAGCGCCCACCCCAAAAAGCCAATCCCCAAACAAAACCACAACCACACCAACCCGCGGTTGCGCATCTGCACCGCCGAAAGCGAGGTCAACCAGGCATGATCTTTCGCACTCTGTAAGGTAAACGGTTTCTCTCTCGTCTCTTCCAATCGAACCACCAATCCATGCAATGCACCCACAACCACATAGCGACCACACAAACCAAAGACACCCAAAAACAAAGCGTATTCATACACTTGCTCGCATCATATTGTCAGGTGAGTCATTGTCATGCAATTGAAGATGAACCCGCAAGGTCGGGTTTTTTCGCCCCAACCTCTGCTTTGAACTATTGTCACATCCCCTTCATGTGTGAAGAGATGTCAGATATCCGCAAAAAACAGAGCCATTGTACGAGAGTTCGCCACAGACCGCAACCATCCAACAGAGAATCCCCTCCCCCACAACACACCCAACAATCCGCCTGAGATCTCACCTCTTCTCAGAGACATGTCCGTCGAGATAGGCCTGATACATCAACTGCAAAAATCTCGATGTGGCCTGATTCACCCGAACCGTTCGACGCGACAAGAAGAAGTCAAACGCGTGCTGTGCGCCAGCGATCTGCGCCTGTACACAAGGCGACTGCGACACCTCACCAAGTGTCTGTGCAAACCACTTCGCATGAATGGACGGCACCATCGAATCTGTATCCCCCTGCAACACAAAGAATGGTGGCGCGTCCTGCGAAATGTGTGTCGCAGGTGAGGTCAATTCGTACAACGCCCTCGCCTCTTCCACAGAACGTTTGATCACCACCCAGCGCAACAACATCTGCAAGCCAATATTCGGCCAATGCTTCTGTTCATCGAGGAGGTCGTACACACCATATAAAGGAACACAGGCTTGGATCGACGTATCTGCGTCTTCAAAACCCGGTTGCAGCGCAGGAAGATTAGGCGTCAAGGCGAGCAAGGCGCTGAGATGTCCCCCCGCAGAACCGCCTGTGACAGCGATATAATTGGGATCGCCACCGTACTCATGTGCGTGTTCACGAAGCCACGCGACAGCGTGTTTGAGATCGAGGATGGGATCGGGAAAGGTCGCAGCAGGCGCGAGTCGATAGCTCACACTGACACATAGCCACCCCTGCGATGCCATCATATTCATGATGGGCAATCCTTGCTGCTTGCGATGACCAACGACCCAGCCACCACCGTGGATCTGAAGCAAAATCGGCGCCCCCTGTGGTCGCTCCTTGTGTCGGAAGATCTCGACCTTCAGGGTCTTACCATCTACCTCATGGTATGGAACATTGCGCAACCGTTCGACGTCCCGATGCGCCATCCAAAACGGAAACGCCAGGGATGTCCATGGGATTGTCTCGGGCAATATCACGTCCTCTTCGCGAAGAGACGGGACATGAGGTGAGAGTCCTTCCCACAACGCCCGCTCAAGCTGTGAACGCACTTTGCCACCCTTGCGAAAGTGAAGCCATAACCCTGCGCACGCCGCGATGTGGAAGACAACCCCCCATACACCGTACATATCAGACAACGCACCGTGGGCGATATACCACACACAGATCCCACCCCATAACGCGATCCAATGGAGCGCCAACTCCCCCGTCCACCAACCAATGATGAAACTCACAAACACCATCGGCGCCGGACGCATAAAAGGTTGATGTGTGATACATACCATCACAAACCAGATCAACGAAAGCACAAAAAAGTGAGTAAACATCAGCACTCCATGTCTCTTTTTGGTACATTCTCAACAAACAAGAAGGTATCGTAACACAACATCGTGGTGAAGACGCTCTTTGAAGATCGTCCTATCAAAAGATTTCAAATATCAGTAGGGTCGGGCCTTGTGTCCGACCTTATAGGGCATCCATTTGCAGATTTTGGAACAATCAACATTCAAAAGAACACATGGAATGTACGACGCCATCGGTCGGACACAAGGCCCGCCCCTACTGACATGATGAAAACAAGAATACTGTTCTATTACGCCGAAAAAGGATGATGTATCATGACAATCACACGCCACTTTTGGTTTTCTGTTCTGTCACTCTGTGCTTTGGGTTGTCTCTTCATAGGATGCCCCCAACCGACCCCCACACAAACCAAGAAGCAGACACAAGCGCGAACAACTCCAACAAGTCGACAAGTACGCCAAGCACCTCCCAAAAAACCTCCAGTCAGACGTGTGGAACCTCTCGATGCCAAAGAGAAGATCTTCTTGGAACAACACGGCTACGATGTCGCGATCTTTCACAAAAAGAAGTGGACGTACTTTGCGGATCTACCGCGAACACTGCGTACACCACTGATCACGCTCACGAGAGCTGCCATGAAGGACTACAAATGGTGCAGTCGCCCCCAACCCAAACATGGCTGCCGACTCACTCGCAATGAATGTGAAGGGATTGTCGGTGTGTATCGATTTACATTCGATAAGAAGGGAATGTTGACGTCTTTGCACACCAAACATTTTGGCGGCTGTGGGATCTTTCAGATCACAAATGACAAGGCCGAAAAGACAATCTTCCACGATCACCTGAAGACCTCACGACACGCTCGTTCATTATATAAGCGCGCCAAACAGATCCATCAGTGCCACCTACGTCGCTTCAACAAACGCACATACCCCAAAGAACTCGCAAATCAACGTGTCCGCATTCGTATCGGCTGGAAGCTCAAGTGCTAGCCGCAGCTGCCTCCCAGCGCTGCGTGACCAACACCTCCTCACCATTAAACAACGTGACCTCATAAGTCGAACCAGCCTTGATATCATCGACGCCCTTGGGTGTTCCTGTCATGACAATGTCGCCGTCCTCAAGGGTGAAGAGCTCTTTGACCTGACGCAAAATCTCATCAGGCTTGTAGATCATGAGTTCTGTCCCACCGTATTGCTGACGTGCGCCATCGACATCGAGCTGGACGACGAGCTGGTCGAGCGTCTCAGGACACGAGACAAAGTGCGAAAATGTCGCTGATGCGTTGAAAGCCTTGGACTTTTCCCAGGGCAGGCGTTTCTCTTTGAGGCGCTTTTGTACGTCGACGAGGGTCAAGTCAAAGCCGACACCAACCGCCGCGAATGTACCCCCCTTCACCAAAAAACAGATCTCCGTCTCAAATCGACAGCGCTGTGATGGCGCGATGAGCTGTTCACTGATGGCGCTGTTGGGTTTCATGAACAGGACGAGCTCACCCGGCATGTCGTTGTTGAGCTCCTGAATATGCGCGACGTAATTGCGACCGACACAGACGATCTTGGAAGGTGTCATGAGGTTCGATTCGTATGAGACGTGGTTTGGCATAAAACATCACTCCTGAAAAACATGAGAGAACACGTATATATAGGTTTCGTGAGAACAAATTGTCATGGAGCAGGTGTCGAGGCCCACAAAGCGGGGAAAACACGCAGCTTGACAAGGGGGCCTACTCGTTGTAAAAGAACCGTCACCGGAATGAGAATACCAAAACATTCCCAATATTTAACGGCTTGGTTCCATTCAGGAAAACCGACTATCCAGTCACCTTTGAAGATGGAACCTCCATGCAAGACGAATCAAGACACGGAAAGAAACGGGATGCCAGCCAGTTATTTTGATGTCGATGGAACCCTGGTACGGACCAACCTGATCCATCCAACGTTGTACTATTTGAGAAGCCAGGTCAACCCCTGGCACTCACTCAAAGCGATCTCCAGAACGCTCGCGCAAGGCCCCTCCCTGGCGCTCGCAGAAGCAAGAGACAGACGTCTGTTTAACGAGATGTTGTTTGCTTCGTTTAAGGGCATGACAGAGGATCGATTGTTCTTCATCTCAGAAGAGATCCACGAAGAGGTGATGATGAAAAACCTCTTCAATGGATCGAGGGATCTGATCCAACGTTGCCTGGACAATGGTCACGAGGTGGTTCTTGTGTCGGGGACACTCGACATCATCCTCCAGCACTTTGCCAAGGAGCTTGGAGCCCACACGATCATCGCCAACCGTCTAGAAGTCAAAGACTTCAAGGCGACAGGCAAGCTCCTTCGTCCGGTCGTCGCAGGCCCCACAAAGGCGCAGTTGATCCGAGACCACGCGGCCAAAAATGGCCACGATCTCAACGAATGCTTCGCCTACTCGGACTCCTACTCAGATGTCCCGATGTTATCGGTTGTAGGGCACCCCACGACCGTCAATCCAGACAAGAAACTCTACCGCCTCGCCCGAGCCTACCAATGGCCAATCCTTGATTTGGACGGAAAGTAGTAGATTTTCAGCTGACATATCATACCACCGTGTCCTTTGAATGATGAGCAAAGACTGATGCAAATCGAGAATACATTACAAGAGCGCGCGTCCCATGAGGCCGCTCCCGCGCTGGACTTAAGCGCAACCTTCCAAGACAAAACCCTCCTCGTGATCGGTGGAACTGGCTTTCTAGGGAAAGTCTGGTTCTCCCTCTTTTTGAACCGATTCCCGGAGATCAAACACATCTATTTGCTGGTCCGCGCCAAAAAAACACAGACCACAACACAGCGCTTCTGGAAAGAGATCATCCCCTCACCGGCGATCGATCCCATCAGAGAGCTCTACCCCGATGAAGAATCCTTTCACAAATTCATCGAGTCCAAGGTCACGCCCATCCCCGGTGATGTCAGTCACGCCAACGTCGGTATCCCCAACGACATGCTCGACATCCTCAAGAACAACGTCGACGCGATCGTCAACGTCGCAGGTGTCGTCGACTTTATGCCTCCCATCGACAACGCGCTCAAGGTCAACTGCTTTGGCATCAAAAACCTGATCCAGCTCTGTCGTACCCTCGGCGATGTGCCTATCATGCACACGAGCACCTGCTTTGTCGTCGGAAACCGCGACGGGAATATCCTCGAAGAGGACCCACGTACACGCCCCTTCCCTTACTGCGACAAAATCGACCCCATGCACTGGAACCCCGAACGAGAGATCGAAGAAGGGCTCCGCCTCGTCGAACGCGCAGAGCACGAAGCTGAAGAAGCCTTCCGACAAAGTGAATTCTACACACAGGCCAAAGACGAACTGCAACGCCGCGGTGAACCATGTCGTGGCCCCTCTCTGGAGAAAGAATTCAAGAAGGTCCGACGCAAGTACGTCGAAAAAGTCCTCGTCAAAGAAGGACTCACACGCGCCGAATATTGGGGATGGACCAACACCTACACCTACACAAAGAGTATCGGCGAGCAGCTCCTCCTCGGCTCCAACCTCCCCGCGACAATCGTCCGCCCCGCGATCGTCGAGTCGACCGTACACTACCCATTCCCAGGCTGGAACGAAGGGATCACCACCTCCTCCCCTCTCATCTACGCGCTCCTGCACAAAGGCGCCTTCCAGATGCCAGGGAGTTGGGACTGTGTCCTCGACATGATCCCCGCAGACCTCGTCTGCTCAGGCATGATCGCCGCCCTCGGTGCGCTGCTACAAGGCACCCAAAAACCCGTCTATCAGCTCGGTGTCAGTGACACCAATCCAGCCTCCACAGGACGCTTCCAGGAGATTATCGGCTTACACAAACGCCGACACTACCGCAAAAAATCGGGTGGTAACATCTTCTACAACAAGCTGCAACAGCTCTACGGCAGTGTGCCCACCAACAAAGAACAGTTCTATAGGTACGGTGAACCCAAGCAAGCAGAGCTCGCCGGCACACTCGCAAAATGGACAGGACAGGCCTCCAAACTTCCTGGCCTTGGCTTTCTCAAAGAGACCTCCAAGACCCTCTCAGGGGTCTCCAGACAGCTCGAAAAAACCACCCACATCTTCGAGCAATTTATCCCGTTTATGTTGGAGAGACGCTACATCTTCGACTGCACCAATACGCATGAAGTCATCGGTCGCGTCGTCGAAGAAGATCGCAAAAAGCTCTACTGGGCACCAGAGGAGATCGATTGGCGTCACTGGATGACTGAGATCCACATCCCCGGTCTCAACAAATGGGTCATCCCGCTCATCGAAGAGAAGATGCGCAAAAAACTCAAGCCCAGACGCGCACACGTACACCTCATCGACGTCCTCGAAGAGTCCGTCGAAAACAACCCCTATGGTACTTGTGTCCAGTGGCTCAAAGGCTCGCAACTCTACCACATGAGTTACAGAGAGTTTTTGCGCGGCGTACACTTTATCGCGTACCGCCTCCAACAGGCCGGCGTCGGACTTCAGGATCGCGTCCTGCTCTCAGGGAACAACTCTCCGTACTGGCCGATGGCTTACTTTGGTATCCTCTACGCAGGTGCGACAGCCGTTCCACTCGATCCAGAGCTCGATCAAGATCGCCTGCACAACCTCGCCAAAGCCTCCAAGGCACGTTACGCGCTGTGGGATCAAGCATTCCACGAACACGCAGGACACACACTCACGGACAAAGCGGAGAACGGCACCCCCTCGATAGGCTTCCAACTCTTCGAATCTTTCGAGGAGATCGAAGAGGACTTTATCGTCCCCACGCACCCCGATATCGAACCCAAAGATATCGCCAGCTTGATCTTTACGAGCGGTACGACAGGCGAGCCCAAAGCGGTGATGTTGTCCCACGGTAACTTCACCTCGATCCTGGCGTCTTTGATCCCCCTCTTCCCGCTCACACACGATGACTCAGCGCTCTCGCTCCTGCCCCTGCACCACACCTTCGAGTTTACGTGTGGGTTGTTGCTGCCCATCTCTCGCGGCACACGCATCACGTACATCGATGAACTGCAGGGTGAGCAGATCGTCCGCGCACTCAAAGAAGCACGCATCACAGCGCTCGTCGGTGTCCCCGCGCTCTGGCAACTGCTCGCCAAACGCATCCGTTCACAGCTCAAAGAACGTGGCGATGTCGTCGCGGGCGTCTTCGAAGCGCTGTTCAAGGTCAACCGCAGCATCGGTCAGAACCTCGGTCTCGATCTAGGAAAAGCGCTGTTTGCGCCGATCCACCACCAGCTCGGTGGTCGACTCAAGTATCTCATCTCAGGTGGTGCAGCCCTGCCTAAAGACACACAAGATCTGTTTGTCAGTCTCGGTCTGCCCCTGACCGAAGGATACGGCCTGACAGAAGCTGCCCCCGTCCTGACAGTCTCCAAACCAAGCAAAAAGTCCAAGTTTGGACAAGTCGGACAGGCCATCCCTGGCGTCAAACTCAAAATCGAATCCCCCAACCCCGAAGGGATCGGTGAAGTCCTCGCCAAAGGTCCAAACGTCATGGTTGGATACGCCAACAACAAGGAAGCCACAGAGCAAGTCATCACCGAAGATGGCTGGCTGCGCACAGGCGACCTCGGTAAGCTCGACCACAGAGGGCGTCTGACGCTCGTTGGACGCGCCAAAGAGACGATCCTCACGAGCAACGGTGAGAACGTCTACCCCGATGACCTCGAAGAGTTGATCGGTCTACCCAAGTACGTCGAAGAGCTCGTCGTGCTAGGGATTCCATCTCCCAAAGGCGGCGAAGAAGTCGCGGTCATGGCGGTCCCAAGCGAGCACAAAAAGCTGACAGATGAGCAACGTCTCGCCCGCGCAAAAGAATCCTTGCTCGATCGATTCGCAGAGCTTCCCGCACACAGCCGTCCAACGGTTCTGCACCTCCAGCTCGAAGAATTGCCACGCACGGCGACACGCAAAGTCAAACGTCGCGATGTCAAAAAGATCGTCGAGGCGCTCGAAGCAAAGCGCGCCAAGACACATCAAGATACGAGCCACATGTCCGCTCGCATCGTCAATGTCATCGTCGATGTGACAGGCGCCTCAGCCAAAGAAGTCATCCACTCCACACGACTCGCGAGTGACCTCGGGATCGACTCCCTCACGATGGGCGAGCTGCACGTCGCGCTGGAGAAAGAGATCGGACGTAACCTTCCTATTCGTCGCCTCTCTCGCTGTGACAGTGTCAACGCGATCCAAGAGCTGCTCGAACAACTCCATATCGAGCTGTCCGACAGCGATTACATCAAAGAGGACGAAGAGGAAGAGTTTGAGACAGTCGAGCTTCCGGACTTCCTGCAACAAGCAGGAAAAGGACTCGTGGGACGCCTTCAGGCAGCCTTCTACAAGGGCGTGATGAACGTCCGCGTTTACGGTCGGGCCAACATCCCCCACAACAGAAACACCCTCGTCATCGCCAACCACGCAAGCCACCTCGACACCGGCCTCGTGATCACGGCGCTCGGTTCATACGCGAAAGACATCGTCACACTCGGCGCAAAAGACTACTTCTTTGAAGGCGATGATTGGCGGACATTCTTCTTTGAGAACTTCACCAACGTCCTCGCGATCGAACGCGCAGGGACCCTCGAAGAGGGCTTACTGCCCGCACGTGAAGCACTCCATCAAGGAAAAACGCTCCTGATCTTCCCAGAGGGAACACGCAGTAAGTCCGGTCAAATCACGGACTTCAAGCCCGGCGTCGGTGTCCTCGCGCGAGATTACGAGATCGACATCTTGCCCATCTATCTCAAGGGAACATACCAAAGTATGCCCAAAGGGCGACCTGTTCCCACGAAGCGCAAACTCGAAGTACATATCGGACGTCCACTCTCCGCCGCGATGATCCGCGAAAAGATCGCCGACTGCGATGAGAAAGAGGCCGCCAGACGGATCGCGTTGATCACACAACGCGCTGTCGAACACCTCCGAGACAAAGAGTACTTTGATTTTGCGGCGTACCAGCCCGAGACCAACATCGAGAAGCCCAAGAGTGTCAGAGAGGAGATCCAGGACATCCTCGAATACCTCAACGAACGCTATGCTTCTGATCGTGTCGAAGAACCCGTGTCATTTTACTTCTCGCTCGGACAAGAGAGTGACACCAAATGGAGCCTGATCGTCGACAAAGAACAGTGTCGATTCCATCAAGGCAAACCCACCAATGGCGTCGCTGATTGTGTCCTCAAGACGAGCCCGGAGATCTTCCGTCAAATCTGTACGGAGTCGTATGTCCCCTCCCCCGAAGAGTTTATCTCAGGGGCGATCAAGTCCAACAATATCCCTATGCTTCAACAATTTGCCAGGATCTTTGACTTAGTATGAGCACTTATCTTATCACCGGCGCGACCGGATTTCTCGGCCACCACTTAGTCCCTGCTCTGCTCGACGCAGGGCACACACTCGTCGCGCTCACGCGCCGCCCTGCTCCTGCACTTGAAGCACAGGGCGTCCAAGTTGTCATCGGCGATGTCTGCGACGCAGAGAGCGTCAAAAAGGCAGCCAAAGGGTGTGATGGACTCTTTCACTGTGCAGGGATCGTCTCACGCGACCCCGAAGACACCAAAAAGATGTATGACGTCCACGTCAACGGCACCAAGATCACCCTCGACGCCGCCAAAGAGGCCGGTATCAAACGGGTCGTCTACATGAGCACGAGCGGGACCGTCGCGATCCGAGAGAAGAAAAAACCCATCCCCAACGAAGACTCCCACGCACCCTACACCATCGCAGGGAAGTGGCCTTATTACCGCACCAAACTCTACGCCGAACAAGAAGCGCTCAAGCGCAACACAGGGAATTTTGAGGTCGTCAGCCTCAACCCCTCCCTCTTGCTCGGCCCCGGCGATCTCAGAGGCGGCTCGACCGAGGATATCCGACTGTTTATCGAAAAACAGATCCCCGCGATCCCCAAAGGTGGTCTCTCCTATGTCGATGTGCGCGATGTCGCAAAGGTCTGCCTCACAGCCATGGAGAAGGGCAAAGCAGGACAACGTTACCTGCTCGGTGCGTGTAACATCACCTTCGAAGAGTATCTGAACAGACTGTCCAGACTCTCCGGTGTGTCAGCGCCCTGGATGCAAGCTCCAAAGAATGACTTCATCGCGGACATGGGGACCTCCCTCCTGCGCAAAGTCCAATCGACCTTTGGCACCAAAAACGCGCTCGATGACGCGAGCCTTGAGATGGCCCGATACTTCTGGTATCTCGACGCTTCCCGCGCCAAAAAAGACCTGGACTTCTCCCCTATCGACTCCGTCCAAACGCTCAAAGACACGATCGACGATATGTTCGCACGTGGCGCGGTCTGGCCTGTCGACGAAGAGAAACCCGACCCGGTCGATAACATCAAACAAACCGCGCAAGATACGCAGCACCGTTTGACAGAGCTGTTCGCCAAACACGCGAGCAAAATCGCCGCTGATATCGCAGCAGACACGGTGAGCAAAGCGATCCAAAAGCGCAAGTAACGCACCCCTCTCCACCCCCATCCGACGAAAGACCAGCCCATGCACGTTACCCTTATCGTCAATCCACGCTCTGGAGGAGATCGCACGAGGCGAATCATAGGTGATCTGCTCGGGACGATCCGTCACCACTTTCCCGACGCACAAACCCAACTCACCTCCGCCCCCGGACACGCGATCCAGCTCGCACGAGACGCCGCACATCAAGGCACAGACCTCGTCGTCTCTATCGGCGGTGATGGGACCCTCAACGAAGTCGTCAACGGCCTGATGCTCGCCAAAGAACAAGACAACCTCTCCACACTTCCCCAGTTGGGCGTCCTCCCACAAGGGACAGGAGGCGACTTTCGGCGCACCTTCGGCGTTGAACACCGCTTCGAGGCTTATCTGCAAAAGCTCAAAGAGGATGTCTCACGCCCCCTCGACATCGGACGCGCCACCTTCCTCAACCACGAAGGACAGACGACAACACGCTACTTCGCCAACATCCTCTCCGTTGGCGTCGCAGGACTCGTCGACCAATATGTCGCCGACAGCAGCCGCGCAATGGGAGGTTCCGCAGCCTACTTTACCTCCTCACTCAAAGCCATCCAACGCTGCGCCCTCGCCCAACTTCGATGCACCATCTACGAGCGCGTCTCCGGACAACCAGAAGAACGTGTCCTCCATCTGCGCTCTCGCAATCTCGCGATCTGCAACGGACAATTCTTTGGTGGTGGCATGAAGGTCGCGCCGATGGCCGATCCACAAGACAAGACCTTCGACCTGATCAACTTCAACACCACCACAAAAGTCCAGCTCACCTACCTCTTTCGCTCCATCTACGAAGGCACGCACACGCAACTCGACACCGTCCAACACACACAAGCCGCGCGGCTCGATATTGAGCTGCTCAATGACGATGTCCGAGACACCTTTCTCCTCGACGTTGATGGCGAAGCCCTTGGCACTCTCCCCCTGCGTATCGAGCTCGTCCCCCACGCGCTCCAACTCAAACTTTAATCCCCGCTCCTATCAGTATATCCGCTGACACCTCCACCCATTCCCATCCTAACCTGGAACATCTGCGTCCAAGCTAGCCTTCTCTTTTGGTTTCTTTTTCCAGACTCCAAGAGTCCAGATTCCTGGAATCCAACGAAAAAGTCCAGGATCCTGGACGCTATTCTATCCAGAGATCCAGACGAGTGATCATACGCCTTCATGATGAATTGACCTATCATGCTGATTCTTAATAGATAAATAAGCAGATAGAGTACATTGGAATGGTGATTGCTTTAAGGGTGGGCATCGGTGGCGCGCTCACGCAGCGTCATGGACATTCAGATAACACGGACGATAACGTTTGTGCTTTGTACATAAAGGACGGAATCATGAAAAAGCTTACTTTTGTAATGATGTGTTTGTTGTTGGCAGCAGGGATGACAGGTTGTTTTGGAGCGAGTAGTCGCGGAGAATACGACAACTTGCAGTTCTCTTATACCTCTGGTGATGGTTGTTTGTTTGGTTGTGCAGTGGATCGTGAGATCCTGAAGGGTTCATCAGAGGTCATCGCGATCAAAGGCACCAAACAATTGCCCATCAGCCATATCCACCTCGTCGCGCCTGGTATCGTGGACGCAAAACTGAACGTGGGCGTCCAATGTTGCAAGCGAACAACTGACGCAAATGGCACGACGTCTTCGTGTCGGGAAAGCAATGAAAACGCCGCTTGTGATGGCCCTGGAGAGGAAAAAAGATACAACTACACGATCGGCGTAGAGGCAAAGGGCGCGGGTAGTGTAAAGCTTCAAGTGATTGCAAAAGACGACAGCGTGTACGACCAGATCACAGTCTCCGTCCGCACAGACGCAAAGCAGTCATTGTTCATCAACAACAACAGCGCGAGCAAACGAGACAAAACCATCACACTGGTCAAAGGTCATTCATACAAGCTCTCTCCTGCCCTTGTCGATGAGAACGGAACAACCATCCAGGCATCCGGCTATAGCTGCCAATTCAAACTCGACAACAGCGACATTCTCCACTTCGGACAACTCGTCAACGACAACAAAACAGAAGTCACACAGAGCTTGCGCGGTGGACTTGACCTGACAACACCAACGTTGTTCGCAGACGCACTCGGTACAGCCAGCCTCACCATGGAATGTGCTGGACTCGGACAAACAGACACCTACGAAATCATCGTCCAAAAGAACCTCTCCACACCCTGATTGATCGGGCTGCCTTTTTATTGGGCGAGAAACTCGCCCCTGCAACTGTCTCTTTTTTATCGGGCGAGCTGCTACTCGCCCCTGTAATTGTCCCTTTTTTTATTGGGCGAGCCACTCGCCCCTGCAACTGTCTCTTTTTTTATTGGGCGAGCCACTCGCCCCTGCAACTGTCTCTTTTTTTATTGGGCGAGCCACTCGCCCCTGCAACTGTCCCTTTTTTATTGGGCGAGTTGCCACTCGCCCCTTCTGGGCTTCTGGGCGCCTTCGTCGTGTTTTGTCTTACAGATCAACCCCCATCTTCAATGCAGAATCCCACCTACACAGGTCGTTCTGACAAATATTTTTGAAAAATCGGCTTATTTTGAAAACAGAGGGGATTTCGGGACATCCACTGCTCTATCCAAGCGAACTTGAAGGATGACCGCGCAACCGGTGAGCTATGTTGGCGAACAAAGGAAAAAACAGCATTGCAGATGACCTATATTTTCAAAACATGGTCCATACCCTTCATTTATGCTTACAATTTCATCAGAACACACACAATTGAAAAGCGCCGTTTTGATTTGTTGCGGAACATAGAGGACGGTAGGTGCTCTTCTAGGCTATGTTTTCAAAACATAGCTCATCACTCATCCTCTGATACATCATGTTTTCAAAACATAGCTTCCAAAACAGCTTTTTGATCAGACTTTTTCTATCCAGGCCAGATAAACTCATATAAATGAGCTATGTTCCGTGTACAAAGAGGAATGTTTACGTTGAGTGGGCTTCTTTTTTGAACATAGCGCATTCATGGCAGGGGAATGTGCCATGTGTGGGAAACATAGGTTATGGAAGGCAATCGAAGGGGCATGTTCATGAAAGATAGACGACAAAGTGAACAAACGACTCGATGATACGAGAACATAGCTTCCTTGTACAAGAAGAACCCTAGTGACTCCTCCGACACACTGTCTGTCGCAATTTTGGGCAGAATGCATCGTCAATCGCCCTGATTCCTGCGTATATATCGGTTGAACATCCCCTTCACCTCCAGCCTGTCGAAAAAATGATGTTTTGTTTGGTCGGAAACACCGGGTTAAAACCCGTTTCTATAGAGATCGAAGGCCGGGGCGGTGTTACATCGAAGGCAGGTCTTTAGACCTGCCCCATTCGGGACGATGCGATGCTGTAGGCATCGCGTACGTTATCTATAGGCCCAGGTTTTAACCTGGGTGGCAGGCCATTTGTATCCCAACATCCATGCGTACATGGTTACGTTTGTATCTTTGGGATTCCGGCTTGGCAAGAAGAGCGATACAAGACCCCCTCAGTCCGAGCTACGGTCGTCCAGCTCCCCCTGTACAACTTTGTTGACAAGGGGAGCGATGCGTATCAAACGAGATATCGCGATACAAACGAAAAATCTTCGTGTATATCGGAT
>PCBK01000043.1 GCA_002731275.1 Deltaproteobacteria bacterium | reverse complement strand
CGAGCTTTCAGTGGGTTTTTTGCGTCTTCACTTGCAATCATCCGCCTCTACAAACTCTCCACCCTGTCACTTCGTGACTTCCCTCCTCTCAAGCCTTTCGAGAGGAGGGACCATTTATCCGATATATACGACGATTTAGGTCGGACACAAGGCCCGACCCTACAGACATTCATCCGATATACACGAAATATTTGCTTGTATTGCGATATATCGTTTGATGTGCATCGCTCCCCTTGCCAACGCAGTTGAGCAGGGGGAGCTGCCGACCGCAAGGGAGGCTGAGGGGGTCCTGTTCTCTCCCTTACATCGCTCCCCTTGTCGACCGAAGCAAAGCGCAGGTATCACGGGGGGAGTTGGACGAGCGATAGCTCGGACTGAGGGGGTCTTGTTGCATCGCTCCCCTTGCCTACAAAATTGGACAGCAGGGGGAACTGGCGGACGTTGTATGGTTTTGAGGGCGGGTCTTTAGACCTGCCCAATTCCAATTGATGCGAGGCCGTAGGCATCGCGTACGCTCTCTATAGGCCCAGGTTTTAACCTGGGTGCACAGACATTTGTATCCTGACCACCATCCATATGTGGTTGTGTTCGTATCCTGAACACCGCTCATATGTGGTTGTGTTCGTATCCTGAATACCGCCCATATGTGGTTGTACGCATATCCTGAACACCGCTCATATGTGGTCGTATTTGTGTTTGCTTGGTGTGTCTTCGTGGCATTGTGCGGCGAGAGCGGGAACATGGCTTGAATGGTTGGATAGAGGGATTCGTTTGGTCGGTATCACCGGGTTCAAACCCGGTGCTATAGAGAGTGTACGCTCGCCTTGACAGCCTCGCATTGATCGGAATGCGGTGGGACTCAAAGTCCCACCTCAACACATCATATTGTGCTTGGTCGAGACATCAAACCCGCTCCTGCAGGTGTCAATGTGCAAGAGCAATGTGCCCGATAAAAAGAACGGCAATGACAGGGGAAAACCAGCAGGGGCAAGTTGTCACTTGGCCTAATGGAGATCAGTCGTTGGGTTGGTCACCGAATTGGACATCAATTTCAGCGATCATGCGGGTGGTGGTGCGGAGGAAGACGAACATATTGAGGAGTGTGAGTTGGTCATCTTCGCGGGATTCGAGGTCGCGTCGCCATTCTTCGTAGGAGACGCCGTGTGTTTTGGCGAAGTCACGAAAATACTCTTCGACTTCTTTTTCGGTGGGTGGATCGTTTTCTTTTTTGGCGTATGCGGCGACGGCGAGACCATTTCTGACGCGATCTGCAGCGGCTTTGCGTGTTCCTTCATCGGCAATCCACCCGGCGAGAGACTCATCGAGATCTTGTCGTGAGAGGCCTTTGTTTTTGAGGAACACAGCTTCAGTTTTGTTCCACTGTTCGCGGATCTCAGTGTCGATGACTTCGCTGGGGATCTCGACGTTTACGAGATCGATAATCGCCTGGACCGCTGCATTTGTGCCAGCGATCAACATCTCATTATCGCGCTCCTCTTTCATCACCTCAGCGATCCGATCGTAGGCTTGTTCGACGGTCTCAATGCCATCACCCAGACCGAGTTTCTTGACAGTCTCTGGTGCATCGATGGGTGGGAACGTCAACTTTGTCGCGCCTTTGACATCGACGATAAAGACGACCTTCACATTGCGCTGTGTCTCGGCGTCTGGCAGCTGGAGCGTGATCAGCTTGTTGGCACCCACTTTTGTACCTGCGAGCGCATCACCAAAGCCTGGATAGTAGCTATCGGATTCGAGACGCAGACGCATACTCTCGCGGGAACCAAAAGGCATGATTTTCCCACCGGAGTAAGTGACGAGATCGAGATAGACTTCATCACCAAGCTCAACAGGATCGTTCACCTGCTTCCACTCTCGCTCGACGCAATGTTCGTAGTAGAGGGCTTCGTAGTTATTTTGAATATCTTCAGCTGTGAAAGGAGCAGGCGTAGGAACACGCGCGACGACCTGTGAGAGATCGGGAAGCTCAACCTCAGGAAGTGTAGAGATATCGACAGGTGCGCTGTTTGCGGCCTGTGCTTTTGCGATCTGACGCATTCTCAATGATTCGTTGAGATTGTTACCAACAAGCCTTCTTTTACCACCGTTCGACTTACGAGCCATACATCACCTCAATATAGAAGGATATCTTCCAACAAACCATCACAGCAACATACACGGATCGTTTGGGAGAGATAGGATTGTGTTGTTTGGGAGAGATACCATGTTGGGGAAAAAAAAGAAACAATGACATGAAAGGGAGGAGGTCTAGGAGGGAAGATTGTGCGAGCACAGAGGGGATTAGATGGATTTGAGGAGACCACCAACCGCACTTTTGATAGCGCCGCCGATACCACCACCGCCACCGGATTTTCCGCCACCGAAGAGGCCACTGATGATGCCACCGAGTCCGCCACCGGAGCCACCGCTGCCGCCACCGAAGAGACCGCCAAGGATACCACCGAGTCCGCCACCGGAGCTGCTTCCGCTTCCGCCGCCACCGAAGAGACCCCCGAGAACGTTGCTGATCATGCCGCCGATGCCGCCACCGCCACCGGAGCCACCACCGAAGAGGCCACCAAGGACGTTACCAAGGATACCACCGAGTCCGCCACCGCCGTTGCTTCCGCTTCCGCCTGAGGGGAACATGCTGCCAGCTTTTTGCATCAAGTTGCTGAAGAAGCTGCTCGCTTGTTGCAAACCTTGTTGGAAGATGTTGCTGATGTTTCCGAGGTTCAAGCCGTTTGCGTTACCAGTTGCGTTACCGCCTGCTTGGGGAAGAATTCCAGCGAGTCCTGGAGGAAGCATGCTGCCGAGGTTTGGCAACATGGGGAAACCTTGTGTTCCTGCGGACATGGTGCGTGCTTGGGAACCGAGTTGGTTGAAGCCTTGTGTACGCATCATGGAGAGGTCTGCCATGGGATTGCTACCCACTTGAGGACCAGATGTGAAGGAGTTCATTCCAAAAGGTTGGAACGAAGAACCAGCAGTTCCTTGCTGTTGGTTGACACCAAATTGACCGAATTGGTTGTTGACGCGAAAGTTTGCTGCTGCGTGGTTAAATCCGTTAATTCCGTTCATCGTTCTGTCCTCATGTCTTGTATGTAAAAGTAAGCCAATGTGCTTCTTTGTTTACTTTCTCATTCACGCTTTAAGTATCGTCAAAGCCCATCAATGGTTTCCACTTTTTTTGCACAACATTCTGGACCACCACCCCACAAATCAAAAATCCCCATACAAATCAAAAACATTGCTTTCCATATCTTTTTTCTCAGCGGTGCCTTTTTGGGTCCTTTTTGGCAACAACACCCACAAAAAAGAAGGTCTTTTGTGGATCGGATCTCAATAGATCCAGGGGATCAAGCGCCAAGTAGACTTCATGTAGGTCTCGTATTCTTCACCGAAGACCTGACAAAGCAGCCGCTCCTCCCTGTAAATGCGGATCGCGATCACGACACCACCAGAGAGCAAATAACCAAGCATACCGGCCCATGAACGACCTGCGATCATCATCCCTATCACCTGTAACAACGTCCCGGTGTAGGATGGATGACGAATGTAACGATAGAGTCCTTCTTTGATCACACGATGTTCTGGGCGGATCGTGAGCTTATATGTAAAGAAGTTGCCCAGGGTGCGGATCGCTGTCGCACGGATCCACCAACCGATCCCAAAAACGATCCCACCTGCGATCGCCGCATACACAGGATCCAGCAACTCCAAAGGCGGCACAAAGAATGGCAACGCGAATGAGATCAGCCACACAATATTCAGGATCGTGACGAGTTTGAGAAAGGTCTCTTCGCCTTCGATGGGTCGGTCATTTGGCCCAGGCTCAAGTGCAGGCGCCATGTACAAAATTGCAAAGTAGGCCAACATCAAACAGGTGTAAGCCAGCGTCGTGATCATTCCTGTCTCCCTATCCAAATCAACACAAAGAAGTCAGCGTTCGGACAACCAAAAGTGTCCTTCCATAGAGGTTGAGAGAATCTACCCGCCACATCATACACCATCCTCTTCATTCTCTCCGAAGGAAATCCAACACCTCCCCAAACGGAATACAACAAAACACATACCTGTTTGATCCATCAGCACGTTCCACTCAATTGGCCTCTTCCCTGCCACACGAAGGACAAAGCCCATGACACACAAGATCCCCCCTCGCATGCACATGCACAGTGACAACCCCCTTCCCTCTCCAAAACCCCCCCAAAAAGCACCAGAGAGCTCACAAACGCTTTTGCTGCTCGGCGTCACACTCCTCCTCCCACTAGGCGCCATCGCTCTCCTCACCCTCTACACAACAGGCTCGATCAAGGACTTCGCCACCTTCTACACACATGGCGGGCTCTTCATGCACATCGGCACAATGCTCTTTATCATCGCCTTCGGTGTGACGTTGATCTACTCTTGGATCGCCCTCTATACAAATAGATGGCAGAAGCGGCTTGGGATTCTCTGCGTAGCGTTGGTCGCCCTCTTGATGTTATCCGGATTACTCGGAAGCTACACAGGAGTATGGGAAGGACTTATCGCTCTTGATCACGCGACGTTCTCACAACAATCCCGTATAGGGCTCAAGTACATGGAGATCGTCCCCCACATGTTGATCTACGCAGGATGTCTTGCCACCTTTTTGCTGCTCTTCCTCGCGAATATCCTGGCCATAAGAGGGCAACATACATACAACCTTGTGCGTCTCATTCAATATCTGGTGCTCGGTTGGGCCGCTTGCTTCGTCGGCACATACATGGCTCCCCATCCCTATCTGAAGATGTTCTACAGCGTTGGGATGTTTGCGTGGTTCCCGCTGGCGTTGATCAACACCAAGTCACAACCTCAAGATGATCATGACCCTACGATCTGGACGATTCCAGCCGTCCTTCTCACAACGCTCGCGGCGCTCTCGTCCATCGCCTACAGTCTTTACTGGCTCTCGATTCGACAAAACCTCCACATCATAAACCAAAGTCCCCAAGAGACCATCTTTTCGCAGTTGGAACGGGCTTCGGCACCTGATATGTATTGGCTTCCACTTGGGCTCATGGCAGCAGCCTTTGTCATCCTCTCATTCGCCACACTCTCCCGACATATCAGCACACTTGCCGAGACATGGCCTTCTGTGATGATCGTCGGAGGTCTCCTTGGGATCATCACCATGTCCACCGTAGGCATGGGCTATCTCTTCGAATCAAGGACCCGAACATTCAGTGAGGGTTTGTCTCGACACTTCACAAAGCTCCACAACAAACAAAAGTCAGCCCCTCTCTTCATGCCCAAAGCGATCGTCTCTGTCGACAGAAATCACATCTATATCAACGGTGTTCCCCTCAATAGACGACGTTTATCCCCCAACAACAGTGACCTGCCCCTCGATGCGCTCAGAAAGTGGAGCGCAAGACAAAAGAAGCTCCCATACATCGGACTGGATAACACCTCAAATGTGTCTTTGGAAACCCTACTCAAGATCTTTCGGGCGTTGCGTGAAGGCAGCAAAGTCGATCTTCACATTCGCTGGTATCAACATCATGCTTACAGAGTACAAGCACCCTTCAAAAAAGAACAATTCAAACACATGCCTGCTTGGTTGTGGAAGATGGTCTTGTCAGGTATGCAGATCACTTATTTGGACCATGTGCCCTTTACGCTTCAGAAGGCTTCGAGTCACACCCCCTCCTCCACACCGTCGCTGACCTTTTTTCCAAAGGGGGTCGCGCTCAAGATGGTCAAGATCATCCCTTACGCCTGCGATTTGCAACCGGAGAAGCTGCTCGATGCGTTCCACCCAACCTTACTCACATGTCGACAACTCGGAACAAAAGACAATACACCTTGTATCATTGGCTGTCTAAAGAAGCTCAACAAACAACTCCAAAAGGATACGGACCTCGCGTTTGATCTGACGAAGCGCCCTCTTCCCCATGTTGACAGACTCTACAAGCTGCTCAAGTTCCTCTCAAAGAAACACGTCAAAACCCCCATCCGTCTGCTCATTCACTGACGCTTGAGACATCGCTTCATGTAATCGCGTTTGAGTGGTGGGAGAAGGTCCTTTGGGCCTGCGTCTTGTCGCAACCAACGCCACACAACTTTGGCTCTTTTCTCAGAGGGCATCGCCCATAAAGACAACACAAACCGCTCACCTTTCAGTGGTTTTACGCCAAAGATGCGCCACAACCGCCACTCAAGAATCATCGCTCTGGATTCCTTCATCAGTGCGGTGTTGACTTGCCTTGTACAATCCTGACCACGTACAAACACGATCCGATCGAATTGGTGTTCGGCGAGATGGACAATCCGAGCAGCGACTCGCGGGATAGAGAGCGCGGGGTCGAGATAGACCACACCCTTTTGGTCGATCACAGGCGCTTGTCCACGAAAGAAACAAAAGCGGAGGGGGAGTCTTTTTATCCGAGCATAAGAAGGGATCGAAGCACGATGCTTCCGAATGATTTGCTTGATCAGCTGCACACGTTCGGGGAGCATCTGGTAACTAAAGGGGCAGGTATGTTTGCCAGCAAGAGGGAAGAGTTTGTCATTGGTGACATTGTGGCGTGTTGTGACCCATAGACTGACGAGCCATCCGAGCAGGAGCAAGCCAACAAAGAACGACAACAAACGCAAGAGGAAGGTTTTGTCCATGGGAGGTCAGGGTTTAGAGGATGGGACGGACAAAGATGTAGAATGAGAATGGTGGTTCACCGAGATTGCCACAATTGGGTGCGCCTTCACGGTTGTATCTGTTGACGTTGGCGACACGGTAGGAGATATCGTTGGTGTCGATGAGTGTACCTTCTTCGCCGGGGACGAGAGGCGTTGAGTTCTCTCCAGAGGAGAAGATCAAGGTCCGGAAGACTTTACTGCCACAATCACTTGTTTCACGTCCGGCTTCTTTTTGTTGGTCTTCGACGAGTTTGATCGGGGCGAGCAGATCGGGTGTCAGGTAGTGTCCACCAGGTCCACTCGCGACGGCGAACAGCAAATTCCCTTTCTTGCGTCTCAGCGCGAGCGCGTATCCTCGCCCAATATTTTCGGCTTTAACATAGGTAAGCTCAACATCAATGCCTTGTGTCAACGGCACAGATTCATCAGAAGGCAAGCGGTAGTAGAGGTAATGGACTGTCCCGGCGTCATCTTTGAGTGCAAATTTTTGATTGAAGTTACAGGTCTGGCAATTGGGGAAGGGATTGTCTGAGCCAGAGACGACACCATACCCGTCGATTTTCCCCTTGAGAACCCATGCACAAGGTGCATCCGATTGTGTCGTACACCCCGTCGCCTCAGCGATCGTCTTCAAGCGAAAGACAGGTTCGGAGAGAGGCGTAATCGGCTTACTCGAACAAGCAAACATCAAACCAACAAGGCAACACAAACACACATATCGAAACAAAGACATCATTCCTCTCCATCACAAAAATACCAGCGTGAATGGCAATCATCACAACTGCCATCCCTTCAAGGTAGCCGAAAAGCAGAGACTTCTCAAGAACCTCCTCCTGAACAAGTTACCGCGCTTTTTATTGGGCAAGTTGCCGCTTGGCCATACAGCAGCCACGCTCCGCTTGCCCTTGCAGCTGCCGCGCTTTGCTTGGCATTGTGGGCTGGCTGCCCACACCCGCCTGGGGTCGTTGCCCCCAGACCCTACGATGCTCACGCATCGTCTGTGTTGTGTTTTTTGGGTGAGTTGCCACTCTCTGCATGGGCAAGTTGCCACTTGCCCTTACTGGCGCGCTCCGCTTGCCCTTGCAGCTGCCGCGCTCCGCTTGGCATAGTGGGTTTGCCACCCACACCCGCCTGGGGTCGTTGCCCCCAGACCCTACGATGCTCACGCATCGTCTGTGTTGTGTTTTTTGGGTGAGTTGCCACTTGCAAGAACTTGGAGGGGATTTTTCTTTCTGTATCAGCCCTCGCAAAGTGAGGGCTGATACATTGACGTTCGCCAAGCAAAGCGCGGCAGCCTACGCCGAAGGCGTAACACAAACGATACGAAGTATCGTGGGGTTTGGGGTGAAAACCCCAAGCAGGTGTGGCCAGGAGCACGTTCGTCCTGCCGGCCCACAATGTCAGTTATCATGGCATTGACAGGGGCGAGCATTGACAGGGGCGAGTGGCAACTCGCCCTAAAAGCGCGGTAAGCAAGATATTGACAGGGGTTGCCCGGAAAAAGCGCGGTAAGCAAGGCATTGACAGGGGTTGCCCGGAAAAAGGGTGGTAAGCAAGACATTGACAGGGGCGAGTGGCAACTCGCCCTAAAAGGCAAATCGACCAAAAAGCGCGGTAAGGAAGTGAAGTGAGGAGGAGAGGTTAGACGTCGAGGTTACGGACATCAAGGGCATTTTTTTCGATGAATTCGCGTCGTTCAGCAACATCATCGCCCATGAGGGTAACGAATGCTTCATCGGCTTCGACAGCGTCTTCGATGCTTACTTGGAGGAGTGTACGTGCGTCTGGGTCCATGGTGGTATCCCAGAGTTGGTCAGCGTTCATCTCCCCGAGACCTTTGTACCGTTGGATGTCGCGGCCACGTTGTCCGGCGTTTGTGATGACCTCAATGATCTCTTCGGGGACCATGACCTCTTCGGTTTTTTTGCCGATAAGGGTATATGGTCCTTGTCCGAGTTTGCGGACTTCTTCGGCAGCCTCTTCGAGTTCGATAACTTGTGCGCGTTTGACGAATCGTGCGTCGATACAAGTACCGTGTGGGATACCATTTTGCTTGGTGATGAGTTGAAGTCTCCACAGACCCTCTTCGGTGGACTCTAGTTTGAATTCAAGCTCATCGTGTTCGCTATAGCGCTTGTTGAACAACGCGATGGCATTTTGTCCGAGCTCTTCGAGTTTTTGTTGGTCGGCGAGCAGCTCAAGCCATGGGCCGGAGTTGGGAGCTTTGGCCATCATGACGGTGGAGAGCGCGCGAGGATCGAATCGTTCGATACGATTGATCAGGTCAGCATACTGTTGGATTTTGTAGGCAAGGTCTTTGAGTTCATCGCCATCGACAGGAACATCAAGTGTGTCTGTTTTGAGCGCGATCTCGGTGCATCCTGCGTCAAACAGGTACTTTTGAAGCGCCTTGTCATCTTTGAGATATTGCTCTTTGCGGCCTTTTTTCACCTTGTACAGGGGGGGTTGTGCGATGTACAGGTGTCCACGTTGGATAATATCCTGGAACTTGCGATAGAAAAAGGTCAACAACAATGTACGGATATGGCTCCCGTCGACATCCGCATCCGTGTTGTGCGTGAGAACACCGCCCATCCCGGCGATAAAGTTCTCATCACCTTCCACTGAGAAGTCGTAAACATGGCCGTTTGTCGCTTCAATTTGCTCGATGGACTCGATCGGCACAGCGATCATGTCACCTTCAATGTGTTGGAATTTGCGGTTGATGCTTGGAGCTTCACCCTTCAAGAAGGTGTGGATTGTGTTTGCGTTGTGATGATCGTCCCAAACGCCCTGAAGCGTTCTCAAATCCTCACGGGCTTGTATGCTGACATGCCAAAATTCGTTTTTGGTCTCAACAGCTTCACCACGAATTTCTCGAACAACGCCATCAGGTTGGCGATTGTGCATGGAAGCCACAACGCCAAATGACGAGAGCAAGTACATGACGCCGCTCGCGATATCACGAGAAGATGTCGAGAATCGAATGCGGCCATTCGTCACAGTTCCATCACCGAGGAGGTAACTGCGCAAAAAGCGACGACGCAAGGTTTCATCGACATTGAAGGCCAGATCAGGGACACGTTTGGTGATAGCGTTGACACCTTGGAAGCCAAAGAGGTGTTGCCATGCAAGGACAGCAACTCGGTTGACGAGCTTCAACTCACCAACACGATCATTGTACTCATAGGCACGACCGGGAAGACCGAAGACATGCTCGAAAGCCTCTGTAAGCTCAGGTAAAAATCGCTCGTTGTTTTTGCCAACAGCGAGACGAATTCCATTGCGTTCCGAACATGAACCTTCAGCGAGATAGAAACCAAGCAAGGTCATCAACTCGGAGGAGACATCGATATAGCGTTTGATGCCTTTCTTGCCATGATGTTGTGGTGTCAACTCAAGGTCATGGCGACCTTCGAACCATTCGACATCATCAGCAGTCAGCTCGGAGAGACAGACATACGGACGAACTTTGTTGGTTGGCGCACCTTTGTACTGAGTTTCCCAGGTTTTTTCGATTTTGCTGGCGCCAATCTCAACCTTTTGAAGCATCTCTTCCACGTCGAGACCAATCGCCTCGATATACGACTTGAAGTGCTCAACAGTTGGACGATTTTCGCCTTTTTCCCAACCATAGAATGTGACAGGTTGCTTGATACCAATCGCGTCACAAAGATCTTGTTGTGAGATCCCATTTTCTTTGCGGGCTTCGTACATCTCAGTGCGGACATTTTCGGGAATTTCGACACGAGGAAGAATGTACTCAGGGCGATCTGCATACTCTTTCCGAACAGCAGCCTTGTACCACTCCTCAACAGCCTGTCCACGAAGCCAAACTTGTGCAGCAGCTTCGGGGTGTTGGTGGAGTTCTCTGAGGAGGTCAAATCGCTCAGGGGCAGCGTTGGGCAACTTCAATGTTTTGGGGACAACAGCGAGGTCACCAACCTTCAATGCATCTCCGCGCTTGATTTTGACCTGACCGTCTTCGTACACAAAGGCACTGTGACTTCCTGTCAGGCGAAGAGAACGACCATATGCAGTCTTCACTTCAAACAAAGCGTCATCAAGTTCATGTCGGATGATGCCTTTGATGGGCTTGAAACGAATGTTGTTGGTCTCAAGATCGCAACACATCACCTCACCAAGAGGTTCCCGAACGATCTTGTCATAGCCTGTTCCAGACTCGCGACCTTCAAGCGCCTGATCGATGAATTCACCGATCTTAACCATACGCACACCGCGAGCATCTCGGACAAAAGCGTGTTCCTCGGCATCGACACTCATCAAAACAATCTTATGATACCGTAACTTCTCGATATCATAGTAGTCTTCACCAATACCGGTGCCCAGTGCGGTGATCAAGGTCGCGAGCTCCTGACTGGAGAGGACCTTGTCTTCGCGGGCTTTTTCGACGTTCAGAATCTTACCACGCAGAGGAAGGACAGCCTGGATCTTGCGGTCACGTCCCATCTTCGCAGAACCACCCGCAGAGTCTCCCTCCACGAGGAACAATTCACACTGAGAGGCATCTTTTTCCTGACAGTCAGCGAGCTTCCCTGGAAGTGCCCCGACCTCCAACGCGCTCTTACGCTGGACAAGCTCACGGGCCTTACGTGCAGCTTCTCGTGCACGTGATGCCATCAGCGCCTTTTGGATCACGGTCTTGGCAAATTTGGGGTGTTCTTGGAGATACAAGCCCAAGTTTTCATTTACGATTTGCTCAACCATCCCGCGGACTTCACTGTTCCCGAGCTTGGTCTTGGTTTGCCCTTCAAACTGCGGTTGTGGCAGCTTGACACTGATGACCGCGACGATCCCCTCACGCACGTCCTCACCAGAGAGGTTGGACTTCTTTTTACCGAGTAGATCTTCTTGGGCAGCGTAGGCGTTGATCGTACGTGTCAACGCAGAACGGAAACCAAAGAGGTGGGTACCACCTTCGATGGTGTTGATGTTGTTGGCGAAAGTGTGGATATTTTCGCTGTAGCTCTCGTTGTATTGGATAGAGACTTCCAGCTCAACAGCGCCAACTTTATCCCCAACAATCTCCTTGCGACCGGAGAAATAAATGGGGTGCTCATGGAGAGGTTTTTTGTTCTTATTGAGGTGCTCAACAAAGGAGCGAATCCCACCTTCGAAGTGGAAATCGCGCTCTTCTTCGGTGCGTTCATCAGCGAGGATGATGCGCACACCTTTGTTGAGGAAGGACAGCTCGCGCAGACGGTTGGCGAGCACGTCAAAGGAGTATTCGAGGACATTGAAGATCTCAGGGTCAGGCAAGAAGCGAACACGTGTACCACGTGATTCGGTGTCACCGATGACTTGAACATCTCCATCTGGTTCACCGCGTTGGTAACGTTGTTTATGAAGTTTGCCGTCACGCATAACTTCGACCTCAAGCCAAACGGAGAGAGCGTTGACAACGGAGACACCAACACCGTGAAGACCACCAGAGACTTTGTACGCGTCGTTGTCGAATTTACCACCGGCGTGGAGTTTGGTCATAACGACGTCGAGGGTGGAGATACCTTCGGTGGGGTGGATATCGACGGGGATACCACGACCGTTATCGACGACGGTGATGGAGTTGTTTTTGTGGATGGTGACCTTGACGTTATCACAAAAGCCCGCCATCGCTTCATCGATGGAGTTGTCGACGATCTCGTACACCATATGGTGAAGACCACGTGTCGAGGTGTCACCGATGTACATACCGGGTCGCTTACGTACGGCCGCCAGACCTTCGAGGACGCGGATGCTATCGCCAACATAATCACCGGCTTGCATGTCATGATCCATCGAGAGCGGGACACCGTTTTCATCCGTTTTGACAGGCGCGGTGTCACCCTCGGAGGCGTCAGCGGTCGAATCCTCGGAGGGTGCAGCTTCGGCGACAGCCTCGGTGGATGTGGGCGCTTCAGCGGTCGCCTCAGTGGATGGTGTGTTGTCAGCGCTTGCGGCGTCGTCGTTCTCTGCGGAGTATTTCCTCAAATCTCTCATGTCTTTTATTTTCCTGTTCGGGTTGACAGATCAAAGGGAGGAACCATAAAAATACCAGCTCGCTTGCGCAGGTCTGTCAGACCCTCTCAAGGGAGTCAAATGTGTTGGTATGTTCATGGGATGCCTTTGTGAATGTGTAGGATTGTGGGCAGGGATCATCTCCCCTTTGTTCATAACATCATTATATATATCACTTTTGCCCTCCAAATTCAACTCCAGACCACAAAAAAAAGTTACGATAAAACAAAGAGATAGAGGTCTCCATGAAAAAAGTTTTTGTGGATGTGTGATCATGCACAGCAAAAAGGGCCGTAAGAGCCTTTCTGGGCTGCGTTTGTGTCGTGGATAGGTAGAGGTGAGGAGCATTGTTGTTCTTTGTGAATTTGGGTTGTTTTTGTGATTCTTCGCTATGTTTTTTGTTCAGGATCGCATCGACATGGAGAGGGTACGTTCCTTTTGTCCAAACAGAATACATCCCAAAGGCGTCACAACATGACACATGACAACGGTTTGGGACACGACCTCTGACATCAAACCATAATCTGATCCGGCGGACGTTGCAGTTGTGTCTCCGCAAACTCCCCTGACTCCACCACTTCATCCCCTTCTTGCAGGCGGATATAGCAAGGCTACATCCTTGGATTCCCTTTTACTTTCGAGCTTTCAGTGGGTTTTTTGCGTCTTCACTTGCAATCATCCACCTCAACAAACTCTCCACCCTGTCGCTCCGCTCCTTCCCTCCTCTCAAGCCTTTCGAGAGGAG
>PCBK01000042.1 GCA_002731275.1 Deltaproteobacteria bacterium | reverse complement strand
CGAGCGGGTGTGGGTGGCAAATCCACAATGCCAAGCAAAGCGCGGCAGCCAGTAAGGGCGAGTGGCAGCTCGCCCCAAACCCGCCCCAACAGCAAGGGCGAGTGGCAACTCGCCCCAAACCCGCCCCAACAGTAGGGGCGAGCCTCACAATGCAGCGCCACCTCGATGGGTACGCCACCACAGCAGCCCTGTCCCAAAAACAGCCAGGATCGAGACTCCAAGCAGCAAGGTGAACACAGCCTGTGGTCCGTGACTCGTCTTGAGATAGCCAATCACGAGTTCCTGTACGATCGGACCAATCGAGCCCAAACCATTGATGATCCCACTCGCGACGACGGCCATCTCCTTACTGCAAACATCCATCGCTGCGGTCCCCGAGATCAACGAATCCGGTCCCATCAACATAAACCCAATGAACCCAAGGAGCGCGACAAAGACCCACAATGAAGACGTCCCAAACCACCACAAGAACAGCGTCGAGATAAACATCCCCACAGTCATAAAGAAGATCACAGGTGTACGCTGACTCTTGAAGATCTTATCGGAGAGAAAACCGCCGACAATAACACCGAGAAAACCCACCCAGTCAAACGCCACAGACAGGTGACCAGCGGTCGCAGAAGAGATCGCGTTGGGACCGGACATAAAGGCGTCTTTGAGTAACGTCGAGGACCAACTGTCGAGCGCGTAACGCAAGAATTTAAAGCAAAAATAGATCATCCCCATCGCGATGACGACTTTGATCGCCTCTTCCCATGGACGGGTCGAAGAATCAGCGAGCGCACCACCATCCTTTTTGGCCTCCTCTGCGGCCTCTTCATCTGTCAGCGTAATCTCTTCGACAATCGAAGGGAGCCCGACATCCTCAGGTTGCTCCTGTCCCCAAAAGTAAAACAAGACCCAGATGGCGAACAAGATGATCGACGCCCCCCAAAATGACCACGCGATCCCCAACCACGCGAGCATAAACGCCGCAAAGTGCTTGGCCGCGATGCTCCCGAGCTGGTAACATGTCCCCCACAACGCCATCAGACGACCGCGCTCCTCATGTCGCGCCCACTTCGCCAAAAGACCGACGTTACCAGGCCAACCAGTCGCCTGCGCGAAGCCATTGACCGTCATAAAGGTAATCATCCACCAGTACGCAGATGTCCCACCAAGGGTCGCGAACCCAAACGCGAGGTTCGCGATCAACGAGACGCCCATCCCAGTCAATAACAACAGTCGACACGTCGTCTTTCTCCCCAACCACGCAGAGAGAAATTGACCCAACATGTAGGCCACCAAAAACGCCGTCCAGATCTGGGCCAGCTCGATATCCTGAAAGTGATACTGTTCGCGCAAAGCAGGCTTGAGTACACCAAACGCCTTGCGACAAAAATAGTAACCAACATAAGAAGACCAGGTCGCTGCCAGTACATTAATGCGCCAGCGCTTTTGCTCTGGCGAGAGAGGAGAGAGAGCTTGCTCGGTCGTCATCCGTTACCTCGAATGTCAAAAGATGGGTAAAGTTCTGCAATCAATACAAGAGCAAAAAAATCAGAGAATATACCACACCCCCTCCCCAATCTCCTAACCACAAACGAAACCCAACACACCCATTCCAATCTCCTAACCATAAACGAAACCCAACACCCCCTCCCCAATCTCCTAACCACAAACGAAACCCAATACACCCTCCCCCAACCCGTACAAAGCCTACGCAGACTTTTCGGACAAAACAAACTTTCCAGTATCCTGGAGACAAACACTTCTCCACACAACCCAACACAAAGCATATGTCCACGCACTCTCCAACAGCGCAAGAAACAGGAGGCAAACACACGTCTTGGAGCTTGTAATGCAAGAAACAGGACCCGAACACGCATTACAAAGCTTTGCAGAGCATGCTCCGGGACCCGAACACGCATTACAAAGCTTTGCAGCGCATGATCCAGGCGGTCTTTAGGGAGTTTGTAAAAAAGGAGGGTTTTGTTGTTTTGGGGGATTCATTTTGATGTTTGGCTTGGACTATTGAGGGGATTAGTGTTTGGTTTTGGGCTATTGAGGGATTGAGGTTCGTCTTGGACTATCGGGGGACATGAATGCCCCCCAGGCGCGCTTCGCTTGCCTTCCCCCCCAATTGAACCCCTTCGGGGTTGTTTTTTGCGCTTCGCTTTGGGGTTCTTTGGGGTTCTTTAAAGGTTGGGAGAAGATTGAGGAAGAAGAGGAGAGGAGGCAGGGGGTTTTTGGGTGTAAAAAAGTAGACAATATGCCATATTTTTACCAGGGGTGAGAGAAAAAAGGTGAAAAAGTGACAAAAAAGCATCACTGGTGTTGACAAAGGTGCGATTTTGCTTTATAAAGATGAAGTACTGAACGCCCTTGAGGTGCGTTTTTTTTGAAAACGTAGCGATAAAGAGGGTTTGTTTAGTGTCAACGATCGTAGAAAGTGGGATGGGGGGGGATACCCCCCCCTCCCCCTGGAAAAAACGATCCGGGATGGCTTAGAGTCGCAAGGGATTCCTGCACCCGCAGTCCTGCCCCATGCCTCGATGAAGAGAGGATTACGACAATGAGGGACTTCACTGAGCTTAGAACTCAGGAAGTCCTTGTCCTGCCCCATGCCTCGATGAAGAGAGGATTACGACGACTACCAGTTGGACAATCTCATCAGTGTAGTAACCATGTCCTGCCCCATGCCTCGATGAAGAGAGGATTACGACTTACGCTCCGAGCGTTGTGCTCGGTAGCTACCGGTTGTCCTGCCCCATGCCTCGATGAAGAGAGGATTACGACAGGTCTTTCGCGTCGAAGTACTGGAACTCCGCCGCGTTGGTCCTGCCCCATGCCTCGATGAAGAGAGGATTACGACCCATGAAGGAAGCGGCTGTACCGATCCCCACGCTGCCTGGTCCTGCCCCATGCCTCGATGAAGAGAGGATTACGACCGAGCTCACGGGTCTGGAGGAATTCGATGGCCTGTCGCGTCCTGCCCCATGCCTCGATGAAGAGAGGATTACGACTCCATCACCGGGGGTGATGGAAGAAACACTCCTGTTGTAGGTCCTGCCCCATGCCTCGATGAAGAGAGGATTACGACATTGAGAGCAATCCTAATGCGGGTTCGATGAATCCCCAGGTCCTGCCCCATGCCTCGATGAAGAGAGGATTACGACGTGACCATTTTGTTGTCTTCGTAGATGGGCGCGTATGAGTCCTGCCCCATGCCTCGATGAAGAGAGGATTACGACTTCATTATTTAATTATGCGGAGAGGAAGTTGCCTCTCCTTGTCCTGCCCCATGCCTCGATGAAGAGAGGATTACGACATGTTCAAAAGAACACTAAAGTACGAGGCGTTTTGTGGTCCTGCCCCATGCCTCGATGAAGAGAGGATTACGACAGATGAGTCTGTCTAGTTGAGCCATTACGCGCATATGCGTCCTGCCCCATGCCTCGATGAAGAGAGGATTACGACCATTCCGTCCTCTTCGTTGAGCTTGTGGGGGTTAGCCCTGTCCTGCCCCATGCCTCGATGAAGAGAGGATTACGACTCGACCTGTTCCAAATCCAACACCGAACTGCCCATGCGTCCTGCCCCATGCCTCGATGAAGAGAGGATTACGACTTAGTTTTCAAGGATGAGGCGCAATGCCTCATCTGCTGTCCTGCCCCATGCCTCGATGAAGAGAGGATTACGACCGCGAGCTGGCCAATGCGGAAACCGATACCTGTATTGTTAGTCCTGCCCCATGCCTCGATGAAGAGAGGATTACGACATTACGACCTTCAGGCGATCCCTCTTGGTTTTGAGGTACGCGCGAGGTCCTGCCCCATGCCTCGATGAAGAGAGGATTACGACCTTCCTTGAGCATCGCCCAGACGGCTGCTAGTCTCTTAGTCCTGCCCCATGCCTCGATGAAGAGAGGATTACGACCCAGCTTAATGGCGCTGGCTACGGCAGGGAAGCCCGCGAGCGTCCTACCCCATGCCTCGATGAAGAGAGGATTACGACTCTGCCTCTAAGTTTCGCACTTGTCCCGTCTCTTTCCAGTCCTGCCCCATGCCTCGATGAAGAGAGGATTACGACGTAGTCAGCTCTCTGGACTTGGACTTCGTGTCCCTCTAGTCCTGCCCCATGCCTCGATGAAGAGAGGATTACGACTATGGCAGTTGTCATCGTCCAGAGAGCCGCGAAGACTCCTGAGTCCTGCCCCATGCCTCGATGAAGAGAGGATTACGACCTTGATTGCGAGCCCAGTGGCGGCCGTCATGGCCTCGCCAAGTCCTGCCCCATGCCTCGATGAAGAGAGGATTACGACGTACTCAGCCGCCCTGAGAGTCTCCTCTCCGGCGTAACGTCCTGCCCCATGCCTCGATGAAGAGAGGATTACGACCATACTCTTTGGACCCTCGATGAGATCGAACAATCCAAGTCCTGCCCCATGCCTCGATGAAGAGAGGATTACGACCCTTCAAAATCTGTGCGGACACAGTTCCTTGGGGTTCAGTGAGTCCTGCCCCATGCCTCGATGAAGAGAGGATTACGACTTAGCACTACCTTGTATTTTTCCACTTCGAGTCTCACAAGGTCCTGCCCCATGCCTCGATGAAGAGAGGATTACGACACATAGCGCAAATGACGAAGCTTGCTAACGAGGTAGAGTCCTGCCCCATGCCTCGATGAAGAGAGGATTACGACAGTAATGCTACTATCCTCACGAAGGGGTTGCCGACTCGTCCTGCCCCATGCCTCGATGAAGAGAGGATTACGACACGAACTCTTCGTACTCATCTTTGATCACGATATTGGCGGTCCTGCCCCATGCCTCGATGAAGAGAGGATTACGACCAGAAGAGATGACTTGGCAGTAATGGTCGATCATGGCCTTGTCCTGCCCCATGCCTCGATGAAGAGAGGATTACGACCGAACAATTCCAAGAGGGTCCACCACGCCATAAGCTGTTGGTCCTGCCCCATGCCTCGATGAAGAGAGGATTACGACTTTCTCAACCGTTTGCCGGCGATTCATGAGCATCATGATGTCCCGCCCCATGCCTCGATGAAGAGAGGATTACGACAAAGCCTTGGTAGGCTTTTGAAGAGAGATGTTAGGAAGTCCCGCCCCATGCCTCGATGAAGAGAGGATTACGACTACAAGGGGGGTCTATGGTAAAAGTACCCACGGCATGGATGTCCCGCCCCATGCCTCGATGAAGAGAGGATTACGACGCCTCTTCCTCCGTGCCGAGGAAAAGGCGGCTTTGGTAAGTCCCGCCCCATGCCTCGATGAAGAGAGGATTACGACAAATAACTATTCCACCTGTCCTTTGCATTCTCGTCCTGGTCCCGCCCCATGCCTCGATGAAGAGAGGATTACGACATCTAAGTTCGCCGGAGTGGTGATGATTGAATACCTCGTCCCGCCCCATGCCTCGATGAAGAGAGGATTACGACTTTTTTCATCTTTTCATCCTTTCTGACTAATTCTAACGGTCCCGCCCCATGCCTCGATGAAGAGAGGATTACGACAGTCCATGCTCCCGCATGTAGAGACATGCCCCCCATTGTCCCGCCCCATGCCTCGATGAAGAGAGGATTACGACAGACCCAGTATGCGAAAGGGGTGTCCTCATCGATCTCGAGTCCCGCCCCACGCCTCGATGAAGAGAGGATTACGACTTTCCAGCAGGAACCCTCCAGAAAAGAGGGCAAATGAGAGTCCCGCCCCATGCCTCGATGAAGAGAGGATTACGACCATTTCTGCAAAGAGTTGGCTGAAATACATTTTCTTCTCGTCCCGCCCCATGCCTCGATGAAGAGAGGATTACGACCTTCACCAGTCGTCTCATTGACATCGGGGTATCCTGCCCGTCCCGCCCCATGCCTCGATGAAGAGAGGATTACGACCTTTAGGGCAAGACCTACAGCGTGTGCTATTAGGGTCCCGCCCCATGCCTCGATGAAGAGAGGATTACGACTTCGAGCAGAGATAGTTAACACATATGGCTGCTGCTCAGTCCCGCCCCATGCCTCGATGAAGAGAGGATTACGACCCTTCGAGCTTTCGTCACGTACCTCTTCCTCTGTGCCGGTCCCGCCCCATGCCTCGATGAAGAGAGGATTACGACCACGCGCGGCTGACGAAGAGCTCACGCTCCTCATCGGTCGCGTCCCGCCCCATGCCTCGATGAAGAGAGGATTACGACTTTTCAGAGATTCATACGTTGTCAGTTTTTGTGGTGAGGTCCCGCCCCATGCCTCGATGAAGAGAGGATTACGACGAGAACACCGACATCTTCTGACGATAAACGGGGCGCTTTTCATCGCCCTCTCTGACAGTTAACGTTGAGTCCCGCCCCATGCCTCGATGAAGAGAGGATTACGACTTGTTACACCCTTTCACGCACCGTGGCTTGTCACACGTTGTCCCGCCCCATGCCTCGATGAAGAGAGGATTACGACCACGTCTGAGCAGCAACGGGCTGATAAACGCCATTTTTGTCCCGCCCCATGCCTCGATGAAGAGAGGATTACGACATAGCGGTCTGAGCCGCCCGGTACAAGAAGTCCAGGTCGAAGTCCCGCCCCATGCCTCGATGAAGAGAGGATTACGACCTACCATTTTTATTCAATGGCATGTCCACACCTCTCAGTCCCGCCCCATGCCTCGATGAAGAGAGGATTACGACCTGTAGAGTTCGTTCTGTGCGTGGATGTGGAGGGGCGCTTTGTCCCGCCCCATGCCTCGATGAAGAGAGGATTACGACCAGTTTTGAGACGAGATCCACGGTCCAATCAATATCCAGGGTCCCGCCCCATGCCTCGATGAAGAGAGGATTACGACAGTGCTGTCAGCACTGGTTATTTCGCGCCCGTAGAGTCCCGCCCCATGCCTCGATGAAGAGAGGATTACGACTTACCAGAGAGCATTTGACACGTGGGAGCTTTTGTTGGGTGTGAAGGTTCTTGAAAGATTTGTCAGTTTTTGGGGAATGCCTTCGTTTGGGAGAGTGCAAAGTTTTGTCATCACTTTCCTGAATCTTGGAGGCATGAACATGAACGATTCAACTTTCCTGCAAGAGTTGTTTGCCAACATCTCCAAAAAACATTCACAGGCAAGTTGGCTGTCGGGTATACGAGTCGGGCTCGACGAATTCTTTTTGACTTGCAGACAACATATTGACTCTATCTCACTACACTCTCACTTTGCTCTATATAGGGTCGAACATAAACCCCTCCTGCAAGGGATTATGGAAGAGTTTGCGTCTGTTTTGTCGGTGCTTCCCTTGTCTCTTCTTGGGGTCGAACTACAATCGTTTGTGCGATTTGCGTATGAAGGTGGGCCTGAACACAAAATGGTCATCTTACCATTTGATGCGTCAGGTATTCACGTGGCTGCTTTGCCTGCGAGTGAGAGAGACATCTTTGAAAAGACCGAGTATTTTCTGAAAAATCCAAAAGGGCTCGTACGTGCCATCGAGCTCGAAGGGGTTTGTTTGCGTTGTGGTCCTTATCATACCCAAAGGCGCATGACAAAAGGAGAGGATAAAGTCTCAAACAACTACATTTGTGAGAGTTGCCATGAGACTTGGTACGCAAGCCACTGTCACTCTTGTTTGACGGGGCGAGTTGATTCAAGAGATCCGGGTACATCAAGGTGTGCTACATGTAATTGGTTGCATTGTGACGTTTGTCATTCCTGTCGCAAGGGAGGATGCAAGGGCAACATTCTTGTGAAGCACAATGACTATAGGCATGGTTGGGATGAATGCTATGAAGATGACAGGTCCTATGGTGGATGTTGTGCCTGTGGTGGTTCCTCTGGTCTTATGGACATCCTGGGAGGTGAGTGCTTGTCCTGCTATGCAACGCATTAAGAGGACTTTTTTCCTTGGCTATGCTTTTGTGGCGACTCTTGTTTTGACGTTCGATTGAGGCTATCCGTGGACGTGAATACACTCGATGAGATCGTTTGGGGGCTTGGTGCTGGGCTATTGGGGGACGTGAATACACCTGATAGGATTTTTTTTTGAGGGGTTTGGTTTTGGGCTATCGGGGGACATGAATGCCCCCACGCCTCTGGAAATTGGCGCATTGTCGCCGCGATGTTTGGTTTGGGGCTATCGGGGGACATGAATACACCCCAAGCGCGCTTCGCTTGCTTTCCCCCTCTGTTGAACCCCTTCGGGGTTGTTTTTGGCGCTTCGCTTTGGTGGGGGAGGAGAATGGTACAAACAAGCGGTGAAGATGTTTGTTTGAATGTAGGGTCAAATGCGACCCAGGCTAGTTGTTGGCTGAGAATGAGGCAAAATTATTTCAAAAATCGGCCTTTTTGAAAATTGTGCATGTGAAAACAAATATTTAAGTATGGTTTGACATTTGAAAAAGGGGCGTTTATGATAGTTTTGTGCTCTTTGACAAGAGAATATCCCTGTTTGACTTTTCAGGAAAAAACCTGTACTTTCAAACACAAGACCTCAAAAAGGGGTCTCACCGACCAATCCACTACAACAAGGATTGAAACGTGGTATCGCCTGGGACGTACAGGGTGAGGTGAAATGTGTCTCACCGACCAATCCACTACAACAAGGATTGAAACTCCTCATCCCAAGTAGTAGCAGCGTTCAAAAGTAACCCAGTCTCCCCGACCAATCCACTACAACAAGGATTGAAACCACCGAGGCTTCTCTGGTGTGGATGCGTCACCTGCTGTGTCGACGAGTCTCACCGACCAATCCACTACAACAAGGATTGAAACTCCAGAACAACGTCCAGTTCACTTTGTCCCATATCGTCTCACCGACCAATCCACTACAACAAGGATTGAAACTCAATGATTCTCTCATGGGCACACTTGAAGCACTCAAACTCGTCTCACCGACCAATCCACTACAACAAGGATTGAAACGCTTCTCTCGGCGCATCGAAAAATCCATGTTTCTATAGGGGTCTCACCGACCAATCCACTACAACAAGGATTGAAACGTAAAACCCCTCGATCCAAACGTGAAACAACAGAAGAAAAGTCTCACCGACCAATCCACTACAACAAGGATTGAAACCAGGTCAGACTGATGGCAGTGCGAACCTGACAGTGTCTCACCGACCAATCCACTACAACAAGGATTGAAACGATCATCAACATTCTTGCCATCTTCGTCCAAGTCTTCGTGTCTCACCGACCAATCCACTACAACAAGGATTGAAACATATATTGCATCGGCGTCCCCGATGGAAAATGCTTTGCGTCTCACCGACCAATCCACTACAACAAGGATTGAAACTTGGTGGTGTCACCGAGGAAGTCGAAAACACATTTAAGTCTCACCGACCAATCCACTACAACAAGGATTGAAACTGACTAGTCAGTCATGATATCATATAGGCTACATATTGAGTCTCACCGACCAATCCACTACAACAAGGATTGAAACCTGTCATGATCCACTGCTGTTGATCTGTTCAGTGTGACGTCTCACCGACCAATCCACTACAACAAGGATTGAAACCCTGATCTGGTCCTGGTCATATAGGGGGTGATCGGGTGAGTCTCACCGACCAATCCACTACAACAAGGATTGAAACATGTCAAGTACAACTCAAAGCTGAGGGCGCGAAGGAAAGAGTCTCACCGACCAATCCACTACAACAAGGATTGAAACGTCGTCTTCTTCTTTCCAGAGCCTTTTTTGGGAATAGGTTTTGTCTCACCGACCAATCCACTACAACAAGGATTGAAACCGTATGAGTTCTTCCTTATACGCCCAGGACAAAGTCTCACCGACCAATCCACTACAACAAGGATTGAAACGCAATGAAGTTTTGGATCTGCTCTTCTTCACTTCCGCCGATAGGTCTCACCGACCAATCCACTACAACAAGGATTGAAACCTACCTACCTCAGACGATTATCGCACATCGAGGGCGTAGGTCTCACCGACCAATCCACTACAACAAGGATTGAAACGAAGTAGGTTCCAACAGGGTCGTGAAGCAGTTGTGGAGTCTCACCGACCAATCCACTACAACAAGGATTGAAACATAACGACAGTCTTCACGGGACCGTGAGGCTCACCCAGAGCGTCTCACCGACCAATCCACTACAACAAGGATTGAAACAGGTAAGAACCCAGCGAGTACCGTTCGTCGGCGTCTGCCACGTCCAGGTCGAGTCTCACCGACCAATCCACTACAACAAGGATTGAAACGGTTTTCCCGTCGATTTGCATTTTAGCACCTTTCTAGTCTCACCGACCAATCCACTACAACAAGGATTGAAACACTTCAAAGTGGAGCTTAATGCCAAGGGCAAGTACGAGAGTCTCACCGACCAATCCACTACAACAAGGATTGAAACAAAGAACCATTGCAATACGATGGTTTGAGCTTGAGGAGTCTCACCGACCAATCCACTACAACAAGGATTGAAACATTTTCGCCTAGTGTGGCTTGAGAGACACCTAGTTGTCGTTTGGGTCTCACCGACCAATCCACTACAACAAGGATTGAAACATTGCAGCATACACCCTACGGGTGACACGCTTAGGGTCTCACCGACCAATCCACTACAACAAGGATTGAAACCGTCAGCGTTTGAGGAGTCAGCCAGAGAGTATCTGGAAAAGAGTCTCACCGACCAATCCACTACAACAAGGATTGAAACTTGGTTACTCTGTCAAGGGCGGCGTGCAGGATGAGGCGTCTCACCGACCAATCCACTACAACAAGGATTGAAACATGGAGACCGTGTACAGGGGATTCCAGGGGTTTTCAAAGCGAGTCTCACCGACCAATCCACTACAACAAGGATTGAAACCTTTATAGTAAGCCTGACGAACATCAGATTGAGAGTCTCACCGACCAATCCACTACAACAAGGATTGAAACCTGAACCTTTTTGGATTGTTCGATTGAGAAGAATCGTAACTCGTCTCACCGACCAATCCACTACAACAAGGATTGAAACTAAGTCTCCATTGTGCGTTGTTTTCACAAAGAAAAAATAGTCACGTCTCACCGACCAATCCACTACAACAAGGATTGAAACATTGAAGCAAGTTATCACTGGTGGCTTGCACCTGGTCAAGGAGTCTCACCGACCAATCCACTACAACAAGGATTGAAACGCAGTTTTCTTTTGGGCAGCCGTGCAGCCCAATGCAGTCTCACCGACCAATCCACTACAACAAGGATTGAAACACCGTAAACCGTGCGGTTGGTATGGTGACACCATCCACTTGGTCTCACCGACCAATCCACTACAACAAGGATTGAAACTTGAAGTCCCTCTTGTAGACATCGAAGAACACGATATGTCTCACCGACCAATCCACTACAACAAGGATTGAAACTATCCCGCTTTCACTTTACCATGCGTGGAAGCTCAAGTCTCACCGACCAATCCACTACAACAAGGATTGAAACATTTTTAAGGGTGTGCGGGTAGTGCGGGTAGTGTCTCACCGACCAATCCACTACAACAAGGATTGAAACTCAATTGCCTTCAAGCGCAAGCCACTGTCGACGTGATCAGTCTCACCGACCAATCCACTACAACAAGGATTGAAACATAGGGGGGGCCTATCAGGGGCAATTCACATCATTTTTTAGTCTCACCGACCAATCCACTACAACAAGGATTGAAACCGATGTAGCGCTTTCCGCCGCATCCTTGTTTTGTTCGTCTCACCGACCAATCCACTACAACAAGGATTGAAACACAAACTGAAAACCCAGCCACAAAAGAACGGCTAGGTATGGTCTCACCGACCAATCCACTACAACAAGGATTGAAACACCAAGGCCAGAGCGGTCCTCGCGAGCATTTTGTGTCTCACCGACCAATCCACTACAACAAGGATTGAAACCCCGATGCACGACTGTAAGGGGCTTATGGAGAAACATATACGCGGTCTCACCGACCAATCCACTACAACAAGGATTGAAACTATGTCCGATAACAAATATCAGGACGAGCTCTAACGAAGTCTCACCGACCAATCCACTACAACAAGGATTGAAACGGTATCATGGCGAAGTCATCGCGATGATACAGGTGCTGTCTCACCGACCAATCCACTACAACAAGGATTGAAACGACACCAACAACACGCTCCCGCGATAGACGTTCCAGTCTCACCGACCAATCCACTACAACAAGGATTGAAACAACACATCCTTGTCACCTGCACACCAGCACGCCCAAGGTCTCACCGACCAATCCACTACAACAAGGATTGAAACGGCGTGACTCCTTCGCGTCTTTACCTATCTTTAGGATCTAAAGATTTAGAGTCTCACCGACCAATCCACTACAACAAGGATTGAAACTATCTGCATCTCCATCACCCTCCCCTTTTTGCTTCGCGAGGTCTCACCGACCAATCCACTACAACAAGGATTGAAACAGATCAAGACGAAAGGAGATAAGGCGCTTCGAAGGAGGTCTCGCCGACCAATCCACTACAACAAGGATTGAAACTTATACACCACACTCAATACACTGTAAGACAGAGAAGAGGTCTCGCCGACCAATCCACTACAACAAGGATTGAAACTACAGCGTACCGCTCGAAGACGCACCATTCGCGAAAGGTCTCGCCGACCAATCCACTACAACAAGGATTGAAACCGGTTTCTCCGAGACTAACATCTTAAACTCCTCTGAGGTCTCGCCGACCAATCCACTACAACAAGGATTGAAACCCAAGGAAAAAGGAGCATGGTACACAAGCGACGCGAAGCTCTTAAGGTCTCGCCGACCAATCCACTACAACAAGGATTGAAACCTGAATCTCCATCCTTATCCTTTTTGAGATCATCACGACGAGGTCTCGCCGACCAATCCACTACAACAAGGATTGAAACAAGGTCATTACACGAAACCTCCAACATACGAAGTGGTCTCGCCGACCAATCCACTACAACAAGGATTGAAACTGCATGGGGTCCGTTTCGACGGTGAAAATCTCACACGGGTCTCGCCGACCAATCCACTACAACAAGGATTGAAACTCGCCTTGCTGGGTACTAACCTGCACCACGCAGCCAGGTCTCGCCGACCAATCCACTACAACAAGGATTGAAACAAAAAGCCAATACACCACCCACATGATGGGTGGCAGATACGAGGTCTCGCCGACCAATCCACTACAACAAGGATTGAAACTGATTATTGCGTGTGGATGTCACACCGTGGAGCTCCAGTCTCGCCGACCAATCCACTACAACAAGGATTGAAACTAAACGCCGCGCATCTTTGGACAGAGAAGACGAATAGACCGCGTCTCACCGACCAATCCACTACAACAAGGATTGAAACAAAAAGGTTGGTAGCTACGCTATGTTTGGTGGTTTTGTCTTCCCAAACAATCCACTACAACAAGGATTGAAACCCAGGAAGAGGTCTTAAGTGGCCAGTCTCAACAGCAATGTCTTTTCGACCAATCCACTACAACAAGGATTGAAACCAGAAGTTCGGACCTGCTTTCAAGAATAGCCGGAGTTGGGTCTTTCCGAGCAATCCACTACAACAAGGATTGAAACAAGTCTCCAACTTCCTGAACAGGCTGAGGGTTTGCAATCACTCCTTTGTATGTCCCATTTGCGCGAAAGAAAAGAACGCAGATATGAATGCATCAGATGTTCTTGCAAACTATTTTGGATTGAAAGTCATTGATTTGTGATAAGTGACTTCTGAAAACTTGATGTCTCTGTACCAAACTCGGTTCTCAAGAAGTCCCTTCTAAAGGTTAAGTCGGGGGAGAGGAGAATTCACTGTATACTATGGCTGTAAAACGCTCGATGAGAAGAGTGGAGTGTTCATATCCATATTGTAGAAGTTCTCCTTGTTGTAGTGAATGGGTCGGTGAAACACGGTCAAGGCAGGCTGTGTTGAGCGAGGTGAGCACTTCAATCTTTGTTGTAGTGAATGGGTCGCGATCAGTCGATGACGAGGTCCTTCTCGTAGCGAAAGAAACTTCGGGTCTTTACCGGATTGTAGCGGGTTTTGATGCTTCCGTTCTCCGCCCGGGCGAGGACGCTGAGGGTGATTTTGCACCGTGAACCAGGTGGGTACAATTCGCTTCTTTCGATCTCTTTGGGAGAGAAGCTAAGGCTCTTCGGTACGGGAGGGATGGCGTCTGTCTTTGGGGCGAAGGTGAATGTACAGAGGTCTTCTTTTCCGTTTGGAGCCTTGTTATGGATGAAGTCGATATTGGTGGAGTCAGCTTCGTTCTTCTCAAGCTGTACATCGAACTGTTTGTCTCGCCCTTTAGCAAACCGATCCGGTGCTGTGACCTTGAAATACAAAGAGCGGTATTCGAATGTCAAGCTCTCTCCTTTGCCCTCAATGCGGATCTTGTAGACATTGCTGGCGTTGATATCCCGCTTGAATTTCGCGATGAATGTTGTGCTCATGATATCGGTCATCGTCGATTTTACAGCAGAGATCTGCTTGTCGTTAACGAAGACCTTCGTCTCTGGTGTCGGACCGATAGGGATGTATCCGTAGAGGTGTTGTGTGCGCGACTCCTCTTCGATCGTGAGCTCCACCTGCCTCTCCATACCACCTGCTGATATCTGAACCGTTTCCTTGCCCATGATTTGGAGTCGAAAATCCTTCACATGATCCGGTGGGAACGTGGCTGCACAACCTGCCAAGATGATTGACGACAACAACACAAACACAAAATACCGCATGACGAAACTCCTGCTTTTCATGCAAAGTGGTGCGTGGCATTTCTCTTTTCCGAAGAGTTTACCTGAGGATGGGCCTTGCGTCAACGTCGGATTCCTGCTTCATTGAGGAGTCCAAACCAAAAAACAACCCCGAAGGGGTGCAAATGTTTGGGAAGGCAAGCGAAGCGCGCCTGAATCTTTTGAAAAGACCCGATAGCTGTGTCCCACACGCATGTCCATTTGAAGGTGGAAACGAGTTTACTCTGGGCTTGCTCGCGAATCGGAAGATTGTGTCACACATAGATGTCCATTTGAAGGTGAAAACCTCATGCACAGAACTCTCTAAGTCAGATGCTCACCATCGACAAATTGAATGGACCCAGTATCCGAATAAACACGTAAACCCAAAAGCTGGTCGTGAAGTGCATCCTTCCCCAACAAACAAGGCCAATACCCCACACCCAATAACACCACCGAAAAGAACTTCAAAAAAGGACGAACTGCCGCTTGCCACCACGATGGTCTTGATCCCGAAACATCCAACAAAATCGCACCAACACTCCCCCTCCCAAATGTCGCCCCACTCAAAGAATGCATGAACCATGAATACAACCACATCAAAAGTAAGACAGTCCCTATCAATGTGAGCGCCGTCGCATCCGCATCTATAAAGGCCTCCGGCTCGCGTCCCGTCGCCAACGCAAAAAAGTAAGCAACAAGCGCCGCACCCATCAGCAACAACACAAACAATATGAAAAACTCCGAAACACCCGCTCTTATACGTGGCCATAATGGGACTTGCTTAGAAGACAACTCTGTATTCCAGGCCGCTTCCTCATCAAGCTCTGGAACATCCGTACACTCAATGAAAAATAGCTTCTCGTCTCCACCATACTCAAACTCATACAACTCTTCCCAAAGGACATGTAACAGAGCTGAAAAAGCACGTTGATATGCCGGAATATGCTCTTCAAAATACACCCACAAATCTTCCGGAATGCGAAATAAATGCGTTATCTTCTGAGGTAATAACACGATCTTCGCACCCGAAGACCAACGAGTTCGCTTGACCTGAACCTCTCCAACTTGCTGGAAAAATTCGTGATACGTCAAATCAACCAACGCCTTTGTCTCCGAAGCTAACCAATAGTCATCTTCTCTCCCCATCACCTCTTCCATTAAGCGATGTAATGTCCCTTGTCGCAATTGCTTGCGCAGTCGTGACCTGACTATCAAGGACCACAACAACCCTCCAATGAGCGGAAGCTGTTGCACGATTGCACTGAAAAAGTTGGCTCTCCTCATTTTCCACAATGACTCAATGTGAAAGACCATCCAACGCCTGTTCGTCACAACCAACAAACAGTGACGCTTCTCGACGAGAACATGACCCTTTAAGAGTATCCACTCCTCCTCATCAAATACCCACTCAGGCGTGTCTTCAGATGAATCCATGTCCTCACTTGGCTCTTCTCCTTTCAAAACGGACACGATATTTTCGAGTTCTATATGTTTTTGGTTGCAACGTTCATGTACCCACAAAAATGGAAACAATGTAGAGCTCATCATGCTTTCTCCTCATGTCCGACGGCAAATGGCTTCCTACCAATACTATGTGCTTCTATTGGATAGACGATGCTGCAACAAAAAGTGCGCACTTTTTGTCAAAAGAGTCTGCCATCGCTCAAGTTGAAGGTTGGTGTGTTCTCATGTGATGAACGATGTTTCTCATCCGCCACAACGCAAGTCCATGAAAACAAAGAGCGTGCAACACCATCAACACCACATACAACCATGTCGCCGAACAAATCTTACGAAAACCGTTCAGAGGTTCGGGGCTTGTACCACCTATCCACCAAAAGTGACGACCACCTAGCTGCGTAAAAATCGAATACCCAAGGATATCCCACGCAAAAATCATCGCTACACACCACATCACAATCCTACCCCACGGCAATATACGACGCCAACCCATCAACCAGACCAACACATAGGATACCAACATCGTGCTCCCCGAACCCGCCAAAGAGACCCATCCCATCTGCGAAACAGGTAAACTCGTATGGCGGATATAAGCCACCCAACCTCCCCATTTCACCCACTTACACGATGGATACACCACAATCCCTGGCATCACACCAATCTCCAGAATACGCGCTCCATTCCACCAAGCAACCAGCCCGTGACCTCCTTCGTGAATGAACATCCCCCCAATGGCACCCACAAAACACCCGACAACCACCACAAGACAGACTCTCCACCACAACATCGACAAACGCTCCACTCATTTCAGAAATCCGAACATCCAGTGGCTACTCTATCATGTCTTCTGGGATTTTCACCTACTACAACAAGGATTGAAACCCCATCCCACCAACTCACCATCTCATCAACTCAACCACCCCAAAGGGGTGCAAATGTTTGGGAAGGCAAGCGAAGCGCGTCTGGGTCTTTTCAAAAGACCCGATAGGTGTGTCCCACATGCATGTGGTTTTGTGATGATGTCCCTCTTTTTTCTTGGTATTCACTTGCTCAAAGAGAAAGGCAACAACAGTACAGCGTTCCCACCAAATCGTAAAAAACGCCAGTGTTTGGTTTTGTGTTTAGCACACTGTAAAAGTGCAGGGTATGCTTCTCCTTCAAAACCCACGTCTGTTACATGCCCTGAAGAACCTGCCACAAGAAAGCGAAATACCACACGTGAAAAATGACGATTTCTTTTTCTCTCCGAATGAATACATGGATGAAGGCTCTTGGAAAATCGCTGTAAAAAGCGCATCAGTGTTTTTTGGGGGAGCTTCATTTGCTCAGGGCCTTCAAAGTCTATGACCGGTTGGGGCTTTGTTGAGGTTTGAGTTTGTTGGATTCTGCGTTTTGTGACCCTGTGAGTTTTTGCTCGGTAGTCCTTCGCTGCTTGTTCCCAATCTTTCATCTTCTTTCGCTTCAGATACCGGAAGGGGGTGACTTTCATTTCCGCCTGTTTTGATTCGATGGGAAGGTATACATCACGCTCATTGTCCAGCCACTTTGCCCCCAACATCCCGAAAATCGCGGCAAACAAAACAACCGTCCCTCCCCACAACGCTTTTCCTTTCTTTCGCTCCCACTGTTTTTCTCTTCGCTTGAGCTCTTGCTCTTTGAGCAATACGGGATTTTGTGTGTTGTATTCTTCAAGGTATTGCAAAAATGCAGGTGTATCCCGTAGTCGCGAACGCTCAAATCGCTCCATATCCAAAACGAGCGTGTCCGGCATGATATCTCCATGAGACAATTTCTTCCGAATTGACATGGATGATAGTGGTCCGATATCTTGCCCCCCAATCCTCACAACCCAACGCGCGCTCTCTTCGAAGTCCTGTTTTGTCTCTTGTGATAGTGCCATTTGTACTCTCCTTCCTTTTGGGCATATCACTATCTTAAGAAGAGTGCGTTTTTCTACCAGTTCAGAAACGAACTACCGCAAAAAAGTAGATGACAATGCAAATGTTTGCAGGCAGGATAGGAGGTGGTTGTCATCCCTCTCATCGTGTGGAGCCATCATGAGTCCGTCTATCTCCAAGGAGCCTAAGCGTGTCAAAACATTTGGAGATTTGTGTCTTGCGCTTCGCCTCTCAAAAGCGCCTCCGTGGTCCCAGGAACGACTCGCCCGGGAAATCCAACTCCGTTACGATGAAGAGTCCAACATGCTCTCCACAATCAAACGACTTGAGCAAGACGATTCCATCCGGATGGGGAGCTTTTTTAAGATTTTTGCGACGCTCTTGGAGCTTCCTCCTGCTGATGAGCAAAGCTACTTTTTGGATGTCTTTCAATCTCTTCAACAACACGGTCGTATGGATTCTATCACTTCACTTCACCAAACATTGACGAAAGAGAGCAAGTCATGAGTAAACAACAACCTGCATGGCAGTCGTTGGAAATGTCGGAGCTCTCACCTCTACAGGAGCAAGAACTCCAAGAACTGCTCTTTCGCGAAGTGCGCAATCGACAACTTCTGGATGAGCGTCTGTTTGCCTTTGAAGAGAGACAGCATCCAGACACAACCCCAAAGATACCTTTTTACAAGTCTGCGTGGTCTTTTTCCATAGGAATTGCAATGTGCTTATCCTTTGTAGGGTGGGGGATATGGAGTTCATTTACGTCAAATCAAAATGTATATCTCTCAGATGGTGACCATCAATTTTCATTTGAGGGTTTCGAGAATGTCCCTCACAAGACCAAAAGCTTCGACTCGAAAATCAAGAAAGACAGTGGAAGAAGCCTATATAAAGGGCATTCAAAACTGAAAGGCACTGTCGATTTTACAAACACAGGTTCTCCCACTGTCACACGAACCCTGCTCAAGAGAATCAAAAAGCGTATGGGAGCTCTTCCCCCATGTTTTCGGGAACAACGGCAAAGGGATCCTCGATTTGAAGGAGGAACCATTGTACTCACGATCCAAGGACGTACTGGTCGCATTATTCGCATCCGTGTTGTGGACTCAGACTATGTTTCTACCGCCCTCCATGATTGTTTGCGACGCTCTACAAAAGACTGGAAGCTTCCTGTACTCAAAAGCACACAACACATCTACTTTCCTCTCTATATCCGAAAAAAGCGAGGACGTTGGTAGTATGATTGTTCACTCACAACAACAAGGATTGAAACCCCATCCCATCAACTCACCAACTCAACCACCCCAGAGGGGTGCAAATGTTTGGGAAGGCAAGCGAAGCGCGCCTGGGTCTTTTCAAAAGACCCGATAGCCATCATCTACTCCAAAAGACCCAATAGTCATCATCCACTTCAAAAGACCTGATAGTCATCACCCACCCTACAGAACAAGACAATAGCCGTACATTTTCCCTGTAATGTACATCTTTTTCCCACCAAATCATCTGGCTCCTTTCGTTGTGATCATTTCCCCTGTATATTCTGCAGCCTCAACGTCTGGTCCCATTCGAAGAACACCGACGATGAGCACAACACACCACAACAAAAAGGAAAAGAACCTTGCAGCCGAAAGATGAATTGAAACGATTACGGATGAAATATAAAGAGAGCGTCCACATGAAACCCACCATGATGGCGTTCAGGGATGCAACCATCACCTCCGACCAAATCGAAGACCTCGGAGAAACCACCGAGCAAGCCCTCACCCTCGCCGGAAAGTGGCTCCTCGCACACGCAAAAGGCCCCTCCGTCGATGATTGGACCAAGCTCCTCCGCTTTCACACCGAACTCGTCTCACGCCAACAACCCTCTCCCGTTGAAGCCAAAATGGCCCTGCAAGTCACCTATTTCCTACTTGTAGGTATCAAAAAATGGGAGAAGAAACTCAAAGACGTCCAACAAGTCTACGATAAAGTCATCGTCTCCATCATCCCCGTCCTCTCGCATGCCACCCACATCCCACACAAAGCACGCCTGCTCCTCATCCACGCCGCCGAAGATGTCTTTGGAGGACTCAAAAAGACCGATGAAGGACGCTTTCGCCTCGCTGAACTACGTATGCACAAGGCCATCCTGTTGAGCGCATCTGATGAACCCAGTGACATTCACCTGGCTCTCACACTCCTTCAACAACAACTCGACGTCTTTACAGAGCTCTCCACACGACAACACGAACGCGCAAAAAAACGCAAACAACAAACCGAAGAACATATCAAAACCATTCAGGTCTCACACTCCTGATTTTTTGTTTGCTTGGTATGGTGGGCTTGCCGCCCACACCCGCTCGGGGTCATTGCCCCCGAACCCCCACGATGTTGTCACATCGTCTGTGTTGCGCTCTTCGAACGCTGCTGCCGTGCTTTGCTTGCCTGGGAACCATCTCTCCGCTGATAGAGAAGGGGTTGTCTAGCCATCATATCGGCAGTTCTGTGTGTTTGCCCCTTTGAGTTGTTCTTGTTTGAGTCCCACAAAACGACAATTCTCGAATGATGTCTCTCGCTGTTGAGCGTCTTGAAAGTCACAATCTTCAATGAGGCATTCGATGAAGCGACACTCGTTGAGCAGGGCATTCTTGAAGTCACATCGGGTGAATCGACAACCCTCAAATGTAGCTCGTTCACAATCGATATGCTGTCCTCGAATGTCTTCAAAACGGCATTGTAGGAGCTGACTGTCCGAGAAGTCCGTACGAGACAGTGAACCTCCCTGGAAAAAACATCGAGCGAGCTTGGAAGCGATCCAAAAACTATAGGAAAAGTCACAGTCTCTGAACATACAACCCGAAACATCTGTTAGACCAAGTTTGACAAGTCGGATGTCCCGTTGCTCCAGAAGCAAGTCTTTGTACTCACGCATCATGAAGTCGCCGTGATACCTGACATTTGGCAGCGGCTCAGGGAGATAATGTGCTTCCAAACGATCCTCTCGGATCTTATGAACACGTTTCCATTTGAGATTCAGTGTGGAGAGATCCTCAGGCAGTGAGGAGAAGAAGCGATAGTGCCGTTGAAGCTCTTCATCGATCCATTCGTATGTTGCTGGTGTGCGGAGCTGATTGAGCGGTGGGGCAATACAGATCCCCTTCGCGAGCTGGAAATTTTCGTGGGCTTTGATGGCATTGTCCAAATCTTGGTATGTATTGGCGTACTCCATGATTCGCAGCGCAACCGATAACTCTTCCGGTGATGATGGGTCGTCTACGGCGGCCTTCAAGTGTGTAAACGCCTCATCGAACTCTTCCACTTGCAAGGCGTATTTGGCGTACTCATGGTGTAGCTGGCCTAGTGTCTTGCCGATGAACAGTACATCTGGAGGCAGTTTGTGGAGCGCTAGCCCCTGTACCTCTCTGGGAATGTCGATGTTCTCGGAGTGACACACCGCATCGTACATCCCCTGACTGGTCACGAGAGCTTGTAGTTCTTCTTGTTGGGCACCACTTTTGACGCTGTGTGTGAACACCTCCAAGACGATCTGCTGGACCTTCTCCTGTGGAATGTCGATGTGAGCACTCACCATGTTTGTCCGCTGGAGCAGCTTGTAATGCTTTCCCACGTAGTTATACAAAGTTCTTTCGATGTCCATCTGCCGAGCCTTTCTGTTGATTGTTGGATTGCAACATACCATACACCAAAGATACACACACAAGAACCTCAGGAGCATTTTCTTTTTGTGATTTGCAAATGACTTCCAAGGCCATCAGAGCTTTGAATGCAATCCTGCACAACGCAGGTGTGCATTTTGGTTTCCTCCTCACACGCTCACATCGCATACATCTGAACACTTCGCGACATGAAGCATAAAGGCATCAACGCAACTCCCTACCTACTCAAACGTCTACACGCTGAGAAAAACGTCGAGGTCAAGATCGCCCTTCTCAACGCTTTGTTCGCTCTCGGCCTGCCCAGAGCCGAGAGCTCAACACACGGGAGCGGCGCTCATCGTTGTGGCCATCCTCGTGTTGAGTGTGCCTTCACTCATGAGCAAACAGACAGCCTGATCGAGCCCAGAGACTCCTCTCCAGTTTTTTCTTGGTACGTTGTCACATTTTGATGCTGTAAAACGAGGGCATTGTGAAAAGACAAAGTACGCTGAAAATGACATAGAACGCATTTACAGTATGTGTTCTTATGGTAGACGGGAGTTCGCCGATGAAGATCCCTCAAATCCCTTCCCCAATCGCTCTTTGTTTGGACATTGTCTTGGTGTTCTCGTTTTTTGCATTCATGCCAACAAAGACCAAGTGACCCCCGCTCACTAAACCCACCGAGTACACCTCCAGGAACACCAAACCCACTGCCCTACGGCATCATTCCTATCCAGCTTGCAACCTCCAAAGAACGGCAGACAATATTCTTACATCTATTTGACATCTTTCACACACAAGATTCACCGTTTTGTGATTTGATGAAGGAGTCATTCACTTTAAAAAGGAGATGTATATGAAATCGTATCGTTTCATTGGGTTGTTTGCGTTTGTACTTGTGTTTGGCTGGAGCACTGATGGCATCGCCAAACAAACAGGTCGAGCGAAATTATCCACCAAACAATTGTTGAGACGCTTGAGAAGTGCACGGCGCTCTTTTTTACTGGCTCGTCGAGAACACTACTGCGCTTTGAAACGTTTGGGTGTTCGACTGGTCAAAGAGCTTCCCGCTCTTCTCAAGCAGATCAAGGAGGTTGCCATCACAGAAGATGTTGCAGGAGGAGGTTTTCCTCCACAGTACACCAGTGTCCAAGCCGGAATAAATGCGATATGCTTGCTCAAAAGTTTGGAAAAAAAAGCCCACAAAGCGCTACCAACGCTTCGAAACGCGAAGAAAAAAATGGCGTGGTTACCCAAGGCTGCAAAAACAGGCCGCTTGGCAGCATATATGAGACCCAGAGCTCTACTCAGTTTACCCATGGGATACCCTACGTTCTGGAAGATGTTGAAGCAACTAGAACATGAACTCTCAGGAAAGCCCAACAAGAAAAAACGACAACCACCCCCTCGCATCAAAAAAAACAAACGAACTTTTGGTAGCATGTCGATGTTGTTTATGAACGGCATCGATGGCTTCATGTTATGCCAATGCCCAAAGTGAGCCTACTTCAAAGTTTACCGATAAAATCAATGGAAGCACCGTGATGATTGGCACCAGGAAGAAGAAGGCAGGAGCCCACATTGCGACAGGCCAAAGGTTTCCATTTTGGCGACGAGATATCCGAAGGTTTTTTGGATATCTGCACCAACAAAAATCGCTCAGACGCAGAAAAATGATGGATCTGCATCACAACAATTCGATTCAAAGGCCTGAATTGAAACCGCAAGGTATCCGTTTTGAGCTTGGCGTCAGATAACTTTTGCATGTACCTCTTACCAACCCTGAATGTCTTCTTGGAGTGAGACCCCATATAGCGCAAAATGAGCCGCTCTGCACTTTTCTTTGCCTTGATCATCTGAAGCCCATCACAACGCTTGCGAAATCGACAATAATGAGTGACGATCTTCTTGGCCTTACGGAGCTTCAGTCTACGAAGCGCACGTTTCACAAAAACGGCGAGCTGGCTTTTGTAGCGGTTGTTGTCACGGATCGACACACGCGAGAAGAACTTCTTTTTTGAGAGCATACGCCCTCTTTTGTCGAAGTACCGAAACCAGGCTTTTCCTTCCCAACGAAGCGGAAGACCCAATGGACCTTTTCCCAACGATCGACGAAAGACTGCCAGTTCGAGGGCCACGAGTTTTCCTTTGTGAAGACCCAATGGGATAAGTCGATGCTGCTGTGCATACATACATGACCACGCCATACCCGGCACATTCAGACACAAAAAGACAACACAACAAACAACTATCGCGATAGGACGCTCAGCTCTCATTCTCTTGCCTTGCATACTCATCTCCTTGCGCTTCTCAAAATACCAACAAACAAGAGATCAGACGCACCCAGTCCAAAAGTGTTGCAATCAAAAATTTTCTACTGGCTCAACCCTGTACAACTCTAAAATTTGCTCGAGAGCATGACGAGCATCTTTTGGTTCTGTGTTGACGGCCTCGAAGAATTTTCTTCTTACGTGAGCGATGCAACCGACTCTTTCACGACCTTCTGGAACGGATGCCGAGTTGTAACCGCCGTAACCATCGACCTGAAGTTTTCCTTTTGTATTTTCCAAAACTTGTTCGGGAGTTTCACGGCTCCGTGACGTCGAGAAAACAAACACCAAGCTTGAATCCGCGATGAAAGTCCACATCCAACCTTTTTTACATCCACCTTTTCTCCTGTGGAATGTCGATGTGAGCACTCACCATGTTTGTCCGCTGGAGCAGCTTGTAATGCTTTCCCACATAGTTATACAAAGTTCTTTCGATGTCCATCTACCGAGCCTTTCTGTTCATTGTTGGATTGCAACATACCATACACCAAAGATACACACACAAGAACCTCAGGAGCATTTTCTTTTTGTGATTTGCAAATGACTTCCCAGGCCATCAGGTCTTCAAATGCAATCCTGCACACCTGCGTTGTGCATTTTGGTCTCCTCCTTCGACACTTATTGCAAGCACTCATTTACGATACACTTGAAGGAGGATCAGACACATATGTTCCCAATCAAAGTACAACAAACATGCTCTCTATCACGACTGTCTCTCTTGGCCCTCGCTTTTGTCCTGTCCTTCGTACCTTCAGTTCACGCTGAGAACATGAAGACATTGATCGACCAACTCTCACAGCCCAAAATACATATCCGTAAAGATGCGATCCAAAAGCTCGGAAAAATGGGCCCCTCTGCGGCAAAGGCGCTCCCTGCATTGCTGCCTCTTCTCAAAGCGAAACAACGCAGCATCTATCTCGAAACGATCAACACACTTGGATATATCAAATCTGAACCCCAAAAGACGATCCCTGCGCTGATTCCATTTCTCTATAGTGATGACCAGTTGGGTCCGTCGACGCACAATGGACGCGATCGCGAACTTCGGACCGCTCGCAAAAGAGGCGCTCCCTGCGCTCGTGAAAGCCCTACAAGATCCTTCTAAGTGGATCCGTGCAAAAGCCATTCAAACACTCGCAAAGATCGGAAAACCGGCGAAACACCTCGTGCCACAGCTCATCAAGATGTGGGATGACAAAGGGTGGAATGTTCCCTCAAAAGCACAAGCCGCGATCAAGTCACTCGGACTCAATACGGAGACCATCAAGCTCGTCGTGCAGCGTCTCCAAACAAGCCCCCAGCGTCGCCACCAAATGTATTGTATCCAACTGCTCGCGACACTCAAAACACTCCCACCGATCGCTGAAAAAGCACTCCTGAAGACACTTCAAAGTAAACACCTTCACACGCAGAACGAAGCCGCACAATTGTTAGCTCGCCGTGGCATCGCACATGACAAAGTCTTCCCTCTGCTCATCTCCCACCTCACACACAAAAAATTGCGCGAAGAGACCAGCTCATTTCTCGCCAAAATGGGAAAGAAAGCCTTGCCCTTCCTCAAAGCACTCTTTACACATAAAGAGCCAAAGCTCCGCAAAGCTGGATTCTCTATCATCGGACAGATGGGGAAGGATGGGATGAGTGTCGCGCCCGCTGTCGTCAAAGCACTCCACGATCCTCATGATGATGTCCGAACGGCTGCATTCTATGCACTCGTCGAGCTGCGTATCAACACACTCCCACATCTCGTCAAGGCGCTCTCTGATCCCAATCCAAAGGTTCGCGAAAGCGCGGCTTCCTTTTTGAATCGTATTGGTCTTGAGGCGACCCCTGCGCTCCCTGCGGCGCTCAAGGCGATGAAGCAAAAGAAAGGCTCTCTGGATTACGAAGTCGTCCAATTGATCGAGAAAACAGGTGTTTCTTCTCCGTTGGTCGTGGATGCGCTGCTGTGGATTCTCCAACATGGGGGGATCCTCTCCAAAGAGAAAACCCTCGAACTGCTCGCAAAACACAGCGCGCGATATCCACATATCATCCCCAAACTCTGTATGGGATTGTCTGATTTTTTTGGTCACGAGAAAGTCCGCAAGACACTCGAATCGATTGGTGCTCCTGCCGCACCATGTCTGATCAAGACGCTCCACAGTAAGGACAGCGATCTTCGCTTTCGAGCGGCCAGAGCGTTGCGCAAAATGGGACCCAAAGCGGCACCTCACTTCATCAAGGCGCTCAAACAGCCTAACGCAACAGTCCATCAACACATCATACAGGCGCTCTCACATAACCCAACTCTCTCGCGCCTGCTCGTGCAACCTTTGACACAAGCGCTGCTCGACAAGAAGTCTGGACGCTATACCAAAGCAAAGATTATCCGTGCTCTTGGTTCCGCTGGTGTCGCCGCAACAAAGAGTGTCCCTGTGTTGATGCCGTTTCTCTCTTCAAAAAGCTCAATCCTTCGGGAAGCCACCATCAAAACCCTCGGACAAATCGGAACACACGCAGAGAAGGTGCTCCCTCTCCTCAAAAAGATGTTAGATGACAAAAGTGACTCCACACGTCAGGTTGTCTTGCATGCGATTGTCTCATTCGGCCCAAAAGCCAAAAGCCTCGCGCCATTGGTCGCAAAACAAACCACCCACAAAAATAAGGATCTTCGTTTGGTGGCAGCGCAAGCGCTGTTGCGTATGGGAGAGCAACAAAAAGCCGCACACAAGGTGTTCTTGGAACATCTCAAGGGGATGCGAAGAAGAGGGATGTATGGTCGCTGGTATGTCACACAATTACTCCCAATGGTCGAGGGGAATAAAGAGGACTTGAAGGCGTTTTTGACGATCGTCAAAGGATTACATGACACGCCGTATTACGTGAGTGTGCGGGCGCTTGGAAGGGGAGCCAAGCAAGGCCACCACACAAAAGCCATCGTGTCCTTTTTGCAAAGACACACCCAACACCACAACCGTGACATTCGTCGTTATGCTGTAAGGGGTCTTGGTATGATTGGGGTTGGAGCCAAAGCGTCCGTTCCTTTTATCTTGAAGGCGCTCAAAAACGCGAGATTTTCCAAAGATGAATATTACAAAGTGCTCGGAAAGATCGCACCAGGAGGCTGCTCATTGTCTGTGCCTGTGCTGATCAAACAGCTCGGTGTTTGGAAGAGTCGAGAGCGTTGGGCCGCTGAAGAAGCGCTCATCAAATGTGGTGCGCTTGCTGTCCCCGCGCTCATAAAGCTCCTCTCCCACCAAAAGGAAGATCTTCGTATTCGTGCGATGCGTGCGCTCTCCAAGATCGGAGTCGATGCAAAAGCAGCCCTTCCATCCGTCCTGCCTTTGTTGAAGGCTCCAAAGAAGCGAGCGCGACGCTATGCTGCGAAGGCGCTTGGTGTGTTTGGTGTGCGCTCACCAAAAGTCCACAAAGCTCTCAAGGATATGCTCGCCCGCGAAGTGTATCCCTGGATCAGAGGAGCAGCGAAGCGCTCACTTCGAACACTCGGTGTACATGTCCCTCACATGACACTGCGTGTTGTTGAGCCAGCCCTCCAACCTTCCAGCAAACCGACTACACGATCCACTAGCAAGCCTTCTAGCCGACCTTCAAAATAACCCTCTGATACAAAAGTCTACGATGCAACTGTTGGATCCAACAGTTTCAACGATCCTAAACTGTTGGATCCAACAGTTCGAATCTTCACACATCCTTGTGTCTCGTCGTATTACCGGTCTATGATTCTGTTATATATGGATATTTATGTCTTTTGATGCCTGTGTGGGGGGAGTTGGTATGACTGTTGCTGATAGGGTCTGCCAGAACTTGAAAGATTCAATCATTCCCACATGACACGAAGGAAGATAGCGATGAAAAAAATGACAATGATGGTGACCGCGCTACTGCTCAGCGCATCCCTGCTGTGGACCCCACAACAAGCACATGCATCCTCAACGCAGAAGTTCTGTGCAGCTCATGATGCCAAACTCGCACAAGATATGGCGACTGCAATCGCCGCAGTTGTCGGCGTTAAGATGTTACTTGGCGGAACTTGCTCTTATATCGGTTTGAGTCTCGCAGTAGAGGTGAGTTTGAAATCCGGCAAAGACCACGCCAAACAGTTTGAAAAAATTGTCCCTCGTGTGATCGCCGCATCAAGAGGTTTCTTCAAGGTGATTGTTCCAACATCAGACAAAGCGTACGAAGCGCTCAAAGGACACAATGAGTGGCTGGCGAAGGTTTTTAGGGGCAATATGCTTGGAGGTTTTGAAGATTTTGCTTCGATGCAATCTGCTTCAGGGAAACCCCAAGTCAAGGCATGTCGTGGGCTTCTTAAGGTCTTCCAACATGCACACAAAGTGTTGCTTCCTGCGGTTGCGTATCTTGCGGCCTCAAAGGGAGTATGTGCGCTCGCAAAGGCTATCAACCCACACTGTAAAAAGAGCTCCAAACACAAAAACAAATGCGCACTTCCCGTCTACCACGATCTTCCCGACGCAGAGGTCTACTCCTCTGAAGAGAACCAGTCATGTAACGCAAAACGCGACAAAGCACTGGACCGCTTCCTCAAATTGGCCAGTCAGTATGGTCCAAAACTGAGCGCAATGGGTGCGTTCAATAAAAAACTCGGTGCGCTTCTTGGACCCACTGCACAACAACTTCGTACATTTCACCGAACACTCTCTTCTTTCTATGGTGCGGTAAAGCCAGTGGATCGCGGCATGAAAAAGCTCAACTCGATCTTGAAACCTCTTACCAAAGGACTCAAAGCGATCGGTGCTTTGATGAACAAACGAGTCTGTGTTCCTTACAAGACAGTCACCACTACGAGAAAGTGCAAGAAGATCAAGATCGCTGGAAAGAAAACCAAAAAGTGTACAAAGGTCCTCAAGACAACGACCAAAAAGGTCTGTACAACCATCAAGAACATCGGTAAAGCCGCAGGTGCTGTCCAAAAGCCCCTCGAAAAACTCGCTGACAAGGCTGCCAAGCCTATTCTCAGCCGCCTGCCCAAAAAGCTTCCGATCCCTGGCATGAGCAAAATCAAATCCAAACTCAACAGCCTCTCAAGCGCTATGAAGTTCGGTAAACTCGCCTCTGTCATGAAGACTGTCACCAAAGCCAAAACCTACGTCAACACACTCTCCACGCTCAAAAGACAACTCTCCTCCATCAAAAATAATGCTCGCTAACTACCCAGGTACTCTTCGGATTCGGTATTGGTAACGCCGCGAGGGAGGACTTAAGGCTTTTTCCTGGAAAAGCCTTAAGTCCTCTCGTGAAAAGGATATACGACATTGAGGTCGGACACAAGGCCCGACCCTACGGGGGAAAATGCAACATCATGCTCATGCGCTTACTTCGCCAGAGGACCACTTAGGCTCCATCAACACTCCCCAAGCTCCATCAACACCCTCCCAAAGTCCTTTGCTTCGACACACTCTCCTCTCAATCTTTGCGTGACATTCGCCACTGTCAGGGCGTTTTGCACAGTACACACGATGTTCCCATACGCCGAAGGCGTCAACTGGAGGGGGAGGCAAAGCCGTAAGGCTGCGCCTGGGGATGCCCTGCATCCCCGGTAGTCAGGGCAAGCGGAGCGCGGCAGCAAGGGCAAGCGGAGCGCGGCAGTAAGGGCAAGCGGAGCGCGGCAGTAGGGGCAAGCGGAGCGCGGCAGTAGGGGCAAGCGGAGCGCGGCAGTAGGGGCAAGCGGAGCGCGGCAGTAGGGGC
>PCBK01000041.1 GCA_002731275.1 Deltaproteobacteria bacterium | reverse complement strand
CAATCCAGAAATCAGTGGCGTCGAATACCAACAGGGTACTCTCTTTGGTTACGAAATCCGAGAATATCTGCTAGAGAAATGGGGTCGCAAGTGTGCTTACTGTAGTAAAAAGGATGTTCCATTACAGATTGAGCACATGACACCCAAATCAAGAGGTGGAAGCAATCGTATTGGAAATCTGACATTGGCTTGCGAGAAGTGCAATCAGAAGAAGAACACGAAAACAGCAGAAGAGTTTGGCTTCTCAGGTCTTCGAGAAAAATCCTGCAAGCCTCTGAGAGCTGCAGCAGCGATGAATGCAACCAGGAACGCGATCTATAGCGTTCTGAAGGCCACAGGTCTCTCTTTGGAGACAGGAACAGGTGGAAGAACAAAGTACAACCGTAGCAAGCAAGGATACGCAAAAGAGCACTGGCTTGATGCAATGTGTGTTGGAGAAAGTGGAGAGAACGTATTCGTTGAGAAACAACATGAAGTGCTGGAGCTCAAAGCAATGGGGAGAGGCAGCAGGCAAATGTGTCGAGTCGATCGCTATGGTTTTCCCCGAACAAAAGCAAAGAGTGAGAAGAGAGTACGAGGTTTTCAAACAGGAGATATGATTCGAGCGGTCGTTCCAAAAGGGAAGAAGAAGGGCGTCTATGAAGGGCGTGTAGCTGTTCGGAAGAGTGGAAGTTTTAACATCAAACAGGGGAAACAAAAAACTGTGCAGGGGATCGGATGGAAACATTGTAAAATCATTCAACAAATAGACGGATACAGTTACAAAAATCGAATGGGCGTTTCCTCCCCCCTCTGAAGAAGGGGGTATCCACGCCTCAGCAAAACGAAAGGTTAAATTTCGATGAATCCGAGAGTCATCATCTTGTCTCTGCTGTTCGCTCTAAGCACAGCGTGTACCAACCCCAAACCCTCGAAAGAACCGACACAGGAAAAGACCAAAGAGATCGTCCCTGAGAAGAAGTCCACACCAGAACAGCTTCCAGACAACACAAGCACCAGCACACCGTCCCCAACGACGCTTACAAAGGCCAAATGGATCGATGTCCATACACACTGCTCCGAACAAGACCTCAAGGACTGTTCACTCGGCAAGTGCTGTGACCTGACTCGCTGGGAACCGATCGCCAAACAAGGCGGCGCAGTCGTCATCGCCTCCACTGAACACTATCATCTCGCGAAGGTGCTCGATCCATCCTTCTCCTTCCCGATCAAGACCGATACATTTAATAAGATCCACGAGGTCGCATACAAAGAAGCCACTCATGTCGGCTACAACCCCAGCCTCGAATGTTGGCACGCAGCAAAGTTTACCTCGGACGGATGGGTCGCGGCGTGTAAAAAAAACGTGGATGATTGGTTACAAAGAGGCGCGATTGGCTTCAAAGATCATGCTGGAAAACAATACNACAACGCAGGACAAGGAGAGGCCTCTGACTTTGCGAGATGGTTGGGTTTATGGAACCGATACAATGGATTTTGCACCCTCCCGAAGGGGACATCTTTTCCCTCCAAGACCTGTATGGAAAAGTCCGGTGTAAAGTACCCTATGATGGAGAGCAAATGGCGTGAAGTGATCAAGTACATCACAGTCGAGAAGAAGGCAACAATCCTCACCCACGCGACGAGCTACCCAGGCGCAGAGACATGTTGGAATCCAGCCGACGGTAAAGTTGTCTCATGTTCGGCTTTGACCAAAGCTCAACTGGTCGCGTTCGCCAAGTGGGCAAAAGACACGCTGCCAGCGGACGCACGCAAACGAATTATCATCGCTCACATGGGCTTCCTCAACAACAACGAGAAGGAGCTGCTCGCAGTGCTCAATGCAGGCTTATCTTTGGATACAGCGATCGGAATCAAGACCTTCGCAGGCCTTGACACAAAGAGACTCTGTGCGGCACGAAACATCTTTGGAACCTACCACACACAGTGGATGTTTGGGACGGATATCAAACCAAGTCGCCCCTGCAGTGCGAGAGACTATCAGGCATGGTTGCACTTGTGGAGCGGTCAACCTGGCGCCAAAAAGACATTCGACACCTGCCACGGCAAACTGGAGATCGTCTCACTTGGCTTACAAGAGACAAAAGTAAACGGTTGTCAGGGCGAGATCCCCAAAGAGACACTTAACAATCTCCTAAAGGACAACTACTTGAGGGTGTTTCAGAAGTGAAAGAGTGGGGAGCTTGGAGGGTGATACTATTCGCTAGATGCTTCGGAGGGACGGACTGTGAGGATGGAGCAAGAGAGCGAACGAGAGACACGTTCAGCAGTGTTTCCGATAAACAAGCCAGCGATCCCTGAACGACCAACAGTCCCCATGATCACAAGGTCTGTTTCCAACGAATCTGCAGCGTTCACAATCTCAAACGCCGGTTTGCCCACCTTAAAATGCGCTTCGTAAGTGAAATCTCCGAAATCAAAGTCTTCCAGAAACTCATCAAACGCCTCTTTCATTTGTTCCTCATAAGAACCAAAGAGTTTCTCCTTGGGAGATGTAAGGTGAGGGCTGATCAGTGGAGAGATCGGGAGCGATTCACACACATACAAGATGTGCAAGTTTGCCCCAGAGGCCTTCGCAAAATCCACAGCATACTGCAACGCATCCCTTGATGCCTCCGAACCATCGACTGGTGCGAGGACATTTTTAAAACCATTCGCCTCAGGATGGGCCACAAGCAGCGTCGGGATCGGCGATTGTCTCATCAGCTTTTCGGCTGTACTCCCAAGCAGCACTTGCTTTAAGGGAGAATCGCCACGACGACCAGCCACGACGAGATCGACATCGTTGGATTGACAATATGAAGAGAGCTCATACTGAGGTCGACCAAACATAGCGATCGTCTTGATATCCACGCTGTTTAGGGAGTCTTCGCCAAACGTTTCGAACAACGTCCGCTTGGCTTCTTGGGCCAGGAGCGTCTCAAACTCTTCAGGAGACAAAGGCAAAGACTCTTGGTAATTTACCGCGCGTTCATCAATTACGTGAAGGATGGACAACTTCGCCTCATGTTGACGCGCCAGATATACAGCCTCTTGCACTGCAACATCCGCTTGTTGTGAAAAGTCTGTTCCAACCACAATATGTTTAAAAAGTCCCATAGGTCCTCCTGTCATCAACACCTGCATGTGCACCAACATGGTGCGGCTCATTCATCACTCACGTTCTGTGGAGACGAGACATGAGCCTACCCTAACATGACACAAACGTCCATAGACAGATTGAGGTGGGTTACTCAATTTCTTGATGTGGATCAAACAACGAACCACAAAAGTGACCTGATTCCATCCAACAACCCTAGTGTATTGGCTTGGAGGAAGGTTTCTTTTGTTTGGAGAGCAACACTTTCAATCGTCGACAAGAGAGGTCTTCTCCGAGCTGACAGGCTCGTTGATAATACCGACGCGCCGAACGAACAGAACGAGAGAGTCCAAGTCCTCCCGCGAAGATATCGCCCAAGCGATGACATGCACGCTTGGATTCGTATTGACAAGCACGTTGGTAGAGTATGCGTGCACGTCCATAATCCATCAACATCCCTCTCTCAGATAACCACCCCGCTCGATAACAACCTCCGTCAAACTGGTACTTTTGGCACGCTCTGGTGTAGTGAGAGAATGCCTTCTGTTTGCTCATCGCAACACCATGTCCGTGTTCGTAGAGTTTACCGAGTCCAAAACAAGCATATCCAGAGTGATGCTGACAAGCCCAACCAAACAGATGCTTGGCTTTCTTGTAATTCGTCCTCACCCCCTGACCAGAGGCATACAGCTCTGCAAGGCTCGCGCAACCGTCCGCTTCCTTCAACAGACAAGAGGTTTGATACAATGAGTGCGCGCGCTTTTGATCCTTCTTGACGCCATAACCGTAGAAGTAAAGGTCGCCCAACAACAAACAGTGTGTCCCGTTTTGGCGCTTACAATGGTGTGTATGAAGAGCGTGGGCTTTTCGATAAAAAAACTTTGCCTTCGCACGATCCTTTTTGACGCCGCCTGTTCCGCGTTGATAAAAGTCTCCCATACGTTTACAACTCGCACCATATCCAAAAAGACAGGCCGCCGTATAGAGCGTCCGGGCCTTAGAGAGTTGGATGGGTACACCCAAACCTTTCTCTCGAAACCAGCCGAGACGATCACAGGCAAACCCAGAGCGGTATCGACAAGCTTTTGTGTAGTAGGTCCTCGCAGCCTTCCACCGCACTCTTCCGCCTAATCCACGCTCATGAAAAGACCCAAGACTCGCGCATCCATGTGCTTCATGTCGTTTGCAAGCGTGTGCGTACAAATGCTTTGCCTTTTGGAATGATTGCTCCCCTCCCAGCCCCTTTTCGTAAAGACGACCAAGGCGATATGACGCCCAGCCAGACACCTTGGCGTTCTTTCTGTACAGAGCCCTGGCTTTCTTCGGCGCAAGAGGCGTCCCCAGACCGGTCTCATGGAGCCATGCAACATTATTGCAGCCATTCACAAATCCCAGTGAACATGCAGTGCGATACGCCCTCTTCGCCTTTTGGTAATCTCGCTTGACTTGATCGCCGTAGAAATAATACAGACCAAGTTGGTTGCAGCTAATCTTCTTTTTGTGCCTCATACAACCATCCCAGCTTCGACAAAATCTCTTGTTCAGGACGGGACAATCCAGATCAGGATTTGGATACCGACCACAAAAAAAACGCTCTCCAAAGACGAACTTCTTATGGCCCTTTGTACACACACAGCGATGGCTTTTTCGAAACAAAGTACCAGGTAGGCACTGTACATCACCCACTGAAATCGTACCCGCAAGCAACAGGACAGGGAACAAAAACATCACGCTCTCCTCCAAGATCAATAGCCTGTCAAAAGTAGCTCCTACTCTGTATAGTCAACTGTGGAGAAAAGTGTTGGGGGAGTGATGGAGATAATGGAGAAAAAATGGGGAGAAAGTCAGCGCTCCTCCAATGCAACAAGCCACCGAAGAACTTCTTCCCAAAGGGGCTGCTTTTGACGAGAAAAGAATCCACTGTGACCAATGCTCTTCCAGCCGTAATCCTCGGGTGCAGGTCGCAGACGATCAACCTTTGCGCAAGGAAAGAGTCTGAGGATGTCATCGATGTTGTGTTCTGTCGCGATCGCATCGTCAACCGCGCTCACGTTAAGCACAGGGCAACGGATCTCATCGTAATAATGACGAGGAATATCTTTACCAAAAGAAGTCTCAACGTAACCAGGTGTTCGGCACCACTCCGCCCATTGCAAGGCAACCCCAGAAGGAAGATCTTCTCCCCATCCAAAGGTCTTCATCGGTACATAGCCAAACAACCGAGAGGTAAGAGGCATCATGATATTCATCGAGAACAACGCGTTCCATTTGAGCCATCCAGAGAGGCGCTTGAGATACCCTGATGAACCCGCAATTTGTACGATCGCGTAAAGCTGAGGCGCTTGTGGCATAAGCCCTACAAGTTGCCCACCTGCACTGTGCCCCATCAAGATCACATCTTTTTGGGTGCGCTCATATAGATATCTGTAGGCAGCAGGTAAATCCAACTCTCCCCAATCCTGCTTGCGGATCGTTGAACCTTTGACCCTCTCACCTGCTAACGTCTCGCCAATCCCACGAAAATCAAAGGTCAGCGCATCAAACCCCTGTTTGGCAAGCCAAGACGCACACGCAAAGTACACATACTGCGGAATCCCCGTCCCTGTTGCGAACAAAATGGCCTGTTTTTTCGAGACCTCAGGTGCCGCTGCGAAAAAATGCCCAACCAGCGCCTGTTGATCGTCAGCGACAAAGGAGACAAGCTCTCCAGCATCTCTTTCACCCATTTTCGACTCCTTGCTCTTCACGACATCACCTCCTTTGTTGACAAAGACCCGCCCAAGATAGAGCCAGGAGAACGCATCGCGCAAGCCCCATGCAATGAAGGATTGACAGCAAACGTCAAAAACCCTTACAAACAAATTGTTTCCCCAAGAAAGGCACAAAATGCAGAGTCTATGCCTTCTATGGCATATCCTTTTCTTCGTGTACCCTCGCTCCAGGAAAGAAGCCATTGAGATACTATCGCTCACCCAAACTCATACGACATGTGACATACTCCCTCTTTTTACTTATATTTTTCGCATCTGGAACGGTTCAGGCAGCGCCCCCCAAAGACGGAAAATGGGTTCCCTATCAACCCTGTAAGGTCTGGGTGCAGATCGACAACGATGCGTTCATATTTGATACGGATCGAGGTTATACACAAGGTCTGGAAGTCCACACGACAGGCTGCTTTGGCTCTGATTGGGCCCATGGTTTGACGAAGTGGTTGTTTGGTGCGAAGAAAGCCAAGACGCTCAGCTCGGCCCTTGGTGTCCAATTGCTCGGACAACATATCTACACACCGGAGGACGTTTTTGAATCACGGCTGATTTCAGATGATCGTCCCTTTGCAGGATGGCTCCACTTTGGGCTCTCCTATCTGGTCGAGAGTCGCACGTGGGGGTTGCGCTTGACCTTCCAGTACGGATGGACAGGGGCGGAAGCACTTGCCGCGCCCGTTCAGAACAACTTCCACCGCCTACTTCGCATCTTCGATGGCTACACACCTGACGTCGAAGGTTGGGATAACCAGATCCCCTTCGAACAACAACCCCAATTGTCATTTGCCTGGTACAACGACCTGTTTGTCATGGGCAAAGATCTCAGCGCGGAGAATATACGCCACTTTGAGTTAACACTGAGAGGATACGGTCAGCTCGGTTTCGCGATGGTGAATATCGCGCTAGGTGCGCGACTTCGCGTCGGGCAATTCTTACGACACCAGCAGAAACTGGATGCCCAAGGACAACCTCTTTACAAACACGGTCGAGGTGTCGCCGAAGAGGTCGCTCCCTCAGCCCGCAAAAAATATATACCTTTTGAGCTTTACGCGTTTATCGATACAAAGATGACTTTTGCGTTCCACAACATCTTTGTCTCCGGTGGGATGTGGACTGAGAGTCACGGTGTCCCCATCCAAAACTTTGTCCCCCAAGGGGAGATCGGCATCAGCATGCGCTTTGGTGCCTTTCGCTTTCGCTTTGGTGGTGTGTTCCGCGGTCGAGAGGGGCACTATCAAAACGCACCACTTGGAGGACACCGCTTCTTCCGCATCCAGTTGGGGTACGAAGCATGAACACAAAGAACGTTTTACTCGCCGTCTCCACCCTCTTTCTGCTATGTCTGACAGGATGTCCTGAGGGCTATGATTACGACACCTTCCCTGGTATAGGCCGGAGCGTAGGTCTCCAAGATGGAACCAAAGATCTCACACGCTTCTTTTACCCTTATGGGCTCGCGACCGATGCAAAAGGCAATCTCCTCGTTGCCGACTCTGGCAACCACAAGATTCGTTTTTATCAGGCCGATACCCAAGAGACGAAAGAGCTCAACAGAGGGACATCGGACAGTATCCAATCCCCAACAGGTATCGCCGTCCACTCGTACACAAGCGCACAGAATGAAGAGGTCCATTCGATCTATTTTTCGGATACAGGGCATCACAAAATCAGGGTGTACGAAGCAAAGGGCGCACAATACACCTTCAACAACAGCCTCAACCTCGCAGGAACAGGTCTCGCGGGGTTCCGTGATGGTCCCTCCGATATCGCGCTCTTCAATCACCCAACCGCGCTCGCCCTCTTCACCCCCAAAGCAGATGATATCCGCATGAAGGGCGAAGACCCCAACGCTCTTCAACCGACGATCTTCGTTACGGATACGGAGAACCACGTCATCAGAGCGATCACACATATCACCGACCGCAACTGCAAAAAGCCGCTCTCTGTAGGACAGGATATGACGGGCTTTTGTGTTTACACAGTCGCAGGCAATCGCAAGTGTCGAGCGCTCCGTCAACCCATTCCGCACTTTGACGGATGTATCGAAGAAGATGACACAAGAGAGTGGGTCTCTGGAGACAACGCATTTTTTCACAAACCAGGCGGTATCGCCTCTGATAAGTGTGGAAATCTCTACGTCTCGGACACCCAAAATCATCGCATCAGAAAGCTCACCTTTACCTGTGGAGCCGATGAAGCTGATCCATTCAGAGCAGGATGTTACAGGGCCAAGACGATCGCAGGTTCATCCGAGATCAATCCCATCACCAAAAAGAGGATTCCCAGCAAAGGGATGCAAGATGGTCCCGGTGCAGAAGCATCTTTCAATTTCCCACAGGGTATATATGTCGATCAAAAAGGAAGAATCTTCGTCGCGGACTTCAACAACCATCGCATCCGTGTGTTGACACAGGCCGGCGAATACAATTGCACGAACGACAACGCTTACACAGTCAAGACCATCGATGTCAGGTTGTACAAACCATTTGATCTTGTCCTGACGCCTGACCAAAAGACGATATACGTAACGACCACGTGGCCACAAAGACATATGATTTTCGAGATCGCCGACTTCGAAGCATCCATACAATAGGACAAACACATGCTGAAATACACATTGGGCCGGTCGTCCCTTCTTGTACCGACCTTACTCGCTTGCATTTGCTTTGCGCTGTGGTTGCCCTCACCAGATGCAGCCGCCGCGACCAAGCATGAAGAGCGCCTCATGGGGCTGGGCACCTTCTTGGGAGGTGGTGTTGGCTTCCTCAATAAAGAGAGTGGTACAGAGATCTCACCACAGCTTCACCTGCCACTGATCGAGTGGAGCTGGTTTCACTCTCCAGCGTCCGAAGCGATCAGTCGTTCTCTTCACATCCATTACACCTTGGTTGGCACACTCTTCAACCTGTTGAGTCGCAAAAGTGGCCCTCCTCTTTTATCGATGTCTCTCGGAGTATCGTACGGTTTCAACTTAGGTGGTCCGGTTCATCGTTTCGCGCTCGCGCCTGGTTTAGAGGGAGGCTTTGTCAATGATGGTGCCCAATACCAAGGCGGATTGAAAGGATTTCTTCGCCTCAGCTACGAATACTTATACGAAAAGGGAGGATTTGGGTTCCGCGTCTCACTCGTCCCCTCAGCCTCCTTTCAACGAGGCAATATGGGGCGCGCAGATTACACTCTTGCTAACGAATTTGGCTTTGGTGCCGGCCTGTTTATTGGATTCTTCGCCTATCAAAAACGGTAATCATGTAAGGCTACTGCAAGTCAGCATCTATCAAAAGTGCCCACCGAAGTCGATAGAGTTTGTATCAGAACAACGACGTGATACAACACACGTGCGCAACGAAAATGCTTCGATTGACTACAGTTGTTCAAAACAACATACTTTTGACATAGGATGCATATATGTTTGACTTCGATGCCCTCCACCAGACACTCACAACACTACCAGCTTCCCGTCCAACAGAGAGTGATTGGCCTCGCCATCATATTGATGAACTACAGCCATCAGGTGTGTTCCGCACCAACATAGACACAGCACATGGTGGTATCGATGTGACACCTGAAGAACAACTACAAATCTACACATTACTCGCCCAGTACCACTTGCCTCTCGCGCTCATTCTGACACAACACGATGGCGCATGTCAGTTCATCCAAAGCAGCCAACCTCACCCAAAAGGTGCGGAAGTGCTCGAATCAATCACCAAACAATCGGCACTCGCGACGATCGGCATCAGCCAACTGACGACATCTCATCAAGGCGGTGCGCCAGCGTTAACAGCGACGCCTACGGAGGAAGGATATATATTCGAAGGCCTGATCCCCTGGATGACCTCTGCAGGACAGGCTTCGTGGCTCGTTGTCGGCGCGACTTTGAAGGGCTCAACACAACAGGTTCTCGCATGTATCCCCATGCACTCAGAAGGATTAAACATCGCCCCCCTTCAATCGTTGGTTGCGTTAAATGAGAGTTGGACTTCAAGCGCCCGCTGCGAGAAAATGCTCGTACCACATACTTCCATTTTGCGTGGTCCCTCAGAGCACGTCCTCGCAAGACGTTCTCCCGTCAAATCGTTGACTGTCACATCTGTCGCGATGGGCATGGCAAAACGGCTGCTTATGCACTGCAAACAGTACGATCAACACAACGCCTTCACAGATATCCTGGAGCAGGTCGAGGTCAGGCAAAACACTCTACACAAGCGCCTCCTCGCTGCAGTCCAACCAACCACACAAGAAGATCCTGTAGCTCTACGCGCAGACTTCAACGATCACCTCTCCAGACTCGCGCTGACACTCCAAACCCTCGCAAAAGGTACGGGATATGCAACACACCACAACGCCCAAAGGGATATCCAGGAGGCTCACTTTTTCCTCGTGTGGTCTGCTCCGACACCCTTGCGCTATAACACGCTGACGCGCCTCTGGGACATTGAGAGCACGTGAACACGTCACCTACTGTGTTCACAAGATTGTCACATTTGCAATCAACTTCAGGATGTAGTATACCCTGCCAATAGAGAATGAGGATGGTATTCATTTATGAAACTATTGGTTTTCACTGACAAAATGTAAGGATTTGCATCATGAAAAAAGCGCTCTTACTGTTGTTCTTTTGCGTAGTCTACGGACTCGCCGTCGCAGGATGTCCGACAGGACCTGTTGACGAAAAGTCCAATGACGCAGCGACCAAAGACGAAGTGGTTCAAAAAGACGAAACCAAAGATGAACCCAAAACGGAACCTGCTGCTGAGCCCAACGCCGAGCCAGCTGCGGAACCCAAAGATGAGCCAGCCGCAGAGCCTTCCACAGAACCTGCTGCTGAGCCCAACACGGAGCCTGCTGTCGAGCCTTCAACAGAGCCAACAGCGGAGCCTTCCACAGAACCTGCTGCTGAGCCTTCCGCAGAACCCACAGCTGACGCGGGCACAGAGGTTGTCCCTGAAGGAACCAACACAGAAGGTACAACAACAGACAGCAACCCCAACGCACAACCTGACCCCAACGCAGCGACACAGATCACATCTGTTCGTGGCGGGACAGCTGGCGACATCACAAAGGCAGCGGTCACATTCATCAAAGCAAAAGTCGGAAGTGATCCCGAAGGATTCATCGTCCAAGCCACCAAAACAGGTCCCGCGATCTTCGTTGAGGCAGACCTCTCCACTGCAGGTGTCAAAGTTGGTGATATCGTCTCCTTCAAAGCGGACACCATCGGAGACGCACAAGGCCGCAAACACGTCACCAAATACAGTGGTTTAACCGTCGATGCGAGCGGATACGATGTGAAACAACTCGTTCAAGATGTGACCTCCTCAACAGACCTCGTCTCAGCTCTCGATGATTACGAGTCTGAGCTTGTGACATTCAAAGGGAAAGTAAGTGGTGATGTCACAGGCGCAGGTGGTGGATACAAGGCCGCACAAGTCGACACAACAGGCATCACTGGAAATGCTGGATTAAAACTCCGTCTTCCCGAGACCATTGCCGATGCGATTGGCTTCGCAAAAGGTTGTGATGTTGAGCTGGTTCACGGCCCAATGTGGCGATACACAACAACAGCACAACCCCAAACAAACGACAAAGCCAACGTCAAGCTCTCCAACTGCCCCAAAGTCACTGTAACCAAAGCAAGCGCAACTTCTGCGACAACTGTCGTCATCACCTTCTCAGGTGCCATTGACAACACATCCCTCTCTGCGAGTGGTGGACAGTTCTCCTTTGACAATGGTTTGACAGCTTCTGCCGCCAAACTCTTGACCCCCACAACAGTCGAAGTCACCACAGGTACACAAGATGGCACAAAGACTTACAAAGTCACTGTCGACGCCGGCCTAAAGGATGTCTCAGGTCAAGGCATTGATGGGACGAACAACACTGCAAGCTTCACAGGTTACAAAGCCAACGCGCTGCTCTTGATCAACGAAGTCAACCACATCGTCAAAGATGGTTGTGACCTCGTCGAATTGCTCGTCACACAAGGCGGTTCGATGAAGGACATCACCGTCAACTATCGCGGCTCCAACAAGCTGACCTTCACAGACTTCACTGTGAAGAAAGATGACCTGATCGTCGTTCACTTCGATGCAGGTGATGCAAAGTGCAACACTGCAGGGATCGGCAACGAGACCAAAAGCATCAACGAGATCCCCAAAGCTTCCGAGGGCACCAACTACGACACAGCGTATGATTGGTACACAACAAGTAGTGGTCCCGCATCAACAAGTGGTACACTCAGCCTCAAAGACGCTGGTGGTAATTACATCGATGCGATGATGTTCAACTCTGCCGGTGGAACCCCTGCAGGTTCATCCATCGCAGCAGCCGGCCCACTCGCGACAAGTAAGCAGTGGGGAGATACAGCTGGTATGTATCCCGCATCTTACGACGCGACCTCCTTCGCCGCGAATGCTGTTGATGACCACACAGACGCTGCGAAGTCCATGCAGCGCAAGTCTAAAACGGACAACAACAACAAAAACGATTGGGACGCAACCCAAAACATGAGCATGGGTAGCCTCAACCCCGGTCAGTAAGCAACGATATGCATGGATATTCTGCTAGAGATTTGATCCGGCGGACGTTGCACTTGTGTCTCCGCAAACTCCCCTAATTCCACCATTTCATCCCCTTCTTGCAGACGTATGTCGCAGGCGACATCCTTGGAAAGCTCGGTTGCTTACGAGCCTTCAGTGGGTTTTTTGCGTCTTCACTTGCAACATACGCCTCGACAAACTCACCACCCTGAGCCTTCGGCTCTTCCCTCCTCTCAAGCCTTTCGAGAGGAGGGACTATTCACCCGATATATAAGGGGTTTATCTAGAGATTTGATCCGGCGGACGTTGCACTTGTGTCTCCGCAAACTCCCCTGATCATCCTATATGCTCCCCTTTCTTGCAGGCGGATATAGCAAGCCATATCCTTGGATTCCCTTTTGCTTACGAGCTTGCAGTGGGTTTTTTGCGTCTTCACTTGCAATCATCCGCCTCAACAAACTCACCTCCCTGTCGCTCCGCTCCTTCCCTCCTCTCAACCCTTTCGAGAGGAGGGACCATTCTGCCGACATATACGTAGATTTAGGTCGGACACAAGGCCCGACCCTACTGACATCCGTCCGATATACACGTATTTTTCGTTTATATCGCGATATATCGTTTGATATGCATCGCTCCCCTTGCCAACGAAGTTGAGTTGCAGGGGGAGCTGGACGACCGCAGGTCGGACTGAGGGGGTCTTGCATCGCTCCCCTTGCCAACAAAGTTGGACTGCAGGGGGAACTGGCAGACGTTGTGTTGCTTTGAGGGCGGGTCTTTAGACCTGCCCAATTCCGAACGATGCGAGGCCGTAGGCATCGCGTCCCCTCTCCATAGGCCCAGGTTTTAACCTGGGTGCACAGCCATTTGTATCCCGATCACCATCCATATGTGGTTGTGTTTGTATCCCGAACACCGCCCATATGTGGTTGTGTTTGTATCCCGAACACCATCCATATGTGGTTGTGTTCGTATTTGCTTGGCGTGTCTTTGTGGATGGTTTCCAAGAAGGGGAGCATGGATTGAATGATTGGATAGAGGGATTCGTTTGATTGGCATCACTGGGTTAAAACCCAATGCTATTGACAATGAAACAACCCCTAGAGCCAATCCGTAGGGGTGGACACAACGACGGCTGCCCTTGGAGCACAATCCCAGCGGTTGCCAGAACAGACCAAATGCGATACTCTATCGGACAGAAAAGACAATATCCATCACAGAGTAAGAATTTGTCTCCCCCCCTACAAAATCCCTTTCACATTCGGCGCAAGAGTGAGAGGAAGAAACGAAAAGGAGTCTCGTATGCAACGACATCGAATCCTGGCATTTGACGGCGGCCCCAGTACAGCTTCATCACTTCGGTACTTAAGAGAGATCGAGAAAGCAGTCCCTGGGTTCCTCGCGAAGACATACGCATTTGCAGGGACCTCAGACGGCGCATTCGTCGCGCTTTACTTAGCGAATCAGCACATCACGCCAGAAAACGGCCTCCAGATCATCGAAGATTGTATCGCCTTCGACAACGAAGTCTTTCGAACATTCCAGCCAGGCGTCGGAGGACTCGCCAAGTTATTCAGTGGACTCAGACCCGCAGATTCTTCTTCACGGTTGAAAAAGTGCCTGGAGAAAGGATACGGCGCCAACACCACACTTGGTGATTGTCAGAGGAAGGTCGTCGCCGTAAGTTACCGCCTACGTGCGCCGATGGGACCGACGATTCATTGTAACTTTGGAGAGAATGCTGAGAACGACGCAACACTCGTCGATGTCGCGATCAAAAGTTCGGCGCTCCCTCTCACCATGCCAATCTATCAGGGACATGTCGACGGTGGGATCTTCGCAAACAACCCAAGTATGTGTGCGATCGCCCAAACGCTCTCCCACATGAGAAGACAAGGACAAGAAGCCCTCATCGACAAGATCTGTATGCTCTCACTTGGTGGTCGACAGACAGAGCTGTCCGGCAAACGACAACGCAAAATCCTCGAAAATACACATGTTCATTGGGGTTGGATCGATTGGCTACTTCAGGCACGTAACCCACTCTTCTTGCTCACACTATTATTTAACAGCGGCGAAGGAGGTGTGACGTATCAATGTAAGAGTCTACTCGAAGATGACTTCCTTCGCGTTGCGCCTGATGGTGAACAAGAGTTTATGTGGGAGATCATCGATGTGCTCCTCAGCCGTGTCGATAAAGTCTTCAACAATGCCGAAAAAGCTGCCGAGAAATGGCGTGCCAATACAGAGCTTGATAACCCCAATTACCAACCCGCCTTCGAACCTACCATTGAATGGATCCAACAAAAATGGATGATCGATCAACCCGCTCCTGTCACCATGCACCTCTCTGATCCTCAACCATTACAAGCCTGAGCTCCCCTCACACAGGCTTCATTGGATACAAGCCACTGAGGCTATTTTTTGTCCTCCTGCAAAAAGGACTGGATGGTAGACCAATGGCCTGGCGCAGCGATGATCGAATTGTGGTCATAGCCTTTCACCAACTTCATACTTTTCTGCCCCTTCCACGCAGCAAATAACGCCTCACTAAACCTTCTCGGAACAACTTGATCGCGTTCAGCCACCACACAGAGCAACGGGACATCAACTTTTTTGGCCCACTTATCGGAGGGAAATGGATGACGAATCAACCATTTGACAGGCAAAAAGGGATAGTGAGCTTGGGCGACATCACGAATGCTGCTGTACGGCGAAATCAACACGACCTTTTTGACCTTGCGATGAGCGGCGAGATAAGTCGCCATGCCAGTCCCGAGACTCCTACCGATGACATAGATTTGGGTAGGATCCACGCCTTCCTTCTTGGAAAATGTATCGTAGATATGTAATGCATCTTGATATAATGCACGCTGTGAGGGGGATCCTTCACTGTCACCGTAACCACGATAATTAAATGCGACAAAAGAAGCGTCTTTTAGATGCCGGACTTCATGCACAATATAATCGATATTTTCGGCGTTCCCACCAAAGTAAATCCACAAAGGTCCAGGCTTCTTCTCGCCGTGTACGAACACACCTTGCAGGGATTCACCTGTTGAGGTTTTGGTCGTCATCAGCGCATGAGGTTGGTACTTTTGAAGATATCTTCTCACTTGTGGATCAGCGGGTTGTGGCAAAAAGAGCAGCTTCTCTTGCAAAACATACATCAGGATAATGAGCCCAAGATAGAGGGCAAATACGCCCCCACCAATCTTCAATAATGCCCAAAGTAACTTCTGGATCAAAGTCATATTCCTCTTTGGTTTGTATCAGGTGAGCTTTTCAACGACGAGATAATATGTGGAGATGTTCCCAAGGATGGTCCAACAAAGACACGCAAACATACATACACGACGTGTGTACTTTGTAGAGACGCGGCCATGGACAAACCAAACGACGAGGAACAAAAGGAACGCGAACAAGGCAGTGACATCCCATATAAACGGTATATTCGTCCGGAACAAGTGTACAGAGAAGGGACCGGCGATATCAGCAAGATACACAACCAGCACAAACAGGATCGACGCGAGCCACGTTGGCGCCTTCTGAGGCATCGGTGAACGACTCGCCCCTAAAGGAGCGAGCTTCCGAGAACATCCGAAAAATCGGAGTCTCAGCTTCCTGCTTCAACCACAAGACTTACTTTGACGAACG
>PCBK01000040.1 GCA_002731275.1 Deltaproteobacteria bacterium | reverse complement strand
TTTTTGTTGTTTGATTGTTTTGCTGGACATACGAACCCCTCAACCGGGAAAAAGATACAGGCTTTATAACACATGCTATACATTTGTGCAAGAAAAAAAGAAAGAAAAGAGGGACAAAACAAGGGCGGGCATTCATCCCTGCCCTAAAGAGCAGGGCCTTCTGCCTCCTTTTTGCGGTAAAATGCCCCGTTCATTCAGTTGCGTTTTGAGAGGATGTTCACAGGAAGCGCTATCAAAACCGTACAAGTCTTTGTGGTTACCGATCCCCAACCATTTGAGTTTTTGAAGATGTGGTGAATCCAACAGAGAGGCAAGTCCAACTGTTGTGAGTCGATTCATGTTGAAATCCAAATAACGCAGCTCCGAAAATACAGGAGAAGCAGCGATTGCCTTTGCGGCAACATCTGTTAATTGATTTCCCCTGATCGACAACGCCTCCAGACCCGTAAGATGCTCGGCCTCGGCGAGCGCCTCAATGCCTGCATCTCTGACACCAGTCTCTGACAATTCGAGAATGCGCAAAGCATTCCAGTGAGGGGCATTTGCAAACGATCGCATCGAAGCATCACCAACCTCTTCGTTAAAAGTCATTTCCAGGTGTTCGACGCCTCCGAATGCTTCTTGTGCAAAGATGACTTGCATTCCTTCATCTGTAAAAAGAGTTGCCCTCAAACCCAACACTTTCAGTTGATGCAGAGGTGTATCCGTCGCGAGCGCCATTGCGCCATCATCTCCACACTCTTTGTTGTAGTCGAGGCTCAACTCTTCGAGTTGATGGAGGTGAGTGGCTTTACGAAAAAGTGCAATGATTTTGCTGTTGATTTTGCCATTCTCCAGCCTTAACGTGCGCAACTGATCGAGATGGGTCGCCGAAAATACCGCCTTGATGCTTGTGTTGCTTTGCCCTTTTACGACAAGAGAACGAAGGCTTGCCAACTCTGGAAGCTCCATAAGTGTTTTGAACCCACCTCGACCGAGTTTACCGGAGATATCCAAGTGTGTCATGTTCGTCGATTGTTTGATGGCATCGAACAATCGAGGCATCTCTTCTGACTTCATCGCCAAACACGAGAGCTCACGTAGCAAACGTAGCTCAGCTTGAAAGTGAGCGGGTGCCTCCTCTGCGTCTGAGAGTTGACGAAAGGATAACTCTCGCAGCTCATCCGGCCAATCTTCAAGACCTTTTTCTGCTTGTTGGACGAGTGTATCGAGTTCACTTTGGGGTGCATTGTGTAGCAAGGTGATGAGCTGTTTGAAGGACGCGTTGTCTTTTGTGTTGAGGTATGTTTGAAGTGTCTCGCTCATGAGTTTCCTTTTTTGGGTGATGTTTGGGGTGGAGAAGCGATGTCATAGGATACAGATTGTGCGTATCACATTGTGACAGATGTTTGCAAACAAGCCCGAACAGAAGCGAAAATCCCGACGAGCACTTGACCAAATGATAGAGGGTAGGTAGCTTTTCGCATGTGTTTTTTGCAAACACAACAAGCAAAAACCTTTACCACCAAAAAAGGAAGAGACAACGTGGCCGATCGTATCGTAGACATTGCCGATGGATTTTGGAATATCATCGGCTCATTCAAGATTGGATTACTCGATATTGGAACACAGGCATCTCTCGTGCGCCTGTCATCTGGAAAGTTCGTCTTGCTCGACGCATATGAACTCAAAGGGGATGTCAAAGACAAAGTCATGTCCCTCACCAACGATGGCAAAGATATCGAAGCCGTCATCCATTTGCACCCATTTCATACAGTGTTTGTGAAGCCTGTCGCGGCGATGTTCCCGGAAGCCAAACAATACGGGACGATCCGACATCACCAAAAGGCACCTGAGCTGACATGGGAACCTGAGTTAACGGATCAACCAGACTTTCACAAGTTGTACGAGGAAGACTTTATCTTCTCCGTTCCCAAAGGTGTTGACTTCATTCCAGACAACGAAGATCTTCACTTTGCCTCTGTCCTCGCCATCCACAAGGCTTCCAAAACACTCCACGTCGATGACACACTTATCTGGTTGTCGTTCCCACTTATCGGTGGATTGAAGTTTCACCTGACCTTCAAAAAGGTGTTGCAAAAGAGACCTGGTGCCGCCGCAGAATTCCGCCAATGGGCCAATGAATTTATCGAACTTTGTGGTGATGTCAAACATATCTGCGCAGCGCACGCAAAAAAAGAAGTCCCCTCACCTGAAAAAAGAGCTTCCACCAAAGAACTCGTCCAAGGTGCATTTTCCCGCATCGAATCCACACTCAACAAACACGAAAAACAGTTTGGTTGACACGCCTTATTGGGCAGGTTTCCACGACTATATCCTTTATTGGGCAAGTTGCCACGACTGTATCCTTTATTGGGCAAGTTGCCACTTGCCCTTACTGCCGCGCTCCGCTTGCCCTTGCTATCGGGGATGCACGGGCATCCCCTGGCGCGCTTCGCTTGCCTTCCCCTCCTGTTGACGCCTTCGGCGTAAGCTGCCGCGCTTTGCTTGCCTGGAGATCAATTGGAGAGACAAAGATCGTGGTTACACATTGCACCAGCTTGTGTACCTGTTGAAGCTGCGAAAATGGCTCCTTGTGCACGAGTTGTCAAATCACCTGCTGCGTAAACTCCTGGGATGGATGTCTGACGTGTCATCGGATCTGCCTGGACATAACCTTGCCCATCGAGCTCAAGTCCCATCGCCTGTACCAGATCAACATGACGCTGTTTGGGGTGAGCATAGAGGACTTCACACGGAATGCGCTCACCATCGACAAGTTCGACGTGTGTTAAAGACTTACCTTCGACAATCAACGCCTTCACCCCTCTGGACTCCAACTTGATGCCGCGACGCTTAAGATCTTCGGCAATCTCATCGGAGACCTCGACATCATCACCAACAAACACAAACACGTCATCAGTCCAACCCTTTAACATCGCGGGGAAACCATGCGCAAGCCCACTCTGTTCAAGCGCCAAGTACCCCCAACGACGCCCTCGAACCTCCCAGCCATGACAGTACGGACACTGGAAGATAGAATGTTCCCATACATCGGAGAAACCAGGGATATCGAGTTCTTCATCGATCATACCTGTACAAAGAATGATACGACGAGCGTCAAATGTACTCGATGATGTCGAGATAACAAACGCATCGCGAGCTCCTGTGATGCTCACAACATGCTCATCTCTCACGGTGACAGATGGGTACGTTGTAAGCTGCTCACGCCCAATTTTACGAAACTCCGATGGAGGCGTCCCATCACGTGTCACAAAGTTATGAATGTGAGTGGCAGCGGCGTTGCGTGGTGGCTGTTTTGCATCAAAAAGCACGACCTTCTTGCAGGCCCGCCCCAAAGCGAGTGCAGCGGCCAGACCTGCTGGACCTCCACCTAGAATGGCAACGTCAATGATGGAAGAATTAGATTCGCTCATGTACAGATGTCCTTTTTGTGGGATGTTATATGCTTGAACGTGCGAACTTTACGAGCCGATCACCAGCTTTTCGTGCGCCCGAAATATTCCGCGCAGTGGGGCCAAGCTCAAGCTCGGCGAGAGGACCAGAGACAAAGATTCGTGGGTGCCAACGAAGCGACTTGTCGACAACAGGATACCCACAGCGAGCACAAGGTAACGAAGCCGAAGTGATAAGCTGTTCGAGCATATCTCCTCCAGGACGCCTCGAAGAAAAACCAGTCGCCAACAGGACACGCTGGATTTCTAGCATCATCCCTGTCGCAAGTTGTAGCTGAAGACCTCCATCTTCCACTTTGACACTGTCAACTTCTGATTGATACCAAGAGAGTCTCTTCTGTTCGATAGCCCTCCGCAGCGCACGTCGTAAATCAGGAGGCACAGAACCTGGATACCGGGCTTCTGAAATCAAGACACGTCGTCGATTCACGTCTTTCTCACGGTAAAAATCAGTCATCAACTTCGGACCAAGCCAACCTGGCTCACTGTCAAATTGATGTTGTCTCAGAGCGTGGCGTGAAACAAGATGGACTTCATGTCCTTCATTGAGCAAACGAAGCGCCACCTGACCACCCGAAATACCTCCACCCACAACAACTACAGACTCCTTTTCAGTAGGCCATCCATCGAAGCCTGCTTCGAAAACATGTTGGATGTATCGAGTTCCCCGAGGCGCCCACTCCGGCCAACGTGGTTGATCTCCAGCGCCTATAGCAAGGACGACATTCTGTGCCAGCATCTTTGCTCCACCAAGCAGCTCAACATCAACCCCTCCACACCCCACAGAACACTCGACAACCCGATCTTGAATGTGCAGCGCTTCGAGACCAAATCTCTCGATAACCTGATCACTGTGGAGATTAAAAAGCGAAAGGGCAGGACGGTTGTAAGGATACGCAAACAGACTACGCGCTCGCCCCTTGCGCTTTCCCCCAAAGTGCTGAAGAGACCAGGGATCGAGATCGAGATGGTGTACCGCTGGTGAACGCAGATGGGACATACCTGTCGTCTCTGTACAGTCTCGCCACCGCTCCAATAGTCGACTCCCGGGATCCACAATACGAAGCTTTTCGGGAGAAATATCAGCCTCGCCAACAAGACGCGCTGCAATATGTACCCCGTGAATCCCACCACCCACAATCAGCCAATCCAACTCCATCACACCAAAACTCCTTCATGCACTCACAACGAAAACACCTTCGACAAATGATATTGATAAACACTTATCATTAAAGTGTCAAGCGCACAAAAACACCAAACAAAACAAACGTAAACAGAGGGCCAAAAGGGGAGTGAGACGAATCTTGGGTGTTGATGCCTGTGGACACAGAGTGTGCACAGACGTGCACACTCTCCAAGAACCACCGACACCAAAAACACAAAAACGTTTTCATTCGGATAGATACAGAACACAGCACACCTGGAATGGAAATTGATATAGGCACTGATACATTCCCACTCGTAGGGTCGAGCAAATACGCCATCACAAAGAGACACCAAATCAGTGGTCTTATCTGTGAACAGAACCTCACTATGATGGCCACAAAAATGGGACAAATGGCATTGCCCATCAGCTAAGGACCCGCTTTTTCCGCATGGAGAGCTTGTTATGTCAAAGATCCAGCAATCAAAAAAAATGACCTTTTCTTCCCTTCTCTACATCATATTCTTCGCAACACTCACAATCTTTTCGAGCGGTTGCGGCGACACCCCTCCAACAATCAACGAATCGACAACATCCGATGGAGCTTCTGGAGGTGAGAAAACAACCTCAGAAGGACCAGCCAAAGAAACAACGACCGAAAAGCTCGAAAAAGACGCTGGAAGCGAACCAGCCCCAGATACAAAAAGTCAACCAGAACCCCAGACAGAGCCGGCTCAAGAACCCCAAGCGGAACCAACACAAGAGCCCCAAACCGAGCCCGCCCAAGAGCCCCAAACTGAGCCAGCCCAAGAACCTATGGATGAAATGACAGCAGACGCAGCCACAGGGCCAGAGGAGCCTGCTGTTCAGGAAGCTCCCACAGAAACCACCGTACAAGAGGCTGCTCCGGACATCATTCCACCTGCGATATTAAGCATCTCAGTGTCGCCAACCGCGCACACCCTCGAATTAAACAAAACCGTCCAACTCAAAGCCACAGTCACAGCTCAAGGTTCCATCGACACGAGCGTCACATGGTCAAGTTCGGCAACAAAGGTCGCGAGCGTCGATGCACAAGGACTGGTGACAGCCTTGTCAGTGGGCACAACGACGATCACAGCGACTTCCAAAGCGGACGCCACCCAAAAAGCAACCGCCACCATCCTCGTCAAAGCGCCTCCACTTCCCAATATCAAGCTTGGTGGCTTGTTCAGGATCCGCGTAAAAGGCAGCAATCGCTATCTTCACGAGAATGGATTTAACGACAAGCTGCTCTCTACCCGCTACCAGGTCAACGACGACTTTACAAAGTTCTACTTTGAAGTCCAATCCGATGGCAGCTACAAAATCAAAGTCAAAGGCAGCAACCGTTACTGGCACGAAAATGGACTCAACGACAAACTCATCTCCACACGAACCCAAACCAATGACGATTACTCGAAATTCTTCCTTGAAAAACAAACAGACGGAAGCTTCCGTATCAAGGTCAAAGCAAACAGCCGCTACCTCCACGAAAATGGATTCAATGATAAGTTGCTCTCCACACGCTTTCAGGTCTCAGACGACTTTACCAAATTTTACCTGGAGCCCATCATCAGCGGAACATTCCAGATCCGTGTCAAGGCCAATGGTCGCTACCTCCACGAACATGCGACAGGCGACAAGTTGCTCTCCACTCGATTTCAACCAAATGATGACTACACAAAGTTCATCTTCAACCGTGAAACCAACGGAAGTTACAAAATACAGGTCAAAGGTAGCAAGCGATACCTCCATGAGAACGGACTCAACGATAAGATACTCTCCACACGTGTCCAGTCAAATGACGACTATGTGCGATTCTTCCTCATCCCAGAGCTCGACGGAAGCTACAGAATACAAGTCAAAGCCAACAACCGATACTGGCATGAGAACGGCTTCAACGACCGACTTATCTCCACACGCTTCCAAGTCACGGACGATTTCACTCGATTCTTCCTCGTCCAATAGCTAGACACCCAGCAAAAAACACACAAACGCACTGACACACGCACCACCAAGAAGAACCCCATACCTCACAGTCCAATCTTGCAAGTCCGCTTCCCTTTGTTCGAGCATATTCGCAGGCACAGCCAACAAGAACGCAAAAAACAACGGCAAGATCCCCAACAATAGAAACGCGTAAAACCCAACAGAGCCGTCCCCCTCCCACATCCGCTCAAACACATACTCCGCACCACCCTTACAAACCATCGCCAACTTCAAGTTTGCAAAAAAAGAGTTGACAGTTCACCGAACACTGTTTAGTCTACAACCATCCACACCGAACAGTGTTCGGAATTCAAATTTGAGGAGAATGAGATCGTGAGTGCAACCCCCAAACAACGCAGACAGGAACGGACCCGGCAAGCCATTTTGGATGCGGCACGTGAATTGATCCTTGAGAAAGGGTTGGACCGTTTGTCGTTACGGGCCGTGGCGCGAAAAGTGGATTACAGCCCAGCCGGTTTGTACGAGTATTTTGCGAACAAAGAAGCGATCATCACAACCCTGGCCCAACAAGTGTCTTCGCGACTGTACCTGGCTTTGGAGAATGAAGTCCAACAGTCAGACGAGCCACCATTGGTGGCTATTGGCTTGGCATATATTCGATTTGCTCGAGAAAATCGGGAAGATTTTCAATTGATGTTCAGCCGATTCCACTCCAACCGCACCTCGGAGGATGCACCCGTCAGCCAACACTCACCGTACAAAGTCCTGGCTGATGCTGTCAAACAAAGCATCCAGGACGGCTCTATCCATATGCCCACACACATGTCCGTGGACCAAATCGGGTATAGTTTGTGGGCCTTATGCCATGGAGCAGCGATGTTGCAGATAAGCCATCTCGACGGATTTCAGGCAGACTTCGAAGCAACAGACCGCTTTGCCTTCCAGGCCCTCCTGGAAGGACTCTCAACCTGACACAGGACGACACACAAACTGCACTGCCTTTTTTTTACCGCACACCGAACACTGTTCGGAATAGAAACATAAAACGGAAAGAAGCATAACCCTTTATCGATAGAAACGCCTGGAGTCATACGCTCTTTTTTTTGACCATACACCGAACACTGTTCAGTAAAAGAACACTAAACAGAGAGAGAATAAAAACGATGAAGAAAGAAACGATGGAATACACAAAAGCAGAAACATCCGCGCAAACGCAATGGGGTACCCCCTGGATGTGGTGGGGCCTTGGTATCGTGTTGACGGCTTTAGCCCACACACGTTGGAATGTGGGAGCTTTGGCCTGGATAGCACCAGTACCTTTTTTACTGGCGTTGCGTCAGACACAAGGCTGGAAGTCGCGAGTGTGGGTAGGGTTTGGACTTTGGTTGGGCTGGACTGCAGCAGTGGTAAAACTTATCACAGCTCCGATGCCGGTGTTCTTGGCAGTCATGTTCAGCACTCCCATCGCGTTCTTTTTATTCCCAGCCTATCTCATTTGGGATGGACTACGACGTAAAGTATCGCCTCATGTAGCGGCAGTATCGTTCGCAGCAGCCTCTATATTGGGAGAATGGGCACAACACACATTGACACCGCTGGCATCGTGGGGAGCAGCAGCCTACACACAAGTCAACGCACCCGAATGGATGCAGGCAGCTTCTTTGTTTGGGATGGCAGGATTGAGCTTCTTGTTGTATTGGACAGCGGCACTGATTGAAGCCTCTTTGGCAAACCGTCGGATATTTTGGAGACACAGCATCATTTGGGCAAGCGTCCTGATGGGGATTTGGGTATATGGTTCTATGCGCCTGTCGATCAGCTCACACCAAACGAAGGAAACGACCCTAGTTGCTGCTGTAAGTACGGATGCAACATTTTCGCCAGACAACCTACCAGACAAAAAGCAACTCACAGCGATCAACGAAGCCCTGTTTCAACGAACACGAGAGGCCGCTAAGGTAGGAGCCAAGATTGTGGTGTGGAATGAAGGCGCAACGATGGTCTCACCCAAGCAAGACAAACTGTGGAAGAAACGATTGCAAACTTTGGCAAAGCAGATAAAGACCCATCTGGTCGCTGCGTACATCGTCCCCCTCACATTGAAACCGATGTACTATGAAAACAAATACATCTGGCTCGACGCTTCAGGAACGATTCTACAAGAATATTTTAAACATGAGCCCGTGTTTGGAGAGCCCGCTGTCAAAGGAACAAAACCCCATCGTTCAATCCAAACAAGCTTTGGTCGATTGGCAGGAGCGATCTGCTATGACTATGACTACCCGAAACTCGGCCGAGCCCATGCAGCCTTGAAGATCGGCCTTGCAGTGGTCCCCTCATCTGATTGGCTGGGCATCCACGGCTACCACACCCAAATGGCATCCGTGCGCAGTATCGAAGGCGGCTATTCTTTGCTTCGCTCCACACGCCTGGGACTCTCCGCAGGATATGACTCCTATGGTCGCCTACTCGCACAACAAAGCTTCTTTGACAAAACCAACAAGATCATGCTGGTTTCACTCCCAACGAAGCCTGTCTTCACCTTGTACAACATTGTCGGCAATATCATCATCTGGCTCTCAGGCTTGTGGCTGATGTTCGCTTCGTTTTTAGCATGGCAACGCAGAACATCCTAAGACTTGCTGCCAGGGAAAGTGAAAGTTCTACAATGAGTTTCAATCTGCAGCAACGACCAAACAGGGATGAGCACCCCCAATCACAACCTCTACAACATGGATGCCTTCGAGAAATCCAAGACCACTCTCACCCTTTGTGTCTTGCATCGACCATATCAAACCCCATCTGCAACGGATGCCGCCCAAAAAGACTGAAAAATGGTTGGGAGGAAAAACTTAGAGCTTCACAGAGGCGGCTTTTTTCATTGCATCTTCGCCTTTTTTCCACAAGTTCCCTTGCCACAACTCTTCGAGTCCAGTCTCTCCACTGGCTCCCTCAGTCGTCAGATACTCATAATACGAAGTCGGCTTGTGTCCGGTGATGTTGTAAAAGTCAGGGCTGCAACGAGTGTAAAACCCATTGGTCAAATACTCGAAGAACTCGGCACGTGTGCTGCCGAAATCTCTTTCGAAATCAACCATGGATTGTGGCCTGTATTCAATGACCTTCCCCATAGCGCGTCCCAGATCTGCTGCAATCTCTGCCATACTTTGAGGCGCAGGGCCTGTGATATCGTAAAACTTGTCAGCGTGTTTATCAGGCCCTTCCAATAAGATCACAGCGGCAGCTTCTGCGATGTCACGTGTTGAGACGAACGAATTTCGCGCATCACCAAGGGGATTTGTGAACCAACCTTCACTTTGAATGTTGTCACAATCCGTCTTGAGCAGGTGATTCATAAAGAAATTGTTGCGCAACACAGAGAGGGCCAATCCTTCGTCAATGAGGGCTTTTTCTCCCCACCAATAATGCTGCAGCATCAGCGGAATACCAGCCCCCGGTCGCGAGGCGTGCTGTTCGGGGTCATAGGAGGCAGTGTTGGTGTCAGCCCCCATGCAGCTTATGCGCAAGACATGCTTGATCTGCTCTTTGCGTTTCCCCAACTCTTTACAAAAGGCCAAATGGCCCTCTAGCATGGGATCGAGTGATGCCGAATACACAGACGACACACCATCAAGCGCCGCCTGCCAAGTATCAGGTGTGTTGAGATCGAAATGGACAACTTCATGGGCGCCGAGACCTTTGAGCACCTCAGCCTTGTCCGCTGTAAAATAACACGCACGCACGATCACCTTCTCACTCGCCGCCAATCTGGCGACAAGCTCGCGACCAATTCTTCCAGTTGCTGATGTAATGAGCACAGTTGGCTTGGACATTTATCACTCCGTATTTTGTTACATCTCCCTAAAGCAAGACCCAGGCAGACTGAGTCTGAACCATAGAAAAGGATGGCACATCCATCCAATGAAGTCGCATTGTAGCGAGAATCAGCGACCTCGCAAACCCACACCACAGCAAAACAGAACATCAACTGGGCACATCCAATCGCAAATCAGACAGATAGAGCATTTCGGAAATTTCAACAGAAGCGTGACCGTTTTCAAAGCCATTCAGGCATGGCGTCTGATAATCTATGTTATGACAACTTTCAACAAAAAGATATAAACACCTATTATCATTAAACAAACGACAAAAACATCTTCTTTAAAGCCCTACAAAGAACTGCTCAAAAAAGTGCATCGGACCATGACAGAAACCTCCCTCTGAAAACCAAGACCCTCCACCCCACATTTCATCCCCATATCGCCATCACGATGACAGAAACAAAAAAACTGCCACCTCGCTCTTTTTTTCAGCATCGAATGCACATCTGCACATAAAAAATCGCGACATGGGCTTTTTTTTCAACAAATCCAAAACAGCTCAGGTTAAACGCTGTGTTGCGAGCAAGATGCGGTTCTTTGGCGTGATAGCACGTGGGATACCTGTCCAATCGACAATGTAGCCAGCTTCCTCCATCCGGTAGGTTCGGTGGACATCCTTGGCAACCTCAGCGCCCAAAACATCCCTCAAAACACGCGGGGCTCGCGTGGTTGCCTGCTGGTAACAACAAGGCATCAGCGCGATACTGTGGGCATTGAGTGACAAACCAATATCAATACAACGATCCGTAAACCCCCCACACGCATGAAGCCCAAGGATCGAACTACTAGGCGTAAGCTGTTCACCCACAACGTCGATATCTTCTTCGAGATAGCGAATCTTTGGGATCACATAGGGATAAAGTTCTGCAAAGACTTCGAGAATGACTGAAAAACTGTCAGGCTTCTTTCGATCGACCAGAGTCACTGTCTCGACACAATGTTCTGTCGCAAACAGCAACCCCGTCAAACCATGACCACAGCACAAATCCACCATATGCTTGGAGCGCAATCGTTTGCGTGTCCGAACATAAAACTCCGAAGATTCTAAAAGCTCCTTTACATCGATCGCTCGACATGCAACAAATGCTCTCGCCAACCGATCAGGTCCGGACTTTCGATCAAAATACGGAAGACATAGTTTGTTCACACGATGCCGCAAATGTGCGATCTTTGCGAGCTCAGGCTGATTAAACTGTGGATACGCTCGAAACTTCACATCACTGGTATCTTTACTCATACTTTTGCTTCAAAACACATGGCGCGCTCCTCCAAGTAGACGACAAAGGGTACACATACACACATTCCCGAAAAATATCAATCTGACTACTCCTGCAACGTAGAACATACAGTGGATATCCATCCCCCAACAATCCCTTCATTTTTTCCTTGACAGTCCCACACTTGGCGCTTAAAAAGAACCGCAATTTCAGCTCCTTCTCACCCCCAGAGCGTCCTGATTGACGCGGAGAAATTCCCATGAGTGTTCACGCCGTCTTCGTCGCACCTTACTTCGGTGCGAGTATGACACACTGCTTGCGTGTCATGGCAGCATTGCCCGATCTCAAACTTGGTATCGTCACTTGTGTTCCCGAGGCACACGTCCCCAAAGGCGTCCGACTTTCAGGACACTATCGCATCGACAACCCCATGGACCCAGGACAACTCACAGTCGCAGTGCGCGCCTTCCAAAAAGAATGGGGACGTGTCGATCGACTGATCGGCTACCTCGAACAACTACAAGAATCACTCGCAGCAGCACGCGAAGCACTCGGAATCCCCGGCATACATCGACAAGTCGCGCATAACTTCCGCGACAAGAACCAGATGAAAAAAGTCCTCCACCAGGCCGGTGTACCCGTCGCCAAACAAAGCCTCGTGAGAAGCGTCGAAGATGCGCTCGCCTTCCTCGATACTTGTGGGATGATCGTACTCAAACCCCTTGATGGGATGGGCTCTAAAAATACCATTCGCGTCTCGACAAAAGACGAACTCTTTCGCGCGCTCAACATCTTAATGCCCTCTCCCTCGCGCCCCGTCCAAGCCGAAGAGTTTGTCACAGGTGATGAACACACACTCGAAGCCATGAGCATCAACGGCGAAGTCGTCTGGCATTCATCGAGCTACTACCTTCCTGGGCCGCTCCAAGTCATCGAAAACCCCTGGATGCAATACTGTGTACTGCTCCCACGTGAGCGCATCGAACCTCATGTAGAATCGTTCCTGCCGACAAATGCACAGGCGCTCAAAGCGTTGGGGCTGCGCACAGGAATGTCCCACATGGAGTGGTTCCATCGCAAAGACAACAGCGTGCGGATTGGTGAAGTTGGCGCGCGCCCCCCTGGCGTCAACATCATGAGACTGAATGGACTCGTTCACGGGGTCGATTTTTGGGCAAAATGGGCAGAGCTTGAAGTCCATCATCGATTCGAGATGCCTGAACGAAAACTCGCGGCAGGCTGTGCGTTTCTTAGAGGCAAAGGGCGAGGACGAACAGTCGCTTCTGTCACAGGCCTCGACGAAGCGCTTGCTAAAGTTGGCAACGCAGTGGTCGAAGGGAAACGCCCCAAGGTCGGACAACCACGCTCCTCACACTACGAAGGAGAAGGCTGGGTGATCGTGCAACATGAAAGCACACAAGGCGTCCTCAACGCCATGAAAGAGATTATCACACGCACAGAGATTCAATACAAATAAGGCCGTCGGATAGAAGAAAGCCTCCCCCTGTTCCCCACTGACTTCGATGTCCTTACCAACTCTTTCTTTTCTCAACAAAACAGGTACTCCTCTTCACCGAACGTTGCGTACATTCAGAACACAAATGTTCCCCCACAAGCAAAGGATCCAACAACCCTCATACAGAACGGGAGTTCCTTGTCATTATACTATATACCCACAAAGGGTACGGGTACGGTATATTGCCTCAGACTACGGGATACAAAATATGCTTTGTATCCCATCTTGGTGCCCCAAACACAAAGGAGCAAAAGTGAGCACCCAAAAAGAAAACGTACTCCTGAACGCACAACCCATATCATGGGAGAAAAGAACGCATACCAAACGCTTCACCCTTACCATCGGCATGATTGTACATCTGCTTTGGATCGGCTTTTTGCTCACCCTATTTTACCAAGTTGGTCACAAGTATCTCACTGCGCTCGCTTGTCTTTACTACGTCTATCTCATCTACTCGTCCTCCAAAATGTTGGACAAGAAGATACAAATTGAGCTCTATCACATCGAGATAAGAAACAACGAGTTACATCTGCACTTCCTGAGAAAAAGCACCTCCCAATCACTGACCATCCCAATCAACAACGCTTATGTCCGAAGGAAATGGCATCGTGAAGGTCGAAAAGGTTATTTCTGTCTTGTGTTTTGTGAGGGCGAACAGGAGAGGCTCACACAGTACGAACACGAGGATGGAGATCAGACCGTATGGACAAGGGATTCGTTCATCGAGCTCTACAAAAAACTGGAAAAAGCTCTACCACCAGGCCACGTCACCAAAGAAAAGTTTGCTTTGTTATGACGCTGCTCTTCCAGTAAGGAATGGAAGGAACACTCAGCCCGCCCAAACATCTTCGTACAATCGTCCAGAGTGTCTCATCCCACGGAGCCAATCCTCTGCTTCTTCTGTCGAACATCCAGTCTTCTCAGCATAGATCCGACACAACGTCTCAATGACCGCCGGTGCCATATAGCGACCATCACCACAGATATAGAAGACTGCCTCATCAAGGACGGTCTTGACCAGCTCGCGCTCTTGCCACAATCGATGCTGTACAAACATGACGTCGCCATCAGGCTTCTCCGAAAAGGCAGGGAAAACAGAGACAAGCTCCTGCTCAGCCCACTCACGAAGCTCACCTTCATAGAGAAAGTCAACTTCCGGATGATCACAGCCAAAAAACAGCATGGACTTCGCGCAATCACTCTGTTCACTTTGGACACTGCGCTCCTGAAGAAACCCACGAAAAGGCGCGAAGCCCGTTCCTGCACCGATCAAAATCATCGGCTTCGAGACATCTTCAGGCGGGGCAAACGAGGGGTTGGGACGCTTCACCCAAGCGAGGACAGAGTCACCTTCCGAGACCCGCGCAAGGTAATTTGAACAAACACCCTTGAATTGGCCTTGTCCGGAGCTTGCAGGCTGTTCGAGGACACTGACGATGAGGTCACAAGCCCCCGGCGAAGCCAACGAAGAGGAGGCGATTGAGTAATAACGAGGCTGAAGCGGATGCAACATCGACAACACGACATCAAACCCCGGCTTCATCGAGGGAAACATTTGCACAAGGTCGTACAATGAGATGAGCTTCTCCCCAACGTGCTCCTGAAAAGCCTCCTGTCCTTCTTTCCCTGTATCGCTCCACCTGCGAAGCTTCTCTCTCTCTGGAGGACAAGCAGTATGCTCAACAAGCGCTCGCAATTGCCCCTGCGTGATTGGTCTTCTCAGCTCGACATACCGCGTCAACAACGAACGCAGTGAGAGAGGTCTATTCAGAGGCAACGTCGCCGCACCGCTGTTACGCAAAATGACAATTTGTTCGAGATCCCATCCCAGATGTCGTGCAAAAGCCTCGACCTCTTCTGTGTCGTTGACAGGCTGAATGACCAGATAGTCACCAGCCTCGTAAGAAACATCTTCTGGTAAAGTGATCCTGAGATGCCGCTTTGAGCGAGAGAAAGGCCAAGACATATCAACAAGTTCTTTATTTTCGACGACCTGCATTGGACACGCGTCATCAGGAACAACTTGCTGTCGTGGTGGAGGTGTCAACTCTTCGACTGTAAGTGTGTCCTCTTTGAGCAGCTCAGAAGGCAGCTCAGAAGGCAGCGAAAAGTGCGTCTGCACAGCTGGCCACATCGCACCTTTCCACGTCTTGACATCGGACTCAATATCCTCCCTCGCGTCACCTTCACCGCGCGCAAACAATCGCACACCACCCGCTCTCTCCAAAGCCTCATCGATCATCGTCGGGATGGCCTGGTACGTCGCAGCCCAGTCCTTATGACCACAACCAAACACCGAAAACTGCACACCCTCCAATGAACCTTCCTTACAATTCGACAACCAATCACAAAAACGATTCGCGTTGTCTGGCGCATGCCCATTGTACGATGCTGACACAACGAAGAACGCGCCTTCTGTGGGGATATTCTCCACACAATCATTGAGCGAACAGAGAGTCACATCGTAACCAAGCCTCGTGGCATCTCTCGCGAGCTGTTGTGCGAAGAACTTTGTCGACCCCATATTCGAACCATACGCGACAGTCAGCGGCGTACCGTGCGGCTCTGCAACAGGCGTAGCGTCTGTCTCTTCTTCTTGTTGTGGTTCGTCTGTCGTTGATTGCCGACGTTGTAGTTGTTGTTCAGCGCGCAATCCATCCCGCAAGCGAACCCTCATCATGAGTCCCTGTGGTTTGAAGGTCAGCATCTCCCGCACGTCAAGCGGTGCGTCGGGGTTGAGGTCGCGTAATTCAAAACGCTTGAGGATCAGAGACAACACGAGTTTGGCTTCGTGGATCGCAAATTGCCGACCAATACACGCTCTCATCCCATTACCAAAAGGCTTCCAGGCATGAGGAGAGCGTTGCTTAACAGCCTCAGGGGCAAAACGTTCGGGGATAAAAGAATCTGGATCATCCCACACCTCAGGATCTCTGTGGAGTCCCGAGAGATTGACGAGGACGACATTGTCAACATCGATCGGGTAACCATCAATCGCGGTAGAGACCTTGGGTTTGAGGGCGAAAGCCGGCGCAGTTGGATACAATCGCAGTGACTCAAACAAGATCTGTTCGAGATAGCGCATATTTTTGGTCTCTTCGAAGGTGGGGAGCTGTCCTGGTTCGAGCAGGATACTGTCAACCTCTTTGCGGGCTTTCTCGATGACTTCGGGGTGACGCATCAAAAAGTAGAGCGCAAATGCGAGCAAAGAGCTCGTCGTCTCGTGGCCAGCGATCAAGAAGGTGACGATTTGGTAGCGGATATTCTCATCACTGAGGGTCTCTCCAGTCTCCGGGTCGATCGCGTTGAGCATCAAGGAGAGCAGGTCATCTTTGGAGCCCTGATCCTGTTGTGTCTTTCTCTCCGCGATCACATCGTCGACAATTTTGTGCATGTACTCAATGTCTTGCACAAATGTGCGATTGCTCTGGAACATCAAGTGGTTGATAAAATCAGGACGGTGCGAAGTGTGCATCGCGTGTTGGAGTGACCTCACCATACTGTCAACAAATGGATGCATGGACTCCATATAAAATGAATTAAATCGATAGCCAAAACCACACAGCGCGATGACATCAAGTGTCAGCCTTGTCATATCAGAGGCAACATCGATGGAGTGGTGATTTGGCAACCGAGCCCACTTATCGACCATCTGTGTGGCCACGTCGAGCATCATTCCGTGGTAACGACGCATCGACTGCATACCAAACGCGGGCATTAACACACGGTGGGCTTTCCCCCAATTGGGTTCATCGTTGTAGGAGGTGAACAGCCCGTCAAGCGCGAGCGCCCTCAAGTTATCGAGCGCTTTGGGCATAGCCTTCTCGAAGCGCTCTTGATCGAACGCTTCTTCGAGCTGCTTGAGTCGACTCAGTACGACAATCTCCACGCCCGGCAGATGGAATTTGTAGACAGGTCCGAGTTTTTCGGCGATACGAGCAAATGATTGTGCTGGTTTGTCTTGATCCAACTCCAACAAATTCCCGACAAAGGGTCGGCGCTTTGGCTCTGGGAAGGATACCTTGGCAGCATCTTGTAACTGTGTCATCTTGCTCTCCTGTTGGCATTGTGTGCGCAAAGTGGCTATGCTAGGGTTCTGCGTTGACAGTGATGTCTTTGAAAACATCGTCGTCGGGCTCGTGATCAAGATAGACGTAAGCCGCCACACAGACAACGTATAATCACGCAACACCGTGTTACGGAAAATGTACATGCAACAAGATCCCGCTCATGTTCTGCTCTTCGTAGACGTTATCAAAGAAGGTTCCATCGCGGCGGCAGCGCGGAAACACCAAATCACTCGCGCGACTGCCTCCCGCCGCATCAAAGCCCTCGAACAAGCCCTCGGCGTACAGCTCCTTCATCGTACGACCCAACACACTAGACTGACACAAGCTGGCGAGATCTACTACGAACATGCCTGTGGTATCGATGACGCGCTCAGGCAAGCCGAAGCCGCAGTCCGCCACATCTCCGAACAACCTTCGGGTTTACTGCGCATCGCCATCCCCGTCCTCAACACAGAAGAGTTCCTGATGCCAGCGATCTGGGGTTTTATCGACAAATACCCGGAGGTCCAAGTCAAAGTTGTCGTGGAAACGGATATCAGAGACATGGTCGCCAAAGGGATCGACATCGCCTTTCAGATCGGCTTTGCCCACAACACCTCACTCAAGATGCGCAGGTTACTACCCGTTCACTTTGCGCTGTTTGCTTCTGCCGATTATATCGAGAAACATGGGCTGCCAACTTCCCTTGAAGATCTTCATGAACACCGCGCGCTCATGATGCTCGCTCCAGACGGCTCCATCATCCCCTGGCATATCGAGCAAAAAGAGGTCTTTTGCCCAAAGAACATCGCGCTCAGCACAAACTCCGCAGACCTCCTGATGAAATCCATTCTCTCCTCTCGTGGTATCGGCTCCTTTGCAAATATCCTCATCCAAAAAGAGGTCGAATCAGGTCAGGTCATTCAACTGTTTCCAGAACAACTCTACTGGATGGATTACTTCTCGGTGGTCCACGCAGATACCAATATTGTACATCCAAAAGTCCGCGCTTTTGTCGACTATATCGTTTGTTATGTTGACACCTATATCTCCCAAAAACAAGTGGGGGTGTGAAACATTTGACTCCCTACACACCATCACATTGACAAAAAGACATCACAAGCCTACAAAAGAACAATCGAAGAGCACAAAGAAGAAGCATTCCAAGTCATTAGGCAAGTGAATGTTTGGTGTGTGAGGTTGTTGATTCTTTCGAATCGACGGTCTATCTTAAAATTTCCATGGAGGAAAGGGCGATGAACAGGCAAAGATCGATACGTTCCTTTTTTTATCTTTCGATTCTATGCCTATTTTGGGTATGTAGCGCTCTATCCTGCTCCCCCCAAGCGACCTGTCCGGATGGCGGCAATTGCCACGAGAGCATCACTGACCAGGACAGCGGCACAAACAAAGACATCGCGCCCGACTGCCAATCCCCCGGATGCGGGACTCCTTCATGTGCAAACGCTTCTCAGGATTGCAGCACAAGAGCTTGTTGTCCTGGGTTGCTCTGTGACAGCAATAAACGCTGCACATCCCCATCTTCCGGTCCTGTTAAAGTAGAGAAAGGTGAATTCTTTTATCGCCTGCAACAATCATCGAGCGACCTTCTTCTCTGGACAGCTCCCAACGTCGAAAAGGTCCTCGCTACGACAGCGCCGCCAACGACGACATCCAACATCCTGAAAGTCTACAGCGCAAAACACGAATTCGAACCATTCCAATTGCAATTGCGACCCACCACAACGATGCAAGTCCAGGTGCGTTGGAGTGGCGGCACCACGCTCGGAAAAAATGCGCGCTGGAGAGTCGATCAAATCGGATTTGTGAAGGGCTATCCCGAGACCCTGACACCCATCACAAACGGCGCGAAAATCACACTCACAAAAGGCCAAAACACAGGTCTATGGTGGACCGTGTATGTCCCTCCTGACGCTCCCTCTGGCCCTCATTCATTTCAAATACAGCTCAAAGCTGGTACGCGAACATGGCAGCTCCCCGTTCAGATACACGTATTTGATTTTGCGCTCCCCAAAGATATCCACTTCTATTCACAGATGAATCTCTCGATGGGGTCGTTGATGGATGGACAGGGGAGTTACCAAGAACAGCTCGATCGCGCCAAGTCGTTTATGTTCGAACACCGCTTCACACCCAAAGCTCCCATCTGGCCTTCGGGATTCTCTTACAAGATCACCTGGGACAACGACAAAAACCCCCAACGCTGCAAACAATTCTACGATGAACCGACTGAAGGTCCCCCGTACAGTGTCAAACATCTCGCCGCCCGATATGCAAAAGGTGTCGGCTGGAACGATGGTGTCGGTTTTCCATCCTTCATGTTGTTTCAGTTCGTCGACAACGCGACACCACGTCCCGCGAGCTTTTGCAATATCCCGAGGGGCAGCTCACATGAAGGAACAGACGCATATAACGATGCTTATGGTCGATTTTTGAAAGGCCTGGAGACATACCTCATCCAAGAAAAGATGATCGGAAAGGCTTACTATTACGTACAAAATGAGCCTCAAAACCAAAAGGACCACGCGCTCGCAGCCCATCTTTGTCGACTGTTCAAAAAGGCAGCACCTCGCCTCCAGCTCGCGATCAGTGAAGAGCCAAAGCCGGAGATCTTCAATGACCCAAAAGGCTCGTGTGGATACGACATCTGGATCGCACACATTCGCGCCTACGCTCCAGTGTACAAAGTCGCATGGCAGCGGCAAATCAAGCATAAAGAGCGTGTCTGGTGGTATAGTCTGGACCACGACTCAATGCCGTACTTTAACCCAACTCTCGTCGAGAGACCGGGGATAGATTGCCGGATCATCCCGTGGTTGGCCTGGAAGTACCGCGTCGAAGGATGGGCCTATTACAATATGGGTGCCTTCCTCAAGGGTCGACAGCCCACTATCCGATTTGAGCTGATGCGCGAAGGATTCGAGGATTATGAGTATCTCTGGCTGGCCAACGCCAAGGCACACCCCATCCCAGAAAAAGCAGCCATTCCCGACAAGGCTGTCGAGCGTATCGCTTCGAGTCTGACAAGCTTTACACGCGATGCAGCGGCGATCACAAAACTAAGGCTAGAGTTGGGTCGTTACCTCGGAGGTGAACGAAAAGACCTCCCACTCATCGAAGTCGGTGGGCAGACTGAGCGAAAAGCTGTGTACATTAACTTCCAGGATCCAAAGGGTGAACCCAATCAAAATCCCCTCACTGTTGATGGAAAAACATATATAAAAGTGGGTTGGGAGGCCTTTGATGAGAAGAAGGGTTGGGGGTGGTATGGTCAATACATCGACAATCCCAAGATCACCAAGTCTCAATGGCTCTCTTCTCCATCGACAGTCAACGTCTTACAACGAAGCATCCTATACGACGATTACGGACGCAAAAACACCTTCGAGATCAACGTCGCCAATGGCAAATACGATGTGACCGTGAGTGTTGGATGGCACGGCAAAACATACGCTCACCATCAAGTCTGGATCGAAGGTGTGCAGGTCATAAAAGACGAAAAAACCGATGCATCGAACAAACACTACATCGTACGTACGATCACAGTCGATGTCAAAGATGGTAAGTTGACCCTGGAGGCTGGTGGCAAATCTCCGCTCTCCAAAGATTTTGAGTACACAATGCTCAACTCTCTCACCATTGTCCCCAAATAGTCTCTGTGTTTAAGGTTTTTTGCAGATACAAGCATAGCCCAACGTGAAAGTCTGTTGTCTGTCGATCTGGTCGATTGGATGAAGTATCAAAGGCAAGATGAATTTGAGCGGGGGAGCGGTAGAGGCATACCAAACCATCATCAGCGGCAGCCACGGACTTGGCGCAAAAGACTCGACGCCATCGTGTTGCTCTTTAAAGAACTGCGTCAAAATATAATCTGGAAGAACACGCAGCTGCTTGCCAAGGTACCAGAAGATCCCGCCACGTGGTGTGATCTCCTCAATGGAAAATCCTGCATTCTCGAACAGTAGCTTGAGGCCGTAACTTGTAAAGTTGAAGTAGTTGTGTGGTGCTTCGTGGATCCCCCATCCCTGGGGTGCTGTGAGATACAATGTGCCTCCAGGTTTGAGTATGCGATAGAATTCGTGGATCACTGCTTGTGGATCTCTGACATGTTCCAGCACCTGTGTATTGACGATGACATCGTAAAAATTGTTGGGTCGAGGGATCTCTGTCAGGTCGCTCAAAAAAGTGTGCTGCCAGTTGGGATCGTTACCGTAGTAGTCTTTGATATCGGTCGATTCGTATTGGGCATGTTCGAAGAAACTCTTGTACGCACAAGTTCCAGCACCCGCATCGAGCACACGGTCTGTCGACTCGACTTGAGATGACGCGAGCTTGATGAATTGCGTGATGCTATATTCCTCTGCATCGAACTTTTCGCGAATTCTCTCTGGAATCAACGCGTGTTGCCACTCGATCGTTTTTCTTCTCAGCGTCTTTATCCGCTGTAACCATGACATGAGACATCTCCTAATACATCCAAGAGCCACAATATTCCATTTGTGATGCACTTCATCGAACAGATTGTCAGTGTTGTGTATTCCAGTGTTTTGCGAAAATGTTGGAGGGTGAGTGGAGAGAAAAGAAGTAGAGCTCTAGCCGCAGTGGGGGACAAGGCCAGTAAGGAGATAGGAGAGGTCGTTGACCTCTTGCTCATCACAAGCAAATGAACCGTCTCGCTTCAGCACCTCACGCTCTGTCACATTACTCCGATGCTCCGGTCCAGGCGCGATCCCTTGTACATGTAAACGCATCATCTCACGATGTTCATCGCTCCCATACCACTGCTTGTCAACAGGGAACAGCCGAACGTAAAACACAATACGCTCGACTTCTTCGTGCAGATTCCGACGATTGCGGTGGGGGAGTCGCTGATCAAAACACACCATGTCACCGGCCTCACAGTCGACACACTCAAATGCCAGTTGATATGGCTTCTGTGGGACAGGGATGCGATATTTCCACGCAAAATCAACAAGCTCAGAAGGTCCATCAAGGGACGACTTGGACGCTCCGTCAGCGATCGCATGGTATATCGGTGTGTACAGCCGAATCGCCTCATTCAATGGTTTGAGCGCCTGCACAAAATCCTTCCCAAGGACGTGAAACCCGTTCTTTTTGTCTTTGATCGGATGCAATCCCTCCTTGGGGTGCAAAAAGTGCCTCGCAAATACAAAATAGTGATGGAAATAGGGGATAAGTTCGATCGTCCCGGCATCCCTCAAAGGGATCCCCTGAGGAATACGACCCACAACAAAGGCCTGTACACGCCGATCAAAGCGACCGTCATAGCCAACGTCATCAATATCGTGAAAGAGATTCTTGTCCAGATGAAGAGGCATATTCGCAGAGCCTGAGAACTTAATACTCGCTCGATCAAACCCATGCCTGTAAACGAGCTGTCTGTCTCCATACAGTTTTGCGATGGATTCGTAGACATCAGGGTTGTACTGTACGTGTCTCATGATATCGGGGTTGAGACAGAGATTGACCATCCCTGTATTGTAGCTGAGGAGCGGACGCCTGGGGTTTCCGCCAGCGTACACACAATTTGGATCGTCAAGTCGTCGCTCTCGAAGCGCTCGATCAAAAAATAAACGTCTGTCTTCAATCCGAAGAGGAGAGGGTGGTGTCCGCTCTTTGTGGAAGGCCATGTCAAAGAGATCCTTCATCAAACTCTCGGACAAAGACTCCGCACAATCAGAAGAGATCACCTGTGGACACACAAAGAATCCTTGTTCATCGTAGCGCTCAAGATCGACGGACTCACAGTAGTCATGGTCCTGTTTTTTGTATGCATTCATCGTGAAAACCTCCGAAAAAAAGAGCAGGGCAGTCATGACATAACGACCGCTGAATGATAGGGTGGCATTGATACGGTCAACCATTTCCAAAAGTTCAGAATACAAACATCAATCATCTATTCATTCATACAATGGCAGACAAAAAGAGAGATTATAGTTTACATAAGATATATCCAACAAACATTCATTTAGGTGTTGCGTCCGACCTCTCCATCACGCAAGATAGCATTCTCTCCGTAGAGACGGGCTCCTTGCCGCAGATTTGGCATTCCCTTCGTAGGGTCGAATTTCGCCCAGCACACCAACCAATTCCCCTCATTGGGTCGGGTCTTGTGTCCGACCTCTCCATCGCCCAATTCTCGCGAAATAAACCTCGAAATTTCGTTGTTGATAGCCACCAACACGTGATACATTCCCGTTTGAAAAAACGATCCCCAGATACAAGGAGTACATAATGAGTGAAGACACAAATCAGCTCCCAAGATGCCCTGTATGCGGTCTCTCCGTCGAAGAAGAAGATCTCAAAGAGTCCACCCCCTTCCCATGCCGACGCTCCTCGTGCAATGTTCAACTCGAATACGACGGGGACGCACTCCACATCAAAACATACCAACTCGCCGACCACTACTCCTACTGTGTCTTCCCCTTCTCCTTCCTCGAATCAGAAGACCCCTTTCAACGACTACGAAGTTCCAAACGATGGGAACAACAGCGATTCTTTCAGTACAACCAGGCAGACGTCGATCGAACCGAATACTTTCTTCCCTACATTCGACGCTTTCAGTTCCCCAGCCTGTACGAGTTTGGCGAAGACAAACATGCAGGTGAGCCAACGTGCCAACACTTTGACTTCGACCTCTCTCTCCTCGAAGGCTACAAAGAGGACGCTGTCCACCTCACACTCGAAGGCAGAAACGCCCGAAAGAACATGCTCCATGCCTATGACATCACCATCGAAGCGATCAAACTCGTCGTCTACGATTCTCGCATGGGGTTCTTGCTCATCCGTTTCGGACAAAGCAGCGAGCAAGCGAGCTACTTCGAGCAGATGAACGCGACCTTCTTTATGCGCCTGCTCACCCCACTCCATCAAGACTTCCCGATGCCGACACTCACAGGCGATCAACAAACCTACCAAATGACACAGCTCCTCCCCTACTTACTCGCAGAGTTTGGCCCCTCCAAATACAAAAAGGCCTCCCCTGTTGACTTCTCGAAGGAGCTAAAAATCCCAGTTATCCCAGCCTACGAAGATCGAATGATGCTCTACACATTTAGCTGCATCAAACAAGATACAATGCTCGATGACGTCGAGTCGAATGAGAGGCTGCTCGACCGTAATACGCTCGTCAACTTCGACAACACGTTCCATGCACAACCTTCTAAATCAGAGGAAGAAGAGCTCACACGTTGGTCACGTAAACGCTGGCAGGGCTTCTCAAAGGAAGGTGGTTGTCTCGTCGCATTCGATACAAACCGCTTCCACCTCGACTTTCTAGGTCAGTATCACAGCAGCTATTATCTGGATATCTTCATCCTGGCCGTTTTGCAACGTATTACCCTGCTCTCTCTATTTGAACGTATGGCAGACATCCAGGCCCTCACACGGGGAGACCGAAAAAGTAGGCGTGCGTTCCGCCGCGTCCACAAGGATCTTTTGCTGTTTAAAAACAAGATCTGGTTTAGTCAGATTACGAACAGAGAACGAGGTCTTGCGCTGTGGCGGATGTGGCAGAGTACGTTCGAAAACCGCACCCTGCTCGAAGAGGTAAACGAGCAATCCAAAGAACTCAACGCATATATCAGGACACAGACACGCGAAAAGATCGAATGGATGGTGCGTATTGCAGGTTTTCTGGGCGCAACCGTCCCTGCCCTTCTCACGGCCAAGACCTTCTTTAATAAGTACAGTTGGGGCCCGACACTTCGATGGAGTTTGCTCTCTGCGATCCTTTTGGGGACAGGGATTTTTGCGTGGCGTGTGCTCGTCAAAGGTGATGATGAATAGAGAGGGTGTTCAAGAACTGCCGTGAGGCGGAACACAGACGATACGCAGTATCGTGGGGTCTGGGGTGCCAACCCCTGGCAGGTGTGGACGGCAAGTCCACTACGGCAAGCGGAGCACGGCAGCAAGGCCTAAGACTGCTTACCAAACATATTCTCAACGCTTCTCTTTGTACAAAAAAAGACTCCATTGGTCACTTGCTCCATACTTCCTCCCCAAGCTTTGAACTGGACCAAGAAACGTCCCCAAAACAAAAGTATGTTCCTTCGTTTGAAGGACAACACTTTCCAGAAAGGTGCTCAGGTTTTTTTTTGTAGAACCCAAAGACTGAAGGGAGCTTACTCTTCCACTCAAATCAACCTTCATCAAAAATGATGAATTTGTATCCGTTTTTACCGAGTAACTGTCAGCTTTATACACTCCTAGATGCTCTGCGACCATTGATATCTCACCAAGAAAAGATGAAGATGCACAATCAAACGTATAATTTAGAACCGCAGAACCATAGAGCTTCGACCAAAGAAGACGCCCCTTTTGCTCCCAGCGAGCCAAAACAATGTAATGCGCATTCCCCTTGAACGTTTGGTTATGGAATGTGACCGGAGGTTTGATAATATCAGCGAGCGTGAAAGTCTCATCCTCATTCATGTGCCACCTTGGATTTGTGTGGATGTAGTCTTCCGCCAGCTTTTGTGTCCAACGAACAGTTCCATCCGAATCCAGATTTGCAACAATGAGTTCACGAGCATCAACCTTTTTGTTCACGCTCTGCAAATCTCCAGCTTCAAGTGCAATCTGAAACCAATATATACTCCCCGTTTTGGGACCTGACAGAACACCAACCCCCAATGCGTTTGTACCGGTTTGAATTTTCGACCATTTGAGAGTCCCATCCGATACAGCAAATGACACCAAAAAAGCATTCTTTTCGTTTGGGTCATTGTTTCCCAAAGGAAGTTTTTCTTTGTATGCTCCTGTGATGTAGATGTTCTGTTCATCAACACATCCCCCCAGAGCTTTCGCATCACTTTCAACGTCGGCAGCCTTTGCCCACATGAATTCGTCCTTGGACGAAAATTTCGCAACAAAAACATCACGTGACCAACTCGTCAGTTTGGTTGTCGAATGGAAAACAATTTCCTTCTCAAATTGTCCAACAAGAACGTACCCATCTTTCAACGCGATCAATTGGGCTGGTTTATCTTCAAACTTCCCCCCATACGATCGCACCCAAATAATTGTTCCATCAGGAGACATTTTAAGAAGAAAGATATCCACTCCACCTTGACTTGGAACTTTCTGGCCATTTAAGGACATTGACGAAAAGAACCCCGCAGCGTAAATATAGCCACGAAAGTGCATAACAGACGTAAAATAAGTGCTCTTTCCAACAGGAGAGTAGGCAAGAAAAGTTTTTTCGACACATGGAGTATCATCAACCAAACCATCACAATCATCGTCGATGTTGTTGTTACAAATCTCCTCCGCGGGGTGTCCTTTCTTCGCATCACAAAGAGGTACATCTTGCGAATCTGTTTTACAAACATACGTCCCCATCGCCACACAAGCCCCTCTCCCAACATGACATGGCTGACGAAAAAGAGGATGCTTATGACAGCGAACAGAAGGCTCTTCGACTCTTTTTCCATCGAATACTTTACGTTCATACAGCACGCCGGCATCGCCCAAGTATTCTCCATCAGAATCCCGAATAACGATCACCTTGCTACAATTTAAGAAAAAGATAAGCGCAACAAAAAGAAGACCTATACTGTTACGGAACATGAATCCCCCTCAACTCCAGAGATGCAGTCATGACATGGATTTAGGCTATTCCTCTCACGAAAAGGATATACGACATTGAGGTCGGACACAAGGCCCGACTCTACCGAGAAAAAAATGCGACATCAAGGTCGGACACAAGGCCCCGACTCTACCGAGAAAATACAATATCATACTCATGCGTTTACTTCGCGAGAGGACCACTTACAAAATCCTTCCTCCTGACCATACCATAATACAAAGACAAAAGAAAATAGCCATCAAAGCCCCCAAACGAGCTCTGGAAAAAGATAAAAAACCACTCACCCAAAAATGACATCAATGTTCTCTTCTGACGCTTGTAAACTCACCTCCCCCACAAAAAACCCCTGCAACACACGAACTCTCCCAAAAGACGTTGCAGCTCCCCGAAAAAACGATCTCCAATGTTCAAGAACCGCCGTGAGGCGGAACACAGACGATACGCAGTATCGTGGGGTCTGGGGTGCCAACCCCTGGCAGGTTTGGACGGCAGTCCACTACGGCAAGCGGAGCGCGGCAGTGAGGACCACAGCCCATCCTAAGGCCGTCGGATAGAAAAAAGAATACGGAAAATGAGACGAACACAGAAGGTTGCTGCTGAAGCCACAGGCTTTGTTATTCGTCGTCGGCGTAGCGATGCTACGCCTTCTCCTCATGCCTTGCCT
>PCBK01000039.1 GCA_002731275.1 Deltaproteobacteria bacterium | reverse complement strand
ATCCCCCTTGCCTTCTCCGAAGGTCGGAGAGGAAGGGGGAAGAGCCGAAGGCTCAGGGGGATGGAGAGGTTTGTGGAAGGGGTCGTTGCAAAGTGCATGAAGCAAATGACAACCGCATATGCTGTCCGAGCAATCGAGCGTTAAGAGGATGTCGCTTGCGACATACGTATGATCATGAGGGATCATGCCGTGTATTCGGATGCACTTTGCGAAGACACAAGTGCAACTGCCCCTGGATCAGAAATCTAGTTTCCCCCGTGTATACGGTATAAGCCTCCCCCTTCCTCTTCCGGAGGATGGAGAGGAAGGGGGAAGAGCCGAAGGCTCAGGGGGATGGAGAGGTTTGTAGAAGGGGTGGTTGCAAAGTGAATGAAGCAAATGACAACCGCATATGTTGTCCGAGCAATCGAGCGTTGAGAGGATACTGCTTGCAGTATCTGTATTGTCATGAGGGATTGTGTCGTACATTCGGGTGCATTTTGCGAAGACACAAGTGCAACTGCCCCTGGATCAGAAATCTAGTTTCCCCCGTGTATACGGTATAAAGCCTCCCCCTTGCCTTCTCCGAAGGTCGGAGAGGAAGTGGAGAATACGGGATGGTCAGGGGAGTTTGCGGAGACACAAGTGCAATTGCCCCTGGAGCAGAGTCAATTGCTTGGTGTGGAGGATTATGTGAGGATCAGTTTTTGTAGCACTTGGGGGTCGTGTCGCCTTCTCTACGTGTGCAGAGTAAGCCATCTTCACAGATAATGTCGCCGCTACAAATTTGGTCTTCGCCTACCTTGGTTGGGACAGGCTCACAGTAGCCAATGGGATCATCTTCAGGGCGGAGAGGCAGACAGCTTTGGCCTTCCTTGCTGCAACCTACGTTGAGGGCACACATCCCAGCGCAGCGGCGGATATTGGGGTAGCCTTTGACGGGGCGACAGTACAAGTGAAGTTCACAATCGAGCTCTTGTGTGCAGAGGTTGCCTTCACGTTTTGCGCCTCTTTTGGCGGTGCAGTAGCCTCTACCATACCAAACGACACAGACCTCATCGGCTTCACAGCCGACTTGTGTGACAGGGTTACAGCGGGGGACACAGGCACCGTTGGTCGCACCATTGAGTGGCGGGCGGCAGGTCTGTGTGGCCTGACAATCAGTGTGTGTATTGCAACTCGTGCTGGTGTCGGGTGTGTTGTCTGTACAGCTACCTCCATCGCAAGGTTGCGTCCCTGGTGCAACACAGAGTTGGTTGACGCAGGTGTAGTCAGTGGGGCAATCTGCCGCTGTTGTACAGGCGTAGCGACCTTTGGTCAGATCTACATCGTACACACACGAAACGAAAATACATGCCGAACATATCGAAAAACACAATAAAAAACGAATCGCTGATTTCATCAAACCGCCTTTTTGCTTTTGGCTTGAACATCATAAAAAGAATGTTGCATCTCTTGTATAGCTCTTATTGGTGCCACACTCCACGTTTTGAATCAAGCTCTTGACACAGATTCTAGGAAACCAGCGCCTTCAACAAAGTTTCGATCTTCTCCGGCTTTTCTTTCGGTAGTGTCTTTTTGCTCGGGTGACGGAGTGGTTGTCCTTGACGTCGTGCCCCATTCAAGGGATACTCCGACACATCTCTCTATGGCATCAAATGATCGCGAGTATATGCTATATCGCGGTGATCTTCTTACAAGAATTTCTCTCTCATGACGATAAAGGAGTTGGCATTGGTTAGCTTAGGACGTTGGCTGGTTTCCTTGTGGAACGGTTTGTTTGTTGAGCAGATGTATATCATTCAGCGTGAGCTGGACAAGGACGCACGTAACAAGTTCAGTTTTGGTGCGTTGTTTTTGATGTGTTGGGTCGCTGTTGTCCTCACCTTGATGGAATACTACGGACACAGTGGATCCTTTTTGTACCGTTGGTTTCTTGCGGTCTTACCAACAGACACACAGTACTCCGCGGTCTATCGCCATGTCTTTTGGTCATTGAGCTGTTCAGCGGGCTACTTGTTGTTGCCGGCCATGATTATCATCTTGACACCAGGCGATCGTTTTGACCGTTACGGATTGAAGCTCAAGGGCATGACAGACCACCTGTGGATCTATGTGATGTTGTTCTTGATTGTGCTACCTGCGGTGATTTTCGTATCGTACACACAATCCTTTCAAAGGACGTACCCATTTTATCACAAGGCCTCTCGTAGCCTGATCGATCTTGGGCTTTGGTGGACATTTTATGGAATACAGTTCTTTTGTCTGGAGTTTTTCTTTCGAGGCTATATCCTGCACGGCCTGAAACGCCATGTGGGTGCGCACGCTATTTTGTTCTCGGCTGTGCCGTACTGCATGATTCACTTTGGGAAACCAATGGCTGAAACACTGGGTGCAGTCATCGCGGGGATCGCACTTGGCATCTTGTCGTTGCGTACGATGTCTGTATGGAGCGGATTTTTGATCCACATCTCCGTCGCATTTGCCATGGATCTCTTGTCCCTTTGGCAAAAAGGGAAGTTTTCTCTGTTTATGTAGCAGGGAGGCGCTGGCATTTTTTACAAAAGAGGAGAAGTTCTACTCATGAAACAAGCGCTTTGTTCATTTTTGATGGCTGTGGCGATGACATGGGCATTGCCTGCACAGGCATTCTGGGGAATCAGCAGCAAAAAGAAAGTCGAAGTCAAGTCCCACAAAGTCGCAGTGATCAAAATCTACGGTGCCTACCCCGATTACGATGACTCCGTCAGTTTTTTCGCCGAAAAGAAAACATACGCCAAGCTTCTTCGCCGTATCAAGCGGGCAAAAAATGACAGCTATGTCAAAGCCGTTGTCTTTCGCTTTGGTGGCGTCTCCATGGGACTCGCTAAGGCTTCCGAGCTGCGAAAGGCGATCGCTGGCCTTGGAGCTGCTGGCAAAAAAACCTATGCGACCCTCGACACCGCATCAACCCCCGGATACATCGCAGCGAGTGGCTGTCAGAAGCTGATCATGTCGCCCGGTGGGATGCTCTTCTTGCCTGGTCTCCGCTCTGAAATGCTCTACTTCAAAAAGATGATGGACCGCTTCGGACTCGTCGGCGACTTTGTCACAGTTGGTGACTTCAAGACCGCCCCCGAACCCTATCTTCGCGAATCCATGTCCGAGAGCCAACGCAAACAAGTCACCGCGCTGCTCACTGATCTATACGGGCAGATGGTCGAAACCATCGCAAAGAGCCGCAAGATCAAACAAGAGGTCGTGAAAAAAGCCATCGATCAGGCGCTCCTAACGCCTCAACAGGCGAAAAAAATGGGCCTCATCGATAGCATCGCTTATCTCTCCTCTTTGCGCGACACTGTCAACAAAGACATCAACGTGCGCCCCCTCAAGTTCGTCAAGAACTACGCCAAGCGCAAGAAAAAGAAGCCCACAAGCCTCTGGTCCATGATGTCTATGATCTGGTCTTCCAAGAAACCCAAGGTCAAAAACACCAAGCCCAAGATCGCTGTGATCTACGCATCTGGCTCGATCATGTATGGCTCCAAGCCCTCTGGAACCTTCAGCAACAACAAAGGGATCTACTCTTCCAATATGCTCAAGACCCTTAACAAAGTCGCCAAGCTCAAAAACCTCAAGGCGATCGTCTTGCGCGTAAATAGCCCTGGTGGTTCGGCTCTCGCGAGTGACCTGATCTGGAAGCGACTTGAGCAACTCAAGAAAAAATATCCTCTCTTTGTCTCCATGGGGAACGTCGCTGCGTCCGGTGGATACTACATCTCGATGGGGGCTGACCTGCTCGTCGCTGAACCCTCCACGATCACAGGCTCCATCGGCGTCTTTGGTGGAAAGGTCGTCTTCGGCAAGACCCTCAACAAGCTCGGAGTCAACGTCCAAAGCGTCTCCATCGGTAAAAACTCTGGGATCTTCTCCCCCTTCAAGACCTTCAACAAAACCGAACGTGCCATCCTTCAAAAGATGCTCAATGAAGTGTACGTTGACTTTGTGACCAAGGGCGCAAAGGGACGCAAGATGACCTACAAGAAGATGGTCGCCCTCGCAGGGGGTCGCGTCTGGACCGGACGACAAGCCAAGAAAAATGGTCTCGTCGACAAGCTCGGAAGTCTTCAGGATACGATCCAGTGGGCCAAAAAACGTACTGGACTTAAAGGGAAGGTTCAACTCATCACATACCCACGTCCCAAAGGCTTCTTTGAGGCGCTACGTGGAATCTCCTCTGCACAAGATAAGGCGCTTCCCTACGCCAAAGGCGCACTCTGGAAAGTCGCAATGCAACTTCATCCCCACCTTCGCCAGGCACTCCTTCCCCTGATGCATGACAAAAAACAGATCCTCATGTGGACACCTGTACCACGTATCGTCCTCAAATAAGCTCAAACCCTCTCCTCATCGACCCACCAACGTTTTTAACTCACACTGTAGACTCTCTTTTGTAAGCTCCCTGTGGGCAGAAATGTCTTCTTTGTGGGGTTGTCTTCATTGGAAAATGACACCAATGGCAGCCTCGTTGGACTTCAAATCTCCTGCATTTGGACCTGGTTTGCCCTCTCGCAAACCAGCCGCCCCATCCTCACCCCTCTGAGCGCAAAGAACACACCGACCCCATTATCGCGTCTCTGTATTCGAAATCACTGTTTGTCAACGATGGTCTCCATGGTTAGCTTTGCAACATCTTGTGAAGTCCACTTGGCGAAGCTATCTAACAAACCACCGATGAGTAGGGGGGAGTCATGGATAAACAGTATGGTGATATGAAGAGGCTCCAGGAGATCCTGCTTTTGCAGCCTTCTGTGGAGCATTTTGAACAGCTTCTGTCAACGCTGTTTTCTTGGGTCGGGACAGAGTCTATCGAGGAGGTCGTGGCAAGGGCGGAAGAGGTTTTGTCCAGCTGGCCTGACGAGTGCCGGGAAGCCGAGCTGTTCAGTATGCATCAACGTCTCGCTGGCTTTATGTTTGACGAAGACGCTCTTTGCGCGCTGTCTTTGGTGAGGAGCGTTCGTGTTCCCTTGATGTCTTTCATCAAAACAGAAGATCTCACGAAAGTCCTCTCTGTACTGGAAAGCTGTGAATTGCTCTCTTTTGTGGTGGAGCGAGCTGTGTTTGGGGAAGAACTGGAGCACGTAAGGCAACTCGCTAAGACGCGGATGCCTGCGCTGAAAACCTTGTCTCTTCCAGAGAGTTCTTTGTCTCGTGAGGGGGTCGAATTACTGATTCAATCAGATTGTTTTCCAAACGTTCAGTATTTGGATCTCTCCCAAAATCAAATGGATCACAACGCTCTTGTTGCGTTTGCAGACTCTTTGTCGTTCGTTGAGCTGCATCATCTGGATCTATCTGGCGATATCTCTGCACCCAACGATTTCCAAAAAGGAGGGATGGCCGAGTTTGTTGAACGCTCATCTTTCCAATGTTTGCAATCCCTCAATATGAGTTACTGCCTACTCGGTAAAGGAGGGAGTGAGGCATTTGCCAGGTCTAGAGTGTTCTCCTCTTTGGAAACGCTAACGTTGCGGGGATGTCAGCTTGGTCGGGAAGACGTAGAAGTGTTGGCTTGTTACGGTCATTTTCCACTGCTCAAGACGTTGGACCTATCGGAGAATAAGCATCGATGATGCTGCGATTGAAGCGCTCAGCAAAGCGCCCTGGATGCGATCTGTCGAGACACTTCGGCTTGGGTGGAATGAGGTCGGAGAAGAAGGGGTGTTTGCTTTGTCACAATCCCCTCACTTAGGCCAACTTAAGCTGCTCGATCTTCGAGGTGTCGAACTTGGTGGAGGAGCGCTTAAGGCGTTTGCAGAGTCTTCTTCTTTGCAATCACTGAGAAGGATACAATGTGAGCGTGTTCACGAACTGGAGTATGAAGATGCTGTAGTGTTTGGTCGTTCGGTGCTGTTTGAGAGGATGATTCGTTACTCTGTAGATGTGTACACAAGAGGGGAATTCAGTGCTGACGACGTCGAAGGTGAGTGGCTTGTGGAGGATAGAGAGAGATTGTCACATGCTATCTGTGACGCGATCAAGCGACAGGGCTACGCTTGGAAGATGGGAAAAAGCCTTGCCATTGCCTTTGCACACGCGACCTTTTTGGAGAGCTGTACCGTTCTTTCTCTGGACAAAAGCAATCAACCCTTTGGAAATGAAAGTATCCTTGCGTTATTGCAATCACCGTATGCCAGACATGTGAAGAGTGTGGATATTTCGGGTCATCGTATCGATGATAACGGTCTTCGTGCGATCCTGAAGTCGCCATATGTCGAACAATGGGAGTCTTTGAGACTCTCTTCGAACCAAATTACCGATGAAGGTGCTTATCTTCTCGCTGCATCCGATCGTATCAAACATTTACAACTGTTGGATGTGGAGGGAAATCCTGTACGGCTTCGTGGCATGATTGCGCTGTGGTGTTCTCCCATGATCCAGGGGATCGAAGAGGTTTACGACGGTGCTTGGGAACTTGAAGATGAGTGTTTTTGGGTGGACCATGTCGATCCCGAGATGAGTGAAGAAGAGCTGTTGGCCTCTGCAACGTACAGGCCTGCAGAGGTGGGGGCAAACCCTCTTTACGTGATGCAGAGAGTCCAAGAACTCGCTGCGAGCGAAGAAAATGAAATCTACCTCCATCATCAAAATTCGACTCCCCAAGGGTTATCGTATCTCTTTGAGGCGATCCAACGTTTGGAGAACAAGCGACTTGTGGCGCTGGATTTGAGTGGCTATGAGCATCCTCTCGGAGGATGGTTGGATTCTCCTGTGCTTGGGGACGTAAGAGAGCTTCATCTTTCAGAGCGTTACATACCGGTAGATGAGCCATTGAAGGGAGCAAGTCAACCCGAAGACAAAGAATTTCAGCGTCGAGGACGTGGTGATGAAGATCTCCAATTCCTCTCTTCTTTTAAGCGCTTCAAGAATCTGGAAGTTCTCTCTCTTTGTGGCGTGACGGATAAAGGAAAAGCTTTACTCACTGAAACACCACATTTGTTGGGACTCCAGCAAGTCAATCTCGGAGAGTGAATTCTTTGTCGTTGGCTTTGTGAGATTTTTTGTCTGGTGTTATGTCATCAGAGAAGAAAATAGATAGAGGCGAAAAGACGGACTCCACAAAAAGAGAAGAAGCCTTCGCCTGTGGAACTCTTCTTTTTAATTCACTTTTTGGGTTTCTTGGGGTTGTGGAGTTTTTTGTCGGAGTATGGGTCTTTTCCGCCAAGAAAGTATTGTTTGATGTCTTTTACTGACGCGGCATCTTCGAGTCTTTTGGGACGTCGCCGAATATGGTTCCCGTGAAAGTCGTGGCATCGTGTACATGTATCGAAGCGTTTTTGTTTGGCCAACTCTTCGTGTGTGGGGGTGAGGGGGTCGAACTCCGGCTTGAGATCTTGGTGACAGTGTCGACACACTGTGGTCTCAATCGTTACGCGCACACCCTTGTGCTGCTTGTGGCATGAAGTACACAAGTGAGGTGCAAACAACTTGCGCTGTTTGGCAAATTTGGGCTTGAGGAATTGCTCCGTTGGGTGAAGGTCATTGTTGCGCTGGTGGCACTCTAAACAGACCTTGTTGTCGACCTTTTTATGTCTGACAAAGATTCCTTTTGTGGGCTTGTGGCACGACGCACATGGGAAGTCTTTGTGTCCTGTGTTGTGGGGTCCGATGGCTTTCAGTCCCTCCATGCCGGGGAGCCACAAAATGAGGATGCAGATCACACTCACCAGTCCGCCGACGATGTATCCCCAGACTCTAGCGCGTTCGGGTTGCATGTTGGATGTCATAGTCTATACTCCTGGCCACATCGGCCTGTTTGTGAGCTGTGATTATTGGTAACCAAACACCAAAAAGATATGCACCAGCATCAACAAGAGGGTCATCAGCGAGAGGACAATGTGTGTGATCAGCCAAAAGAAAGTGAAGCCTTCTTTGAGCGTCGTGTTGGAGGATGTCGTCAGGAGCTCTTTGTTGAACAATCCCAAGAAGGTGTTGAGAAAGTAAGTGATGCTCAAAAAGCCCAAGAAGGCATAACCAAATTTGATCGAGTGGACATAGAAGACCAGCGGCGAGAGCGCGCCGAGATACTTGTGCGCAGGATAGAATTGAGCGGCCTCTTGGTATCGTTTCGCGAGTCGTAGGGCTGGCAATATCCACTGTACCAAGATGAAGGTCATTAAGAACAAGCCACTCCACCGCTGGTAGGATTCACCACTTTGCATCGACGCGAGCCATGACCATTCAAGCCCCGCAAAGGATTGCACGAGAAAACCCATGAGCAATGCCAGACCTAACCAAATGTATGACTTAGAGGTGTTGGACGCCGCCGCGAGTGGGGCCGTGCTGACTTTCTCGAAGGCTTCAACGTGGATGCGTTCTTGTTTGACGCGGGCTTTTTTGAGCGAAGTCTCCACCATCTTTTGGTAGCGCTCAGGACCACAAGCGTAAAACATTGCGCCAGGATACTCTCGCGTGACCTTCTTGATCTCTTTAGGCTGTAAGCGACCGTCAAATGCGGTGATTCGGAGATTGACGTTGATGTTGTTGTTCTTCTCTGCGATAGCCTGCAGTTCGTCAGCGAAGGCGTTTTGTTCAGGGGAGGAGATCGAATAGTCGATGTAGAGTGGAGGGTGTCCGTGTTTTTCGTTGAACGCGCGGGCCATCGCGATCGCGGGAGTGACGCCGATACCGCCTGCGAAGAAGACGATGGGGTTTGGAGCGTGAAGCTCTGTATAAAAATTCCCTTGAGGTTGCGAGACTTGGATGAGGGTATCTTGGTAGATGGGTTGCTTGCGGGTCTCAAACAGCCATTTGCTGAAGTAGCCATTTTCAATGGCTTTGACAGTGATCTCGCGATACTCGGTGTTGTCGTAGACGGAAGTGAGAGTGTAGGGGCGTTGGACCCAGTGGCCATTGATGCGGGCCTGTACGACGATGTGTTGTCCTGGCAAGAAAGGCTTGAGCTTGCCTTTTGTCGGGTAGAGACGGAATGTCTTTATGTCTTCGGTGAGGGGGATCTCTTCTCGGATCTCGACAGTGGTCCAATCAGCACGTCCCAGGAGGGCTTCGAGTTGGATGTGACATGAACCGCAAACAGTCCCAGCGCCTGTCTTCATCGCGAGTCCTGCGGTCGTGTTCACACCATCGCGGATCAACTCACGAAGGTCCCCACGACTGACTTGAAGGCAGTGGCAAAGGATCTCGTTGTTGGCGAAGGTCGTCCTCATCAGGTCGAGCAGGGCACCTTCTCTTTGGAAGCGCTCAACCTCACGCTCACTGATACGCGAAGAATTGAGCATCTTGCGCTGGACACGACCAAGTTCTGTCCACGGACCCTGGATGGTCATCCCAACAATACGAGAATCACTCAAGATGATCTCTCGATCGATGTCTTTGGTCGGGTCTTCGTAGCGTATGTACGTGTACTCTGTATCGAGCGCTTCATCGTCGTCATCGTCGACAAAGTGCATGTTAAACAGGTTTTGACCTTTGACAAACGACGAGATGGCGACACGACCGTCTTCGAGATGGAAGAGGTTGGTCGTGCTCTCGTAACCCATAAATTGGCCCGAGTGCTGCGTGACGAAGCCCTGATTGGCGATATTGTACGCCTTTTGGAGCGTTTGCAGGTAGTCACGTAACTCTGGAGAGTGATTGTATAGCTCTGCGAATTGTGCCTTTTCGATCGCGAGCAGCTCGACGTTGGATTCTGCGACAGCTGTTGCCGAACGCTTCCTGTTCTCGATCAGCGCGAGCTCCCCAAAACACTGTCCTTTGTTGAGGGATGCGAGGAACTCGGGCTTGCCGTTTTTTTCTTTGTAGAGTTTGACGGCGCCGAGACCGATGAGATAAAAGTATTTCCCTGGTTGACCCTTTTTGAAGATCGTCTGTCCCGGAGAAAAATGAAGTGTCTTTTGCCACTTGAGCTGATCTGTGACCTTCAGACTGCGGAACAACTCCGACTGTTTGCGCATCCTGTCGCGAAGCTGTTTACGACCTTCATGTACGAGCAGTGCTTTGAGTGACTGGCTTGTGGAGAGGACTTGTTGGAAGTCGCTCTTGGTGATCTTGAGCAGCTTTGTGTGGGTGAATGAGCGGATCGAGGCGTTACGTTCCGTTTGTCCGGGGTGCAGGAGGGCCTGCTCACCAAAGAAGGCGCCATCGGTGAGTTTTGCGAGGACGACCTCACCTTCGAGTGTTTGGCCGATGACCTGGACGGCGCCTTCCAAAATGATGAAGAGCTCGCGACCAATCTCGCCTTCGCGAATAATCCACTCACCAGGCGGATACGTGACAGGCTGGATTTTTTCAGCGAGTCGAAGAAATTCATCTTTGTGGAGTGTATTGAAGAGCCCTGTATCTTGAAGGACTTGAATGTAGTGGTCCACTTCATTCTCCCTGGAGTTGGGTCAGTCAAAGCGATTGGATATGTTGTTTGCGGATATTGGCATCTTCGAGAGGACGACCTCTATGAAGAGTCGGGGGGGGAGGAACTGGATGTCAAGCGGCTCAGTGTGGGAATTGCTTGAGATCCACATACATTTTTTGGTGGCAGTGGAAGCAACCTTGCATGAGCGTTCCCATCAACTTAGCGCGGTCTTTGGTTTTCTTGAGCTTGGCTGCTTTTTTGCCCATCTTGTAGACAAATTTGGCCCAACCACGGATCTCTTTTTGCAGTTTGCTTTTGGCTGCGTAGAGTTTTTTGTGGAGGTATTTGTCTTTTGCGAGCGCCTCTGCACCCTTAACCCAGGCTTTGTCGTCGGGAGTGGAGAGCCCTTCCCAGAAACGAGCAGCAGCCCAGATGTGACGGAGCATGTATGACTTGGTGCCTTTGGGTCCATCTTTGAGTGGGACGTCTTTGAGCTTGATCTTGGCCTTCATGGCTGTGTGACAGGCACCACAAGCGACAGCGAGCTTGGAGACAACGAGCGCAGCAGCTTGTTGATCTTTGGCCTCTGTGAGGGCCTTTCCTGCGTCTTGTACACCTTTCCAGTGTGGTGCCCACGCTTTGGGGAGCTCTTTGAGACGGTCTGCAGATGCGAGCCACTCACCGGCTTTTTTGGCTTTGTCCAGGCTACCTTCGATGACAGCGTCGAGGACTTTGTTTGCGAGGCGAAAGTGTTCTTTCTTCATGTCGACTTCGCCGTCGTCTTTTTTCTTCTCTACTTTTTTCTCCACCCGTTTCTTGGGCTTGGTGGTCTCTCTTCTTTTTGTGGGCGCCTTTCTTTTCTTGGGCGTGGTCTTGTCTTTGCAGCTTATGAGCGCGAAGGACAAGAGGATAGCAAGCGCAAAAAACACTCTTCTACTGGTCATGTTACACCTCAATGTTTCTGTTATTCCGCCAGTGATTCCCGCAGTAGGTCATAGTATGGTGATGTTGAACCACGAAATGATTGCCATAAATGATTGTCATAGGGGTACCAAGCACGCACGAATAAGTCAAGATTCTATTCGGCTATGACTCGTTTTTTGGTAGGGTAGTGTGTCTCGAAAAGAGTCCTCAGACAACACCATACAGAGATCGTTGTTGTCAGGGTGATGGTTGCGTTTGTGCGACATCGTTGGATGCTCGCTCTCAAAAAGGAGAACGTGGGGACATGGGCAGATGGTAAAGTTTGAACGATGTGGTCCTTGGAGTTTACTTCGACGTGTGGGACGTGGAGGGACGTCTGATGTTTTTCTCGCGCAGCACGTCGAGACAGGACAGCGTGTCGCGTTGAAGCGTTTACGTTCAACAGAGTCTGAGGCTATCCGTCAATTTCAGCAGGAGATTGCGCTCACAAAGCGATGTCAGGATACTCATGTCGTGGAGTTCGTGAGCGAAGGAGTCGATGAACGGTTTGGAATGTATTTCGTCCTCAACTGGCTGGATGGCTTGGTGCTCAAAGATGTGCTTGCAAAGGATAGGTTATCGGTGTTGTGGTTCGGGGAAGTCGCGAAACAATTGTGTACAGTCTTGGAGAGCGTCCACCAAAGGAGCGTCATACATTGTGATTTGACTCCCTCCAACCTACTTGTTCTTGGCGACAGATTCCAACACGTCGTGTTGTTGGATTTTGGGGTTGCTTGCTTGTATCCCCAAGCGCGCTCCTCCAAAAGGTTGGCAGTTGGGACACCCCTTTATCTTGCTCCCGAGCAGATTCGGGGCAAAGTCACACTCACACCTGCCGTTGATCTTTATGCGCTCGGTGTTATCTTGTTTGAATGTCTCACCGGAGCGCTCCCCATCGAAGGGGAGAGTTTTTTTGAACACACGATGCTCGTGCTTCAGGATTCACCACCGCTCCTCGGTGAATGTGCGTCTGCTTTTGCTGAGACGAAGTGGGAGCGGCTCGTCGCATCGTTACTTCAGAAGGAACCAGGACAGCGCCCTCGCTCTGCGGTGGTCGTGAAGAGTATGTTGCAAGATGCCATTGAGGAGATGGGGGCGGATGTTTTTCTGCCTCACCATCAATGAGATGACAGATGTTGTTTTTGAAAGGAAAGTGCGTTGGAGAGCAAAGAACGGATCTTGATCGTAGGTTGTGGTTATGTCGGAACAGCGCTCGCGGAGCGTCTTTCCAACGATGGATACATGGTCTGGGGGGCGAAAAGACACGTCGAGACGTTGCCGTCCTTTGTGCAGCCTGTCCAGGCTGATATCACCCAGCCTAACAGCCTCCAGACGCTACCTGATGTCGATGTCATTGTGTATGCCGTCTCAGCAGGGGGCTTTGATGAGGAGCGCTATCGTCGGGCGTATGCAGAAGGCGTTCGCAACATCCTCGATGTTTACGAACAAAGGGACACACCACCACGTCGCCTTTTCTTTGTCTCTAGCACCAGCGTCTATGCCCAGACCGATGGAGAGTGGGTTGATGAGGCGTCACCTACACAGCCTACGCACTTCTCTGGACAATATGTACGTCAGGGAGAGACGTTGTGTTTGGCATCCTCGATCCCTGCGACTGTTGTGAGATTGGGGGGGATTTATGGGCCAGAACGCACAAGGCTGCTCAACAACGTGCGGCAAGGTAAGGCGACGCTCCATCCAGGCAAAACACACTACACAAACCGCATCCATCGAGCTGATTGTGCTGGGATGCTTCATCACCTTATCCAAATTGAGACACCCAAGGACTGTTATCTCGGGGTTGATTGTGCGCCTGCTTCGAAGCGGGAGGTGTATGGATGGATGGCCGAACAAATGGGCGCTCCTGTACCTCTCGAATCCGATACACAGTCCACAAGCCGCAGAGCCCAAAGCAACAAACGATGCCGCAACACACGACTCCTCGACGAAGGGTATGTTTTCTCCTACCCAACGTACAAAGAAGGATACACCGAAATGATCAATGCGTTGGGGTGGGGGAAGGGTCGTAATGAGTGAGCTCTCTTTTGGGGACACGAGAGGTGGGGGTTGATGAGTACGATCAGGCCATGTGTTGGGATCAGTGCGTGTCTCTTGGGAGAGCCGGTTCGCTATGACGGCCGAGACAAGAGACATACATTCCTTGTTGAGACACTCGGACCACACGTCGAGTGGTGTCCGATATGTCCTGAAGCCGGCGCCGGAATGGGCATTCCACGTGAACCTGTTTTTTTGAGACAGGGGATGCAACAGAATGAGATGATCGGTTGGGAGTCTCATCGCGATTATACTCCCGCTATGATGGAGTGGATCGAGCAGCAACTCGAAAGATGGCGAGCGTTATCTCTGGATGGTGTCATTCTTAAGAGCAAATCGCCGAGCTGTGGTCTTGCAGGTGTCGATGTATTCGATACAGAAGGAGAGGTCGTTGAGGCTGGGCGGGGCCTCTTCGCGGAGGCGTTGTGTGCTGTAGAGAGTGTACCTTTTGTGCGTTCCGAAAAAGGGCTTGATGACGTGGAGGAACAGGAACACTTTTTGACACAGATCTTCACACATGCGCGCTGGAAGGCATGGCAAGAGGAGGGGCAAACTGCTGCGCAGTTACAGGCCTTTCACGCAAGTCACAAGATGTTGTTCTTGTCTTACGATCAGTCATGTTATCGGAAAATGGGGCCGCTCGTTGCGCAGTGGAAACAGAGAGGGATGGAACAGACATGTCATGCGTACGCGAAGTTAATGTCTCAAGCGCTCATGACGCCGCCTCAAAAAGGGGATCATGTCAACACTGTGATGCATCTCTTCGGGATGATGAAGCGGGCTGTTCCGGCTCCTGTACGGAAGCGTTTGGAACAACAGTTACGTGATTATACTGACGGAACGTTGGCGTTGTATGTGTTGCGGGAGGCGCTGAAGGAGGTGATTGAGGGACACGATGTGATGCCGTGGCTCAAACAACAGGTGTACCTGTCACCGCATCCTGTTGCGCTTTCTTGGTCGTGAGTGGGGTTTGGGAGGGAGCTCCTGTTGTTCGCGTTGTAAGACGGCCTGAAAGGTCAGACCACCAACGAGATACAACACGCCGACGTAGAGTATGCCAGGTAACGTCTCAACAGGATCGCCGAACAAACACTCACCGCACACGAGCAGAAAAAAGAACAATGTCCCGAGCGCTGTGTAGAGTCTGGCGAGTTTGAGCTTGAGAGGAGTGTGTGGTTGAGGTTGTTTGGGAGGTGCTGGGGTTGGGTCTCTTCGGTAAGGTCGTCGTCTCATGGTTGGCTCCCTGTTGGTTGTGATGTGGGGGATCATGTCATCTTTCCTCGCTGTGAGGGACGCAGAGATGAGTGGCTATCTTTGGTATGTGTCTTCAGCAACATCTATGCCCACATGCCAGTCTGCGGTTGTGGTAAGGTGGTGAAGGACTGTGCTGCTTTCCATTGTCGTGAAAGACAAAGCGATATGCCGGCCTCAGGCTGCTGTTGTAAGCCTGCTTGACCTGGAGTGAGATGTTGTCTTGTGAGGCATGTTGTGCTGGAAAATGCAACATGTGTTGAAGCAGACGACATTTTCTTTGTGACATTTTCCTTTCAACGGCCTCAAGAGGAGTGATGTGATGGCATTGGATCCATTTTTTGCGGGATTTTTGGACGACTCTCACAGGGCATTTTACGAAGTGTGTGCGCGCTTTACACAAAATGAGATCGTGCCAAACGTTGTAGAATGGGAGGAGGCGGAGTTTTTTCCCAAAGAGCTCCATCGAAAGGCCGCCGAAGCAGGCTTGCTTGGTGTGACGATGCCCGAAGAGTATGGCGGTGGGGGTGGGGATATCTTCCATATGATCATGTCGACAGAGGCGATGCTTGCGGCTGGGAGTACTGGTGTCGCGGTTGGTCTGGGGAGTCTTGAGATCGCCTTACCGCCGTTATTATTGCTTGGGACAGAGACTCAAAAGCAGCGCTGGATTCCTCCTGTCCTGCGAGGTGAGCAAGTTGCCGCGTTGGCGATCACAGAACCAGATACAGGTTCGGATGTCGCAGGGATCAAGACACGGGCAAAGCGCGAGGGAGATGAGTATGTACTTCAAGGCTCCAAGACCTTCATTACGAGTGGTGTCCGAGCGGACATGGTGGTTGTATTGGCTCGTACAGACCCCGATCCACATGCAGGGTTGACTTTCTTTGTTGTGGAGAAAGGTACAGAGGGGTTTTCTGTCTCCAAAAGCCTCAAGAAGATGGGTTGGCGGGCAAGTGATACAGCGACGTTGCGCTTTGATGAGTGTCGTGTCCCTGTGGAGAACCGCATTGGAGAGGAGGGCAGTGGGTTTGTGGCGTTGATGCAAAACTTCCAAAACGAGCGGATGATGCTCGCAACACAAGGTCACGCGACAGCCGAGGTTGCGCTCGCTGAGGCGGAACAATATGCGCGAGACAGGCAGGCCTTTGGTCGTGCGATTATGGGGTTTCAGGTGACACGTCACAAGCTCGCGCACATGTCGACACTTGTGCGTGCAGCCAAGGCACTGAATTACCAGGTCGCCGACGCTATGCGTCGGGGAGAGCATGTCCTTGAGGCGGTCAGTCAGGCCAAGAATTTCTCTGCACAGGCCGCCCTTGAGGTTTGTGACCACGCAGTGCAGATCTTTGGTGGGATGGGGTATATGCGTGAGACTCTTGTCGAGCGGCTATATCGAGACGCGCGGCTGCTCCCAATCGGTGGAGGGACATCCGAAATTATGAATGAGATCATTGGAAAATGTCGTGGGTATGGTCGTTGAGCGCTGTCCGTTTTTGGTGAGGAAGTTGGAGACGATTTCGTGGGGGATTCATTGACATATAGGGGTTTTTTTGTTAACCAAACGCGTTTGCTTGTTGGTTTTTCACCGAGTGTGAGTGTGTGGTTGGTTTCTCATAGAGCGTGAAGTGTGTGATGAAGAAAAATGCTGGAAATCCTGAGGTATGCCCCAGATGTGAGTACGATTTGGTGCGCGCAAAAGAGCAACTGCCAGGGTTGGATGTCCTGTCCTTTTGTCCCAAGTGCCAGTTGCCGCTGACACTTATCGCTGGAAAGTATCAACTCAAAGAGGCGATTGGGGAGGGGAGCGGAGGGACTGTCTATCTCGCGCACCACGTTCGGATGAGTCGCGATCCCGAGCGTGTCGTCAAGATCCTACGTCCAGAGTTGTTTAAGCTCGATGGGATGGAGGCGCGCTTTGAGCGTGAGGTGCAAGTGACGTCGAGTATCTCGATGAGAAACGAGCACATCGTGCGCGTCTTCGATGATTTTGGGGAGGAGCCACAGATCGGCTTCTTTTACGTGATGGAGTATCTGCAAGGACACACACTTGGAAAGTTACTCAAAGAACCACAAGATCTACCTTCATTGTCAACGTGTTTGCATATCTTTGAGCAGCTTTGTGATGCGATGGAAGCAGCACACAAGGAAGAGATCATCCACCGCGACCTGAAACCTGAAAACATCCACTTGATCAAACGGGATGATGACCCATTTTTTGTGAAGGTGATCGATTTTGGGATCGCGAAGCCCGTGGACGCAGAATCTCTCAAGATCACAAATCTGACACAAGGTCCACTTGGGACGCCATACTACATGTCTCCTGAGCAATGTTCAGCAAAGGGCGTCTCTGCAGCATCGGATATCTACTCGATGGGGATCATTTTGTTCGAGATGTTAACAGGAAAGACACCGTTCTCTTCGCTTGGAGGGGCGATGGCGACGCTTGAGATCGCGATGGCACATATGTCCTCCCAACCTCCAAATCCTCGAAGTATGCGTCCTGATCGGGAGATCCCTCCTGCGCTTGCGCAGGCTGTGCTGCGCGCTCTTGAGAAAGAACCCGCGCAGCGGTTTCCCTCTGCAAAGGCCTTCTGGGAAGCGCTCGCGCCGATCGCCACGCAGCTCACAAGCGGCCCTCCTTCATACGCATCACAACCTCCTGCTGAAACTGATAGGCAAGAAACATCCGAGCAAGACGATCAGGTGTTCGAATCACAGGAGTTTGCGTCAGATGAGTTTCTTCGACCTGATTCATTCTCCTCGAAACAGAGCGGTGAACTCTATGTCGAAGAGGACGAATTTCTGCGTGCGCCAGCCACTCCCGATCCTACTCCGTCACCCACTCCACCTACAGCGTCTTCTTCGGACTTTTCGAATGTCCTCTCTGGACCGACACTTGTCGGTGCGCAGGTCGATTTGAGCAATTATCAGCCTGTCGATAACCGCGCTACGAGAGAGGACGCCGAGCTTGCCGAGGCGCTCTTGGAGGTTGCACGACAGCAAGCTGCACAGGAACACGTCGGTATCACATCACAGGAGTTCGATGAGCTCGGAGACTCTGATCCTTTTGAGCAGACCACGCCAGGTAATACACTCTCTCCTTTTGCAGGTCATCCTGATCCATTCAAGACAGTCAATGAAGGGGAGCTGTCACCTGTCAAGCCGATCTCTTCTCCCTCTGCTGGCGCGAATAAGTGGATCGCGATCGCAAGCAGTGTGCTCGCGATCGCTGCGATCGGTTTCCTGATCTTCTGGTTGCTACGCCGCTGAACTCTGCCACTCCTTCCACAAACGACATCTTTCATCTAACCAACACCTTCCATCCAATCATCCCCCTGTGTACACAGACACATGTCGCGCTCCCCAAAACGCATCCCAGACACCAATTGAATGGGGCCGATCGAATCTATATCCATGCACAACTATGCACATTTTGAGGATATTTGTTGCAATCTATGCTTGACACTGCATGGCGTTCTGAATAGAAACGCATTTATTCGTTGAATATGCATTCAGCGATGTCGTCTAAGTGACAGGTCAGACGATTTGGGAGCCAGGACAGGAGCAGAGCGAAGAAGATGACAAAGCGAGAGCGACATGAAAAGATCATTGAAATCATCCGTGGTCAGGCGATTCGTAGCCAACGAGAGCTGCTGACAGCGCTGTCTGATCAGGGCGTGGTGGTCAACCAGTCGAGTATCTCAAGAGATCTCTCCGAGTTGGGTCTCGTGAAGGTCAGTGGTGTCTATCGAGCTCCGTTCTTGGTGCCCGGTGAATCGGCAATGCTAGATAAATTGGAGATCGACACTGCCGGCGATCATTTGATCGTCTTGAAGACCGAAGTGGGGCAGGCGTCGATGGCTGGTGTCGCGATCGATCGCGCTCGATTTTCTGAAGTGGTCGGTACCATCGCAGGTGACGACTCGATCTTTGTCGCAGTGAAGGGACGCGCCGAGCAAAATAGGGCGATCAAGAAGATCCTCCAATTGTTTCGTATTCGCGTACACAGCGCCTCTTGAACAGTTTGGATGTTAGAGCATCAACACAGAAAGGGAACTTTGAATGGAGACGGTAAAGGCTGGTATCATCGGTGGTTCAGGGTATGGTGGGAGTGAGCTGTTGCGCTTGTTGCTCGGACACCCCCACGTGGAGATCGTGTTTGCGACGGCCCACTCCAAAGCGGGAAAGCGTGTCGATGAGGTCCATCCGAACTTACGTGGACTGACAGAGCTTGTCTTTCAGTCCAATGATGAACAAGGCCATTGGGGCGATGTCGACGTATTGTTTGTTGGCCTCCCTCACAACAAGAGTATGCAGATCATCCCCTCTATCCCCGAAGGGGTCAAGGTCATCGATCTAGGCGGTGATTTTCGTCTACGTGATCAAGCGATCTATGAACACTATTATAAGTGTGAACACTCCGCATTTTCGCTTCAGTCAAAGTTCGCCTACGGTCTGACGGAGAGCAACAAGGAGCAAATCGCGACGTCCGATTATGTCGCGAACCCCGGATGTTTTGCGACCGCGACGTTGATGGGACTCTCGCCCCTTATCTCACAGAAGTTGTTGACAGGTAAGATCGTTGTCGACGCCAAGACCGGCTCCTCTGGTTCTGGAAATCAGCCCTCAGCGGGCACACATCACCCCAAACGTAGCAACAGTTTTTATGCATATAAATCTTATGCACACAGACACCAGCCTGAGATCGAGCAATGGCTCCGACAACTCGACCCCACATGGTCACAGCCATTTGTCTTTCAAACCCACTCTGCGCCGATGGTGCGTGGTATCTTCGCGTCCATTTACGCTACGCTGCGCCAACCCATGACCCACGATGAAGTGGCTGAGGCATTTTCTGCATATTATGCAGATGCATGGTCTGTGCGACTGGTGGGTTCATCTCCAGACGTCAACTGGGTCAAGACCACACAATTTACGGATATCGGCTGGGCTGTTGATGGTGCTGAAGTGACAGTCTTCGTCGCGATCGATAATCTCGTGAAGGGCGCCTCCGGGCAGGCCATTCACAACATGAATGTCATGATGGGCCTGCCTGAGAAGGCCGGGCTCTTTTTCCCTGGGACACATCCTTAAATGCCCAAAGGGCACACCACGAAAGGTTAAACAACCGATGACATTGACACAAACACAGCTTGTGGAAGAACAATATCAACTCAAAACATACAAGAAATTTCCTCTCACGTTGGTCCGTGGTGAGGATGTGTGGGTGTGGGATGAAGATGGCACGCGCTATCTTGATTTATATGGCGGACATGCAGTTGTCTCGACAGGTCACTGTCACCCTCGCGTCGTCGAGGCGATCAAGTCACAGGCCGAGCGCTTTATGTTCTTCTCCAACCTCGTGTACAACGACACGAGAGCACGAGCTGCCAAAGCCCTTGGAGAGGTCGCTCCAGAAGGCCTCAAGCATATCTTCTTTATCAACTCCGGGGCTGAGGCCAACGAGAACGCGATCAAGCTCGCACGTCACATGAGCGGAAAGTCCGGCATTATATCCTTTGAAGGTGGATTCCACGGTCGGACGATTGGCGCGTTGAGCGCGACAGGGATCAGCAAGTACAGAGAGGCATTCTCACCACGGATCGACAAGCACTTCTTTTTGCCCTTTGGCGATCTCGACGCGGTGGCTGCTTTGATGGAGAAAGAAGAGATTGGCGGGATCCTCCTCGAACCGATCCAAAGTATGGCGGGTGTGTGTATGGCAGAACCAGCGTACTATCAAGGATTACGCGCGCTTTGTGATAAGCATGGCGCGATGTTGATCTACGATGAGGTGCAGACTGGTTTTGGTCGGACTGGAACGTTCTTTTTCTCCTCACGATACGGTGTAACGCCTGATCTGGCGACCCTCGCAAAAGGCATCGCGAGTGGGATGCCGATGGGCGCGATCTTGACCAGCGATGATATCGCCAATCGCATCAATTACGGTGATCTCGGGACGACCTTTGGTGGTGGACCACTCGCGAGCGCTGCGCTCGAAGCGACGATCCAGACGATTCTCGAAGAAGATCTGCTCGACAATGTCAACCAGCAGAGCGAGTATATGCGCGGAAAGCTCGCGTCTATCGATGGTGTTGTCGAAAGTCTTGGCCTCGGATACCTGATGGGGATTCGTTTTGAGCGACCTGCTTCGGACGTTCAAAAGGCGCTTTTGAAAAAACAGATCATCACAGGTCTATCCGGCGATGACCATGTCATGCGTTTGTTGCCACCACTCACGCTGAAACAACAAGAGATCGATTTGTTTCTCAATGCACTACAAGAGGTTCTCTCCGCGCTTGGATAGTGTCCTTTTCCCGTCCAATCACTCCCTCCAATGATAAAAAAGGTTTTTTAGTGATGAATGACTCGCTCGATTTGCTTCGTGAAGCCCTTCCATATATCCAGCACTTTGACGGTAAGGTGTTTATCATCAAACTCAGCGGCAAAGTGACGGAGAACAAGGAGTATCTCAAGTCTTTGATGGAGGAGGTTGCGCTCTTTCAGCAGGTTGGCTTTTATGTCGTGCTCGTGCACGGTGGTGGAAAGCAGCTGACTGAGATGGCGAACAAACTTGATGTCCCACAGACGATCGTCGATGGTCGTCGTGTGACAGATGGTAAGACCCTTGAGCTCGCGAAGATGGTCTTTGCCGGTCAAATCCGTACAGACATCCTCTCCACACTCCGTCAAATGGGTGCAAAAGCTGTCGGGATCTCCGGTATCGATGGAAATGTGTTACACGCTGAGCGTCGAGAAGCACAGGCCATCACCAACCGAGAGACCGGTGAGAAGGAGATGGTGGACTTCGGGCATGTCGGGGACATCGTGAAGGTGGATACGGATCTCTTGCGTCTGTTGCTCAACGGCGGTTACATTCCCGTGGTCTCTTCTCTCGCGGCAGACGATCAAGGGAATGTCTTTAACGTAAACGCCGACACGATCGCTGCAGAGATCGCTGTCCACCTGAAGGCCGAGAAGCTCCTGCTCTTGAGCAATGTCGATGGGATCTATCGTGACTTCTCCGATCCGTCGACCAAGATCAACCGCCTTACACTCGAAGAAGCCAAAACACTCTACAACTCCAGCGAGATCTCCGAGGGGATGTTGCCAAAGCTCAAATCGATCATTCATCTTGTCGAACGTGGCGTAAAAAGCGCACATATCATCAATGGCTTGCGTCGGAATGTTCTGTTCAAAGAGATCTTCACAAAGGCTGGGACGGGGACGATGATCTTCCAGGATGGTATGACAATGTAAGCCGTTACACATACATTCGTCTTCACGATCTCAAAAGTGAAAACCTGCTGCGATGAAGATCGTGACTTGTTCGATCGTCATGGGTCTGATGGAGGCTTCGAACCGGAAAAAGAGGGGGTTGAGCTCCCACACAAAGGCGATGGGGATACTCAAGATGAAGCGCTCACTGACAGGCTGTTCTTTAAATGTGTAGGTGCAGTTTTGTGTACATTGTGGTGCGATGTCGAGAGTCTGTTTGAGGCGTTCTTGCCGTGTTAGTTGGAGTCCACCTTCGAGTAGGAAGATCAGCGAGAGCAATCCTAAACGTGCTCGCCACCGATACCCTCCGCTGACGCCGAACGTGAAATCATTGATTCTATCATTTCCACCTTGCAAGAAGGAGCCAAGAGGGGCGTTTGTAGACAGGCGTACGTGCAATGAGAGTTGGAGCTCATCGACAAAGTAGGCGAGACGGAGGGCCACTGCAGGTAAGGGGATAATGTCTTCGGCGAAAGTCGTTTGGAGTCCCAAGGAGAGGTACACACTCGTTCCCCACTCCTTGGTATATCCGTTACGTGTTCCGTTCTTGATTTGTTTAAGTTGGGAGGTTGGGATGGCGAGCGCGAGTCCGGGTCGATTGGCGACGATCGCGTGGATGACGCCGACGACTTCTCCTCTCATGTTGAGCAGCGGGCCGCCCGAGTTCCCTGGGTATATTGGAGCGCTCGTCAAGACTTTGAATCGTGCGCTGTTGGTGACATGTCCGACGCTCCAGTGCCAACGCAAGACACCTAGGCTGCGAGGTGCGCTGCGTGCATAGGGAGCGTAAGGTTGACCGATCGCGATGACGGGGGTTGCAGGCTTTGGGAGGCCTTCTTTGATACGTAACACAAGCGCCCCTGCCAATGGCTTGTTGAGCTTGAGCAGCGCGAGATCCATACCAGGGCGACTCGCGATGACCTTCGCCTTCACCTTTTTGTTGTCAAAGCTTCGGATGGTGTAAGACCTTCCGTCTTTGATGACGTGGTAATTGGTCGCGATGATATCCTTCGCGATAAAGAAGCCAGTCCCTTCTCCTCCTAATGTATGGATGTGCACGATCCCCCGTCTATATCGTTTGTACAACGCGTATGCTTGGTCGAGTGTATAGCGTTTGGTGGGCTTTGTGGTTGCTGGCTTCTTTTTATGCACCCTCTTAACACTTGCTCGTGTGGTAGGTCTCGTCGTGGGTTTTTTGCTTTGTGCGTGACAGAGCGGAGAGAGGAGCACACAGTGGACAAGTAGGAGACAGAGGAGAGCGGTGGGGAGACGATGGATGTCATGGAAAGATGCGATCCTGTTGTGCAATGGAGCGTTCCTTTTGTCATTGTGGAAGAAAGGGCAGGTCAATTGTATGCAAGTTGGGAGAGAAGGACAAGCGCTTGTTTGGTGGAGGCAGGGAAGAGAGGGGGGAGTGAAGACCTTCGGAGGATTCAGCCGCCTTTGCAGACACTATTTTCGCAGTACTTTTGCCCATCAACAATGCAATCTTTTTCACATCTTCCACAATGTCGTGGGTTGGTCTTGGTATCAACACAGATCGTGCGTGTTGGATCGTTGAAGTCCTGACATTTCTCCTGATCGCCTGTACATGGGGTTGTACATGTGCCGTTGTCACAGCGTTCGTGAACATCACAGGTAACATTACAGGCTCCGCAATGTTTGTGGTTGGTTTGTGTGTCGACACAGATTCCACCACACTTTGATGAACCCGAAGGGCACTCTGTGACACAGCTGCCGCCCACGCATTTTTGGCCAGCAAAGCAGGAGTTGAGGCAGTTTCCACAATATTTGGGATTGGTTTGTGTGTTGACACAGTCGCTACCACATTTTGTGGGAGTGTTGCCGCCACAGGAGAGAGTACAAACACTGTTCACACAGATCTCGCCTGCTTTGCAAGGGCTATTACAACTCCCACAATGCAGTCTGTCTGTTTTGGTGTCGACACATGCACTTCCACATTGTGTGGGGGTGTTGCCACCACAGGTGTACTGACAGACTCGGCTTGAACAGATCTGACCAGAGGCACATGGTTGGTTGCATCCTCCACAGTGTCGTCTGTTTGTGTGCATGTTCACACACTCGTTTCCACATTTGAGGGGAGTCAACCCTCCACAAGAGAGGCTGCAAGCTCCATTTTCACACTTTTGTCCTGTGGCGCAGGCTTGTCCACAAGCACCACAGTGAAGTGGGTTACTCTGTGTATCCACACAAGCGTTGCTACATCGAGTTGGAGTCGCGCCACCACATGAAAGGCCACACTTGCCGCCAGAACAGACTTCACCGGCGGCGCATTTTTTCCCACATCCGCCACAGTGGTTGATATTGGTTTGGATGTCGACACAACCATTTCCGCACTTGGTGGAGGTGTCGCCACCACAAGAGAGGCTGCATGTCCCACCAGAGCAAACTTCACCGGCAGCACATTTCTTTCCACATCCACCGCAATGGTTTCGGTCTGTTTGTGTGTTGACACACGCTGTTCCACACTGTGTCGCGGTGCTACCGCCACAAGAGAGTCCACATTTGCCGCCAGAACAGACCTCGCCTGAGGCACACTTATTGTTGCAAGCACCACAGTGTTGGTTGTCGACTGTTGTATCAACACAGCGGTCGCCACATTTTGTGGGGGTGTTGTTTCCGCAAGAGAGTCCACAGGTTCCAGAGGAGCAGAGCTGTCCGGCTGCGCAGGCGTTGCTACAGCTGCCACAGTGTTGGGGGTTGTTGCTCGTATTGACACAGGCATTTCCGCAGCGTGTAGGGGTGTCACCGCCACAGGAGAGGACACAGGCGCCTTTGATGCAAGACTCTCCTGCTTTACATGGTTTGTTGCAGGCACCACAGTGGCTGGCGTTGGTTTGGATGTTGACGCACGCCGTTCCGCACTTGGTGGAGGTGTCGCCACCGCAGGAGAGGCCACATTTGCCGCCAGAGCAGACCTCACCAGAGGCACATTTGCTGTTGCAAGCACCACAATGATTGGTGTCTGCCTGTGTGTTGATGCAGGAGTTTCCACACTTGGTGGCGGTGTCGCCACCACAGGAGAGTCCACATTTGCCGCCAGAACAGACCTCACCGGAGGCACACTTGCTATCACAAGCCCCACAGTGGCTGGCGTTGGTTTGGGTATCAACACAGGCATTTCCACATTTTGTAGCCGTAGCGCCACCACAAGAGAGACCGCACTTGCCGCCAGAACAAACCTCACCTGCTTTACAGGCGGTCCCACACTCACCACAGTGTTTGATGTCCGTTTGGGTATCGACGCAAGCATCGCCACAGAGTGTAGGGGTTTTGCCGCCACACGTCAGGCCACATTGACCGTCTGAACAGACTTGACCTGTGGTACATTCTTGATCGCACGCTCCACAGTGCTTGCGATCGGTTTTGGTGTTAACACACTCTCCTCCACATTTTGTCGTCGTACCACCACAAGACAGGCCACACGTCCCGTCTGAGCAAACTTCGCCTGGACCACAATCGTTGCCACATTGTCCGCAATGTTTAGGGTTTATCTTTGTATCGACGCAAGCATTGCCACAGGGCGTGGGCGTGCTGCCACCACAGGAGAGGCTACATGCTCCGTCTACGCAAGATTCACCGGCACTACATTTTTTGCCACATTGTCCACAGTGTTCAGCGTTGGTTTTTGTATTGACACAGGTTCCAGCACAAGATGTTTTTCCCGCTTCACAGGCGGCGCAGCCCTCGTTTGGGACGCCATCGCAGTCATCGTCGCCAGGAGTTGTGCAGTCTTCATCGTCTTTGGGGGCGATTTGCTCTTTGCATTCCTGTCCTTCATAGCTGTTGGTCTTTTCGTTACAGGTTTGGATGCCTGCACGACAGAGTCCTTTGGTGGCAAAGCGCAGTGGGTAGGTGAAGCAGAGCTGTGTGTCGCCTTTGTAGCACTTGCAACGCTTGTTATCATCAGTTTCAGCGTTGCAGTCGTTGTCTCGGCCGTCACATACTTCGAGGGAGGGGAGGACTTGATCGCGACATGGACCCCAGCGCAGTCCAAGGTCGACCTTTTTGCACGTCTGGACGCCTTCAAAACATTCGCCGACACCGATGACTTTGTCGCGAGCCTGGTAACATCTACGTTCTTGGGCGAGGGTTTTGCAGATACATTTTGGGCTATTTTCTGTGCCGTCAAGATCATCAACTTTTCCGTTACAGTCGTTGTCTTGAAGATCACAATATTCTTTTCTGGGGGTATATTGGTTGAAGCACTTGGACCAAGCACCGTCTTCGCGACAAAGTTGGGTGCCTTTTTTGCATAATCCGACGCCTTCTGTGTTGGGTGGTCCTTCGTAGCAGGACTTGGTTTGTCCGGGGTTACATTGTTGTTGGCTACAATAGCCATCGAGACAATAGGGGGCTTCGCTTGTGCAATCGTCGTCAGTCTGGCAGGCTCGTTGCCCTGATGAGCAGCCTCCTGCGTTAAAGAGCGCAACGAGAGCCCCCAGTATACATAGCAAAAAAATTTGTTTTCGAAGCATAACACCGCCCTCACAACATCCATGTTTGTTTTGGTAATAGAACGACAAGAAATCTTCAATTTCTTATTTTTGAGTGAAGTTGTGTTGAGTATGCCTTTTTTTGCTTTGTGTGGCAAGTCTGGCGAGGTCATTGATTTTGTGTCGGAGAGGAGGAGGGAGAGCGTTTTTTTTGGAGCCCGCGATGAGCTGCTCTATGGCTGTAGTACGCCCATAGCGTGTTCAAGTTCATCACAGGCCATTCGCAAGCCAGCCCAGCCCATCCCCTGATTGGTGGTTGTATGTGTGACGAGGACTGCCACGACATTTCGACTACGGATGACTTTCATAAAGTGGAAGGTTCTGTCTGTTTTGGTAAACACTTCCTGAAGTGTGTGTTTGACCTCGACGCCACGATGATCGCTGATCAGCTGCTCGATACGGCGTATGTTTTTTCCCCGGAACATATCGGCTGCGGTGGCAGCAAGTGCATCAAGGTAGGGTTGTGTGAGGTCGGTTACTTCGTTGTGTACTGCTATCAATGCACCGCTACCTAGATCAACGACACCAAATGCAAACGCGTCGGAAATGTCTTTCACAACTTCACGACAAACATCATTTAAGATCATGTGATTCACCTCCATGGGATGCGAAATGCAGCGGGAAACGTACCTGTTGCATTCGGGGGTTGGGGGACGCTTGTTTCTCGTCGATGGTGTTCACTGCGCACCCCCATCTCTGTATTTCTTTTGATGGATTTACAAACGCTTCTTCGCGTGTTCGATAGCCTCTGTGACGCGGTTTGGGGCAGTGCCTCCGGGGACATCTTTTCGTGAGAGTGTACTCTTGAGAGAGATGGCGTCAAAGATATCTTCTTCGAAGAGGGGATGATACGCCTTGTATTCTTCAAGGGTCAACTCGTCGAGCTGTTTTCCTTGATCAATAGAGCCGAGGACGACGCGGCCAACGACCTCATGTGCTTCTCGGAAGGGGAGCTTTTTGCGTGCGAGGTAGTCCGCGAGCTCTGTGGCGCTCAGATAATCGCGTGAGGCAGAGTGATTCATGTGTTCTTCGTGCACGATCATCGTCGCGATGACAGTGTTCATCACTTCGAGGCTGATGCTGACCGTATCGATCGCGTCGAACAGAGGCTCTTTGTCCTCTTGCAGGTCTTTGTTGTAGCACAGCGGGAGTCCTTTGAGGACAGTTGAGAGAGTGGTGTAAGCGCCGACGACGCGCCCCATTTTTCCGCGGATCAGTTCGAGCGCGTCGGGGTTCTTTTTTTGTGGCATGATCGATGAGCCTGTGGAGACTTGGTCGCTCATGCTGACAAATTTGAACTCCGTCGATGCGTAGATGATCAGGTCTTCCGACAGGCGGCTCATGTGCATCATGATCAGGTTGGCGGCGTTGAGGAATTCGAGGACAAAGTCACGGTCGCTGACCGCGTCCATGCTGTTGTAAGTGATATCGTCAAATCCCAACGTCTCTGCGAGAAAGTGTCGGTCGATAGGGTAGTTGGTCCCTGCCATCGCTGCGGAGCCGAGGGGAAGGATGTTGACGCGTTTGTGTACGTCTGTGAGGCGATCTCGATCGCGTAAGAACATCTCGACATAGGAGAGGAGATAATGTGCGAGCAAGATCGGCTGCGCTTTTTGTAGGTGTGTGTAGCCAGGGAGCGCGGCCTCTGGGTGGGCCTCAGCCTTCTCGATGAGTGTTTGTGAGAGGGTGGTGAGTTGTTCCTTGATCCCTTCGATTGCGTCGCGAAGATAGAGTCTGATGTCTGTGGCGACTTGATCGTTGCGGCTGCGTCCTGTGTGGAGCTTTCGTCCAACATCTCCGACCTCTGCGATGAGCGCAGATTCGACAAAACTGTGAATGTCTTCTACGCCGTCTGTCACGCCTTGATCGATGAAAGCTTGATCGGTGCGGCCTTTTTCGAGGAGCGCGGCGAGAGCATCTTGGAGTGTTTGGTGCTCGTTGTCATCCAGTATTCCCGCTTTATGCAGTCCCTTTGCATAGGCTTGTGAACCTACGACATCCGCTTCAAAGAGACGTTTGTCGAATGAATAGGATGCATTAAACAGATCAAATGTTGCATCGATATCACCCGTGAATCGACCACCCCATAATTTACCCATAATAGCTCTCTCCTGTTGTCATTGGATCCAAAAAAACAACGCTTCTACAAGCGACTTGAGATAGACGTTTGTGGAGTGTGCGTCAAGAGAAAAAGTGTGAGAGATATTGTCAGCGAAAACACCAACGACATTTTTGTGGTTGTGTGGTATACCGACAGCAGCTCAACATATGAGAGTTTTTTGATTTACGCTTTGTGGCTTCGAGGACAGAGAAGTCACGAGCTGTTTGACAAGGCAGTCAGATGTGTTTGTCTGCCTGAGGAGTAGTCTATGCGAAAGATCGCCTTTTGGTGGGCTTTTGGACTTTGTCTTTTGCTCGCTCACCCAGCACAGGCCAGTGTCGAGGTTAAGTTTGCCAGACACCCGGCCGTTTCTCCTGATGGTTCCAAGGTCGTGTTTAGTTGGCGCGGTGACCTGTGGGTCGTCGCCTCACACGGTGGGACCGCTCGAAAGTTGACGACACATAAAGCCTTCGACCACCACCCTGTGTGGTCCCCCGATGGCAAGTGGATCGCCTTTGCTTCTAGGCGTTTTGGGAACGATGATGTCTACGTGATGCGCGCGACAGGTGGTCTCCCCAAACGTCTGACCTACCACTCTCGTCCCGATACACCTCTATTCTGGGATCCTGTGACCAAAAAGATCGTCTTCTATTCAACCCGTGTGCTCGGTGCATTGTGGCGAAGATACTTCTTTCAGATCTCCCCAAAAGGCGGGATGCCCACGTACTTTTTGCCTGTACAAGGTGTGAGCGGTGATATCTCCGCAGATGGTCGATTCTTTGTGTACACCCGTGGCTCACGTCGTTGGTGGCGCAAACACAACACCAACCCCTACCACCGCAATGTCTGGATGTATGACCGCACAAAAAAGTCCTACACCTCCCTCACTCCTGAGAAGATGACCAATGATTATCCGAACTTTATCGGCAAAGATACGATCGTGTATCGCTCCGAGAAGGGCGGGACATTCAACCTCTGGTCCATGCACCTCAAGTCCAAGGCTCGCAGACAACTGACCCACTTTAAAGGACATGGTGTTCGCTATGTCCGGGCAAGTCGTGACGGGAAGGTCGTCGTCTTCTCACAGTGGGACAAACTGTTCAAGTATCACGTAGACCTCGGTAAGTTCGCTGAGATCAACATCAAAGCGACCGCTGACGTTCCCCGAAATGTCTTCATGAGAAAGATCCTACGTCGCGGTGTGTCCGAATTTGCGCTCTCTCCCAACAAAAAAGAGGTCGCGTTTGTGCTCAGAGGAGATGTCTACGTCAAATCCCTCAAAGACCCCGTAAAATGGGCTCGACGTGTGACACATAACGATTGGCGTGAACAACATCTGACGTGGTCTTCTGACGGACGCACGCTCGCCTTTACCTCTAACAAAGGGGGAGACAAGGCCATTTACTTCGCCCACGCAGGGATGCGCAAAAAGAAGAAGCTCTCTTTGTCCAAGACCTTCCGAATCAAGATCACGCGCTGGACACCCAAAGGGAACAAGAAGATCGAACATCGTCCCGATTGGTCGCCCAAAAAGAATGAGATCGCGTTTGTCCGTGGTAACGGCGAACTCGTCGTTCGTTCTGTCGATGGGAAGAAAGAACGTGTGGTGACGAAGGACTGGAATATCGGTGCTTTTCAGTGGTCTCCAGATGGTCGTTGGTTCTTGTTCTCCCGTACAGATTACCAATCCAATGATGATATCTTCCTCGTCCACGCGAGCGGTAAAAAGCCGGCTCTCAACATCAGCCGTTTCCCTGACACCGATGTGCGACCTGTCTGGTCAGCCAACGGGAAGATGATGGCGTATCTCTCAAATGGTGTCTTCGATCGTATGCAGATCCGCTACGCATTTTTGCGCAGTGTCGATCATGAAAAGAGCTGTGAGGAGCTGATCCGGACCTTTAAACGCTGGAAGAAAGCCTCCAAGCGTAGAAAAGGCAAGAGAGGTAAAAAAGGTAAAAAAGGCAAAAAAGGCAAGAGGTCGAAGAAAACCAAGAAAGCGCCGACAACGCAAAAAGCCAAGAAGGACAAAGCTCACAAAAAAGGTAAGAAGAAGCGCCGTCACCTCGTGCGTATCGATAAAAAAGGCTTGGCCTTCCGTCTGCGTTCACTGACAGGGTTGCCTGGTAGTGGACCCAATCAGCTCCTGCTCTCTGCAGATGGTAGCACCTTCTACTTTACAGTGCGTGGGAAGCTGAAGGGATTGTACCGCATTGGTTGGGATGGCAAAGGTCTTCGTCGTCTGTACAAAGGCCCCGCGAGTCAATTGCAGTGGGGTGCCAAAGGGGCGCTCTACTTCATTGGCAAAGGCGGTACTATCGTCGCGTTGGGGATGCGTGGTAAAGCGCGTCCCAAGCCCGTGCGTTTTGTCGCGGAGTGGAGTGGGCGTCGTGATATGGCGCGTCTGCAGTTGTTCGAAGAAGCGTGGGGGATCATCAATCACGGCTTCTACGATCCTACCTTCCACGGTGCCAACTGGGCCAAAATCCGCGCAGATTATCGCCACCTGATCAAACAAACTGTGACACGTGATGGTTTCGATGATGTCATCTTCATGATGCTCGGTGAGCTGAACGCAAGTCACCTGGGGATTTATCATCGAAAGAAAGGACCCAAGAGCCGCACTGGTGAATTGGGTGTTCGTTTTGATGCGTCCTACAAAGGGAAGGGACTTAAGATCGCCTATGTCCGTCCCAAAAGTCCTGCCGCTCGCCGTCGTAGCCTCCTCAAGAAGGGAGACGTTTTGTTGGCGCTCAACGGTCAGCCACTCGGACAAGATGTCAATCTCTATAAGTATCTCGACTGGAAGGTCGGACGTAAGGTCGAGTTGAAGATCTCACGTGAGGGTAAGACTCGATTCTTCTACATCCGTCCGATCGGCTTCCGCCACACGTATCAACAACGCTATAACGCCTGGGTTGATGCGGTGCGAGACCAAGTGAAGACGTTGAGCAAGGGAACGCTTGCGTATCTTCATATCCAGAGCATGAACATGAAGAGCCTCGATCGTTTTGAGCGCGAACTCTATGCACACGCTCATGACAAGAAGGGTTTGATCATCGACGTTCGCAACAACGGTGGTGGTTGGACTGCCGATCGTCTGCTCTCGATGTTCTTGCCAAAGGCACACGCGGTCACACGTTACCGACACGCCAAGAGAGGTGGATATCCTGTCAGCCGTCGTCCCTACTACTACTGGCACAAGCCGATTATCCTGCTTTGTAATGAGCGAAGTGGTTCAAACGCGGAGATCTTTACACACGCAGTGAAGCTTCATAAGCTCGGTACTGTTGTGGGGATGCCCACTGCAGGTGCGGTCATCTCCACAGGTGGTGCGCGTCTACTCGATGGTTCGTGGTTCCGTTTGCCGCTCCGTGGTTGGTGGACGTTGCCCAAGCGCAAAAACATGGAGAATGGTCCCGCCGTGCCCCATGTTCTGGTACCTATTTTGCCGACTGATGAGCAGTTTAGACGTGATCCACAGCTCAAGCGTGCGATCAAGATCTTGTTGTCCCAGTTGAAAAAGAAGTAGGGTCTAAAGTGTTTCTTTCACTTTACAGTCTGCGGTCCTTCTACTCCACCTCTCCTGACACCTTGCTCCAATCCCCCTGAAGAATTGACAACTTGTCAATGACCTCTCTGTCATCTCTGTCATAGTGACGACGCCCCAACCCTGCTTTTTAGGCTACATTTTCGTTGTTTGTTGGTTTTTTGTGTTCGTCGCGATCTGTGGCACAGAATATGCTTAGACCACAACACGATTGGCGGTATATGTATGCCGTAGATGAATATTGAGAGCTGTGTAGAGGAGTTTGTGATGAGTGAATTTTTGTTTGAGAGACCTGTTGAGTTGGCACTTGCGTTGGGCATTGTGTGGTTGTCTGTGTTGGCGCTTTGGATGTTGACGCGTTCAAAGATCTGGAAGCCTGTCATGATTGGGTGGGGGGCAGTCTGTTTGTTGTTGCCGCTCGTGAGCACCTTCGTGACGACAGAAAAAGAACAGGTCCAAAAGGTGATGACGTCGATGATGCACGACATCAAGGCGCGTCGTCTCAACGCGATGATCCCCTACCTCGATAAGTCTTACAATTACAGAGATGTCTCTTTTGCGCAGCTCAAAAACAAACTCATACGCTCTGGCCGAAGCTGGAAATTCCGCGAATTGAAGGCAAAAGTCCATCGTATCAAGCGGCTCTCGAATGGAGACCTTCGGGTGTATATGACATGCTCTGGTATTGCGGCAAAGGGCAGTAACATTGTGCCTTTCGATGAGACCTTCTGGAAGCTGCGTTTTCACAAAAAAGCCTCAAGCACGTATGGTTGGGTCATCACACGTTTGATCCCTGTGAAGGTCGACATCCCCAACCAACCTACACCTGACAATCTCAAAGGCATCATGCACATGCGCATCTGATCTGCTCGTCTCCACAAAGCATCTTCCCATCTGACCTCCTTAACGCCCCCATTTCTTCTGTTTTTTCCGTGTTGATTCCGTCCTGCTTTTGTTGTCTCCTTTCGTTTTTGGATAGTTGACGTGTTGGTGTTGTTTTGATACCAACAGCGCTTTCGAAGTGTTCTCTGTCCAAGATTGAGATGAGGTTGTCGATGGCGAAGTCAAAAAGTAAATGGTATGTCGTTTGGAGAGGTCAAAGACCTGGGATTTACACGTCATGGCCTGAATGTCAAAAGCAGATCCACGGGTTTCCTGACGCGAAGTACAAATCCTTTAAAACACGTGCCGCCGCAGAGAGCGCTTATAAAGAGGGTTCATCCGCACATGTCGGCGTCGGAAAGTCTTCATCGGGTGGTAAGGGCAAACAGCTCACCTTGCCCAATGCGACAAAGGCCATCATACCAAGTCTTTCAGTGGACGCTGCGTGCAGTGGGAACCCTGGCTTGATGGAATATCGTGGGGTTGATACAGAGACTGGGGAGGTCTACTTCCACGAAGGGCCGTTTGAATGGGCGACTAACAATATTGGTGAGTTCCTCGCGCTCGTCGATGGCCTGAGAATGTTGGCAGAGAAGGGGAGTGAGATCCCCATCTATTCAGACTCTCGGACTGCGATGGCTTGGGTCCGTAATGCCTTTGCCAAGACCACACTTGAGCGCAATATCAGCAATGAGATCGTCTTTCAGAAGATGGAACAGGCGACACAGTGGCTGAAAGATAATCCCAAGCGCGCAAACACCATTCTCAAATGGGAGACCGATGTCTGGGGAGAGATCCCTGCCGACTTTGGGCGAAAATAGAACCTTCCTGAGACCTACCTGCCTGTACCTTCTTTTGTCGGACAAATTGAATCAATCTTCGAACGCGACGTCCAATGAGTTGTGTGTACTCTGTACCACACCCGCAACCTCTATCGTGGACCGTATGTGCGCCTGTCTGTGGAGAGGACAACTGTTTTGTCGTGTCCTCTTGACACCCTCAAGGGGACTTGTTACACCTTTCCACACTGTAGGCAAAGTCCAATTGACATGAACGTGACTCTTCTCTGCTAGGTCAGGAAGATGTGCACAAACGTGCTCTGTGAATCCAAATAGGAGGTTACTGTGAAATTGCACCGAATGATTGCAACTGCATTTCTTGCTGTTTTTTTGATGGGGATCGCTACACCTGCGTTTGCTGGTGAGATTGTGCTCGGTTACTGGAAGACCATCGATGACAAAACCAAGTCCAAAAAATCCATCGTCAAGATCTTCAAAAAAGGCGGTAAGTACTTCGGCAAAATCATCCGATTGTTCCGCAAACCCAGCCAAGACCAAAATCCCAAGTGTACCAAGTGTACAGACCACAGAAAAAACAAGCCCATCATCGGGATGCAAATCCTCGAAAACCTGAAAAAGGCACCAAGTAAGTGGAAAGGTCGTGACTGGTACAACAAAGGAAAAATCCTCGATCCCAACAACGGCAAAATTTACGGTACCTGGATCTCCCCCACAAATGACGGAAAGAAACTTCTCGTCCGTGGATTCATCGGCTTCTCCTTGATTGGTCGTAGCCAAACATGGTTGCGCGCGAAAAAACCCGTCACCAAAAAACCCGCCAAGCGCAAAGCTGAGAAAAAAGAAGAGAAAAAACCCGCCGCACGCTAATCTGATCCGGCGGATGTTGCACTTGCGTCTCCGCAAACTCCCCTGATTCCACCAAATCATCCCCTTCTTCCAGGCGTATGTCGCAGGCGACATCCTTATAAAGCCCCTTTGCTTACGAGCTTTCAGTGGGTTTTTTGCGTCTTCGCTTGCAATCATCCGCCTCAACAAACTCACCACCCTGAGCCTTCGGCTCTTCCCTCCTCTCAAGCCTTTCGAGAGGAGGGAACATTCAACCGATATATACGTGGTTTAGCTCGAAATCTGATCCGGCGGACGTTGTACTTGTGTCTCCTCAAACTCCCCTGATTCCACCCAATCATCCCCTTCTTGTAGGCGGATATAGCAAAGCCATATCCTTGTATAGCTCGGTTGCTTTCGAGTTTTCAGTGGGTTTTTTGCGTCTTCACTTGCAATCATCCGCCTCAACAAACTCTCCTCCCTGTCACTCCGTGACATCCCTCCTCTCAAGCCTTTCGAGAGGAGGGACTATTCTATCGATATATACGTGGTTTAGCTCGAAATCTGATCCGGCGGACGTTGCACTTGCGTCTCCGCAAACTCCCCTGACTCCACTCTGCAATCCCCTTCTTCCAGGCGGATATAGCAAGCCATATCCTTGCATTCCCTTTTGCTCGCGAAGTTGCAGTGGGTTTTTTGCGTCTTCGCTTGCAATCATCCACCTCAACAAACTCTCCACCCTGAGCCTCCGGCTCTTCCCTCCTCTCAAGCCTTTCGAGAGGAG
>PCBK01000038.1 GCA_002731275.1 Deltaproteobacteria bacterium | reverse complement strand
CACGTGTTACGCACCCGTTCGCCGCTCTAACACTCCTCCGAAGAGGAGCTTCGCGCTCGACTTGCATGTGTTAGGCATACCGCCAGCGTTCGTTCTGAGCCAGGATCAAACTCTCCAGTTAAATCATTATTTCAACGATCTCACTAAGAGCTCGAATCATTTGCTTAGAAATTGACAGTCGTCATTGTCACTCTTGGCACTCCACCTTCCAAGCGAGAAGGATTTGGAAACCTCATCAACTCCGAAGAGTTGCTTGGGACAATGCGCTTTTTAATGAACCATATACGCTTTGTATGTACTCTCTTGCTATTCAGTTTTCAAAGATCGAGTATTCCACTCGCACAAGTACAACTGATTTGTTTTCTTTTTTAAGAACTCAGTTGTGTTTGTGATTGGCCTCTGAAGTTTTCTTCGTTGACCGGGCCGCGAATCTTACTGACTGAGAGTCAGTTTGTCAAGAACTTTTTTTGAAGAAGTTTCTCAACGATTCGCTCAGGCGATTTATTCCTTTTACTCAGAATCCAGACATTGTCAAGGATTTTTTTCAAGAAGGAAAACCTTGCCTGAACAGGGGAGCGATTTAAAAACTTGAAACCAAAGACTTTTTGGTTCTTTCAAGTCGTCCTCGTTTCCCCCGAGGTGCGAGTCGGGTTCTACATGCAGAGCCCCCCCCTGTCAACAACAAAAATAAACATTCTTTATTTATCGAAAGAAAACAGTGAGCTGCATCACACATCTTTTTTCAGCTTTTCACAATTCAGCGACCTTTTTGGGGTCACTTTTGCACAATTCTTTCTCTCTTTCCCCCAAAATTCTCCCATATCCTCTCCAAAATAGATCGCCAAGCAGAACTTCCCACTCCCCCTCTTCATTATATATAGGAGATACATATTCCCAACTCTTGCGCTCACTGATCCCCCTCCCCTACCCCTCCCTCACAAGATCAAGGATCACCCAAATGACATCATCCAAAGAAACCTATCCACAACAAAACAAAAGAAAAATAACCCCTCTCCCCTACCCCCTCATGACACTCATGATCACAACAACACGATCTTCACTCCACAACCACGATCATCACTTGACTTATTAATGAGAATAGAATATCAAAACCCTTGTTGATGATAAATCAATCTCATTAAACAGAACACAGACGACACTCAAACCAACAAGGATTTACCTCTATGCAACTGGATACAAATAAGAAAACACGCTTACCTGTCACAGTTCTTTCTGGCTTTTTGGGCGCAGGAAAAACCACCCTCCTCAACCACGTCTTGCAAAATAGTCAGGGCTACAAGGTCGCAGTGATCGTCAATGATATGAGCGAGATCAACATTGACGCCCCCAAACTAAAACAGGGCAACCTCTCCCGTGTAGACGCACAATTCGTCGAAATGAGTAATGGATGTATCTGCTGCACGTTGCGCGAAGACCTCCTCCAAGAAGTTGCACGTCTCGCGACAGGGGGACATTTCGATTACCTCCTAATCGAATCAACGGGGATCTCTGAGCCCCTCCCTGTCGCGATGACGTTCATTTTTGAGACAGAAGAAGGAGCCTCCCTCTCTTCCCTCGCACGTCTCGACACGATGGTCACTGTCGTCGACGCCAAAAACTTCATGGAGGAATACAATCAAGCTGACGATCTCCGAGATCGCGATCTTGCACTCGGTGAAGAGGATGATCGGATCATCTCTGATCTTCTCGTCGATCAAGTTGAATTTGCAAATGTTATTGTGCTTAACAAACTCGATCTCGTCACCGCAGAAGAAGCCTCTGAGCTCGAAGCGATCCTCTATCACCTCAACCCAGAAGCTGAGATCATTCGCTCCACACATGGACAGATCGATCTCGACAAGATCTTCCACACCCGGCTCTTTGACTTTGACAAGATCAGTCAGTCCGCCGCATGGCAAAAAGAACTCGAAGGCGAACACACTCCTGAAACAGAAGAGTATGGCATCTCCAGTTTTGTCTACCGCCAGAAAAAACCCTTCCACCCACAACGTCTCTGGGACACAATGATCGAAAATCACGATCTCTGGGCAGAGATCCTTCGCGCCAAAGGCTTCTTTTGGATCGCCTCCAAACCAGCCTTCCTCTATGAATGGTCCCAAGCCGGCGGCTCTTGTCTCTACTCTGCATCAGGCCTATGGCTCGCCTCACAACCAGAAGAATTCTGGACGTTCCACGACGAAACTGAGCGAGAAAGAGCACTCGCAGATTGGGATCCTACATATGGGGATAGGAGACAAGAACTCGTCTTTATTGGGATCGACATGGATAAAGAACAGATCATCACTGCGCTCGACAAATGTCTCCTCACAGACGATGAGATCGCAGAAGGAGATCAAGCCTGGCTCACTTACCCCGATCCATTCCCTGAAGTCGTTGTCGAAGAAATGCCTGAAGAAATCCCCTTCATGGATGATGAAGAAGAAGACATCCTGACAGAACAAATTGTCGCTTGATACAATACGAAGGCTCTAGCAAAGAGGAAAAAGTCATCCACAATCGAAAAGCTTACTCACAATGATTGTAGTATGACACCTGAAGAGTTTGACCAGGGGGGAGAAGGGTTTGGAGAGTAAGCTGATTCTTTGAGTCACTGTAAGACCACTCACTAGAGGTCAGGCGGTGACCATTGATCTGCAGCTCCAACGTGCTCGACTTCGGTACAGAGGACAACACACTGGTACGGCGCTCACCCAATAAAAATGCTCGGATCTGTTTCCCCCACGCCTCCCAAGCGAGCTTATCAGCCGTACAAACATCGATGGAAGCGCCCTGTGTTTGCTCGATCATGCTGAGATAACGCTGAGCACTCCCTCCCCCTTCACATCCACCCTTCGAGATCGCACCAAAGACCGCAAATGGTGCCTTCATGTCATGAGGCAAATAACGACGCAGTGAGTAACCTGAACGATCATCTTTTTGTGTAATGTAGATGATCGCTGTCGGTGTTGCTTTTTGAACCTCACTCGACGATTGCCACATCTGCAACATCTGCTCGAACCCACGCTGACCATCATCAGCAGAGAGGCCAAGCAACGCGAGGAGCTGCTGGATCCCATCGATCGTACTCGGTGTGATCGCGCCAACCTTGTTTTGCTTACTCAACGTCGCGATCTCAAAATCAATCCCACGCACCTGAAGTTCGGACAACACCGTAATAAATGTCGAATACATCGCTGGAATACGTTCGATCCCAGGATCGAGATAGAACAACACACGCGCACGTTTGCCATCAGCTTGTGTGTAAGACTCCGTTCGTGGAAAACCAGACGATGCACGAAGCCCCACAATGTAAGGGGGCAACGTCGCGCCCGACTTCTTCACCTGGATACGTAACTGAGCAAATGAACGAATCGAGACCTTAGAAGAGAACTGGATCTTCCCGATGATCTTCTTTGAATGTGCAGGGATACGGAGTGGGAAACTCTCCTTCGCCAACAGAAAGTCTTTGCCTGTTGCGCCCTCCAGTGACACTCCCTGTACAATGACCTCTTCATCGCCAGGGTTGGAGAGCTGAATGGTTTGTGCTTTTGATGTGCATTGTTGTACCGCACCAACGTGGATATCAGCAGGCGCGATTGGCATCCCCAACGAAGCAATGTTTCCTTGTATGGGGAGCATATAATCTCGCCCTCCCAACCCCGGTACACCAGAGAGCTTCAGCCAAGCTTTTTGCAATGAACCTGACATCGGCGCTGTGTACCGGACCGCCATGTAGTGTGCTTGATTGCCAGCGAGAACAGAGCGCGCGAGCAAATCAGTTGATACGGAAAATGGACTCTTCGTCTCCGTCTTCAGACCTGTAGAATAGATCTGAAAGGTCGACGCTTTAAGCTCCTTAAGCTCCTCAGCAGAAGGCGGCGTTGCAAACTGAAGATGCAACCACAATGTGCGCTGTTCTCCAGGCGCAACGAGTCCAAAATCCAGCACACGACGACGTAGTGAGAGGACAGGAGTCTTGTCTCCAGGCGGAGCGACAAACCCACTGACAGGCACATACAACATCGCTTTGCCAGATTGTAATTGGATATCCCCTCTCAACTCCCCATACGCTTGTGGCAACAGATCGAAAGCCAACTTGACAGTCTTCCCTGCTGGAATCGTCGTTTGGAGTTGGATGGGCGTAAAGCCAGCCTCTGTTGGAAACCCTTTGGCATCTTCGGGGACGCTGATGTGTTGATCTGTCTCACAGCGGTTGAAAATCTCAAGCTGAAAGCGGCGTGACTCACTCAGCGCCAATGTCTCAAGCTCAATCGAAGTTTGTTGTGGAACGAGACAGTCAGAGCTGTATCCCTTGATCTCAGCACGCAAGATCTTGCGAAGAACTGGGTGTGCCTGATCATTGCTGTCGACCTCGATCACCATCTGGTGACTTCCCAACTCCTCTGCGGCGATATCGATCTCAAGACCCAGAGCCTTCCCACTCTCCAGGACCAAAGGCAACGTCGGCAACCTTACAGAAAAGATCGCGTCACCTTTCTGGAATCGGATATCTTTGATGTGCAAACGACCAGGTCCAGTGTTCTTGAGCAGCTCGATCTGTTGTGTCTGGTGATCTTTGATGAAGATCTCCCCCACCTTGATCTGAAGCTCATCACTGGTCTTGATCTCTCCACCTTCATCAGGGACGCAGTAACCATCACGACAAAATGCGCCGTCGCCACATGTACTTGTACACGTCTGCGCAGGCTCCATCGTGATCGCCTTTTGCAGTGACAGCCGCTGCCCAGCCTCGATGCAGATCTCTGCACGTTTGGCATCCATAAACATCGGCGTGGTGACGAACAACGTATGGCAACCTTTGGGGACATGGGGGAGCGTAAAGGCGCCGTTGTGCTGAGAGGACAGTACGTAGTGTGGTGTCCCCTTGATCGCGATCTTGATCCCTTTGGCACCAAATCGATGAAGCGCTTCGACGTGTCCAGAGATCTGTCCAGTCTCAGCGAGGACAGCCTGTGTCTCGGTGAGCTGAATCACCCGGCCACCGATCACCCACACCTCAAGACGTGCTCCATGTTGTTGGTGAAGTGCCATCAACTCCCGACGCCCTGCAGGGACATCTTTGATCGAAAATTGTCCCTTCTCATCCGTCACCGCACGCAGCTTTGGAAGATTCACGATCTGGACTTGTGCTCGTGCAGCAGGCGCACCATCAGGTAAGAGCAGCGTCCCAGTGATGCTGCCCGTACCGGAGTGGAATTTTTTGTTGGAGATGTTCCCTCCACACGCCCACAAAAAGCTCAGCCCACACCACACACACAACATGTGCAAGAGCCGTCGAGAGAGAGACTGAAGACGCCAGTAACGCATGGTGTTCCTCAGAAGTGAAAGTGAAATCCGCCGACGATCTCAAACGAGCCTTGGTGGCGCGGTTGACCGTCTGCGGTGGTGATATAGGTGTAATTTAATCTGGACTCGGCGAACAGACTCCAACGAGGATGAAGACGCCACTCGCCACCAAGCAGAAGGCCCGGCTGAAATGAGAAGAAGAAGTCATTGATGTCGACATGCAGATCGGATTGACGATCCAGGTAAATCCCACTCAAACGGATCCCCGTAAATGCCGAGATCATTTTCCAGTCAAAGTGGTACAGGAGCGCGACGCCGAGATTCAGCTCCGTCACGGTCTGTGGACGATTGTCCTGCGCTGCGAGGGCATGACTGTTACGTGCGAAGGCGAACTCCAAACGAAGATCGAGCGGGACGCTCACGTGTGCGAAGCGCTTCCAACGAAGATCGATACCAAAGATCGGAAGATTTGCGGTCATACGATCCTCAGAAGAGCCCTCCAAAAAGATCTGATACCCGCTCTTGGCTGCCATCGAAAAACTAAAGAAACGACTCTCAAAGAGTTGATTCACCTCCATACGTTGTCCCGAACGGAAGTACACATCTCCTTGAAAGAGCACTTTTTGAGTGGGTGTGACGAGCGTGATCTTTTGTTTTCCAGTCCCCACATCGATCCCACGTGGGAAGGTCCCTTTGGGGGTCCCATTGACACGCACCTCAACACCAAAGAAGCGATTGTTATAAGCGTACAAAACAGGCTTACCGAGGCGCTTCTTTTTGCCGACGAGGACGATCGGGTCCGTCCCGAGAATATCGGACTCTGCATAGGGACGCTGACGTCCGTGGGTGTGGTGGTAGGTCAACTCTTTGGCGTAATCGTGGGCTTCGAGGACAGTGACGGCGCCATCACCATTCGCGTCGTAGCGATTCTTCAGCGCCTTGATAAAGTAGTGTGTGTAGATGTCGTTGCGCAGCTTTGAAGACTCTTGCGCGGTCTCCCCAAAGCCACACACGCCCAAAAAGATCGTCGCACGAGAGACGAGCTCCATCGGCTTGACAAAAAACGGTCCTTTTAATGTACGCAGCTCGGCTTTCACTTTGCCGTTGAGACCACTCTTCCCATTACCAGAGTGGCATGTCGCGAGGAGCAAGACCTTTCGCTGGCTCTTGAGGCCATTAAACAGCTTGCGAAGTCGGTTGATCGCGAGCGCCGTGTTGTGGATGTCCTTGGCGTTCGCGTCGTGTGTCACGAGATACCGCCTCATCCTGTACTGTTTGTCTCGCGCAAGTGTCCCGTGACCAGAGACGTACACGAGGACCGTGTCGTGCTTGTTGACGTTGAGCGACGCGAGCTTCTTGAACGCGGCGAGGATAGAGGCCTTGGTCGTACTTGAACGTCCAACGTGGAGCATCATCGTGTTGAAGTGCCCGAGCTTCTTCTCGCGCAAAACACGCGCGAGATCGTTGGCGTCTTTGGCCGCAAAACGAAGGCGGTGCCAGGTCTTGTCACGGTACTCATTGATACCGATGAGCAACGCGATTCGACGTCCTTTTTGGGGGATTGTGGTCTCTTGAGGGGAAGATTTTTTGGACAGACTTGCGGCTTGAAGTGCCGAGCGACTGGAACCAACAGGGAAGGGACGAAACCCTTTGTTTTGGTTGGTAGAGGTCTGTTGGATCGAAGAGCTGCACTGCCAGAGAAATGGCAAAAGTAGAACCAGTGCTCCCCACTCAGGAAGCCTGTGCAAGCTCTTCATGTGGGACATCTATCACAACCATATCAATCAGAAAAAAATACAAGCTCTATTCATTCAGACGTCGCAAGACGACACTTCTTCATTCTTTATAAAGGATAGTGCCGACGCACGAGCAATTCAAGGTTCACGAGGCGCAACGGAGAACGCGATTTTGTCAGCCGCGTGTAGCAGCTCACGTTGTTCCTTACTGAGCGCATCTAGCTGTGCAGGAAATGCAGCGTAAGGTTTTTGGCTGTAAAGCAGCACGAGCGTCTGTTGACCGAAAGGTTTGTCCAAAAAGTACACCACAGGCTGACCTCTCATGGCCAACCGTGTCTCCCCTGCTTTGCAGTGTTTGTGTGCCTTTTTCGAGAAGGGGAAGAGATGCTCGATCTGGCCCTTTTTGTCGATCCGCAGGAGAGTCACGTAGCCCTCCTTTTGTAGACGCAACCGCAGGTCAAAACCATCTCCAACAAAGTACGTGCGTTTGTGTTGGAAGGACTCTCTTTTATAGGAAGGACCTTTGGTCGTCGCGTGCAAACGCAGGACCTGCTCAATATGAAGTGTCCCACGTGCGTCGCCCTTCGTCGTCAGGATCTCTTTGGGGACGACGCGGACAGGCAACTTTCTCTGCACAACTTTGCGGGGCGCGACCTTGCGAGGTGTTGTCACCTTACGAGGCGTTGTGTGTTTGAGCTGTTGTTTGGGTTCGACGTCGGCAGACCACATGGAGAGGGAGGGTGAGGCGAGGACAAAGAGACAGGCAGCCGCCGCCCACATCAGCGGGGAGGAGAGCATGTCTTGCAGCCATCCCCAGAAAGAAGGTGCCTTCATCGCCTCGGCACGGGCAGCCATTTGTTTGCGTTCATTTGCGGTCTCACGAAGGACCTGTGTGAGGATCGCGTCAGCCTCATCGGTAGAGAGCTCGATGGACGCACCTTGATCACCGACATCAAAGAGTGGGTCGAGGTCGGAGGCTTCATCCATAAGATAGGCGATGATATCGGGGTGTGTATCTTCGCTCCATGAACCCTCATAGATCAGGGGGAGGTCCTGTCTTGTGAGGGGAGATTGATCTTGTTGATGCATGGTTCCTTCTCTTCTATCTTTGTTTTGATGCGCTCATGAGATGAGGTCTTCATGAGATCATTAAACGAGCAAGCAGTCGCTTGCGGATACGAGTGCGAAAGCGATCCAAACGGGTCGTCACAGTGCTCTTGGGGATACCAAGTGTCTCGGCGATCTCGGAAGTGCTGAGTCCTTGTGTGTAAAAGGCTCTCGCGCAATCTTTCATGCCACCGTCGGGCATCTCCTCAATCACCTCTTGGACGATCTTGATTTGCCTTTCAGTTTCAAACGTTTCGGCTGTCGTACCAGCGAGCAGCAGGTCAGCTTCACGGCTCCAGGCAAGATGTTTGCGATCAAAGCCATCTTCTTTACTGAGGTAACTCAGACAACGATTTCTTGTGATGGTCAGCAACCACGCCAGAAACTTTTGCCCTTCTCGCAGCTTATCGATGTGTCGAAAAGCCCGAATAAAGGACTCTTGCAAGACGTCTTTGGCTGTATCCGCGTCGATCCCCCCAAAGGTCATACAGAAACGGTACACCACGGGGTAGTAACGGCGATACAGCTTGACAAATGCTTCTTGGTCTCCGGCCTTGGCCAGCTCCAACAGATCTTTCTCTTCCACGCTCCTTCCGCCTTCTGACATGCAAGACTCCTACGTGCGCTATTTGGTCTCACACACCGCTCAAAAAATGTGAAAATTTGTAATGAATGCCCAAAGAGACATCACCAATGCTCCCTCTATGATGCACGAATCCCAGAGAAAGAGAATGAAAAAAATCAGCACATGTGGATGAAGGTTGTGAATGGGGGGAAGGCACTTACAGATTATCTTTTTTCATGAGGGGGACATAGTCACGTCGTCTGCTCTTGTAGTGGCAGCGGATACAATCGGCGAGTTTGCCATCGCGCTCGATGGTCCAGTCAGAGAGACGAACGACAGTGTAGCGCCAATTCTTGTAGCCGGGGTGGTAGGAGCTGCCCATCTTGCGCATGACGTAGGCGTTCTCTTGGCGTGTGCCTTCGTCGTTGTGCATGATCATGACAAACGTCGCGCCTTCTTTATAAGGTAGGGGCTTGTCACCATTGCTGGTGCGCAAAGCAATATCGTTGGCGTAGATTTGTTGGACAAAGTTGCCGTGGTTTTGCGAGGGGAACTTGCGCTTGGTGATGGTGCGCCATGCGATGTATTTTTTTCCATATGAGAGCGCCACACGAGCGGGCTTGACCTGTTTTTTGGGACAGGCCGTCAGACACGTCAGACTCAGACATATACATACAAAAAAGAACAGTCGATTCATCGTAGAAACCTTTCGTGTTGTTTTTGTCAAAACGTTTGGTTTGCTCATGATCTGTAGACGATAGAGTGGAAGGCAGGATAGCACGTTTTGAAGGAATGTGCAGAGAAAAGGCTATATGGGGGAGAAAAAGGCAAAAAAAAAGGACCCTGAAGAGGGTCCTTTTGCATAGGAGCGAGAGGAGAAGGAGGATTAGAATCCGCCCATTCCGCCCATTCCGCCCATTCCACCCATTCCGCCCATGCCAGCAGGTGCGCCAGCAGCAGCGTTTTCTTCGGGTTTGTCCGCGATCATTGCCTCAGTGGTGAGGAGCAAGGATGCGATGGACGCAGCGTTTTGCAGCGCGGTGCGGGTGACCTTTGTGGGGTCTACAACACCAGCCGCGACGAGGTCTTCGTATGTGTCAGTCGCAGCGTTGAAACCGAAGCTTCCTTCGCCTTCTTTGACTTTGTTGACGACAACGGAACCATCGTGACCAGCGTTTTCGCTGATCGAGCGGATGGGTGCTTCGAGCGCACGGCGAACGATTTGCACACCAAATGTTTGCTCGGTGTTGCCTTCGAATTTTGCGAGCGCAACGAGGGAGCGGATGTATGCAACACCACCACCGGGGACGATGCCTTCTTCAACAGCAGCGCGAGTTGCGTGGAGTGCATCTTCAACGCGGGCTTTTTTCTCTTTCATCTCAACTTCAGTGACAGCACCGACTTTGATGACAGCAACACCACCGACGAGTTTCGCGAGACGTTCTTGCAACTTCTCACGATCGTAGTCGCTTGTAGTGGTTTCGATTTGCTTGCGGATTTGCTCGACGCGACCTTTGAGTGCGTCTTGGGATCCAGCGCCATCAACGAGTGTTGTGGTGTCTTTGTTGACGGTCATGGTTTTTGCAGTTCCGAGCTCGTTGAGGGTCACTTTTTCAAGTTTCCATCCGAGGTCTTCGCTGATCAGTTGGCCGCCAGTGAGGATCGCGAGATCTTCGAGCATTGCTTTACGACGATCGCCGAAGCCGGGAGCTTTGACTGCGCAGACGTTGAGTGTACCGCGGAGTTTGTTGACGACGAGAGTCGCGAGCGCTTCGCCTTCGATGTCCTCTGCGATGATCATCAGGGGACGACCGGAGCGAGCAACCTGCTCAAGGACGGGAAGAAGATCTTTCATGTTGGAGATCTTTTTCTCGTACAAAAGGATGTAGGGGTTTTCGAGAACTGCTTCCATACGCTCGGAGTCAGTCACGAAGTAGGGGGAGAGGTAACCACGGTCAAATTGCATACCTTCGACAACTTCGAGGTATGTGTCCATGCTTTTACCTTCTTCAACAGTGATGACGCCTTCTTTACCGACTTTGTCCATCGCGTCTGCGATGATGTCACCAATGTTGGAGTCGCTGTTTGCGGAGATCGTTCCGACCTGAGCGATCTCTTTGCGGTCTTTGATGGGCTTGGAGATGGTGTGCAACTCGTCGATGATCAATGCGACGGCTTTCTCGATGCCACGCTTGAGCTCCATGGAGTTGTGACCAGCTGTGACAAACTTGATACCTTCGCGGTAGATAGCTTGTGCGAGGATCGTCGCTGTTGTGGTTCCGTCACCAGCAACATCAGAAGTCTTGGAAGCGACTTCTTTGACCATTTGAGCGCCCATGTTTTGGAAGCGATCTTCCAACTCGATCTCTTTTGCAACGGACACACCGTCTTTTGTCACAACGGGCGCGCCGAAGGACTTTTCGATCACGACGTTGCGGCCTTTGGGTCCGAGAGTTACGCGTACTGCGTCTGCGAGAACGTTGACACCTTGCAAGATGTATTTACGTGCATCCTCGCGAAAGCTGATTTGTTTCGCCATTGGATTGACTCCTTTATGTATGATTTCTTTTCTTTGTCAGAAAAATTAGTCGTTTACAACTGCGAGAATGTCGTCTTCGCGGAGAATGAGGTGTTCTTCTCCATCGAGATTGATCTCTGTACCTGCATACTTGCCAAAGAGGATCTTGTCGCCTTCTTTGACGTCGAGTGTGCGGCGTGATCCATCTTCAAGGATCTTACCTTTTCCGCACGCAACAACCAGCCCGGAGAGGGGCTTCTCTTTGGCTGTCTCAGGAATGTAAAGACCACCTGCTGTTTTTTCTTCGCTTTCAACACGACGGACCAAGATTCGATCGTGGAGTGGTTGCACCTTCATCGTCCATCTCTCCCTTTTGTTTTTTTCATCTGGAAAAAGAGATAACTCGTTCGTTTTTGAACGTTCATCAAAAATAAATCCTGCGTCGGCTCTCACCTGTTGTGGCATCACAATCATACGCCTGACACAGACAATCGTTTGTTTATGTGTGCCCTTCCCTGCCGGAAGAACACAAGCTTCACTGTCCCATTCGGGAACAAGTTGTGCTCAACAAATGCAGCGTAAGTGATAATGCTTGACTACAAGATGTCAAGGGAATTTTTTCGATTTTTCTCCAAATTTATTCCAACCCCAAAAAACAATGTATTCCTGGGAAACTATCCCGCAGTAAGGTCTCTACAGTCCCAAAATGACTCCCCCTCACTCTTTCTTCATAGACATTGGCATCCCCCCACAAGCATGTTATCTTTACCCAAAGGAAAAGAACAAAAGCCAACGCTGGAACACAAACACCCATCACTGCACATGATCTCCAGCAAAAGAAACATTCGAAGACCCGATATTTCGAGAGCAAAAGGCAAAGCTGTATGAAGTGTGAAGCTTGTGGGCGTGAGAATCCATCAGAAAGTCGTTTTTGTACTTACTGTGGTCGTCTGATGGGAGGACTCAGTACTGTCCCTCCCAAAACACCTCCCCCAGAGAGCCACGTCCCCACAGAACCTCCCTCCACCACGCCCAAACAAATGGCCGGCTACGTCCTCAAAGAGCGACTCGGTGAAGGCGGTATGGGAGAAGTCTACAAGGCCCTCCACGTCAAAACACAGACCTACTTCGCGCTCAAAATGCTCCCCGCCCTTCGAGAAGGCGACCCACGCGCACGCCGCCGCCTCCAACGAGAAGGCAAAGCCCTCGCCGCGCTCGAACACCCACACATCGTGAAATTTCACGAGATGATCGAAGAACACAACCGCTTCGCTATCATTATGGAGCTGCTCGAAGGCGAAACCCTCGGCGACCGCCTCAAACGCGGTCCCCTCCCACCACATGAAGGCCTCTCCCTCGCCGAAGACATCCTCTCCGCCCTTCATCACGCACACGAACGCGGCGTCATTCACAGAGATCTCAAGCCCGACAACATCTTCCTCGTCGGCTCCACCCCCGAAAATAACGCGCCACAACAACGCGAAGCCTGGTTCGACGATGAACCCATCCTCCAACCACTGCCCACATACAAAGTCAAGGTCATGGACTTTGGCCTCGCACAGATCCGAGACAGTGGCCTCTCCACAACGATCGGCAACCGCTACGAAGAGACTGGGACCGTCCCCTACATGGCCCCCGAACAGCTCCGACCAGAGCTTCCGATCACACCAAAGACCGATCTTTACGCGCTCGGCGCGATGCTCTATGAGGTCTGGTCCGGTGCCCGACTGATCACCACCAACAACGTCCTTCATATGGTCCGGCAAGTCCTCGAAGAGGAACCACCTCGCCTCCCCTCCGATGTCCTCACCTACCTCCCAGAAGGTCTCAACGCGTGGCACCAAAAACTACTCTACAAAGACGCCGCAAAGCGTCCAGCCAACGCACAAACAGCACGACAATCACTGCTCGCCCTCTCACACCCAACAGAGGTCTCCATCCCTAAACGACGATCGCTGCCGGTCTTCTTTATCTTCGCAGCGCTGACGCTGATCATCGCCGCTGCTCTCCCCTCCTCACGCAACTTCCTCACGACACAGTGGCAACATATCAACCCCTGGAAGAAACAACCCCTCACACCAAGTCCCTGGATGTTGCCAGCCCTCAGCGCCGCACCAGACGCACCACTCGTCCAGGCACAGTATCTCGAACAAAGACGCCCAGATCCACCCATGCAGCTCGACCAGATGGTCAAGATCCCCAAAGGCTGGTTCTACTTTGGCGGCAAAGGCGGCCCACACCCTATCAGCTGGAAACGACTGCCCACCTTCTGGATCGACACCTACGAGGTCACACGACGTGAATACGCACAGTGTGTCGAAGCCAAACAGTGCACAAAGCACCCCAAACACACCAACAGTGGCGATCTCGACGCTCCCATCGCGTTTGTCTCGTGGCACGACGCCGTGCGATATTGTAAATTCAGACAAAAACGACTCCCCACCCCCTACGAGTGGGAAAAAGCTGCGAGAGGTTGGGATAAACGACTCATCCCCCTCGGCAAACGACTCTCCTGCAAAGCCGCCAACGTCGCACACTCACACGAGTGCCCAAACAACCCAGGCGCACCCTCACCTCGTGCGACCTTCAAACGCGACAAGAGCTTCTTCGGCGTCTATCACATGACAGGCAATGTCAAAGAATGGACTCTCGGATGTACCGAGCAAAAAGAAAAGCACTGTTTCAAACGTACACTTCGTGGTGGGAGCTTCCGTTCCCCCTACAAAGAACTCTACACCACCCATCAACACGCCCTCTCACCAGACACACAAGCGGATGACATTGGCTTCCGCTGCGCATGGCCCTAACGACTCTGACACGACATGGACTCAAATGAACGCAATGTGTGACGTCTCCCCTTCTTCTCGATCACACACGCGAAGGCGTTGCCCTCCTCCTCGTTGACCATCCGCTCAATGATCTCGTAATCACTTGGTACCATTTCGTCTTTCTGTGCTTCGAGCTGCTTCATCGTGAACCACGCCACCTCACCCTCTTCTTGGGCGCTGATCTTCGAGCCTTTCTTTGGCTTCAGTCGACAAATATGCAGCAAGAAGTGATCGTGGATCGCCTTCTTCTCGATAAGGTGCTCAGAGACCAAGCCCAAATAGTCCTCGAAGGACACATCAAGGCCTGTCTCCTCTTTGATCTCGCGGATCGCCGCGTCAACCATGAACTCATTCGCCTCGATCTTCCCACCAGGTAACGCCCAAAGCCCCTTGTACGGCTCACGTGCGCGCTTGATCATCAACACCTTCCGACGATACATCACGACCCCCACTGCGATGGACCACAACGTCGGCTCTTCCACCTTTTTGGAGGCGGCTTGCTTTGGCACAGCCTTGGTCGTCGACTTCGCAGGTGTGCGCTTAGAAGGTGCAGCCTTTGTCGTTGTTTTTGAAGACTTCTTCGTGGAGGTCTTTTTTGTCGTGGTTGTCGTTTTGGTGGGAGACTTCTTGGGAGCGGTCTCTTTTGTGGTGGTCGTTGCCTTCTTTGCGGCAGTTGTTTTCTTGGTGGTCTTCTTCGTCGTTGTTTTCGCGGCGGCTTTCTTCGTGGCAGTTTTCTTTGTGGGAATTGTGTCCTTTTTGGTGGGTTTCTTTTTCTTTTTCTTCTCAGCATCGAGGACGGACTTGACCCCGGCCCATGAACAGATCGGACATTCTTCGGGATTGTGGCCACGTGCAGGACAGTATTCGCGACCGAAGAAGATGATCTGAAGGTGCACTTTGTTCCACTTATCTTTGGGGAAGAGCGCTTTGAGATCGTTCTCGACCTGGACGACATTTTTGCCTTCACTCAGGCCCCAGCGTCGTGCGAGTCTGTGGATGTGTGTATCGACAGGAAAGGCTGGATGTTCGAACGCCTGCGCCATCACGACAGACGCGGTCTTGTGTCCCACACCGGGCAACGCCTCCAGATCTTCGAATGTGTCGGGGACCTCACCACCATGTTTTTTGAGCAGGATCTGTGAGAGTTCCCAGATCGCGGCAGATTTACGCGGTGCGAGTCCACAAGGCCGAATAATATCTTCGATCTCATCGACAGAACACTCGATCATATCTGCTGGTTTGTCAGCTCTTTTGAACAGGTGAGGTGTGATCTTGTTGACGCGTTCATCTTTGCACTGTGCGGAGAGCAGGACAGCGATCAGGAGGGTGTATGGATCTTTGTGGTCGAGTGGGATAGGCGTCTCAGGATACAGCTCTTCGAGCATCTTGTGGATCTTTCGCGCCTTTGTTTCCAGCTTCATAAAACACTATGCCTTTCGTGGACTTATTTCCTTACGGCGGCTTCTCAACGGATGGTGATAGGATGTGACCCCAGAGCGACGACCTCACCGACATGCGCTGCGTCGACAATGCCTGCGTCGTGAAGCTCTTGAAGACACGACGTCACCTCTTCTTCGGGGATCGCAAAGAGCAGCCCACCAGAGGTCTGTGGATCACACAGCGCGTTCACAAGCGCGTCGGAGACACCTTCAATGATATGTAATGAAGGTGACAGATACTTCCTGTTGGTTTTGAGCCCACCAGGCACCCGACCCGCTTCACTCAGCGCGAGGACATCTTCGAAGAGCGGGACAGAGGCCGCATCGAGACAGACAGAGGCACCACCTTCCATGGTCATCTCGTAGAGGTGACCGAGCAGACCAAAGCCTGTGACGTCTGTACACGCGGAGACTTTGTGTCGCCTCATAATCACAGACGCGTGGTGATTGAGCTGCTTCATCACATTGGTGATGATCTGGAGCAGCCTGTCATCGAGACGTTCTTGCTTGAGCGCAGTGGTGAGAATACCTGTGCCGATGGGCTTGGTCAGGATCAACTGATCTCCGACACGTAGCGAGCTGTTCTTCACGATCTCAGAAGGTCTGGCCGTCGCGGTCACAGCCATCCCGTACTTCAGCTCTGGATCTTTGACAGAGTGTCCACCAAGGATCGCGACTTTGGCGTCCTTTGCGGCTTGTGAACCACCTTTCAAGATCTCACCGAGGATGGAGATATCGAGCTGTGTAGTGGGAAACCCGACGATGTTAAGAGCGGTGATCGGTGTCGCGCCCATCGCATATGCGTCACTCAGAGAGTTGGCCGCCGCGATGTACCCATAGTCAAACGGGTCATCGACAATAGGAGTAAAGAAATCAACTGTCTGCACGATCGCAAGGTCATCACTGACGAGATACGCACCGGCATCATCTCGTGTGCCAATACCGACGAGCAGACGGGGATCATCAACTTGTGTTAATTCACTCAACAAACCTTCCAGGTCACCCGGACCCAGTTTCGCTGCTCAACCAGCGCAGGTCACAAGGTGCGTGAGTTTTGTTTGTTCTTTCAATGTATTTCTCGTCGTGTTTGCGAGCAGCACGCGAAGAAACGCTCCTCGCAGCGTGCTCTTTGTTCTTTGCGATCGGAGACTGGATCACAAAGTAATGGAATTGTATGCGCGTTGCAACTGCATATTTTTGTGTACGAAGGGGTCGGTTGAGTTTGGGGAGCTTGTGATGATGTTCAGTTTTGGCGTTGTTTGTGGAGGCAGAGGGTTTCGTTTTTGGTGGGGGGTTGGGGTTGGGTATGGGGCGAAGAGGGTGTTGTCGGTGTGTTGGAGGGGGAGGCTTGTCGCTGGAGCAAGCGCAATCTCAACAATATCTTATTTTTACGAGCTTTTGCGTTTTTGACGTGACTTGCTTTGATGGTATACTCGTTCATGGTTTGTGATCCAACAGCAGACAACCCATATTGGTAGTCATGTAAATAAGTGAGTGACTTCTTGGAGTTAAAGTCTACACACAGAAGATGTCACAACATGTCACACACACAAACCGATAAAGAGATGGGAGCCTTTGCGGCCCTGCTTTGTGAAGAAGTTGATTCTCGTGGAATTTGTTCTGCGACAGGGAAAGTATAGATTGTAACAAAAAGGTAGTATCATCATGAGACAGTGGACATTTTGGGCACGTGGTTTGGGATTCGTGGCTGCGCTTATGTTGTTGAGTGTGGCTTGTGGCAAGCCGAAGACAGGCAATTGTGGCAATTGTAAGGGTGGAGACAAAAAGTGCGCGGTCGACGGCCTGAGTATTTTGACGTGTAAAATCAGCAGCACAGACGGTTGCTGGGATTGGGTACAAGATCCTTGTGCGCAGGGGACTGTATGTAATGGACAATCAGGACTTCCGACATGTGTCGTTGACAAGACAGGTCAATGTACAACCTCCTGTACAGCAGGAAGTCAGCAGTGTCAGGGGACCAACGTCATGACCTGTCAGGTCAACCCCTCAACAAGCTGCCCAGAGTGGTCCGTCAGCAAACAATGTGCGGCAGGTGAGACCTGTGATCCAACGACCCTTCAATGTAAAGCAGGTGGTTGCACCGCACAAAACCCACAGGCGACCAAAAAGTGTGTCGGCAGCGCGGTTCATTGGTTCGACGATTGTGGTCAACAAGGACAGCAGGTCGAGGCATGTAACGCGCCGATGACGTGTGAGAACGGCGCCTGTAAATCCCCCAACGGTTGCACCCCCACCAACACAGAGGTCGAAAAGAAATGTGACGGTGATTCTGTTTACTGGTTTGATGATTGCGGCAACAAAGCGCAGATGATCGAGACGTGTATCAATGGCTTCACCTGTCAGGGGGGCAAGTGTGTCCAGGCCGGGTGCCAACCCAACAACCCACAAGTCGAAAAGAAGTGTGTCGGCAGCACCGTTTACTGGTTTGATGATTGTGGAAAACAGAGCACCAAAGTCGAAGACTGTAACCCCCCCAAAAAATGCGAAGCTGGTGCCTGTACAGGTGGCGGCACGACCTGCACGCCAGAGACAGAGCAGCGTTGTGTTGGAAACGACGTGTACTTCTTTGATAGCTGTGGCAAACAAGGCAAGAAGATCACCACTTGTAGTGGCTCTCAGGTCTGTAAAAATGGCTCCTGCCAAAACAGCACCGCGACCTGCCCTGCAGGTGGTAACCAATGTACTTTAGGGAGCTTTCAGTGCCAGAACAATGGTGTCCAAAGCTGTCAAAAAGATCCGACAACAGGATGTTTCGTGTGGAGCACACCATCACCGTGTTCAGCAGGACAAGTCTGCCAAAATGGACAATGTGCACAGACCAACACACAGACTTGCCAATACCAAGGTAACTTTTTGCTCTTTCAGTGCAAACAAGACTCAGATTGTTGTAATGGCTTCAAATGCGATAAAAGACCGCTCCTCGTTGTGAAGAGCTGTGGTTGTAACACAGACGCAGACTGCCCTCCCACACAAGAAGGCACCGCCACACAATGCTGCCCCAACAAAGCCTGTCTGCTCTCCTGTAATTAAGACCCGCGTCCCCAATCCTCCCCTTTACATCAGCTCATTACAAACACACTCCTTCGGAGCAAACGGGAGCACCTTCTGCAACGGTTGCGATAAAACCATCAAAACCAACACGCCCTTTTAACTCTAGACGTCCCATCGTAAGTGTCTTTGAAAACGTCCCGACGACGTAGAGCTCTCCATCCTTGTTTACAACAATGTCCTTTTATTTTTGATGCTGCGGGCATTTCCAACGATGCGGATGTCAAACACCCCACACTGTAAGAAGGAACCAGCCCCAAAAAATGTAAAAGGACATCACCAAAAATTTGGCTCTCTCTATCTCCATTGACACGTACCAGCAAGGCAGGGTTGTGTGTTTTGCTGTAAAGTTACAACAAAGCCGTCTTGGCTACCAACGTTATCAAACCGGATATCGCCTGCGTGTAGTCGCTCTCGAAAATACCCTGCAACGTGAACATTCCCTCCAACACCAACAGAAAGAGCTCCCCCCTCATCATGAGATACTCCTCTCAAGTGCTCCACCCATAACCAATGCCCTACAGGATTGATTTTAGAGATAAACACATCGAAACCCCCATCACTAACGAATCGCTTCTCACCAAAAGAGGCCGCTCCAGAAAAAGCGCCTGTAAGATAAATAGAACCTGTGCCATCGAGTGCAACTTGATGACCTTTATCCACCATAGAACCTCCAGCCTGAAGGGCCCACTCCCACCTACCATCCAAGCTTATTTTCGCAACAAAGATGTCATCTTCCCCCAAACCAGCCAACTGCGTAGTGCCAAAAGTCACATGTCCACCACGAAAAACCCCTGTCAGGTATGCAAATCCTGTAGGATCAACCACAATACTTTGCCCATACGCGTATGCTGTCCCACCAGACTTACGACTCCACTTCCACTCACCTTTTGTGCTTACTTTCACAACAAAAACACCAGCTTTTTGGGAAGCATCCCATAACACAAGCTCCCCAAAACGAGCCTCTCCCAAAAAGAATCCAGTAACATACACATCACCAAGCGCATCCACCGCGATACTATGACCTTCATCATCATCAGGACCGCCCGCTGCTCGTGCCCAGAGCCATTGACCATTTGAGTCGATTTTGGAAACAAAGATATCCTTTTCACCAAAACTCGTTAATTGTGTCTGGCCAAAAGAAGCCGATCCTTGGAAAGAACCTGTGATGTACAGATCTCCCATTGCATCTATAGCGATGCTTTGCCCCTCATCAGTCGAAACCTCCCCTCCAGCAGCCACAACCCATCCCCACTCGCCTTTGGGGGTTATTTTCGCGACAAACACATCATTGTAACCCAGGCTACTCAAGACAGTCTGACCAAAAACCACTCTGTTTTGAAATGACCCAACCACAAAGAGATTCCGAGCCTTGTCTATAACAATCCCACGCCCCACACTCACGGAAGAACCTTGCACAGAAACAGCCCACTCCCACTTACCTTTGGGGGTTATTTTTGCAACAAAAACACTCGTATTACTGGCGGTCAACTTGATACGACCAAACGAAACAGAACCACCAAATTGACCCGTCACATACACGTTCCCAAGACTATCGGAGACAAGACCATTTATCATATCATTCGCAGAATCACCAACTCGCATAGCCCCAGAAATAAGCACTGTTGTCTCACAACTCACCCCACATGAACCACAGTGATCAGGATTGACTTTTGTATCAACACACCTCCCATAACAAACACTCTCCCCCAAAGAACACAAAGGAAGACACACTCCATCTTTACAGACTTGCCCATCCAAACAGCGATTTTCCGAACACAAGTTTGCTTCGCAAGTACAACTCAAAGCAAAGCCAAAAAATACCAAGCATCCAAAAATACGAATACCCTTCACAAAAACCTCCTCTTTTGTTGAGTCATCCCCCTCATCAGAGGAAAGTCATAACCAATACTCCAAGCCACTCAAAACGTAGGATACTTGCGGATCTGATTCGAATCAAGGTTACTTTTTTATCAAAACAAATGGTTCCTAACCCCAAAAAAACAGCTTCGAAGCCCAACATTCCAAAGTCACCCATCACCAAAAACACGAACGCAAGCCCCGAAAACGTGTTTACCATCCCCGAAAACACGATCACTATCCCCGAAAATCAAAAATAGACCTCGAAAACATGAAAAACATACACGTTTTTCATACAACCCTATTTCGAAATCCAAAAGAACCTGCTCAAAAATCAAAAACACATGCAAAAAAGTGAGTCATCACAGCCCATTACTGATTTTCGAGCATGCCTTTTTGATTTTCGAGCCTATATTTTCCATTTTCGGGGCTCATTTTTGGTTTTTGAGCATGCTTTTTTGATTTTCGAGCCTACATTTTTGGTTTTCGAAGATGAAAAAGAGGATTTCGGAGATTATTTTCCATTTTCGAGGATAAAAAAGAGGATTTCGGGAGGTTATGATGGATGTCACATGGCAGGATATCGGTTTTGTGTCTCAACACACCCTCTTCCAAGGGACGCCGAGACGCGATGGCTTGTCTATCACTGGACGTAGCGGCACAAAGCCCCTACTATACTTGCGACATCTCTCAAACTGTAACAAAGGAGACGCCGATGAGTTGGAAGACAGCCCTTCAAACAGAGTACCCAAACGCGATTGACTGGACCTCCCTGATCAACACAACAGGAAAAGCCCTCGCCGGAAAAGGGTTCACACCCAAAAATACACTCCTCACCAATATCTCATGTCGAGACGAAGTCAACGCCACTTCCGTTGATGCCTTCTCCAAATACTGGGGCGAAAACTTTAACCTCTCTGGATTAGGTGGCTACCCCTCCGGCGGCTTAACAGGCTTCACAGCTTACAGCCACCACGTCCCAGAAGGCGGCAACTTATTCGTCTTCTTTGGTCCACACATTGGCATCAGTCCCGAAGGTGAGCTGTGCCTTGTCCAACGCAGAGGACGCCATCAACCCGGCGCAGCATGCGGTTCCCTCCTTGGCTTCCTCAGTAAAGTCCAGGCCAATCGCGACTACACCCCCAAGCTGACCTCCATCGACCCCGAACAATATCTCGTCGAATCAGCACTCATCCAACGCGCTGACAAGTTCCTCAACGCAGCCAACCCCGGAAAAGCTGTCACAGAAGAGATGTATCACGCCATCCAAGAACAAACCTACACCATCCTCGACGCCCTCGGCTTCGAAGGCCCCATCGCCCTACTCGGCGGGATCTTCGTCAACACCCCCCTCGACGAAGATGATTACTTCGCCCCACGTCACGCCGCGATCATCAATTATAATGGCCAAAATGGTGTCAAACACGATTGGTACACGGAGTGCTTCTCCTGAAAACAAGCCCCCCCAGCCTCCCTTACATTCGACATATTCCCCTACTCGCCCTTTGCTCTCGTGCCGGTCGGCAAGCCAACTATGATGACACAGCAGGCATCCAGTTACCGTGAAATGTCCCAGGGATATGATGATCAAACCACGCCTTACAGAGTGGACCTGAGAGAAGATCCAACCCATCGAACACAGCCACGTAACTCGTATGGGAAGCGCGGTGATAAATCAAAGAGAGGACATAACCGTCATCTTCGCTCTTTGCGTCCTCACGAGGGACAAAGATCGGCTCAGACACCACCTCCCCCTCATCGAAATAGAACACCTCTTGTTGCTTGGTCTCGACATCCAGCTTGATAATCTGGTCGTGAACCCCTCCCCCAGGCGCACTCTCCAACCAAACATAGCGGTAATCCTTGCCTTCATAATCAGGATGGATACGAGGAAATTCACAGATCTGATCCCAGAAAGGTTCCCAGTGCAGCTTCTTTTGAGCAGGCTCTACGATGATCCGACCCAACTGTCCCCAATCTTCAATGGTCTTCTTTTTGCCGAGATAATTGGCCTCGTTGATCCCCGTAAAGCTCCGAAAATCAGTATACCGCACAAGATCGATGGCGAGCCTGTCACCTTCTAGCTCGAAGCCGTTGGCAAAGTGCCACTGATAAAATGGATCGACGTGGAACCGAATCGGGTGCGCAGGGTCATCAATAGGCACAACGATGATCTCCGTCCCCTGTGCAGGGTCCCAGGTAAACATCTTCTCGAATGGCCCAACAGAAAGCAACGCCCGAAGCACCTTGACCCGCGCCGGCGCGACGAAAAACACGAGGTGCTTCTCTGTCGCGATAAAGTCATGAAGCATCACAGGAAATGCCAGCGGTACACTCCCCAAATGACGAGGTGTCCCCTGAAACGGGAACTCAAACAGCTCAATGCTCGAATCTTTTCCGTAATTCATCCCAAAGTTGTAAATCGCTTTGCGCCCTGGGACTGTGTGGGGATGAGCCGAAAAGGAGTGCTGAATCACACCATCAAAATCCCGTTCTCCCAACGTCTCAAGCGTCTCAGGTGACAGCTCCGTTGGCAACGCAGCCTCCATCAACGCAAAGAGCCGACCTTGCCAACACATCACGCTCGTATTGGCTGTGTTCTTCGACTTTTTTTGCACCATCGAACGCCAAAAACGCATCGGCCAAGGGACACTAAAACTGTACAGCATCTTCTTCTGCTGGAACTCTTCGACAAGCCCCTCACTGCGCACAAGCCGGATCGCACCCTGTGCGCCTTCACCATCAAAGCGAACAGCCGAGACCGCACCATCACCTTCGAAGACGTGTGTGTAATGGCGACCAAATAAACCCACAGTCCCAGGCCCATTACGATACAATGTCCCTCGAAGCGCAGGAGGAAGTGTCCCCTCTATACGAAGAGGTTCAAACCCATGCTCACGACCAAGGCTCTGTGTAATCGCACGTTCAGGACCCTTGACCGCGTCTTCCAGCGAGATCTCACCAGCCAAATGCTGACGCATGACATCTGCCATCTTGCTCCTCCTTTTCAAGCAACGCACATATTTAATGATAGGCTCACCTTCACAGAAGGTTCCCACAACCAGCGTAAACGATCAAGGCATCAGGTGCATTTTTCTGACACAAATCGCCACGATGCAGTTCATCCGCCAACAAGACACTCACAACGCTCTGCTCCCCAAAACCGCAACAATACAACCGTTTGACAAGAACACATGAGACACATATCCTGAAAAAGTGGTCAAACAAAGACAGTCGTGGACTTCAACAAAAGAGAACCCAAATCATGCGAAAATATCTGCTCCTCTTCATCATGACACTTCTCGCCGCGTGCAGTCCCACCAAGGAGAGTGAGATCTGTAGACCTGGAAACCTTGGCGCCTGTTACTGTCCCGGACAATCCGAAGGTGTGCAGGTCTGCGAAGTCGCCCCCACGATCCATTGGGGGACCTGTGATTGCTCTCGACGCTTCGCCGACATCACAGAACCCACCATCCAGCAAGAGCCCACCATCCAGCAAGAACCCACCATCCAACAAGAACCCACTATCCAACAAGAACCCACTATCCAGCCTGATGCTTCGACACCAGAGACGCCAAGTGACGAACCACAGCAACCCGATCAGACCACACAGCCCGATCAAGCCCAGACTCCAGACAAGACCCCCACGCCAGATGAGACACAGGCAGAACAATCCAATACAAAAGACGACTCTCCCGACGCTCCACCAGCCAACAGCGTCTTGATCACAGGGAGCGTGAAGACCGCTGCACAAGTCCCCGTCGCTGGCGTGACGATCCAATTCTCGAACGTCTCCGTCAAAACCATCTCAGATGGAACCTACTCCGTCTATGTCCCGAAAAACCAACACGATGTCATCGTCAAAATTGATGGAGAGATCAAAGGTTCTCCCAAGCTCAAAGCGACACTGCGTGTCCACGAAAATCTCTCCATCACGAGAGACCAACGATTGACCTTGACTTTGCCACGTCTGTATAAGATCTCAGGGTCGGTCAAAGACAAAATATCCCAGCAACCCATCCAAGGGGTGACACTGAATGCTGTGATGACAAACCCCAAAAAGATCGTACGCGCCTGTAGCAACACCACAACGACAGACGCAAGTGGACAATACAGCTTCTATCTGTTCGAGAGCGAACGCTCCATTCTTTCGTACAGCAGGTATACGCTCTCCGCCCACCCCCCAACGAGCAGCAACTACGGAAATACAAGCGACACCATCACAGTCCGAAGCGATCAACAAAAAGATTTCCTGTTGGAGAAGGTCTTCAACATCACAGGGACAGTCACAGACGCCAGCGGGAACCCCGTCCCCAACGCCACGATCAACTACGCAAGAGAGGAAGCAAAAACAGACGCCAAAGGCGCGTATACATTGCAAATTCCAACGAGCAGCAGCAGAAGAGATGACTTTGAGCTGGATATCTATGGGCTCCCCAACGCCCCCAATGTCCGCATCACATACAGAGAGCGAGATAATTACACAGCGACAGGCCCCACCACCATCGACATCAAGTTACCAGCGACTTACACCCTCACAGGGAAAGTGACAGGTGACGGCACACCACAACCCAACACTTCGCTCTCTATCAACCGACAAAGACTGTCATCTGCGGACAAAGTACGACGCTTTAGCAACAGCACGACGACCAACACACAAGGTCAGTACAGTATGATCATCATGGCCGGGATGTATTCGGGCAGTGTGTCCCCCCCCACATCAAGTGGGTACGCCAAAAAAGCTTATAATGGCCTGAATTTCACAGCGAATGGGGTGTACGACATCGCACTCAGCCGCAGCGCACAGATCTCAGGGACAGTCAAGCACAATGACGGCAGCATCCCAAAGAACACAACTGTCCGCGTCACAGTTGATGGGTACTCCTACTCAGACAGCGTCGACACAACAGGCAAGTACAGCATCAGCGCTTCAGTGGGGAGCGCCTCTGTCAGGGTCACAGGGAGCACAAAGTTTTTGAGCCCCAATGCGACCTCAGCCTCAACACAGCTCACGATAACCAGCGCACTCTCCATCACAGGAAATAAAACCTACAACATCACGATTCCGAAGTTGTACACGCTCTCAGGGACAGTCACATTCAACGGCACCCCATCACAAAAGTCGCGTGTTTACATGAGATGTAGCGGTTCATCGCAGTGTATCGCCCCCTTCACGAGCGTCACACAGTACGTCGAAACGGACACAACAGGTAAATACAAAGCGTTCTTGCCAGCAGGAAAGGCATACAGGCTGACGTTTTACCCACCAGCAGGACAGGCAGGCAGCTCGAAAACATTTTCAGCTTACGCACTCAGTGGAAACAAAACGCTCGACGTCAGCTGGTGAGGCCGTTGGGTGAAAAAAGATGTGGGCTCCCCACACAAAGATGGCGACACTTCCTACAATGTCTCTCATGGTCCACATGCCTGCTCTTACAAGGCTGTGTGCTCGCTCCTCTTGGACACTTTTCACAAAGCCCCCGCGCACTCAAAACAGGCACACTCCAGGCCACCGCAACAGGTGGCGCACTCGGCCAGTTCGCAGGTAGCACACAACAAGAATCAACCATCCCAACACAATGGAGCGCACGCGCGCGCCTCGGCATCACAAAACAGTGGGAGCTTGCGCTCGGTGGGTATGTCGTCGGCCCCTTCCAATATCGTCCTCCGTACTGGGGCGCACACTTCGAAGGTAAATACGCCCTCCTCCCGCCGACCATGCCCTTGCAGAGCGCGCTCTTTCTCGGCGTGGGGACGGGTCTGTACGGGACATCCTGGGAATCACTGGGGGGAGGTCCTGGCGTGCTCTTGTCCTACACATTCGGTCCCGTCGAACCCTACATTGGGATGAGGGTGATGTTGAGCAGATTGCTCGGAGAGCTTGGCAGCCCCACACCCCCAGAAGGCGTCTTGGCGCTCCCAGGCACAGGGCAAAGCATGACGCTACCAGAAGAGTCTCGGTGGACGCTGTTCTTTATGCCCGCGCTGGGCGCACAGACACGCTGGAGACAGTGGACATTTGGTGTGGAGTGTGCGCTGTACATCGCGACATTGGGAGGGCAAGCAGACACGCGCCTTGCGTGGGCCGCAAGTCTTCATGTGAGTTACACATTTTCGCTGTGGGGGAGACAAAAAAAGGGCCGCTGATTGTGACAATCAGCGGCCCTCAAAAGGAGCAGTGAGGAATCGAACCTCAACCAGTACAGTTCGAAAGAAACGCGATGTCCTGTCCGAGCCATCGGACAGCTCCAAAAGGAAGGTTGTCAGTCGAAGGATCATCGACTTGAAATCGAAGGGTGAGCAAAGCCATATACGTACACCGACCAACCACCACAACCTCCAAAAAAACTGTGTGCAAAAAAAAAGCCGCCTGGAAAGTCTTTTCCAGGCGGCTTTAAGAATCAACAGATGGTATCTCGTTTGATCCTCTATCCTCCTGGACTTTCGGGTTGCCCATTGACGAGCGCGCCCTCAATCTTGGCGTCTAGGATAAATTGCCCCTTGTTGACGTCGGTACTACGACGCGCTGAGGACCATGTTATGGTCGTTGATGGTGAACAGGGGCAGAGGATCATGGGTATATCAAACTCCAAAGAGTGAATGGATACAAATCGATATGTTGTGGAGACAAGACTCCACTTGCTTCATCAATACGAGCACAGGAAAAATAAAGTTCGAAAAAGATCGATCTTTTTTCCAATCAACAAAGAAAACAGCGCACTAGGACACCTTTTTTGAAGGTGTAGTGATATCAAGCCGTTCCAAATTGGCGATCACCAGCGTCACCCAGACCAGGGACGATGTACCCGTGTTCATTGAGCTCTCGATCGAGGGCACCGAGGTAGATAGAGACGTCAGGGTGGGCATCTTGCAGGCGCTTTACGCCTTCGGGTGCACCGAGCAGACCGATGTACTTGATGCGCTTAACCCCCCACTCTTTGAGCAGATCACAGGTGGCAACAGCGGTCCCTCCTGTCGCGAGCATGGGATCGAGGATCAGACAGACAGAGACACAAGGCTCGACAGGTTTGTTGGCGTAGTAGGTGACAGGTTCGAGGGTGCGCTCATCGCGCTTCAGGCCGATATGCCAGACCTCTGCACCGGGCATCAGCTCCCAGATCCCCTCTACCATACCAAGTCCAGCACGAAGGACAGGGACGAGACCGATCTTCTCCTTGAGTAGCTGTCCATCTGCGTTCCCGAGAGGGGTTTCGACGATCTCCTCAAGGGTTTCGAGATCGCGAGTGGCTTCACAGGCGAGCAGGATCGCGATCTCACGAATCAACTCACGAAACTTTTTGGGACCTGTCTCCTGTTTGCGGAGAATGGACAATTTGTGAACGACGAGGGGATGGTTTGATACATACAGCTCGGACATAAGTCTTCAACTCTCATGGGTTAGGTGGTGAGCAGGGACAAAGTCAAGCCCGCTTGGGCCGGTGTTGTACTCTTCATACACGATTTCGCCCAGGAAGAGAATGTTTTTCTACGAAAGAACACATAGACATACAAGCAGGCGACCAGTCACCAACGAGGGCAGTCATTGTGGTACGCAAGGCAGCTTCGAGAGAAAAGAGGTGGGGGGAAAAGAAACACACAGAGAGCTCTTTTCCTTGGGACAGCCTTCCTGACATCACAAGTATTTGGAATGGCTTGAGAGCAGACACAGGATCTTGCAAAAATCCACTTTTTTCGCTACTACTGTACATGTTTGTCTCCGGCATGTATTGAGGAAGTTATGGTTTCATTTTGGGACACGCAAAAAGTCATCCGCACGTTGAAGATACGTCTCTTTCAAGAAGAGACAGGTGCGTTCTTTCGCCCGCTCTTCTCGAATGATTCATTTATGGATGCGTTTGAGCAAAATCTAGTACTTGCAGCAGAAGCCAATCTCCCAGATGAAGGACTTCGCTACATTCACCATTGGCTCTCATCACAGTCCCACCAGCTCACACCTGCGCTACCTGTCCACAGGCTCTGGCACTTTTTACGGGAAATTTTGGAGCGCGAGCTCGAACTCAAACAATCTGAGCATCACGACCTTAGCGCGCCCCTTTCAAGTCCACACGCTCCTGCACACACGCAACACGCAGCCCTCTCACAACATATCCCCCCCTCAGACATCTCGAATCAACCAACACGGTCGTATTCAACACTCGGACATAACCCACCTCCGGCAGACAGATACCAGGATCGACACTATCTACAACATGAACCAGCGCCTTCACATCAACTGACGGCCTCTTACGAGCGCACATCCACGACCTCAAACAGACACCATCGGACAGATATCCGACAACGCCCACCACAAGAGCCGATCCAACACACGAGCTCGTACGACACAAACAAAGACTACATCTCCAACACAACCGTCAAAGCGCGCTACATCTCGACCTCATCTTCTTACAAGCTCCCAGAACGTCGGCCTGTTCCAAACACTCCATCTTCACAAGAGCACACCTCACACGCTCCACCTTCTCCCCCAAGACGTCCCATCCCAACACGACGAGAGCGTCCAAAGCCACGTCCATCTCATAAGCCCACCCCATTGCGTCCGATGCCCATCCATAAAGAAGGACAACCCCCACCCCCGACAATCGCAGGCAGACACCGTATCCCAAGGCGTCGCCCTCTTCAGAGCGCTCCTGAGCAGGCAAGCCGCCCGACGATGCCACCTCCTTCACACAGTGGAGGCCCCTACTCCCGTGAACCAAGGGATTCAGGTGCCATCTCCCTCAACGACTTTGAGCTCTCATCATCGACAACACGTGCGAACGCACCCACAGAGCCTCCTCGCACCAAGACCAGCCGGATGAGCGTCCCCCCTCCAGAGAGAACGACGACGCCAACGACCAGCAAGGAACAAGAGGCTCCTGCGCCAAAAGATGTCCTCACAAAAACAGGCCCGCTCTCTGGAGAGTTTGTAAGCTCTCCCTCCAGATCCTGGGAAGACCTCGAATGTATCACGCTCCCAAGGACTTATGAGAACGCCATCCGGGATATGGTCTCGCTGCTCAAGCGCTCCCCTCTCAAAACCTCGATCTCCGAAGAGAGCTTTGAATACTATCTCCGTAGACGTCTGCCGGAGTACGTCAAACAAGAACAAATCAACCTCGCGCCGATCAGACGTATGATGACACGTGTCCCATCAGCCGATGCCGAACACATCGAGGCCTACTTCCAATCTATCGTCCGATGTGGTCTACCCTGGCACCCTGTCATCTCAGAGAGCTCACAAAGCCACGAGAGTATGTCCTCCATCCCCGATCTGCGCGCGCCACTCAAGGCACCTGCTGCCCCCATCCTGGACGAAAAAGAAGACGCAGAAGAGATGTTGGAGGAATTTCTGGCCTCCAAACGAGCTGTCAAAACATCCAAAAATCCCTACCATTCTTTGCCAGAGGGCAGTCTCGAAGCCGATATCGCCTTGGGCGCAGAGGACAAAGAGTACGACCTCTTTTACTCCACGGACTCAAAGGACGGCTACGCTCCGCTGACGAGTGTCATGAATGGCCTCCAAGAACAACACCAAAAAGAACAACACGAGAAAGCCATCGATCGCATGGTCGATGAGCTCTACGAATTTGATATGTATCAGGATATGGACGTGCGTGGATTTACTAGGTATCTCCAAGAGCAGTTGCCCTCGCTGATCAAAAAAGGACAGTTTGACCTTGGCCCCGTAAGACAATATCTGCTCTCGCTCCCTCTCACAGATCATCGAGAGATCGACCTCTACCTCGGAAAACTCACGCGTTTTAACTTCCCGTGGTTACTCAAACTCCCCCCCCGTGACTGAGACTGGTAGATCAAGAAGAGTACGAAACGCAGCCGAAAAGGGAGCCCATGTCCACATATTCACACGACATCATCCACGCACTCTGGTTCATCAGGCACGCATCTGAAGGTGGATTTGCTCCGGCAGACGCGCTCCTCGAAGAACTCTTTACCTACCTGCAAAGTCAACCAACACACACATTCCCAGAGGCTCTCTCACACAAAGGGTTGCTCACTCCCTTTCAATGTAATGCCCTGCAAAAGAAGCTCCCTCCCCTCCCCACACATCTTCATCCCCCCACACAATCCGCCCTGCCTCCCACAGACGAAGAACGCTACATCCTCGAAGAGGTCATCCAGCAAGGCGGAAGTGGTCGCATCCACAGAGCATTCGACAAAATCATCGGACGCAAAGTCGCGATCAAGACCCTCCACCATCCAGATGACACTGTCGCACAAGAGCGCTTTGAGAATGAGTACAAGATCACAGGACAGCTCGAACACCCCAACATCATCTCGATCCACGACGCCAGCACCCACCCTGAGCTTGGTCCCTTCTATGTGATGCGTCTGCTCGAAGGGAACACACTGCGCGAGGTCCTGCGTACAGCCCACGATCAAGGCGTCCCAAGCCGCACGAGTCTCTTGCGCACCTTTCTCGAAATCTCCGCCGCGATGGCTTACGCACACAGCAAAGGGATCTTGCACAGGGATCTCAAACCTTCAAACATCATGGTCGGTGAGCTCGGCGAAGCCCAAGTCATGGACTGGGGGATCGCGCTCCAACTACGAGACGACAATCTCCCCACACCTCCTCCCCAAACACAGCCACTCTCCTCCACCTATGAAGTCGTCGGCACACCAGGATATATGGCCCCCGAGCAGCTCTCAGGCTCTACACTGATCGATGAACGTGCTGATATCTTCAGCCTCGGCTGTATCCTATACGAGTTAACAACAGGACGTCTGCCCTTCCATGGAACACAGCTCGATACCTACCAACAATCACTGCAAAAAGGCCTCGCCCACCCACCTCACCATTGGCAACCCAATGTCCCCGAAGAAATCGAAGAGATTATCCTCAAAACACTCTCCATCGATCCCGAAGAACGCTATCGTTCGGTCCGCGAACTCAGCTCCGCGTTGACCCTCTATCTCGAAGGGACGCGGACGAGGAAGCTTCGACAACAGCGTGCCCTCTCTAAAGTCCTCGAAGGGATCGAGGCACGCACACAGCTAGAACAAAAAGAACAATCCGCGCAGGAGCTGCTCGGCGAATTACGTGGCAAACAGACACGTATCAGACCCTACGACGCGCTCGAAAAGAAGCTGCCCCTGTGGGAAAAAGAGAAGCAAGTCGAGCGACTACAAAAGGAAGCGATGGTCTGGTTGGGAGAAGCGTACAGCGCATTCACACAGGCCCTCGCGCTCGATCCAGAGAGCAAAGAAGCTCGCGGACAGCTCGCCGATCTTTACCACGTCCGTCTGATCAAGGCAGAGGCCCAAAAAGATCCAGCCCAAGAAGCATTCAATGAGTCAATGCTCCGACGCTATCACGACGGTGGGTATGAAGAGTTCTTGCGCGGCGAAGGACAATTCTGGTTGATCTCCGATCCTCCCGGCGCACAGGTCACACTTTATGGCCTTGAGGAACACGCTCATCGACTTCAAGCTGTCGATGGACAGGCGCTCGGCACGACCCCACTTGGCCCCAAAAAGGCCCCAATGGGGAGCTACATCGCACACCTTCAGCGAGAAGGATTTGCCGACACGATCGTCCCCATCCTCGTCCAACGCAACAAAAAACATGTCTACAGAGGCAGACTCTACAAGACAGAAGATATGAGCGAAGACGTCTGCTACATGCCACAGGGACGCTTTATCATGGGAGGCGACCCACTGACAGCGAGCGCTGGTCGGACAGAGCACCCCTTCATCGATGACCTGTGGGTCTGTACACTCCCCGTCACGATGGGCGAGTATATCGAATTTCTCAACGATTTTAAGGACAAAGAACAAGCCAGACAACACGTCCCCAGACGTTCACCAGATGGAGGCTATTACCTCTTTCGCAATGACGAAGGTATCTGGCAAGCTCCAGAGGTCGACGAGGAAGGTGATGAGTGGGATCTGGCGTTCCCAGTGCTGGCGATCTCCTGGCATGACGCGAAGGCTTACGCAGACTGGAAGGCCAAGGTCACAGGCAAACCCTACAGACTCCCCAAAGCTGCCGAGCTCGAAAAGGCCGCGAGAGGTGTTGATGGTCGGTACTACCCGTGGGGGGACCACTTTGACGCGACCTTCTGTAAAATGGGCAAGAGCCGTCCGGGACCACCCAAGCCCGAACCTGTCGGTGTCTTTGAGGCGGACATTTCCGTGTACAATGTACGCGATCTGGCCGGCGGTATCCGTGAATGGTGTGGAGATGACTTCGATCCACCAGACGGCGCGCTGGCCTTTGGTGGCAATTGGTCAGGCTCGGAGCTGACCTCACGTGCAGCCCACAGATGGGTCCTTCAAAAAGGACAGGTCGCGCCAGGGATCGGGATGAGGCTCGTCCTCGATGCCCCCACGATGTCCTACCACGAGGGCTTCGCGTCGCCTCCCGAACGTATCCCACAGGAGATCAAGCGACGACATGTGGTCCAAGAGACCCCCCCGACCAAACGTTCGGAGATCCGCAAACGTCTGTCCGATCCGGGGCTGTGGTCTGCGCTCGCCGAAAATCGCGACGAGTGGGTGCTCACACAACTCGTCCTCGCAGTGACTTCGCAGGACATCACGTGGGCGATGATCATCGATCCCAAAGAAGAGTGGCCCCTCGCGAGCGCTGGTGATGCCCCCGAAAAAGCTCCCGACGTGGACAACACACCCTACACATTCTATCCGTGTAAGACCTCAGAAGAGATCATCGGCTACCTTGTACTCCCCGAAAACCACCATCTCTTAGGTGAAGAACAAACACCTCTATGTGCGGCGATCGCCCTCGTCCTCAAGCGCAAACAAGAACAAAAACGCGCACACACAAGAGAGACCAAGGCGATCGAGGAGGCACACTCAGCCCAAAAGCAGCTCACCATCATCAAAGAGGCGTTCGCGACCGTCGCACCAGAGACCTATCTCAACGAGACCTATCCGCTGATCGATGGACGAAGCCCTTCGATGCGTCGCCTGTTTCGATTACTCGACCGCGTCACACAATCACAGGTCAACGTGTTGATCCGAGGTGAGAGTGGTGTCGGTAAAGAACGTGTCGCACGTAGTATCCATCAAAATGGTCCCACAGCCGACGGTCCCTTTGTCCCTGTCAATTGTGGCGCGATCCCCGAAAATCTAATCGAGAGTGAGTTCTTTGGTTACGTGAAGGGAGCCTTTACAGGTGCAGAGCGCGATCAAACAGGACTCTTCCAGCAGGCACACAATGGCACGCTCTTCCTCGATGAGATCGGCGAGCTGCCCCTCGACGCGCAGGTCAAACTCTTGCGCGCATTGCAAAACCGGGCCGTACGACCTGTTGGAGGCTACAAAGAGTATCCCTTCGAAGCGCGTATCCTCGCCGCGACACACCGCGACCTCAAACAACTCGTCGATGAAGGGACATTCCGCGAAGACCTTTACTGGCGCCTTGTTGTCCTGGAGGTCGAAGTGCCTCCTCTGCGCAAACGTCCAGAAGATATCCCAACGCTGATCCAGCGCTTCCTCAGTGATTGGCACGTCGACGCACATATCCCCGAAGAGACGATGGAGCTTCTTCAAGCGTATGAGTGGCCTGGTAATGTGCGTGAGCTGGAGAACGAATTGCGACGCGCCCTCGTGATCGCAGAGGGCACACTCGACGCACAAGCATTCAGTCGAAAGATCCGACGACAAAATGCACACGAACCCCAACGACTTCAGGGGACACTTCGCGATATCGTCGCAGAGGTCGAACGCAATGCCATCGCCCTCGCCCTCGAACAAGCCAACGGAAACAAAGCCGAAACAGCACGCAAACTCGGCCTCTCCAAACGTGGCCTCCAACTCAAAATGAAACGTTACCAACTTTAAAGCTGTCGGCCTAACTATTCCTCTCACGGAAAGGACATACAACATCGAGGTCGGACACAAGGCCCGACCCTACGGGGAAAAATGCGACATCAAAATCGGACATAAGGTCCGATCCTACAGGAAAAATGCAACATCAAACTCATGCGCTTACTTCGCGAGAGAGCCACTAACACCATCAGCCCCAAAAAACCCCTCCTTTCGCGGATACTCTCTATCCAAAACAAACATGCCGGATACTTTCTATCCTTATTTTCTTTTTGGGGGTGTGGGGAGAAAAAGAGCCAACCTCTAAAGAAACAAGAGGAAACAAGCAGGTCTGTACACATTGGTATTTCATTTGCATCTTTTTAAATGTATTGTATTTTACGATCTCGTGTGACTTGTTTCACTCGTCAAGGATAAAGGATAGAAGGTTATGCGTGTCCAACTGTTGAAAATCATTTGTTGTATGTTACTCGCAAGCTACTGGATCGGTACAGGATGTTCCGATCCCCCTCAATACGAAGCCATCCAAGAGCACACCACTGAAAACAAAAAGGAATCTGTAAGGGAGCCAGACACCACAGAGATCCCAAACAACGAACCAAGTCCAGAGCGCGTAAGAGACACAGGTGCAGAGCGCGTAAAAGATACAGGTGCAGAGCGTGTGAGAGACGCAGGTGTAGAGTCGCCTCGCGAGATCGACAGAGAGCCTATCCTCCCAGAACAAACGACACAAAAAAAGACATTGATCTTCCCACCGGAGGGCGGCACGAAATGTGCGCTCAATGTTTGTGTCAAAGCTTCGGCGGAGGCCGTCAAAAAGAAAACTGTCACGGTCCATGTAAGCGAAACGACAGGTGCCCCCACAGGTTCATACTACCCCCCGATGGACATTGGACCGGACAACTGGAAACCAGCAGAAGCCGTCCATATCATCTTCAGCACAAAAGGTCTCAAGCTGCCACAAGGCGCCTCTTACGAGCAGCTTCGTGTGGCCTTCGTGAGCAATGGCCGCTGGGAACCAGTGTTCACGGTCTACGATGCACAAAAGCAAGAGGTGAGAGGTGAGACGACACACTTCTCGATCTGGGGATTGGTCCTCGCCCAGCAAAGTTGCCAAACAGACGCGACGTGTCTCTCCAACGAGACCTGTACAGGCAACCAATGCACACCAGAATGTACGCAAAAGTCCGACTGCCAGAGCAACGAGATCTGTGTCGTCGGTTCATGTACAGCTTGTACAGCGACGTTCGATATCTGTGGAGACAAAAAAGACAACGACTGTGACGGTCAAGTTGACGAAAATTGTCGTAAGTGCGGAAACTGCCTCTCACGGGAAACCTGTGGTGCTGATGGGTTATGTGAAAATGGGATCGCCTGTGGTGTCGGAAAAGACAATTGCCTACAAAATGGCACGTGTGTAGACATCGCATCAGATGCTCATAACTGTGGCGCATGTGGCGTCGTCTGCAAACTCACAGAAGGATGCACCCTCGGCAACTGTACACCTCTCCCCTAACTCCCGCTCTCGTCTCAGGACAACCTCTACAAAGTGACCCTCAACTGCCCCTGACGCCCACTCAAAAACACAAACACTTCCAGATACATCCCCTCCCTCTTCTTCAAACAGCGACTTGCGACGAGAGCATATCTGTATATAGTAGAGTCTTATTCTTACATATCTATCTTTTTGCACTTCGAGGAGGAGGAGCGACATGGTGAGGCGTATCATTTGGTGGTCTGTTGGGTTCTTTGTACTCTCTATCCTGGCGAGTTTTGTCACGGGCTGGCCGTGGATCGCCATCTATAACAACTGGAAGGTCTCGCGATATGCTGCAAGCATCAGGAAGCTACCACTCCCTCCTAAAAGCCGCATCCTCGCAGAATCCAGTCGCTTTGGTCTGCTCTTTGGACACGGCAACCACTGTGATGTCGAGGTCACCTTCCTGATCGAAGGGCAACACACAACAGACGCGCAGATGCTCACAGCGCTCAAGCGAAAGACGACGCTGGCGTTTCCATTTGAGAGCCGAGGCCAAGTGGTCCCACTGCGGCACTTGCAGCTCTTCATCTGGAAGAATGGTAAGGCATACACCGTCACGGAACAAAAGAAGAAAATTGTCCGGGTTCGACCAAAATTCACCAATCACAACGAAGACATGATACAAGGAATGGTCACCCGACATAAGCTCACAAAGAAGCGATTGTACGTCTTGCAGGGAGTGACCCAGGCGGCGTTTGGTATCAGTATGTTCGACCTCCGCTGCCGCTAGACCGACCTCCCCTCCACTCGACACAAAGACTTGAGAGGAAAGTATGACCAAAATAGATCAATTTGAAAGTGTATTTAAGGCGGCCACAAGGACGCTTTACAAACACGACACACCTTCCATCAAGAAGGTCATGTTGTTGACAGACCTCAAAGACGAATACGAGAACAAGATGTTCGTCCAACAGATCCACGAATTTCTCGACGTGCTCGGAAAAGACACGGAGTGGATCAATATCACAGGTGAAGACTACCGCACCATCGAAGCGCTCCTCGAAGCCGTTGAGACACACCGCCCTGACCTGATCTGCACCTATAGACATGTTTACAGTGACGGCTGGAAGTGGAACTTCACACTTGGTGAACACCTGATGGTCCTCACACAGACCACACCAACACCCATCCTCGTCCTCCCTCGCCCAGATAAAGAAGCCCCTGAGCACGCGCTCAAAAATACCGATCGTGTCATGGCCATCACCGATCACCTCACAGGCGATGACCACCTGATCCACTACGCCGTCCACTTCACACAAAATGACGGCAAACTCTTTTTGACACACATCGAAGACGAAGGGGTCTTTGAGCGCTACATGCAGACGACAGAGAAGATCCCCGAGATCGACTCGACGACAGCAAGACAAACGATCAAACACCAGCTGCTCAAAGAACCACATGACTACATCACGTCATGTCGTAGTGTCTTGCAGGAACAACAGCTCCCCATCCAGCTCGAAGAGATCATCACGATGGGCAACCAACTTGAACGGTACAAGGCGTTGATCGACAAACATGAGATCGATCTGCTCGTCCTCAACACCAAAGATGACGACCAGCTCGCGATGCACGGCCTCGCTTACCCACTCGCCGTCGAGCTACGTGATATCCCGCTGCTCATGTTGTAAACCTTGAATCCCCTCATATCTCTAAGGAATCAGGATAGATAGATGACACTTCTCAATCTGTTTGCGTCGGCAGCCGTTCACCACAAAGTGCACGTCTCCTTTGGTACGACGCTCTTCTTTACGTTCTTGCTCGTCGCGATGGTCTTGTCGTTGGCCTTCGAAGAAAAGCTCCACGCGAAAAAGAGTATCATCGTGGGCTTCTTCGCCCTCGTCTCTTTGTTCTTTGGGACAGCCTTTGGGCTCTTGCCATTTAGCTTCTTCGAAAAACTTCACATGCCCATCTACATCCCGGCGATCGATTGGAGCGTCATCGCGATCATCCTCGGTTCGAGTTTGTTCGTCGATGTCACGTCAGGTTCGGGTCTATTTACGTGGATCGCGATCAAGCTGACGAAAGCCTCCAAGGGCGATCCGATGATGTTGCTCATTTACTATGGCGCGATGACGGTCCTCTTCTCGGCGGTCCTCAACAACGTCACGGCGATGATTATTGTCGGTTCGCTGACAGGTGTCTCGCTCAAAAAGCTCGAACGAGAAGAGAAGCTGCTCGGCTTCCTGCTCATCGAAGGTTTGTTGACCAATATCGGTGGCTTACTGACGCTCATCAGCTCCGTCCCCAACATCATCGTGGGCAAAGCGGCGGGCATCTCGTTCATCAAATTCTTTTTGGTCGCGGGGCCTTATGTGCTTATTGCGACAGTGGTCACGATCTTCATGGGTGCCAAACTCTTCGACATTCAAAAGCTCACGACAGAAGAGGAGAAGGAGAAAGCCGCATCTCTCGTCGAGAGCTTTGACGAAAATGACAGCATCGAGAGCAAAGGGTTCTTTTGGTTTGGCGCGGTGATGACGTGTTTGTTTATCCTCACGATCGCCTCAGCGTCTGTCTTGCCAGTGATCAAGCAGCTCGGGATGGGCTATGTGGCGCTTGGCTTTGCCCTGATCATGTTGCTGCGTTACAAGTCGGAAGCGGATCGCTTTTACCAAGCGATTGACTGGGATCTGCTGGGCTTTTTTGCGGCGCTGTTTGTGGTCATCAACGTGATGGAGCACGCGCAGGTGCTGGCGTTGATCGGTTCGGGGATCGGGTGGATGCTCGGCCTGGGGAAAACAGTCGGGACAGCGGCGTTGTTGTTGTCCTCAGCGGCGTTCAGCTCTGTGACGGACAACATCCCCCTCTCGGCGATGCTCGCCAAGATCTTGAGCGCACGTGATGGAACGACCGGACAGATGTGGTGGTCAGTCGTCTTTGGCTGTAACCTTGGCGGGAACATCACCCCGATCGGCTCAGCGTCGACGTTGGTCGCGGTCACCATCATTCACAAGTACAAGCTGCCTCTTTCCTTTGGTGGATTTGTGGTGAAAGCCGTCCCCTTCGCGCTGCTACAGATCGCCCTCGCGACAATCTACGTGCTCCTTTTTATTCGTTAGAGACACCGCAAAGAAGCAAGCCTACACCAGAACTCTCCCCGCACCCTCTCCCACCTCATCCGTCACATTTCCACCATCTTTCTTCGCAACTTTTCCTTACAAAAACGGATCTTATAAGGGTGGAGCTTTTACAAGCTCGTTGCTTGACGGTGTGGAGATTTTCTCCTATCGTGTAACATTACATATAGAGACGTTTTCGATTTATTTTTGGTAGATAGAAAGTATGTAGGATTTTCGAACAAACAGACCACACTTGTTTGGATGAGGAGAACAATCATGAGCACAGTAAATCAGCCAAGGAGAAGGCACACGATCAGGTGGGGTCTTGTCTTTGGTGTGTTAGCAGGCTTGCTCTGTGGGTTACCACAAGCAGAGGCCAAAAAAGAGACGAAGGTGTGGACAGACACACCTGAATGGGCCGGCGCAAGCCAAGTGAAGAACACCACCTGGACAGACGTCGCCGGACAACTGCAGTTGATCAAAAACGCCCCCAAGAGCAAGAGCACACCCTTTATTTACATCCCCAACTCATCATCCAACACGATCGCCCAGCTCGACACCAAGACAGGGAAAAAGAACTGGGTCATCTCTCTCGACTCTGTCGCCAAAAACAGTGACCCATCAAGGACCACAGTCGACGCCAAAGGCGATGTGTGGGTAGGCCTTCGCAACACGACAAAGGTCGTCTGGATTAGCGCCGCAGGCAAGATCAAGAAGATCGTCGATACAGGCAAGCGTCCACGCGCGATTACAGTCGATCTCAACGGAGATGTGTGGGTAGGTGGTTACGACGCGAACAACCTCACCAAGCTCAACGGAAAAACAGGCGCCAAGCTCTTTACTGTCGCGACAGACTGTCCCTACGGCGCGACGACAGACATCAAAGGAAACATCTGGGTCGTCAACCGCTGTAAAGGCAAGCTCTCCAAACACCGCAACAGCGACGGAAAGATCATCAAAGTCTCTGACGCTGCAGATGGTTACGGGATCGCCACAGACCTCAACGGTCAGGTCTGGGTCGCTCGATACGGTGGAGGTTGTGTTCACAGATACGACAACAACGGCAATCCTCTCGGCTGCGCAGATGTCAGCAGCCAAGGCTGTAAAAACCCACGTGGACTCGCAGTCGATGGCGACAACAACCTGTGGGTAGCGTGCTCAAACTCTCCAGTCGCGGTCAAAGTCTCAGCCACAGGACAAGCCCTTGGCAAAAACACAACAGTGGGTTCACACTGTGTGGGTGTCGCGGTCGACGCTGATGGCTTCGTCTGGATCGTCGCACGTGGTGACGCAACAGCGACGAAGATCAACACCAAAACCCTCAAGGCTGTCGGTAAATACCCCACACACGGTTCCGGCCCCTACACATACTCTGACATGACCGGTTTTCAATTCCAGAATATCGCCCAACCCGCAGAAGGCACATGGCGCAGCATCCACTCCAGTCAATGTCACTCCAAGTGGCTCAGCCTCTCCTGGAATGGGACAACCCCACAAGGAACCTCCATCACGATCCGTGCACGTACAGCACACAGCCGCGTCGCGCTCGCGACTGCCAAATGGAGCGCTCCTCTCTCCAACGGCGCCAAGCCTGCTGTCCCCGATGCTCCCTGGATCGAAATTGAAGTCTCCATGAAGACCTTCGATGGACAAATCACCCCTAGCGTCACGGACATCACACTCGTCTCCGAACCAACAGGGGTCGAGATCTGCGATGGCAAAGACAACGACTGTGATGGATTTATCGACAACGTCCCCGGTACCAACACTCCCCTCGTCAAAAATTGCCGCACCAAATGTGGCTCAGGTGTCACCTCCTGCCACGCAGGGGATTGGCTCGTCTGTTCCGCACCCTACCCCACAGTCGAGATCTGTGACGGCAAAGACAACGATTGCGACGGTGAGATCGATGAAGGCACAACGCTCTGTGGTGCCAACTCCTTGTGTAACGCCGGAACTTGTAAACGCTCCTGTACAGGAGAGTGTCCACTCGGACAAACCTGTAAAGACATCGACGGTGGGCGCTACTGTGTAGGAAACACCCCCTGCGCCCAGCTCGAAGTCCAATGCAAAAGCGAAGGAAAAGTCTGCCGAAATGGTCGATGTGTTGGCGTCTGTGAAGGTATTCAATGTCCCGCTGAACACCTCTGCACCAACGGAAAATGTATCAAGGACGACTGCTACAACAATCCCAAAAAGTGTATCCCCGGACAATACTGTAAGGCCGGACAATGTACAGCCAACCCATGTTCAGGTGTACAATGTTCCAATCAACAACAGTGTAAAAACGGAAAATGTGTGGGTAGCTGTGCGGATGTCCAATGTCCAGCAGGACAATCCTGTAAAGACGGGACTTGTCAGGGGGATCCCTGTGCAGGTGTTCAATGTCCAGCAGGACAGGCTTGTGTCGCAGGGACATGTGCAGCCGATCCTTGCCTCTCTGTCGCCTGCCAAAATGGCCAAACATGTACAGGTGGAAAATGTATCGATGACCCCTGTGCTGCAGTGGTCTGCCCAGCAGGACAGGTCTGTGTCCGCCCACAAGGTGATTGCTTCGGCCGTGGCCCTGGTCAACCGACCGAAGGTCCCCCCGGAGATGCTGGTCCCTCCCCCGAGCCAGTCGTCACACCTGACGCACCAGCGCAACCCGACACGCCAAGTACCACACCTGACACACCCAGTGGAGATCAAGGGATTGTGACCAAAACACCAGACCAGATCAACTACACGCCCCCCGAGAGCGTCACCAGACCACGTGGAAATACTTGTGTCTGTAACGTCGACAACCCCACAGAAGGCTTCGGAATGGCTGCCTTCTTTATGCTCCTCTTCTTTGGCTTCTTCTCGCTCCTCCGCCGCAAACCCTGATCCGCTCTCCCCCACCACAGCGCCTATACTCTCTCCCCCTCAATCAATCCCTGCCGCTCCAGTCGTGAGAAAAACTTAGCTTTTTCTCGACTGCATGGAGTCCTCCATCACCTCAAAAAAATCGTCTGGGAGTTTGTCGATCGGGAAGGGATCTTGTTCGGCGAGCGCTTTGACCTCTTTAAATTGTCGAAAGTACAGTCGACACTTTCCGCACATCATCAAGTGCATGTAAAACTGGACACGTTGCCAAAACGACGCTCTGCCATCGACGATCTCACTGAGAAACCCAATGGCAGTCTTGCACTGAAATATCATCTTCATGTGGACCCCCTTTGTTTTCTGTACGTTTCAACGGCTTGATAGAGAGCCTGTCTCGCCCGGTGCAACATGACACGCGCGTGGACAGGCGTCACATCGAGGATCTCACAAATCTCAGGGGTGTCGAGCTGGTAGACTTCACGCAGCAACAACATCTGACGATAATTGTGAGGAAGATCGTTCATCTTGCGGTGGACGATCTCAAGCATCTGCCTCGCGTCGACCTGGGCTTCGGGAGAATTTTCCCAGGCGTACACATCCTCAGCCCATTTACCCAATCGGGTAAATTTGTCTTCGAGTGGATCGTTGTCCTCGGAGACGGTGACATAACGCGCTCCACGACGAAGTTGATCGACAGACTTGTGGTGAACGATTCGAAAGAGCCAGCTACGAAGACTGCAACGCCCTTCAAAGCGATTGATGTGGCCAATGATACTCACGATGGCTTCTTGTACAGCCTCTTCAGCGTCGTCGCGGTTACCGATCAAGCGCGTGGCATACCCAAGCAACGTCGGTCCATAAACACGAAGCAACTCGGAATAAGCCGCATTGTCCCCACGCCTTAGTCCTTCGAGCAATTGTTCTTCGTTTTGCATCCATACATCCAAATTCAAACAAACAAAAAGTTGAACGACGAGCAAAGCGTGTCACTTTCCCAACACACCTCTCCCACCAGACGAACATTCTTACATCCATGAGCTTTTTTGCCCTTATTTATGACTTTATACAAGAGAGTTTTGTTACACACAAGTTCATAAATGGTTTGTAACAGCCCTATTTTTGGAGAGCCCGGGAGAATATTTTCCTGTTTTGGTGTGTTGATTTGTGCTAGAAAGAGACCACCCACTACATCAAGTCCCCCAGCTTTTCACGTGCGTGAGAGCGAGAGGGGGTTTACTCATGCATGTGACTGCTCTCAAAGGAGAATCAGATGGAAAACCAAAGCAAGATCAGTCCAAAAAGCTGGCGAGGTGCTTCGTGGCATCTCCTGCTCTTTTTGGCTATTTTGACCGCAGGTATCGCACTCCCCTACACCCACGCGCACGCCAAAAAGCTACAACTTCAAGACCTGATCGTGCTCAAACAAGTCGGATACAGCGACACACAACTCGTCGATGAGATCAAAAAGTCTGGCATGACCGGAAAGTTTGCGCTGACCCCCAAACAAGTGCTCAAGCTACGCAAAGAAGGATTCTCCATCGCGATCATACGGATGATGGGGATCAAAAAAGCAGTCACCAGCAAGCCCGTCTCTCTCAGCGAAATGCAGCGTTGGCTCAAACAAAAAAAACCCACCGCCTGGATGCGCGCACAGCTCACAAAGAGAGGCATCGTCAAGCAACAATTTGGCACCTTCACGATCCTCCAGTTGAGCCGACTTGGCCTGCCCATGTCCTTGCTCAAACTCCTGCACCAGCTCAAGCAAAAAAAACCTGGCGTCCGCACAAAACCCACCCCACCTGTGCGAAGACAACCTCCGACACCACGCCCCAAAGACGATCCCAACAAGCTGCTCAAAGACCTCCCGCTCGTACCGAGCTTTCCCTTTGAGCCCCCTTCACCCGCTCGACGCACACCACCACAGACCCGCACAAAACCCACCCCCTCAACCAACACAAAGCAACCCCCAAAGGTCACACGTTGGGGTACACAGCGCACACACGCCGCGCCGCTCTCACCACGCAAAAAACGCATCGCCAATCGCAAAGGCACGCTCGTCACATTGCCAGCCAATCGCGTTTACACCCACATCGGACACTACTATTCCCTCAAAATCCCCAAAGGATGGAATGTCTACGAAGATGTCAACCCAGACGGTGGTGACCTCGACGTCTACATCACCCCCGATGCAGAACCTCATATTCGTCGACTCAAACGCGGCATCGCGATCACCATCTCCTACCTCCCACACAACGACCGCTTCTTGCTGACGCGCTCGCTCAAACAGATCTCCCTCTTCGCTCTACAAGAGTATCTCGGCTCCGAACCAAAAGTCGGTGAGATCAAACCTCTAACCGCCACAACATTCCAGAAGAAAAAGGCGCTTGATGTCCTGCTCGAAGGAAAAGAACAAACGCACACCAACGAGTTACGCGCCAAGTGGACCTTTGTCCGACACAAAAATACAATCATCCAAGTCGCCTACTTTGCCAAGCCATCCAAATTCAAAGCCTTCGCCAAGCAGGTCGACAAACATCTCTCCTCTTTCGCCTTCCTCGATCCGCTCAAACACCACAGAAAAAAGCGCCTTCAACGTGAAGCCTCTGTTCAATCGCTGATCCAAAAGAACACAAAGAGCGTCGTCAGCATCAGCGTCTTGCGCAAACGCAAAGGCAAAAAATCCTTCGTCGCGTCAGGGACAGGCTTCGTCATCACCAAGAATGGCTATGTCCTGACCAACCACCACGTCGCGATCAACCGCACGACAGGCAAGCCATACTCAAAATATATCCTCAACTGGGATCGCAGCACTGGTCTCAAGAGCGTCGAAGCCCGTTGTGTCGCAGCCCACTTTAAGTATCCACAGTGGCGACGTTCTCGCACCATCGACAGCAAGACCGGTCGCATCAGCGTCAAATACATCCTGCAACACGTCGATATCGCCCTGCTCAAGATCAAGACGCCCGGCACCTACCAACCTGTGAAGCTCAGGCCGATCAAGAGCGCGATGCTCGGTGACACAGTCATCGCGATGGGCTTCCCCCTCGAAGGCAGCGGCATCCAAAACCTCGGTAACGAAGATATCACCGCCACAACAGGTCGTATCTCTCGCTTTGTCCGCATGGGTGATCGTATGGTCAACGAAATCCAACACACGGCAAAGGTCGCAGGTGGTAACAGTGGTGGCCCCCTCCTCGATGTCCACACAGGTGGTGTCATCGGTATCAATACGTGGGTCGGGATCTTCGATAAACGCCTCCCCCGCCCGGCGATGGGACTCGGCTACTACTACGCCCTCCCGATCAATCTCGCGTGGCAATTCTTCCCTGATTATGTGGATTATCCACAAGACAAGCTCACTCACTTGCAGTGGTACGAGCTGGGCTCCAAGTGGCTGTCCAAAGGTCAATACGCTCCAGCCAAACGCGCGTTTTTGCGTGTGATCAAGAAAAAACCTTCCTTTATCCCAGCCTACGCTCAACTCGCGACGCTTTACACACGCCGCGCGCACAAGTACCACAACGACAAGCGCGACAAGTACATGAAAGTCGCTCGCCGCTGGGCCGATCGTGGCCTCAAGAGAGACCTCGCACACCCACGTCTGATGCAGCTCCTCGCCCAGATCACCATCTCCCAAAAAGAGTGGATGACCACACGCTATCTGATCAGCAAAATGCTCAAAGCTGACCCCAACAAGTGGTCGACATACCTGCTCCGCGCACAGATGTACAACAAACAGAAAAAGTACAACCTCGCCCTCAACGACGCCTACTCCGTGATCGAACTCGCTGGTAGCCTCCTCCCCATCGGACACAGCACGAGAGGTTGGATTCTTTACAGCGCCAAACGCTACTTTGAGGGACAACAAGCGTATCGACAGGCACTTCAAATCGACCCCTCCAACCTCGAAGCCAAGCTCGGTGAGGCGATGGGCTACGTCTACCTCAAGCAATACGAAGACGCCATCAGCCGACTCAACACCATCGCCAAGCAACACCCCCTCGAACCAGACGTCTATCGCGCGATGATGCTCGCCTACATCAGCAAAAGACAGGTCAAGCCTGCGTGGAAGACATTCCTGAAATACTTCCGCATCTGTATGATCAAACACGTCGACCCACACGCCTTCGCCCTTTACCTCGGTGGGCTCCTCGCGCGACGCAACCTGCCAAGAAAGTCGGCGGACAAGTTGCTGTGGGGCTTGTGGGGCAAGCTGCTCAGCGACCACACCCGCACGTCCTACGCAGGCCGCGCAGGGATCCGCCTCGCACTCGAAGCCAAGCGCAAAGGGTACACAGGCCTTGCATACGGGCTGATCAAGATGCTCCGCTTCATCGTCAAAGAAGGCAAAACCAAAAAACGCCTCAACAAGCTCTACAGCAAGCTCAAACCCAGAGGGCTCTCGACGATTGAGCTGTTTTTTGTCCTCTTTCGACCCATCCCACGATGGTCAACGGAGATGCTCTGGCGCCTGTTCAAGAGCACCCCGACAGTCATCAGCAAACGGACCGCTCGCTTCCTCTACAAAAAGCGCGTCTCCCCCAAACTCGTGCTGAGCATGTACCTGCTCAGCCTCAAACGCGCCAAAAAAGGGATGCGTCCCACACGTCTGTCCAAACGCAAGCGGATCGGTGGAAATTTTGGTGGCGGAAAAGGCACCGCGAGTGACCGCGCAGCGATCATCAAGCTCGCCGCAGCCGCGATCAAGTCCATTTACAGAGGCGACCTCAAGTTGTGGATGTCCATCCACGATCCAAGAGGTAACAAGGCTCGCTATCGTCGCATATTCCGAAACCTCTCCTTTGCACTCAGTAAAGGGCGCTTCGCCTACTTCCCCTCATCGCGTGTCAACATCAAGTGGGCAAAGCATCCAAAACACGGTCAGATCGCGCGCTACTATTTCAAAGCTCGCTTTGGGTACGGCAAGGTCAAGTTCTACTACTGGAAGCTCCGCAAACACAACAACCGCTGGTACATGTGGTAATGCAAGACATCATCATTCAAGGTAACCAGGGCGAAGGTGGCGGACAGATACTGCGCACGAGTTTGTCTCTGTCTGTCATCCTTCGGCAGTCCCTCAAGGTCATCAACATCCGCGCAAACAGGGACAAGCCCGGTCTTCGTCCACAACACCTGACCGTCGCACAAGCCCTCGCGCGTCTCTCAGAGGCGACGCTGGAGGGTGGCAAGGTTGGCAGCGCTGAGTTGACCTTTCATCCGACACATTGGGAAGGTGGTGATCATACGATCTCCATCGGGACAGCCGGCGCGACGTCTCTGCTCCTGCACGCGCTGTTCTACCCAATGGCCAAAGGTGACGAGGGCGGCGTCCTCACCCTCGAAGGCGGCACACACAACGATCGCGCGCCGAGCTTCCCCTATCTCGAAGAGGTCTGGCAACCGCTGCTCAGACAGACAGGAATGCAGGTCGATGTTGCGCTCGACAAGGTCGGAGTCTATCCCAAAGGTGGTGGTGTCATTCGCGCAGAGATCCCTGCAGGGCAGACAGCTCACGGCGTCGAATGGCTCACACGCCCACCGCTCTCCAAGATCCGTATCGTGTCGATGTTCGCCCATCCCAAAAACAAGCGGAAACCACAGCCTGACGTCGCGAGACGGATGGCCGCGCAGGTCGAAGCGGAGCTTCAACATCTGGATGTCGAGATCGAGCAGGTCATTTTGACACCACCTTCGGCCTCGATCAGCGCATATTGTGGGGTCTTCTTGACGTCTGGTACGTTAAAAGCTGGCTTTGACGCCTTTGGCCGTAAAGGCCTCCCAGCAGAAGAAGTCGGCAAAGACGCCGCACGTCAGGTCTTAGCGTTTTTGGAGACAGACGCTGTCCTTGATGAACACGCCTCTGATCAGATGTTGCTCCCTCTCGCGATGGCGACAAGCCCCTCACAATTTACGACGACGACACGATCTGGTCACTTGGAGACCAACGCCGATATCATCAAACACTTCCTTCCCCACGTCCAGATCGAGTTTGAACCCCTCGACAACGCCTTGAAAGTCCACATTATCCCCTCTTGAGCCTGGAAAAAAAACCCACAAACAGCTTCACAACCGATACAATGAGACCTCTTCAGATTTCGACATATAGATAAGAGGTTGGTTGGATGACAAAGTACAGGGTCTTTTTGACAGGTGCAACAGGTGCGATGGGCTTCTTAACCTTTCAGGCGTTGCTCAAGGAGCGCGATGAACTTCAACTCGTACTGCTCGCCTTACCCACCAAACAAGACCGAAAAAAACTTAAACCTTTCAAAAAGATGAACGGCGTCGAGATCCACTGGGGTGATCTGCGTTCATACGACGACGTCAGACGATGTGTCGAAGGCTGCGATCTTATCCTTCATATGGGCGCGTTTGTATCTCCTGCTGCCGACTATGAACCCGAAAAGGCTGTGCAGATCAACTTTGGCGCGATGTACAACATCGTCAACGCCGTCAAAGACTGCAAACAACAAGACACGACAAAGATCGTGAATATCGGCACGATCGCGGAGACAGGAGATCGTATGCCTCCCATTCACTGGGGACGCATCGGAGATCCAATCAAGACGAGCATCTACGACTACTACGCGGTCTCCAAAGTCGCCGCAGAGCGCTACCTGATCGAGTCGGGGTTGCCACATTGGGTGAGCCTTCGTCAAACCGGCATGATGGGACCAGCCATGATCAAGTCTTATGACGCCATCATCTTCCACAACTGCCTCGACAACGTCCTCGAATACGTCTCGGACCGCGACTCCGCAAGGCTGATGCGCAATCTCTGCTACAAAGAACGCACACAACAACTCGACGAGACATTTTGGGGGCACATCTTCAACATCGGTGGCGGTGAAGACTGTCAGCTCAACGCCTATGACATGTACACAAACTCCTTCCAGCGTCTTGGACTCTCAAAACTCTCCGATGTGATGGACTCCAAATGGTATGCCACGCGGAACTTCCACGGGCAATATTATCTCGACTCCGACGTCCTCAACGACCTCTTCGACTTCCGTCGTGACACGTTGGACTACCACTATCACTGCTTCGAGCAAAATATGGGGCTTGGAAAGTGGGCGGTGAAGGGGCTTACGTCACTTCCTGGTGGGAAAAAAGGCTTTGGGAGTCTTTTGCACAAGAACTTCTTAAAGCTCGCCCGCACAGCGCACGGGACGGTCCGCTTTATTGAGCAGGATATGGAGGAGAAGATCGCAGCCTATTGGGGCAGTTACGAAGCATGGAAGGCTATCCCACATCTCGATCAATGGACACAGCCGGACTTCGAGAAGGTCGTCCATATCGACCACGGATACGACGAAGATCAACCAGAGCATGCCTTGCGATTGCAGGACATGAAGGAGGCGGCGACTTTTCGAGGTGGGACGTGTCTGTCTGATGATATGCAGGTGGGGGATTGGACACAGAAGCTGCAGTTTCAATGTGCCTTTGACCACACCTTCGAAGCCAGTCCGCGGTTGGTCCTCGAAGGTGGTCATTGGTGTCCAGTCTGTGAACGTGAGAGCTGGAATGGGTACGAGCGCGCGAGACGCGATCCATTCTTTGCCCAGGTCTGGGACCCTCTCCACCCCAAAGATGAGACCCCCTTTGTCGTCAAAAAACGTTACTCAGAGAAGACCTTCAAGCCAAATCTATGACTTGATGGGGACATAGATCTCCGTTTGCAAATCATCTTCAGAGGGGACCGTGAAGAGACTGTTGAGATACTTCTCAAAGCAAGGTTCATCACGCAGCTCTTTTTGGCTCTGTGGCAACCACACGGAGAAGATATTGTTGTACGTCTCATTGAGTTTTTGGTAGCTGCCTTTGTGCAAAAAGACGGCGAATGTCCCACCATCAATCGTCTGCACACCGACCTCCCCTTCTCCTTTGAAGTCATCAGCAGCGGGGACACAGGCATCGTAGCGAAGCTTATCGGGCTCAGTCACACTCGGTGTGTCGTGTGAGATGCCGAACATTTCGACAGATTGGAGGGGGACATTCTTCTTTGCGAGGAAGCCAAAGAGCGCCTGCCATGCTTGTGGCGAGGAGTCTTGGTAGCTGCCTGTTTTGCGTACGAACATCACACGTTGTTCCGGAAGAGTTTGGATAGATGGTGTCATGGTTAGCTCCTTCCTCACACGAAGAGAAAAGTTGATGTTCTCGTATTGATACGAGAGTTGTTGTTCTCGAAAGTGTGAGGGTGTCGTTTGAAAATGTTGTTTGAAGGCTTTCCCAAACGCCGCAGGTGTTTCATATCCCGTGCGCAGCGCAATGTCCGTAATCGAATCACTGCCATTACTCAACCACTTCGCAGCGCGTTCTAGGCGCAACCGCTTGATGTACTGGTGGAGTGGTTCACCGACAAATGAGGTGAAGATGCGATGAAAATGAAAGGGAGACATACAGGCGATCGACGCGAGCTCATCCCGTTGTGGTAACTCGTCCAAGTGGGTTTGGATATGCACGAGCACCTTGAGGATGCGTGTCTGATAGTCTTCGATGGTCTCTTTGCGATGTTGTGGCAAGATAGCCTCCTGGATATGTTGGTGTGCAGTACGTACTTGCAACACCATCATAGAGGCTTTGGGTGGGGTGGGCTATTCCGTTTTTGCGATGTTTGTCCAATCCATCTCCTCTCGAATGTGCATGTCTCAAGTCGCTCCCACATGTTGCCTTTCGACATCGGATTTGATAAGTTCTTTCAACAAACCAACCTGGAGAAAAAAATGAGCGTGCCTCAACACCAAAAAGCAACAAACCTTGAACAAGCCTACCGAAACTTGACCCCCAATAACCCTCTCGAAAACGATGAGCTCACGCTATTTTATCAAGATCGCAGCATTGCCAGACAGATCCTGATGAAGTTGGATCTAGAGATGTCAGGTGCAAATGACTCACTCCCAAAATTCTTGCTTCTTGGACATCGAGGGATTGGAAAATCCACAGAACTATTCAACATAGCTCAGCAAATAGAGTCCGATGAGACCAAAAAAGAGGCATACCTACCCATACATTACTCCATCAGTGATCTTGTTGGAGCACATGAGTGCGATTTTCCGCAACTTGCCCTGTCTATGCTATTGGCAACCTACAACACTTCACAAAGCCATGGACTTTCACTCGCATCAAAACACTTGGAAAAAGTGTACTCATGGCTTGCGACCGAAACAATAGAAACAACAACTTCCAAAGGAGCTCTTGTTTCGCTTGGCATCCCGAAACTGTTGGAATTTATTGGATTAAAACTAAAAGCAGGCAGTGATCAAATCACAAAAACCAAGCGGGTTGTGCAACAAAAGATGCCTCAGTTGCTGGAAATCTTGGACACTCTGTTTACAGATATATCGCTCAAAACGCACAAGAAACCCGTCCTGATGCTCGATGACATCGACAAGATCTACCCAGTGAATAAAGGTTTGGATTTGTTCAAAAATCACTCACAAGGACTTGCTCAAATCCCCTGTTGTGTCATCTACACAGCTCCAGTCGCATTGATGCTGGAGTCATACTACGAAGAAATTCTTCATAACTCCGGTTTCCACGAGTACTATCTCCCCATGTTCCGAATAGAGGAACCTCGCAAACTAAAAAACCCCACTCCCAAACCCCAAGTTGAAAAACTTCAAGAGCTCGTGTACAAGAGAATTTCAGAGGATTTAATCACACAACAAGCACTCAACGAAGCCATCAAAAAGACTGGAGGCGTGCTCCGTCACCTCGTCAAAGTCCTCCAAGAAGCATCCATGGCGGCGATGTTGGCAGAGAAAGAGCAAATTGAACAACCAGAAGTCTCCGAAGCTTTGAAAAAACAAAGAAATGAATTTTACCGCTTTCTGGAAGAGAGTGATTACGAAGCTCTCCTAAAGCTCGAAGCCACACAAGAACGAACATATGTAAAAAAAGAACACCTGCACGCACTTGTTGCACTCGAATATTCCAACGGGCAACAATGGTTCGATGTTCATCCTCTGGCAAAAGACTTGCTAGAGCGCTTCAGAGACTCGTTTCCTGAGAAGGCCAAAAAGTTTGTTGAGGGACTCAACAGCAGCATCGTGGGGTAGAGTATGGTTGGAATGCTAAAGCAAACTATGTCCAGCGAAGAACCTTACAAAGAGCTACTTAGGACAATACGTGTATTTATCCAACACTACAAAGCCGGGCAAATATTCGCAATAGAGTCCGATGCCCCCGAAAATTTCCGTGCGCTTTTGCTTCCATTAAAAGATGCCCTCGCGGAACAACAAGCCTATTTGTATCCCGTTCGCTTTTCTCCACCACATGAGGCTTTACCAGCCCAAAGAGATATCAATTTAACCCGAGAACTACGAAGAAAAACAGACTCTTCACGTTTCAGAGAGATCGAGTTTTCAACATCATACAAACAAATCGTTCTTTTCGCGTATGGCTTCGAATCACTCTCTTCAGAGCAACTCGACGGATTTTTGCAAGCGAGCAACTTCAACCGTGATGGTCTGTTGCGCATCCCCTACCCTCTCGTACTCTTTGGAACAAGTGATTTCTACCAACAAATGGCTACAAAGGCACACGACCTCTACGACTGGAAAGGGTTTTCGCGTTATTTTTCTCCAGGATACGCTCTCCCCAAACCCAATCATACTTTCCCCTATGAATACCTGGAAAACGTGACGCTCGATCCGGATTTCGCGCTATTGGAAGAATTCCATAAACTCCAGCGCCTTATCCCAGGGGATAGACTCTCACTCCATGACATAGACAAAGAGCCTAAAACACTCTGGGAATATACTCAAACCCATCAAAAAGTACTTCTGACAGGTCCAATTGGAGGGGGCAAAACACTCCAACTTTTAAGCACACTCACAGAACAATCTGAATCATCTCTCGCAGCAATCAAAAGTGGAATTTCCACAGGAGATGTCGTCATTCCACTTTATATCCCTTTGGACAGATACAAAGGCGAGCAAGCAAAAGAACTCATACGACAGGCTATCGCACGATACCAAACCCATACCCCACCCATCGAAGACATGCTGAAGGACTACCGCTTCTGCTTTCTTCTGGATGGATGGACGGAGCTTCCTGCTCAAGTCCCCAAAGAACGACTCATCCGTGCATTTTTACGATACCAAGGAACAAGAAAACACCAACTGATCATATCAGGCCGCAAAGATCTGTGCCCAGAGAGCTTTCTTGAGTTTGAATCCTTCAAACACTACAAACTGGCTTTATTTGATGGCGAGGAGCTGGAGGCATTCTTTAAAGAGCGATGTGGTGGAGGGCAGGTACGAAAGCTCATCCAGCGAATACGACAAAATAAAATGCTCGTTACAGAAGTTCGCGCTCCCCTCATCGCCAGGATGATCGCCCAATTATGGGATCAGGACAAACAACTCCCCAGTAATCTCGCTGAACTCTTTCGTAAGTTTGTCACTTGGCGTCTGGAACGCATCACCGAAGAGGGTAACATTCGTGAACATTTGATGAATCAGGCTAGCATGCTCGCATTCCACATGTACACACACAAAATGAGTGAGATAGACTTTGGCAAAGCCATTGAACTCTTCGAATCAAATCGTTCATTAAGCATTCCCGTTCTGAACATTCCCCGGCTCCTGATGAGTGCGGGGATTTTGAGTTACACAGAAGACGACTTGATCCAACCACAAAGTACACAAGTTTGGGCGTTCCTCGCGGCATACCACGCCCACCAACAAAACATCGATCTATTCGACTCCATCACATCACGCGAGGATGCATTGCATTGGCTTGATGTGTTGGCCTTTTGCTTCGGTATGAATCCAGATCTGGACAAACTCAATGATTTTTCAGCCAAAAATGCTCATCTTTTGGGAGTGGTTTTTCATTCCATATTGTATGCTTTTGGCGAACCAAACAACATTTTTGGCAAGGGACTCCATTTATTTGGCTTGTACACACTCCATACTGATCCCAAAAAGAGATTAAGTCTACGAAAGCAGATCATGAACCTACCAAAAGGAAAAGAAGATCCACAAGAACTCCTTCTCCTTGCAGGTTGGTTTATGGACTTAAAAGAGTGGTCCATCACTGACAAGTTCGCCAAAGTAGTCTCAGAAAACTCCGACAAATCATATAAAAAAGAGGCATACCAACTGCTAGTGGTTTCTTCCTTTCAGCAAAAAGAGTATGAAAAAAGCGAGCACTTACTTCGAAAATTGATGGAGCAAGAACCACAAGAAGAAAAACACAGGATCTTCTTGGCACACACCTTGTCATGCCAGAAAAAGTATGCGGAAATAGCTCCTCTCTTGGAGGATATTCCTGAAGAAAAACAAATTGCAGAACTCCCCTTGTTGGTAATGTCTTGGCTAGAATACAAAGAACCGCTTGAAATTTTTGAGGAAGTTTTGCATTTGCTCTACAAATACTCAGCGACTGCATCCGTATGGCACCGTGTAAGCGAAGCACTTTATGACTTTCCACAGCTGTGTATTCCCCTTGTAAGAAGAGCATGTAGACAGGAACCAACAAATGAAAAGTATCTACGCCATCTTTTCTTCAGCCAAGCAAGGCTAAAAAACTCCGCAAAGACTGAAGAAATACTATCTTTGTACACCGAAAGATTTGGAGACACTAGAGAGTACAACGAAATGCTTGTGAGCCTTTCATTCATGCAACGTAACTGGGTGAAGGTTATCGAGCTCACTTCGGAAAATGCTCTAGAAGGTGGAGTTTGCGCTGCAATGTGGTGCCACTACAAACTCAAAAACAAGAGCCAAGCTCTGTCTCTAGCCTCCCAAAAGAACACCGAAGCAATAGAAACAGCAGAATTCCAATACAACGCAATGCTCGTGGAGTTTATGTGGGGAAAGACAAAGAAAGGCCTCTTGCGTCTGGCTCATTGTACAGAAAGTGAAACAGATTGCTACTTCGTGCTTGAGGGTTTGCGCTTGCTCGAAGAGGAATTGACCCTACACCCAAACAACTCCGAACTCCGACTTGCATATGCTTGCTTTTTACGAAAATCACAAGAAGAAGAAAAAGCACAGCAAGAACGCGCGTTGTTGAAAAAAGAAAATAACAAAATAAACTGGAAAATCGCAGACGATATCTGGAACAAGATCAAGGTGAATCGCTTCTGTCAAAAAGCAAAATCTCTTCCACCGCTTGAGGAAATCCAAAAAATCGCACGTGACTACGAACAAAGATTCAGTGAACAACAAAGCGAAAGTGAAAGTCAGCCCACGGACCTGTAAATAACAACGTAAACGAGCCACTTATCCTCAGAAAGCATTTGCCATTGTACGCATCACTTTGGGTTACTTTTGAGGAAGTCACGTAGGATCTTGAGAGTGACCTTTGGTTTCTCACCAAACATCGTGTGTCCAGCGTCCTTGATCACTTTGAGTGTCGCCCCTGGAAAGAACTTCATGTGGTAGCGTTTTTGGTGTGGTGCGCCGATCAACTTGTTGCAGCTCCCCGTCACAAAGAGCGTCTTGCCTTTGTATTGTTCGATGCCTTTGACCAGATTGATGCTGATCGTCTTGCCCCCCATCGCTTTGCCCTGGATCTCCATCGACGCATCCATTCCATAACGCCACATCGGGATATGCATGGTCTTTTTGTCACCGTTGCAAGCGTATCCTTTGAGTGGATTCTCGGGAGCATCAAGTCCCGTCAACGAAGCAAAAAAGAGGTCATTCTTTGCCCACTTATCAGGCCCCTTTACATGACGGGACTGAAGCCACAGCCAGATCAGAGAGAGACCACTCTTCAGACCAGGCATAAAGCGGAACTTCTTCATGAAGGCTTTGGCCGCTTCGGTCGTTAACAAGCCGGGCTCAGCGAGGACGATGTGACTAAATAACTTGGGATAGCGTCCAGCCACAGCGGAGGCCAACATCGCACCCCAGGAGTGTCCAATGAGACGGGCCTTCTGACCTTTGCCAAAGTGTTTGGCGATATTGGCGAGGTCTTCGATCATGTTGTTGAGGGTAAGCTCCTCACGTGGCACTCGCGGCGAGAGCCCTGTCCCCCGCTGATCGTAGAAGACCACACGGTACGTGTCTGCGAGAGGTTTGAGTGGGAGCAGGTAACGATAATCATTCCCAGGACCACCATGAATGACGATCACAACGGGCGCGTCTTTGGGGCCATGGATTTCACCGTGATAGGTGACACCTTTGACCGTCAAACGCGGAAGAGATGTGTCTTTGGCGACAGTCGCAGGGACACGATACTCACCAGCCGCCGCAAAGTAGGCGATCAACAACGCAACCAAACATACACCGAGCAGAGCCACCAACGCCAACAAGATCCGTTTTAACCACTTCAAGATAGATCCACCTTTGTGATGTGCGAAAAGTCAAAGCGTCGATAGACTTTGGCTCTTCACATTTGTAAGAAAACACGTAGACATGCAAAGTGTAGCACGACGATGTCTGTGTACAAACTCTCCTCCAAAATGACGTGGGCATTTTGGAAGCTCGCTTCGACTATCCAAACAGAAGTACACCGCTCACAAAAATGTTCCTTTTTGAGGATTGTTTTGTCATTCAAGAGCACAACCCAAAAAACGAGAGAGGTACCACATGCTCTACATCGCTTCCCAGGAGACATGGATCGTTGTCGGCCTCATCACCTTTGTTTTGCTGATCATTTGGGCTTATACAGAGGACTACAAAACACACAAGAAGCGCAACCAAGCGCTCCAGTTATTGGCAAATGAGCGAGGTGGTCATGCATATCCGGGTATCTTCTTTTTGACACAAGGGCGCGCGACGATCCCAGTCGTAGGAACGGACGCGCAGCTGTACTTTATGTCGTTTGGCTCGAAGAACCCGACCCATTACACATGGTTGGCCATGCCGATTCAACATTGTGAAGGGTGGACACTCAACATTCAGCCAGAAGGTGTCTTGAGCTTGATGGGACAGGCAATGGGGATGGATGATATCAAGGTTGGCGATGAAGATTTTGACGCACGCTTTCGACTGAAGAGCAATCAACCAGAGAGATTACAAGCACTTCTAGACGAAAAGACACGGCAGATCATCGTCTCACTCGATCAACTCAAACCTGAAGGAGAGATCCTTGAGCCCTACTTTGTCGAGATTGAAGTGAGAGGGGGTGTTTTGCAAATCAACTCACGAGGTCGATTCCATACAGTTGAACGTATGGAGCAGTTTGTGACATTAAGTGGGCAACTTGTCAGACGTTTGCAAGGCGAAGTCCTCCTCCCGAGCAAACAGACATCCTACTTCTAAGCATCCCTCTCTCCCCTTCCCTCAGCTCCTTCCCTTCCCTCATCCCTCGTCTCATTGCATCAGCTTTTGTAAAAGCTGATGCAAGGCAGCCCGGCAAGCGAAGCGCGGCAGCCCATGCGGGGGTTCGGGGGGCGCTGCTCCCCGAGCGGGTGTGGGTGGCAAACCCACAATGCCAAGCAAAGCGCGGCAGCCAGTAAGGGCGAGTGGCAGCTCGCCCCAAACCCACCCCAACAGTAAGGGCGAGTGGCAGCTCGCCCCAAACCCACCCCAACAGTAAGGGCGAGTGGCAGCTCGCCCCAAACCCGCCCCAACAGCAAGGGCGAGTGGCAACTCGCCCCAAACCCGCCCCAACAGTAGGGGCGAGCCTCACAATGCAGCGCCACCTCGATGGGTACGCCACCACAGCAGCCCTGTCCCAAAAACAGCCAGGATCGAGACTCCAAGCAGCAAGGTGAACACAGCCTGTGGTCCGTGACTCGTCTTGAGATAGCCAATCACGAGTTCCTGTACGATCGGACCAATCGAGCCCAAACCATTGATGATCCCACTCGCGACGACGGCCATCTCCTTACTGCAAACATCCATCGCTGCGGTCCCCGAGATCAACGAATCCGGTCCCATCAACATAAACCCAATGAACCCAAGGAGCGCGACAAAGACCCACAATGAAGACGTCCCAAACCACCACAAGAACAGCGTCGAGATAAACATCCCCACAGTCATAAAGAAGATCACAGGTGTACGCTGACTCTTGAAGATCTTATCGGAGAGAAAACCGCCGACAATAACACCGAGAAAACCCACCCAGTCAAACGCCACAGACAGGTGACCAGCGGTCGCAGAAGAGATCGCGTTGGGACCGGACATAAAGGCGTCTTTGAGTAACGTCGAGGACCAACTGTCGAGCGCGTAACGCAAGAATTTAAAGCAAAAATAGATCATCCCCATCGCGATGACGACTTTGATCGCCTCTTCCCATGGACGGGTCGAAGAATCAGCGAGCGCACCACCATCCTTTTTGGCCTCCTCTGCGGCCTCTTCATCTGTCAGCGTAATCTCTTCGACAATCGAAGGGAGCCCGACATCCTCAGGTTGCTCCTGTCCCCAAAAGTAAAACAAGACCCAGATGGCGAACAAGATGATCGACGCCCCCCAAAATGACCACGCGATCCCCAACCACGCGAGCATAAACGCCGCAAAGTGCTTGGCCGCGATGCTCCCGAGCTGGTAACATGTCCCCCACAACGCCATCAGACGACCGCGCTCCTCATGTCGCGCCCACTTCGCCAAAAGACCGACGTTACCAGGCCAACCAGTCGCCTGCGCGAAGCCATTGACCGTCATAAAGGTAATCATCCACCAGTACGCAGATGTCCCACCAAGGGTCGCGAACCCAAACGCGAGGTTCGCGATCAACGAGACGCCCATCCCAGTCAATAACAACAGTCGACACGTCGTCTTTCTCCCCAACCACGCAGAGAGAAATTGACCCAACATGTAGGCCACCAAAAACGCCGTCCAGATCTGGGCCAGCTCGATATCCTGAAAGTGATACTGTTCGCGCAAAGCAGGCTTGAGTACACCAAACGCCTTGCGACAAAAATAGTAACCAACATAAGAAGACCAGGTCGCTGCCAGTACATTAATGCGCCAGCGCTTTTGCTCTGGCGAGAGAGGAGAGAGAGCTTGCTCGGTCGTCATCCGTTACCTCGAATGTCAAAAGATGGGTAAAGTTCTGCAATCAATACAAGAGCAAAAAAATCAGAGAATATACCACACCCCCTCCCCAATCTCCTAACCACAAACGAAACCCAACACACCCATTCCAATCTCCTAACCATAAACGAAACCCAACACCCCCTCCCCAATCTCCTAACCACAAACGAAACCCAATACACCCTCCCCCAACCCGTACAAAGCCTACGCAGACTTTTCGGACAAAACAAACTTTCCAGTATCCTGGAGACAAACACTTCTCCACACAACCCAACACAAAGCATATGTCCACGCACTCTCCAACAGCGCAAGAAACAGGAGGCAAACACACGTCTTGGAGCTTGTAATGCAAGAAACAGGACCCGAACACGCATTACAAAGCTTTGCAGAGCATGCTCCGGGACCCGAACACGCATTACAAAGCTTTGCAGCGCATGATCCAGGCGGTCTTTAGGGAGTTTGTAAAAAAGGAGGGTTTTGTTGTTTTGGGGGATTCATTTTGATGTTTGGCTTGGACTATTGAGGGGATTAGTGTTTGGTTTTGGGCTATTGAGGGATTGAGGTTCGTCTTGGACTATCGGGGGACATGAATGCCCCCCAGGCGCGCTTCGCTTGCCTTCCCCCCCAATTGAACCCCTTCGGGGTTGTTTTTTGCGCTTCGCTTTGGGGTTCTTTGGGGTTCTTTAAAGGTTGGGAGAAGATTGAGGAAGAAGAGGAGAGGAGGCAGGGGGTTTTTGGGTGTAAAAAAGTAGACAATATGCCATATTTTTACCAGGGGTGAGAGAAAAAAGGTGAAAAAGTGACAAAAAAGCATCACTGGTGTTGACAAAGGTGCGATTTTGCTTTATAAAGATGAAGTACTGAACGCCCTTGAGGTGCGTTTT
>PCBK01000037.1 GCA_002731275.1 Deltaproteobacteria bacterium | reverse complement strand
GGCAGTTGCACTTGTGTCTTCGCAAAGTGCACCCGAACGCACGCTACAATCCCTCATGATCATACGTATGTCGCAAGCGACATCCTCATAACGCTCGATTGCTCGGGCAATATATGCGGTTGTCATTGGCGAAGACACTTTGCAACGACCCCTTCAACAAACCTCTCCATCCCCCTGAGCCTTCGGCTCTTCCCCCTTCCTCTCCGACCTTCGGAGAAGGTAAGGGGGAGGCTTTATACCGTATATACGTAGCTTTGAAGCCCCTATCAGTCCGACCTGCGGTCATCCAGCTCTCCCCACTCAACTTCGTTGGCAAGGGGAGCGATGCAAAACCCCCTCAGACGGGCTTTGCCCGCCAGCTCCCCCTGTAAGACCTGCGCTTTGCTTCGGTCGACAAGGGGAGCGATGCATATCAAACGATATATCGCGATATAAATGAAAAACACGTGTATATCGGTAGAATGTCAGTAGGGGCGGGCCTTGTGTCCGACCTCAATTGTCGTACTCATCGGGCAAATGGTCCCTCCTCTCGAAAGGCTTGAGAGGAGGGAAGTCGCGAAGCGACAGGGAGGAGAGTTTGTTGAGGCGGATGATTGCAAGTGAAGACGCAAAAAACCCACAACAAGCTCGCAAGCAACCGAACTCTACAAGGATATGGCTTGCTATATCCGTCTGAAAGAAGGGGATGATTTGGTGGAATCAGGGGAGTTTGCGGAGACACAAGTGCAACGTCCGCCGGATCAGAATTCAAGAATCCCCCGTGTATATGGTTTGCCCCAGATGTCGCCAAATCTTCGTGTATATCGGTAGAATGTCAGTAGGGTCGGGCCTTGTGTCCGACCTCAATTGTCGTATATCTCGGGCAAATGGTCCCTCCTCTCGAAAGGTTTGAGAGGAGGGAAGAGCCGAAGGCTCAGGGTGGAGAGTTTGTCGAGGCGGATGATTGCAAGTGAAGACGCAAAAAACCCACTGAAAGCTCGAAAGCAAAAGGGAACCCAAGGATATGGCCTTGCTATATCCGCCTGGAAGAAGGGGACGAAATAGTGGAGTCAGGGGAGTTTGCGGAGACACAAGTGCAACGTCCGCCGGATCAGAATTCAAGTATCCCCCGTATAACTCGGGCAAATGGTCCCTCCTCTCGAAAGGCTTGAGAGGAGGGAAGAGCCGAAGGCTCAGGGGGGTGAGTTTGTTGAGGCGTATGTTGCAAAGCGTACGAGGCAAATAAGCCCGACGAGGGCGCTTGCCTTGGACGCAAGTGCAACGTCCGCCGGAACAGAAACCTAGAATTTTCCGTATTCATCGGTAGAATAGTCCCTCCTCCCGCCTGCTTGTCGGCTCTTGAGCCTGCACCCCTACGTATGCTTTTTTCTATCTTCTGGCCTCTCGTCCCCATAGGACGCTTTGCTTTGGACGCAAGTGCAACGTCCGCCGGATCCGTTTTTGTTCTATCACTCGCCCTATTTATCGTTTACACAGGCGTTGACTTCTGGTGCGCAGAGGCCTGTTGGACCGAAGCACTTGGCTTCACATGCTTTGTCGCCAGAGGTACACTTGCACTTATCCGTCGAACAGATCGCCGCCGCGAGATAATATTGAAGGGATTTGAGTCTCATTTTGGCGTAACAATCAAATTGGCAACATCTCCCTTGCCCCTGACATGCCTGGATACAAGTGATGCCTTGTGAACAAAGCGCATTCCCTGAACCAGGCTGTCCTGAACGTGGACAAAGACAACCACTGTACTCATTGAAGCATCGACTGAGGACACATTGGTTCTCACAGTTTTTGTCACCATTGCATAAGGGTTTACACTTTGTCTCAAAGCATAAGGAGGCTTTGTCGGCAGCTTGAAGTTCGTTGTTCTGCGCTTCGTTGCGGCATTTTGCGGCACAACAGATATCATTGCCCGAACAGGCTGTTGCGCAAGATAGATATCCCGCACAAGTGTTTGTTCCTTGGCCTTCTTTGTTGTACTGCGGACACAAGCAGTTGATAGCATTTTTGTAACACTGGACTTTTTGTGTGGTGGTGAGTTTTCCTAGCTTTTCAAGGCCCGAACAACGAAGGGCGTTGGTGTAGATTGTCTGACCTGCGGGGGTGGTTTGGCTCACACAAGCAGCGTGACAAGGGCTCTGTTTTTGTCCACATTTATCAACACATTTCGCTGTCGTGCCGCAGGTCTCAGAGCCTGTCTTTTGATCTGTTCCACAAGCCACCCATTCAGGAGCACAGTAGGCAGCCGCGCAATTGGTCAGACAAGAACCATCTGTGGGCTTGCATTGTGTTTGGCACTTGTCGATGACACACGTCCGCAATGTTTTCCATCGTTGGAGGGCTGTGCCTTGTAAGTTGATGTCTTTGGCACATTGATCCAAACAGACGATGGGATATGGGTGTGTACATTGGCGTTGTCCACAAACCAATAGGCCATAGCATGTACTTGGGATTGGGCCTGTGTCTGTTGTGCCTTTGTCACTTGGGTTTGGCAATTCAGGATGCAGCGTGTCTTGTGGTGTCTCATCCGGTGAGGTCGTTTCATTGGTGATGTCAGGGAGTGGCTTCTTGTCGACTTGTGTGTCAGGGGGATTGTCGTCTGTGGGATGCTTGTCTATTGGTGTACTGTCTTGGGCGATGGTGTCTTTGCTGGTGTTTTCGAGCTGTGTGGTGTCCGTTTGGATGCCTCCATCACTTGAGGATTCACTTCCGTCTTGTGTGATCGCCGGAGGTGGACTACAAGCCGAGGTCTGCGTACTCAACCACATACCAAAGAAGAGCAGCAAGAAGACGATAGGTCGGACTCTGTTGAGGCTTTGGGGGTGTTGGGGGCGAAGGTCCATGGTCGATTCCCTTGTGTGTGTAGTCTATGCAACAAAGACAAAATGAAGGCACATGCATCTATGATACACGAAACAGTCCATTGGTTTACATGTCTTTTTTTGACTCAAGAGAAACGTTGTATTGCTTGTTGCGCGAGCTCTTTGGTGAGACCAATGTCAAAGTCCGTCTCGATCAGGTGTTCTCTGGGCATCTCGTCATCAACATCATCTTCGAAGATCAGGTAGTCTTCGATGTGCAGTCCTTTTTCTTCGCGAGCTTGTGTCAACCATGTTTGGATCTCGACACCACGACACACTGTCGGCATATCAGGAGTGACGTCGATGATTTCTGCACGTAGACCTTCATCGTACAAGAATTGGAAGAATTCTTCTTTGGTCTCGTATCCATCTGAAGCACCAATGAGAAAACGCCATGAACTTGAGATCACAATCTTCGCTTGTGTGTGTTGGATGAACTCGTTGAAGGGGTCGAGATTTTCTTTGTCGAATGGGCGTTCTGGGTCTTCAACGATCAGGCCGTGATTGAGTACGCCGTCAATGTCGAGGAAGATAAGCTTCATGTGTGGACCTCTTTTGGGTGTTGAGATAGGATCATGGACCCTGACAGCGCCAGACGCGGATATAGTCGTCGCGAATGCGCCCTGCAACAATTGTCCCGTCTTTACTCGTCGCGATGGGAGAACGAGGCAAAAACAGGTTCTCTTGTAAACCTGGAACATAACCCACCTTGTCCTTTTTGGCGAGAGACCAACCGGCCAACAACTCTTTTCCCTCACTCAAGAACAACAGCTTTCCATGTGCGCCGACGTAATCCACTCTCGCGGCATAGGGACTTGGATAACTCTGTTCAAACTTTCCCCAAAATGACTGTGTGAAGAGTTTGTTGCCTGATAAATCAAGCACTTCTCGTAACGCAAAACCATATCCAAACTTCTCTTTGACACCAAATGTGCCCATCGGATCGATGTGTGAATAATGCCAGGCTTCAAAGATCTCCCAATGTCCGTTACCTCCCGAAAGATAGATCTTGCCTGTGTAAGGTGCCCACACATATCCATCGTGTCCTGCGAGCTTACCATCTCGGCTCATCATCATCGGAGCTTTCGAGGTTGTGAGGTCTTTGCGTATCAATTGCCCCGTGCTGATATCCCAAAAGTGCCAGCCCGCTGTGGTCGAGGAGGTGGCCAAAAAGGTCTTGCCATCATCCTGAAAGAAACCCTGCCTGATCCCACTTAGTCCCGTAAGTGTCCTGAGTAATGTACCCTTCGTAGTGTCGTAAAGCTCGATTTTATTATCGTAGAGGAGCGCGACGATATCTTGTGTACGGTGGAAGTCCATCGATTTGACATCGTCCTTCAACGTGAGCTTGAAGAGACGCTTATTCGCCTTGATATCTTGAATGTGTAATTCTTTCTCCCATACATAGGCTAAGATCGTACCATCTGGCTTGAGCGCGAGCACCTTCGCCTTTTTGGTACTTGTTGTCTGTGGAGTGTGTTTGATGCGCAGTTTGTGTGTTGTCAGATCCAACAACGCGAGCACTTTACCGTAAAGGATGATGGTTTTGTTATCAGGCGCAAAGATAAATTTTTTCACTTCAAAGTCAGAGGTGTAGAGCACTTTGTCCGTCGCAAGCTCTGTGAGAATGAAATAGTACGTCCTTTGAGATGAATTGGTACCTTTGGATTTAATGGAGCCAATGTATTTTCCGTCGTTGCTGATCTGTGCTAAACCACCATACGAAGATGAAGTCGTGATCTGCTTGTACATTCTTTGGGTACTTACATCGAAGATCTTCACGCGAGGTTCTGATGGACTCTCCACCAATACAAAGCGCCCATCACCAGACATTTTGATGTACATCTTTTCGGAGAAGTCTTTGTAGACATAAGGGATCCAACTCGCGAGCTTATTGCCTGTTTTCCATTCGTAGACATCAAGTGTATGCTTGTTTTGTGTGATTCCAGAGTAGATGACAGCGATTCGTTTTTCATCAAGAGATTCGGCGCTTGGACCTTTGTCGAGGTTGGGAGGGATGGTGATGGAGCTATTTTGGCTGTATGCGAGCTTTGCAGGGACCAGAAGCCTAGTGACCGGGTACAACAAGACTTCGCCACCTGCGCCGTAGTAAGGGCTTCCTGCATATTTAATACGTGGTGTCGTGCGGAACTTCACACCATCTGATGTACGAAAGAAGTCTGTCCAATAGGTCGAGTTCATCCCGTCATAATTGTAACTTGAGAGGGCGATGATCTTATGTGATGCTGAATAACCTCCTCCAGCACGACATCCATGGAGATGTTGTGGATCTGTCGCTTCGTATACTCTTTTGAGCTGGCCAGTTTGTGTGTGGAACTCATACATGCGACGACATTGATCGCCTAAGTACGCATACGTCCCATTCTGGGAGATGGCGAGAGAATATGCGTTTGCTTGTGTCTGGATGTCTTTTAGAAGTTTTCCTGTGGAGATGTCCCATCGGCGCAATGTATTTCGTGAAAATGTGAAAAAGGATTTTCCATCTGGGTGAAATCGCACGCCTTGGATCTCTTCAAGCACGTTCACCTTTATCTCTGTCGGGAAGGTGTGCTTGATCTGACATCCTTGCTCACAGAACTCATCGACTGTCCCGTCACAATCATCATCTACGTTGTTGCACACTTCTGCTTTGGGGGTGCGATACTCTCGGCAGAAAAGTTGTCCGTTCCTACATTCTTGGATACCGATCTTACAAGGACCAGGTTTCCCTGTCGAGCACGTATTACCCTTTGTGGAAAAGTCATCGTCAACGAGACCATTGCAATCATCATCTTGTCCATTACACTCTTCGCGTTGAGGGAGCACTTGAAAGCGGCATCGATCCCACATCCCCGAAGGCAAACACATCCTCGTTCCAGGACGACATAAACCCACCCAGACCTGTTGAGGGGAGGCTTCAAAACAAGACTCCACCAAGCCGGGCTGACATTGTGTTTGGGACTCCTTAGGAGGTTGTTCGACAATGTGTTCTTGGTAGGTCTCTTTATGTGCCTCTTCTGGAAGAGGCGCAGGTTCAGGGGGAACTTCTATGTCTGGATGCTCGATGACAGGCTCATCGGCGCTCGATGCGTCTGGTCTATTGTCTTCGTCTCTTTGTTCTCTTGGTTGTTCCGTGTTGTGGTGCGCTTCGTGGCGTGTCTCTTCGGGGGTATGCTCATGTGCGGGTGTGGTTGGCTCCGTTATCCCCGTATCTTGTGTCTGTTCATGTGAGGGGTGCTCTTTTGTGTGTTCCTGTTGAGCTGGTGATTCTGTGATGTATTCTGTTTTGTGCTGACCTTCGGGATTTTGGAAGTCGATCGTACATCCTGAGGAGAACACAAGGAGTGATGTCGATAGTATATAGATGTATGTTTTCATCAGCCACTCCTCTTCTTTTGTGGGTCTCATGATACTACATCAAAATCACAAGAATATCACGCTACTTTTTTCTTGTCCTCTTTTTCCATCCGGCGGTTCTAGATCTTGTTGTCCGCGAGGTCGAGTGATGTGATCTGTATTTGGAGCAGCTTCAGTCAGGTTGGTTTTTGGGGAAGTGTGAGCGATTGAAAGAATATCTTTTGCCATTCTTTGCGTGGATCACCTCGGAAGGATGTTCCTACGAGGGTCGTGAACATCTGAAGCAAAACCCCCTCGTGAAGGATGAGATATCCTTCTTGTACAGCTGTCTTCGTCTCGATTTCGACGCGATAGCCTGTTGAGCCTTTAAAGCGAACCGTTTCGATGTCTGCGAGGCGTCCATCAGTGTTCTTTAGCCAGCCCTTCAACCACATGTTGAGGACTTCTTGTTGGAAGGCGTTGCTGCGTAAGGATTCTTTGAGTTTGTTGGGAAAGGCCCACTTTGCAAGGATCATTTCGAACCGAGCGAATTGTAAGGTTGCGACTGTGCGTCTGATGGCACCGTACTTTTGGTGGATGGTAATATCTCTAATGGCAGGGGGCGTGGGAAATTTGATGCTGATGTTGTGGGAAGTGTCTTTGTAGGTATGCCACGGTTTGTTCTGTGCGGCGCTCGTTGGGATGAATCCTTCTGATGGAACCCGTTCGAGTGTAAAGCCCTGCTGTACGAGCAAGTTGAGGATACCTTTGAGGCCAGGGAGGTGGGCTGCGCCGATGGCGACGAAGTAGGTCTTCTTTTTGTCCTTGAAGAGTTTGATGATGTTTTTTGTCATCAGGACATTGCGGTCATCGAGGAGTTTTTTGTTGAACGCTTGGACCTCTTTGGATTGTTGTTCTGTGTATCCTCTGTGGAGGAGTCGTATCGATTCGAGGTCACCACGAAAGTAGATCTCTTCGATGTTGATACCACGTTCCTTTGGGATGTAAAGTGGTTTTGTATATTCTTTGAGCAAGGCTTTTTGCATGTTGGGCGAGAGCTGTGCAAAGAGGGAGAGTTGTGCTTTGACGGTCTCAAGTGAGCGGATGTCTTTTTTATGTTTTCGGGCGATGTGGGCGAGGAGGGCTTCTTTTCCGAGGTGGCTTTTTTGTCCTCGTTGTGAACGTTCGGTGCTTGAGAGGATGAGGGCGATCATCCAGGGCTTCATTTGGGCTAGTTTTTTAGGGGAGTAGCCAAGCTTTTTCGCGCGCTTCATCAGGTTTTGGTATTCTGTTTGGGTGAAGCTCTTGCGAACCGTCTCTCCCTTTTTGTAGAGTCCATATTTTTGGATGTACGCCTTCATATTGCTGATATTTTTGGCGCTCTCTGTATTGCTCTCCACAACGAGGACGTCAGCCTTCTCAAACACTTTCCTGACAGCGCGGTCGAGTCCCGAGTAGGCAAGGCTGCTGCTGTGAATCGTCCCATAGATATAGAGGAAATGTGGGGAGGTTGATGTGGTAGAAGGGCGTGTCACTTTCCAAAGAAAAATCTTTCTTTTTGTTCCTTTACGTGCATGTTGTGTGTTTGTGCAACCCCCCATCAAAAGAAGTAAGGTGAGCGCGAGAAAAAAAGAAGTCGATAGATAGAGTCTCAGCTTGTTGTCTTCTAATCGAGCACGCTTGTGACTTTTCATCGGGGGGGCTGATTTTCTCATGATCTCCGGCGGCCTCATGTTTTGATATGAAAAAAGCGAATCCTTAAACAATTTCAATTGATTGTGGAGAGAGGGGGATGCTCCTGTGTATGTGTACAAGAACTTGTGTCGATATACACTTACACTTTGTTGGTGATATACGCAAGTCGTTAGGCCGCCAGATGAAAAAAAGGATACGGAAAATGAGACGAAGACAGGAGGTTGTTGCTGAAACCGCAAGCTTTGTGATTCGTTGTCGGCGTAGCGATGCGATGTCTTCTCCTCGTGCCTTGCTTGAGGCTCCATCCACTGCCCTCTTGTCTTCGCTTTTTTCCATCCGACGGCCTTACTGCAAGGAAAAAACGCATGAAGGGAGCTGCCAAAGTGACGGAGGGCGAAACGTTTGTATACGCTTCTAAAACGCTCTATTTGATTTGTGGGTTTGCAAGACGTGTGCGTCCCCGGCCACATCTGCTCGGGATTGGACAGGTCCAAGCCGCCACGAGACTTCGTATCGCTTTAGAGATGTTTGCGGAGCTTCTTTTTGAGGGATGTTGTGTGGTCTTTCATCATCGAGTACCTTGTGAACTACTCGGCCCTAAAGGACCGAGCTTCCGGCCACAGATGTGACCTTCTTTTTTGACGCCTCACAGCCATGGGCGCTCACAACTCTCGTCGTTTGCGTCTTACCATCGGCTCCTCGCCCAGTATCACATCGAAGAACACCTCGTTGTGACAACTCCGTTCCAGAGTACAGTATCAATTTGATTGCTCGTTTCTTTAGCACTTTTGCCGCGTTCACGTCTGCGTGCTCCCGGCGTTTGCAATGCTGACACACAAAAAGCTCTCTCGTTTTCCGATTGTCCGGGTGAGTATGGCCGCAATCTGCACACTCTTGAGAGCTTTGGTACGCGCTTACCTTCAGCACCACTTTTCCTGCACGATATGCTTTGTATTCCGTAAACTTCTCCAGCTGATGCCAGCCTACCGATAGGATCGCCTTATTGAGTCCTGCTTTCCTTTTCGCACCGTTGGCCAAAAACCGACCTGTTTGTTCGTCTACCTTTGCCTTCGGACGTTTCGTCATCTGTTTCGTCTTCAAGTCCTCAAACACGATGACATCGGCATCTTTGACCAACTTCTTGCTCGTCTTGTGGTTGAAATCCTGCCGGATGTTCGCCTGCTTCTCGTAGCTCTCGGCGATACGCCACTTCTTTTTCTGTCTCCTGTTGGAACCCTGCTCTCCTCTTTGCAAAGCCTTTTGCAAGCGTTTTCTCTTGCGCTCTTCGCGCTGAAGACTCCTCTTTTGCTCCGGCGTGAAATCGTAGCTCACATCGGTCGTTTGGGCTGGACAACACACGCCTCGATCGACGGCTTCGACCATGCTTTCGAGTGCAGACGCCGTTTTTGTTCGCAACAGTTCGAGGTGTTCCTCTTTCGTTCTGAGCTGTTTTTCGTCGATGGGGTCGTCATAACAGAAGGAGACCCAGTAGCGGCCATTCTTCTTTTTGATCCGTATCGATTTGGGCTCATTGAACTTTCGATGTGTCTTCAGCGCCAGAAAACCGATGTTGTTGCTCTTTGACCCGACAAACAACCGGGNGACACCGTCCTCACAGAGTTTGAATTCGAAAAGTTCTCGGGTCAAGTGAATGCTGATGTTGTCCCGTTTCTTCTTGCGTTTGGGTTTGCCGCACGAACCCTTGATGAAGTTGTTGTATGTTTTGTACCAGTTGACGGCGCTGTTGCGCAGGATTTGACTTGGACATTGGGACAACCAGGGGGTCAGTTCTTTGTCTTTGAACTGACTGTACTTCTGATCGATGGGAGCGTACGTACCCACTGGGAGATATTTACGAGCAAAGACAGAGAGATAGCGATGCTCCTCACATTTTGCATTCCATATCACACGAGCACAACCAATCCATTGGCTCAAGATGTGTCTTTGTTCCGGTGTAGGTATGGCTTGCAGTCGGATCCCCATCAACATATTGTTGCTCCTGTGTTTGTTGTCTGGTAAGGTAGCACACAACCTGGATGGAGTCAAGCATATGAAAAAAGAATACGATTGGAGAACCGGAAGAAGCTGTGTTTACAAGCTTCAATACCATCTAGTCTTTGTAACAAAGTACCGAAAAGGAGTTTTCAGGCAAGAACAGCTGCAACGGTTGGAGGAAGTTTTTGCGGAGACCTGTGAGCAAATGGAGGGGGAACTGCTGGAATTTTCGGGGGAAAGCGAACACGTACATTTGTTGGTGAGTCTGCCACCGAAAAGAGCGGTGTCGAATGTGGTGGGGAAACTGAAGGGAAAATCGTCGTATGTGTTACGCAGAGAATTTGGGGAAGAATTGAAGGAGAAGTTGTGGGGAAAACACTTGTGGAGTCCGAGCTATTGTGTGGTATCGTGTGGAGGAGCTCCCCTGGAGGTGATCAAAAAATACATTGAAGACCAACAAAGACCACCAAACAAAATATCAGTAGAACGATCTCAAAGAGTCACACAACAATCCAAACAAAAACAAAGTGTTGCCCACTAACTCGCCTCTAAAGAAGCGAGACTGCGTGGGCCTTGCCCTGTTCAACACACGTACATCATTTTTTCACAAACACACTGTCAGTCATTTCGTTTGCTTTTGTTCTCTTGCGGTCCTTTTGTGTTTCATCGGCCATCAACAGGCACATGCATCTTCTTTTGACGAGTGGATACAGCAGCTGCGAGCCAATCACACCCAGAAGCGAATACAAGCAGCCATATCTTTGGGAAAGCTCGGCAATAAAAAGGCTGTTCCATCTTTGTGTAAAGCACTTAAAGACAAGAATATCTCAGTCAAGATCGCGGTCGCACATGCCTTGCAAAAGTTGAACGATGCGCGTGCGACAGGTGCGCTTCTGGAGACGAGTATGAGGCACAATTGGAAGCTTCATTGGATCGTTTGGAGGGCGATTCAGAGATTTGATAGGGCAAAAGCTGCGCCCATTTTGCGCAAATACATGTCCCATCCACATATGAAGGTCCGGTGTTTGGCGATGGGACTTTCTGGATACATTCGTGACAAAAAAGCGCTTCCCCTTTTGTTGAACAACCTCAAAGAAGAGAGATTCGAATACCGAAGGCAAGCTGTTTACGCTCTTCTTCTCTTGAAAGACAAGAGGGCCATCCCTGGGTTGTATCGTATGCTCAACGATAAACACAGACTTGTGCGTTTGGGGGCGATAACAGCGATGGGCAAAATGAAAGTAAATAAGGCCGTTCCTTTGCTGCTCAAAAGTCTTTCGAGCAAAAACAAACTTGTGCAAATGTCAACCATTCGTGCGCTTTCTGATATTGGGGATCGTCGCGCAGCAATCCCTCTTCTCAAGATGTTGGGGGAGGGTGATTTTATGGTGCGCACACTCATCTCCAAAGCCATTCTGAGGATGAAGAAACCCAATGTGATTCCGACCTTGACATTGTTGTGCAAACACAAGAAAGAGGAGGTTCGTGAGATGGCCGTGGAGCTTTTGGGAAAACTGTGCGCAAAGCCAAGAAATGCAGGGATCCTTTTTGCTCTTGGGGATCCTGTGAAAGATGTGAGACGGGCCGCGATTCGAGCACAAAAAAGAATCAAACGCCAATGCCGCAAAAAACGAGAACAAGCTGTTAGGCTTCCTATGGCTGTGATGAGTGTGAAATTGAGATCCACCAAAAAAGCGATACCAACGAAGAAAAAGAAGAGTCCAAAGAAGTAGAGTTGGTTTCGAAGGTGTTTTTTAGGAGGTTTTTTTACCGGGATATACGTAGATTTTGCTTGAATACTGATCCGGCGGACGTTGCACTTGCGCCCAAAGCAAGCGCCCTCATCGGGCTTATTTGCTTCGTACGCTTTGCAACATACGCCTCAACAAACTCTCCACCCTGAGCCTCCGGCTCTTCCCTCCTCTCAAGCCTTTCGAGAGGAGGGACCAATTACCCTTTATATACGGGGTTTCGCTTGGGTGCTGATCCGGCGGATGTTGCACTTGTGTCTCCGCAAACTCCCCTGATTCCACCCAATCATCCCCTTCTTTCTGGCGGATATAGCAAGCCATATCCTTGGATTCCTTTCTACTCGCGTATTTGCAGTGGGTTTTTTGCGTCTTCACTTGCAATCATCCGCCTCGACAAACTCACCACCCTGAGCCTTCGGCTCTTCCCTCCTCTCAAGCCTTTC
>PCBK01000036.1 GCA_002731275.1 Deltaproteobacteria bacterium | reverse complement strand
CCCGAACAAAAGCAAAGAGTGAGAAGAGAGTAGGAGGTTTTCAAACAGGAGATATCATTCGAGCGGTCGTTCCAAAAGGGAAGAAGAAGGGGGTCTATGAAGGGCGTGTAGCTGTTCGGAAGAGTGGNANNTTNAANATNAAANANGGNAANCAANANGCTGTNCANGNNATNGGANNNAAANATTGCAAGCTCATCCAGAGAACAGATGGCTACAATTACAAAAATCGAATGGGCGTTTCCTCCCCCCTCTGAAGAAGGGGGTATCCATGCCTCAGCAAAACGAAAGGTTAAATTTCGATGAAGCATTTTATGTTGTTATGTTTTTCTTTCTTTATTCTATGTGGTTGTGGAGAGACACGCACACAACGAACGGACAACGGCTCTGCGCTCTTTTTTACGTACCATTCCTACACACCAAGCCAATTGGTCGCTCATCCAGATGGCACACACATACTACTCAAACACATCAACACCACGATCCCACTAGGTGACGAAGCGATCACTCCTGCCTCCAACGCAAAAAACCAAGAGAACGATTACAAAGAATCGGACATCGCGCTCTTCGCATTTGAAAAAGAGCATCGCGTGCTCTGGCAAAAACGCATTGGAAACGGAGAAGCCAACGACAGCCACAAGATGCTCGTTGGTCCCAATCAAGACCTCTACATCATCGGAAGCTTTGTAGGGACCATGAGCATCGACGAGGTCTCGATCACTTCGGGTATGATCACAAACAGTAACGGTTCGACCTCCTACCTGTTGGATTTCTTCGTTGCGCGGCTGGACAAGACCGGCAAACTCGTCTGGTTGAAGCAATCACAGAGTAACTCGGGCGCGGGCGCATACAGTCTCTCCGTTGACAAAAACGGCAATGTCTTTCTCTCCGGTGGCTTTGGAGGTCGCCTCAGTATGGAAGGCAAGACACTGGAGGCCAGGACAGGACATCAGGTCGATACATTCGTGNCCAAACTCGATCAAGCGGGGAATCCTGTGTGGTTACAACACGCTGTACCTGTGTGGGAGCTTCCCTTTGGCCAATACCGCAACGTCCATCAACGCGTGGGGCTGTCTTCTCAAGGGGAGCTCTACCTGACGGGGACCTTCCAGGGTGAGATCACGTGGGATGGACAGACACTCAAGGCGACCCCCTCAACACAACAAGGGCAGCCTGCTCAGGACATCTTTGTGGCCAAACTCGATCAAGACGGGAAGCTCGAATGGCTCAAGGGATTCGGTGGCGAACATCAAGAACAAGTCGATGATATGGTGATCCATTCAAGTGGTACCATCTCGTTGATCGGTTCCTTTACGGAGAAGACGACATTTGGGACATTCAACGCCTCGGCGACGAATTTGCTCAATCCAACAAAGTCAGGTGTGGGGTTGTGGCTGGCCACATTCTCGAAAGATGGTGATGTGCAGGCGCTTGATGTGATCGAAACAAACGCGACAAGCTACCCAAAGGTCCGAATGGCCAGTCACACAAATGATTCGGTGATCGTCACAGGAAGTTATCAGGGAAAGGTACGGATAGGCGGAAAGATCACCTCATCGAGCGAGCAACCACCTTACAAAAGACATGTGTATATCAGCAAGTATAGCGCAAAGGATGGGTTCGAGTGGACGCTCAGTTCGGGCTCGATAGACGGAGAGTATCGCTATCCAACCCACAACGTCGACGCGATTGATCTCGACACAGAGGGTCAATTGCTGATGAGTGGGACATTCAGGGGATCGTTTTTGCTGAGGGGATTGCAGCTGGTGCCGGCCAAGGAAACATCGGAGCATACATTTGTGATCAGGATGATGCTGCCATAGCGTCTCCCCTTCCTTGCTTTTCCGAGGAGGGAGGATTGAGTGGTCCTCTCGCGAAGTAAGCGCATGAGCATGATGTTGCATTTCCCCCGTAGGAAATGATGGAATGAGGGAAGTTTGCGGAGACACAAGTGCAACGTCTGCCGGAACAGATTTCAAGCTAAATCCCGTATATATCGGGTAAATGCCCCCTCCTCTCGAAAGGTTTGAGAGGAGGGAAGAGCCGAAGGCTCAGGGAGGTGAGTTTGTTGAGGTGGATGATTGCAAGTGAAGACGCAAAAAACCCACTGCAAGCTCGAAAGCAAAAAGGAATCCAAGGGTATGGCCTTGCCATATCCGCCTACAAGAAGGGGATAAAATAGGATGGTCAGGGGAGTTTGCGGAGACACAAGTGCAACATCCGCCGGATCAGATTTCAAGCTAAATCCCGTATATATCGGGTAAATGCCCCCTCCTCTCGAAAGGNTTGAGAGGAGGGAAGAGCCGGAGGCTCAGGGNGGTGAGTTTGTTGAGGCATATGTTGCAAAGCGCACGAAGCAAATNAGCCCGACGAGGGCGCTTGCTTTGGNCGCAAGTGCAACGTCTGNCGGAACAGAAACATAGCTAAAACCCGTGCGTATCGGTAGAATAGTCCCTCCTCTCGAAAGGGTTGAGAGGAGGGAAGAGCCGGAGGCGAAGGGTGGAGAGTTTGTTGAGGTGGATGATTGCAAAGCGCACGAAGCAAATCAGCCATGAAGAGAAGCCTCTCTAAGAAGAGTTCTGTAGGTGGTAAAGCCCCAACCCCGGAGGGGTTCAAATGCGGTCCAGCGCGCTGCGCTGGTGCAACGTCCGCCGGAGCAGCATTCAAGTATCCCCCGTATATATCGTCTGAACTCTGTCGGGGGGATCGGCTATTTTTTCTTGCGCTGTCGTCGCTTCTTTTTGCGTCTTTGACGTGCTTGTTTGCGTTCGAGTTTGCGTAGTTCTTTGCAGCTCATCATATAGCTCCTGTTCATGAATGAGCAGGTGAATCCTCCCAACCATCCCTTTGTACGTGCGCGCTTGTTGTATGCATCTTGTGCATTGATGCGGTAGCCACGTTTTCCTGGTTTGATCGAGATGATGCTACGACGTCCGCGCCAATCTCGAAAGGAGTACGTGAAACGTACGCGTTTGCCGATGCGACATGTTCGTTGTTTGGCGGTATACTTTCCCACAAAGCGGCGACCTCTCATCCGCAAGAATTTTGTGCGACTTCTATGGAGGAGCCATCGTTGGTAAGTGCGTTTTTCCGAAGGTGACATCTTCGGCTGTTTGTGCAATGTGTATGTTTTTCGACCTCTTCGCAGGGTGAATGAGCCGATCTCACTACAAGGACCACCTGGCGCACATGATGTCCCACTCACGAGGGTCAATTGGACGTTGTTGGGGCGCGTTTGTGTACACTTGATGTACATCGTCGTCATCGCCGTGGCGTCCGCTTGTTGTGGGGCGTAAAGGAGGCAGAGTAATCCGAGAGAAAGAAGGGGGCCGCTTCGCATATGTGTATCTCCTTGTATAGACAGCAGGCTTCTCTTTCGTTGTACCAACGCAAGTGTACAACAAAGGTTCTTTTTGGAGGGAGATCTTTCTCAACGTGACAATTTGCCACACCCATTTTTCTTTTTGTTGAGGTCATACTCCCTGTAAGTGTCTCTTAATCTATAGAGATATGCCCTGATGACTATTGTCTGCGCGATGCGGAGGTGTTGAGATGAGAATCCAGTTATTCACGCTGATCAGTTTTATGATGACAGCCACCATTTTTTTTCAGTGTTCACCTGAAGGAACGGGGAACAAAGAGAGTGTGGAGCACGCAATGGATGCGAGTACACACACAGAACACATAACCCTCGAAAAGAAGGCTGATACACAGGTCACTGACACACCTTCGACACAGGATACAAAACCAGAGGATACAAAACCCCAGGATGCAGGTCCGCAAGACACAGATCCACCAAAAGACACGGGGCCTGTCGATACGCCTCCTGCGGATACAGCCCCTGTTGAGAAAGATACGCCAGATACACCGAATCCAACCCCGCCGGACTTTAAGTTTCCGACCCCCCAGGCCATGCCGACATCAAATCACGCCTTTACATCGACGCACTTTTCGGGCTCAGACAATTGCTCAAAGTGCCATGATGGTATCACCGATCAAAGTGGTAAGGATGTCTCGATCGTGAAGGCATGGTCTTCTACGATGATGGCGAATTCAACGAGGGATCCGTTCTGGCAGGCGAAGGTCGAGTCGGAGATCGCGCGCAATCCACAGCACAAGGCGTTGCTCGTCGAAAAATGTACCCGCTGTCACGCGCCGATGGCCAACCACGAAGCCAAGAAGAGCAACAGCACATTCGATCTGTTTGGGAGCCAGGGATGGTTTCAGACTTCAAGCAAGCATTTCCACCAAGCGATGGATGGGGTCAGCTGTACAGGCTGTCACCAGATCAAACCGACCGCAGAGCTGGGCACACTCGCCGGTTTCTCCGGTAAGTACGTGATCGAGTCGTTCCCGAACCCTGTGGATCGCAAGATCTATGGACCCTACAAAGATATCGTGAACATGCCGATGCGCAACGATGTCTCCTTTACCCCCGTTGGGAGCGACCATATCACACAGTCGAAGTTCTGTGCGAGCTGTCACAACCTGAAGACACCCTTTGTCGATTCAAAGGGAACTGTGATCTCCAAGACGCCGACAGATGAGTTCCCTGAACAGATGATTTATACGGAGTGGGAGAACAGCGACTTCTCGAAGGGGACACAGGCCAAATCATGTCAAAATTGCCACATGGCGCCGACCTCTGGTGTTGTGATCGCACGGCGACCACCGTGGTTGAATAACAAGCGCTCTCACTTTGGACAGCACATCTTTGTGGGTGGCAACAACTTTATGCTCCAACTCATGAAGGATAACCGCAGTCTGCTTGGTATTTCGGCGAACAACTTCGATTTTACGATCCAAAAGACCGCCGATATGTTGGCCTCTGCCGCGAAGCTAGACATTACACAAAAGTCATACGCTGGTGGAACACTTCAATTTAAAGTGAAGGTGACCAACCTCTCAGGTCACAAGCTCCCATCGGGCTACCCATCTCGCCGCGTGTATCTCCACGTTGCGGTGAAAGATCAGCAGGGTAAGATCGTCTTTGAGTCAGGCAAAATAGGCGCATATGGTGCCATTGATGGTGTCGATGCTGACGCCGATCCCAAAGCCTATGAAGGTCACCACGATGTGATCACCAAGCCTTCTCAGGTGCAGGTCTATGAGTCGATTATGGGGAACACTGATGGTGGTGTGACGTACACGTTGCTTCGTGGGGCGAAGTATCTCAAGGACAACAGGCTGTTGCCGAAAGGTTTTCCCAAGGCGAGCGCGCCGTCTGATATTGCAGTTCATGGCGCAGCGAAGACGGACAGCAACTTCGTCGCTGGACAAGACGAAGTCACCTATCGCGTCGCCAATTTGAGCGCGAGTAAGCTCAACGTCGAGGTCTCATTGCGTTACCAGATGAGCTCGTATCGTTATGTCGTCGATGTCCTCAAGGAGAGAGGCAAGTACGCACAGAAATTTGGTTACATGTATGCCAAGGCCAAGTCCTTCTCCTCTCCGATCACCAGCATCTCTTTCTCATTCTGAGGAAGGGACTCCGTTTCTGCCTTCCTGTTCTATCCTTTCGTATCTTCAAGTCTTTTTATTCTTGCGTCCTTTTTGTGGGTCGATGTCTCTTTGTCTGTGAAGAGATGAACAGCCGACAAAGGGCAGAGAGCCTGGCTGTCTCTTGAGCGAGCACACGATCACGTATGATTTTCATTGATAGTGACAAACAGATTGTCGAAAGAGGTCATGGATGGACGGATTAGGATTTGTCTTATTCCTTGCGATATACTTTGCGCTTCAGCTTTGGATCCTCCCACGGTTAGGGATCCCCACCTGAATGAGTGGAGCATGTTCTCTGGATGAGAGCAAAGAGAAGCAACAACAAGCCAACAAGTCTTCAGAGTCGATAAAGGAGAGCGAACGATGAGCGAGATTCAATATGGATTGGTAAGAGATCTGGGTGCCGTTGATTTTCAGAAGGCGAGAGAAGCGACAGAAGCGTCTATGAAGAGCGAAGGTTTTGGTACGTTGACGGAGATCGATGTCAAAGCGACCATGAAGAAGAAGATCGACGTAGAGATGAACCCTTATGTGATCCTTGGTGCGTGTAATCCGCAGCTTGCACATCAAGCGCTGCAAGCCGAGCCACAGATTGGGTTGCTCTTGCCATGTAACATCGTCCTACAACAAAATGACAGCGGAAATATCATCGTCTCCGCGATCGATCCTGTGAAGATGTTTGAGGTTGTGGGGCGCGATGATATCAAGCCGATCGCTGAGCAGGTCCGCCAGAAGATGGCCAATATCATCGAGGGGATTAAGCTTTAATCACATTCTATATCACTCGATTCAGTGTCCTTCTTCTCCTTCCTCATATACTCCACAACATCCCCTTCAGAATCTATAGCGAACAAAGTAGCAGATAAGAACATCGTTCGTACCTTCACAAATCAAATGTATTGGGCATGTGGTTTTGTTTGGATGTTCGATGCTGTCGCGGGGTAAGGTCTTGTGTGGTCTTTTGAGTGGGGCATGACGACACGATGCGGTGCATTACTTGACGTGCAGCTTCGGTATTTTTTTGCGCGACTTGTTCTTTGGCTGCTCGTCTGTATATGTATTGGTTGTTGTACTTCAGCTGGAGCTTTTGAACGATGGAGCCAAGCCATCGCGGATTGATGAGTTGTTGATGCTCTCTGCAGAGAGTCGCTCAAGAGAGAAAAGAGATTACGTTTATGACTGAAAAAAATGAGCAAGTACCCTCTGTGGGAGATGAGAAGTTTGAAACATTCAAAGAGTTGCTTTCCAATTTTGTGTTGAGTCACCAATGGAGCAATGCCTTCTGTCTGTTGGTTGATGAGGTTTGGTGGAAGAGAAGGGAGGCGTTCGAAGATGTGTGGCTTCCATACGGTGAAAAACATGCAGAGCTCAATGGCGAGCCCATTGTGTTTGTTCGCAGTCTTGATCACATGAAAGACATGTCGAAAATGTGTCCATTTGTGACGTTTGCTTTTGATTGGAGCACCACACACCCCTCTTTGAAGGCTGGTTTACGGAGCAAAAGTGTGTCTCGCCTCCGTGTTCTGCGTTTGACTGACGGTGATGTGGACGATGAGGTGTGCGGTTGGATTGCCAAGGCAAAACATCTGAAGGGTTTACAAGCCTTGGCTCTCTCTGGAGGAGAGATCACCCATGAGGGATGTCAATTGCTTGCCAAGTCAAAACATCTGAGCCAACTTCGGCTCCTCGATCTTTCCAACAACGAAATCGGTGATGAGGGGTGCAAGGCGCTCGCTATGTCGAAGTCTTTGGGCAATCTTCAAGAGGTTCGTTTATCTGGTTGTGAGGTTGGTCTTGATGGATTGAAGTTGCTTGCAGAATCAGATCTTTTTAGCAAGGTTCAGAGCTTGGATTTGGGTTTCAACCAGCTCGGAAGCGAGGGGTGTCACTTGCTTTCTTCGTCAAAGCTCACTGCGTTACAGAAATTGTGTCTCGCTGAGAATGATCTTGGTGAAGAAGCTCTGCGAGAGTTGTCCAATGCTGCGGACTTGAAGGGGCTGTTGTCACTTGACCTCAGCTGCAATCAGATTGGGAAGGGGTTGGATGTGCTCCTACGTTCTCCGTTTCTTGGAGAGCTAAAAGAACTCTATCTCGATTCATGCGAGCTTGGCAATGATGGATGTGAGTCCTTTGCTGAAGTGAGTGTTTTGGAAAAGCTTTGCGTTTTGGACCTCGCAGATAATGAGATCGATGATGATGGATGTCGCTCTCTTGCAAGTGCGAAGTCTTTGAGTGAGCTTCGCTTTTTGAACATCTCCGCAAATGATATCAGCAGTGAAGGTGGTTCGGAGCTTGTGAACGCTGCGAGCTGGAGCCAACTGGAAGTGCTCGACCTTTCAAACTGTGATATCAGCAGTGAAGGGTGTGTAGGGATTCGAACATCCCATTCCTTGGAAAATCTGCAGGTTTTGGATCTCTTTGGCAACAAAAATGCCGAGGAGGAAGATATGGAGTCAGACAAACGTTCATTGTTACATGGACTCCAAATAGACAGTGAGTACGGTGGCGTCGAAATTTTCTGGAGTTGAGATGTTACCTGTTGTTGCTTGGCGGTTTTTGTGGGGAGTGTGTGTTTGGGCTTTTTTGTGCCTTCTTCAAGCTGTTCCATCGGCACAAGCTTGTCTTGTTGCGCATCAGTCTCGTCTTGTGCCCCTTGGTTTCGCTGGGAAGACGCTTCATCTTTTGCAGTTGGAGCTTCGGCGTAAAGGGGAGAGTTCTTTGCACATGTTTTTCAAAAAAAAGGCCAGTAAGAGGCGCAACAAGAGACGTTACCATGCGTACTGGTCAGGGAGAGCGTGGCTGAGGACGTTGTCGAAGGATGGACGTCTCTCTCGCAAAAAGAGGTTCTTTCGAAGTGTTCGGATTCCTGATAAGAGATCTGTCTATTTGTCTCGACTCAAGAGGCTTGTTCAACGTGCATGCAAAAAGATCAAGGGGCTCAAACCGTTCATGAAGATGAACAGTCAGTACTGTCGTTTTCATCGTGATTGTGGTCGTTGGCGTATTTGGGGAAACAAACGGGGGAGAGTCTTTTTGTACAAAAAGCGGAGTAAAGGGGAGATGAATGCGCAGCGTAAGCGTTTTGTGAAGAAGAAGGTATTCAAATTCAGCCAAAGCGCGAGGCTCTTTTTGAAGGAAGAGTGGGTGTCATCATCAGGTCGCTATGTTTTGTTTCGGATCTCTGCTGGACCAGCGTCTCCATCGCCGCCACGATACGTGCCTTCTTGGAAGAGTCGACGTTGCAAGACAACAGATAAGTGTTTGTCACCTGCGCTTGCGCTTCATCATGGTAAGGCTATGGATGTGATTGTTGTTGAGTGAGAAAAGAGAAAAGAAGAAGCAGGAGAGGTGGGACTCGAACCCACGTCGCACTCCTCCGCCGTTCTTCTCTAACTCTTCACTACCAAAGGGTAATTTCGCTTGAGTCTCCCCCGGTGGATCATCGGGTTGCACACATATGACACACTTTCTCTCGTCCAGGTTCGTTTTTTGTTGGGGATCGTCTTCTGGGCGGAGAACTGTCGCGGCGATGCTCTCGACTGCTTGAGCGAGCCGGGGAGCCTGTGTGCGGCCATAGACATTGTAAGTCATTGCCGGTGTTGAATGTCGGGCCAAGGATTGGGCCTCCTTGACCGTTGCACCACTTCCGTCCACGAGATTGATGTAGGTCGTACGCAAGGCATGAAAATCCAATTTGCCCTTTGCCGTCTCTTTTGCGATCCCGATCCTCTTCATGATCCGATGAATCGAATGACGGGGGTTGAGGGGGACAAAGAGCAATGGTTCGGAGGGAATCGGACGTGCGTCGGTCGATTTGCTTCTGTATTTGCGGTAAAGTTCTTTCGCTTTTCCAGAGGCGATCCAATCCTGTAACCGTTGGAGCAAGAGGGTGGGTAAAGGCTGGAACCCCGACTTTCGGTTTTTTGTCCAATCTTCGTCAAGATGCAATCCCTCGCTTTCCAAATCCAAATGGTCCACGGTCAAGTTTCGCAATTCGTTCACCCTGATTCCCGTCAACACTGCAAGCTCGAACAAGAGCCTGAGATGTGGGGGAGAGGCTTCCAAGAGCAGTTGGAGTTCTTCGATCGTCATCACCCGCCGGATGGACTTGGGGGAAGTGTCAAACTTTGTCATTCCTTGGAGTGGATTTGCCGAGAGGTATTTTCGCTCAAGGCACCATGCGCAGAACGCCGAAAGTGTCTCACCAAAGTTGGTGAGGGTTTTCCCTACGCGGCCCTTATCCTGCATCTCGTACAAGACTTCTTCGACCTTGGGAAGTGCATCAAACAGATCACTAAGGGTCTCCAATCCCAGGAGCGCCTGCCATCGCTCAAGTTGTCTCTTCCGGTTACGGGCGTGGATTGCTCCCCAAGGCTTGTTTCTTCGCCCTCCCTGTGCCTTTCCCCATCGTATGTACTCCGCCGCCACTTCCGCAAACGGGCGGAGTGAGTGTTGCTTTGATGGGTCCGGAACAGGCCGATACCCTAGCCTGATTTGGCGATGTTCATCTTCCAAACGTTCGGCTATTTGGAGTGTCTCCTTTCGCTTTTTGGTGCCTGTGAAGAATTTTCTTTTGCCGTGGTAATCCACGTACCAACCTTGGAACTTCCCGCCTTTATTGGGCTTCTTTCGTACTCCTGCCATGGTCTTTTCTCCTGCTTCTGGACCAGATGGTGATCAAGGGGAGTGTGCTTTCAATCTTCGTCTGGTGCGCTCTGCGTCCTTTGCGGATTCTTCCAAACGAGCTTCGATGTGCCGAACAATCGTACCTACAGTCCACGTTGGCTTTCCCATGAGTCGGGTGGGAGGGGGCAATTCGCCACGACCTACTGCACGTTTGATGCTCGTAGGGCATCGTTTGAACAGGTTTGCTACGTACTCTTCTGTGATGATCGTGCTTGGGGGCCAACTGCCCAATTCTGCGATGATGCCTTTTGGTGTGGGTGAGAGAGGTAACTCCATCCCACCGATCCGAAACTTCATCTTTGCCATCTGTTCGATCACACTCCGCAATCGTTCGTTTCTGTTCTCTGTTTTCGCACTCATTATTGAGGTCTCCTTCCTCAAGATCGGCCCGATTGTCGCCGGGGTACCGACGGGGGGTAACACGTTAGGGAGTGGCATGTTCGGAAAAAGTTGAAAAAGTCACCGTGTGGCCTTACAAGAGGGCTTCCAGATGGCCGGTTGAGCTTGACAAAAGCGACTTCCGGTCATCTGGAAGCCCTCTCTCCGCCTACCGCGATGAAGATTGCGCCACTCTTAGGCGCGTTATGGGAATGTCCGGCCACAGGCGCCTCGAAGCGGCTACTCCTTCTCCGGGTACGCCTCCTCGAACCACCGCACCATGCAATCCCCCAGGATGCTTTTCGTAGGAAGAAAGTGCCGCTCCAACTCAGTGAGGTGGGAGAATTCTCCCACCAAAACCCTCAAGCATCCGTCCAGGAAATAGTCTTTGACTTCCTCGTAGGCCCGATCGTAGATCTCATATTGTTCGTCCAAGTCCCAATCCCAAAGCGCATCGAAGTGCGATTCGTGGTCCGCCATGAGTTGCTCCAGTTCTTCTTCACTCAAGTTGCTCCGAAGAAACTCATCTGCCAATTCCTCTCTGCGAACCTCAAACTCGTAAGAGGCCACTTCTTCGTCACACGACCCCTCGATCCCTTCATTCATCCTCGTGAACAAAGCTCCCAAGGCGGGTGGGCCTTGTTTCAAGTGAGTCGTGACATTCTCGAAATCCTCGAAACGACAATTGGAGGCGAGGTTCTCCAACTTTCTGAAGAAGTTGCTCGTGTGTGCCTTGGCGTACTCCAGTGCAAGATCTTTCTCCGGTCCATCCTCCCAGACGGCGAGCAAGTCAAAGAGACTTTGCCACGTCCCTTGGTTGGACCCTTGAGAGAGGATTTCTCGCAATAGAGCGAATCGCTCGTTCTTAGCGGGGTGTGGGGTGGTTTGTGGTTTCTTTTCATCTACTTGAATTTTCATAATTTCTCTCTCTTTCGTCTACTCTTTTGCCGGGAACTCCGGTCAGTTGGCGCACTGGTCATGTTCGCAATCGTTCTGTAGCCTCTAAGACCGATGATTGCGCCCGCTAGTGCGTCAGGTTTTCATCTTTGTTTCGGTAGCAGTCGCCCGGAGCTTGCTCTATCCACAGACTTGGGGCGAACCAAGTTCCTGTGGCGACCTCAGTCCAGGAGGTCTGCCAAAGACTCGATGGCTTCGTTGTCTTCCTGCCCCTCGATGGTATCGAGCCACCAATCAAAGGGGATCTCTTGGTTGCAATTTTCGCAGTGACACCACCACTTCTCCTCTGCGATTTCAACTTGGATCTCCTCGCTCTCGACGAACTTAGTGGTCTCTGTGATCTCGCCCCGGCATTCGTAACAGAGAGTGGTTTCATCAAGAGGCTCATTGAACGAGCGGTACTTGCTCTTGGGGAAGAATTCAACTCTCCAATCGTTGCTAAGACCCCCATAGCCAAGGCGATAGAATTGAGTGTAGATACCAAGCAGTTCCTTGAAGGCATAGGGATGTCCTGCCTGACACTTGCAGGGCCACTCAACCTCTTGCATGGTGACCTCGATGCCTTCTTGCTGGATGCGAAACCCGTGATAATCACATACAGGGCAAGTGTACGTTTGGAGTGGCTTGGATCTCTTGCCACTTGTCTGGTTTTTCATTGTTTTCTCTCCTTTGTCTCATGCAACCGGGATTCCGGGTTGGTAGATGCACTGGTCGCGTTCGAATTGGCTTCGTACTGTGTAGCCACCGTCGTTTGCGCTATCAGTGTGTTTGTCTTTTGTGTTCACGGAGGTAACACATGAGACCGGGAGATGTTCGTTCTTTTTTGACTTTTTTTATAACTGCTTGCTTTGGAGGAAGAAAATGAAGGACAACGGGCTGCATCGGGAGTCCTAAGAGTATGAGGGGGAACTTGACCGATGCCCCCGAAGTTGCGGAGGCGGGATAATATAGAGACTGACCAAAAAGGCTCAATACCTCGATTTCATCGAGATAAAAAGACCCCCTCTTTTGTGGGACACTTACATGGAGGAGGCGAATGCGGCGTTCATAGCGAGGTTTTTCACGTTAGAGGCTCGTTTACCGTGAGGTCTGACCATGGTCCGCTCGGCCACCGTACGGTGCGCTTCATGTGGAACCTTCTGTGTACGGTGGGGCATCGGTTGGCAGTAGACGCAAGCGGCTTCACCGTCCTGGGCTTTATTCGATTGATCCGAGCAGGTAAGAATGACATTTACCCTATACCTTCAATTTGGGACCCAAGGTGCCGGTATCCCCGGTGGAAAAGGTTGACCGGGCGGTTCCTGAGATCGGACTCGAACCTTTCCACTCCAACCTAGGTCCTTCTCCTTTTGGCCTCTTGGCATTGACGATCCGCTCGACTGGCAGGAGATCGAATTCGGAGACAGGAACCTTCCACCAGAGAAGTACCGCCCCTGGTATTGGATTTCCGACGATAATGTCACTCAGGTAGAGGGTCAAAGCCGCGTTCGTATTCTTCCTACACACCAAGCCCATTGGATGGAGGTAGAGAATGAAACCGACGAAATTTTCCGCGGGAAGGTTCTTGTGGATCGAGATGTGCTTTACCGCCTCCGCAGCGGAACCCCCGAAGAATTGCAGGTGGTTTTATATGATCTTGTTAGGCTTGACTCTAAAAACATCCGTGATTACTCGGACTTTGTGGGAGGGATGAAGCTTTGTTTTACAGAAGACCGGAGTGTGTGGGAGGTCCAAAAACTGGAACGAGGTTTGGATGACAAAGGTGAATTCTGCTTGTTCGAATGTGTAAAGCTTCCATGATGCCATCTTCCGACTTGGGTAGTGGAGTTTTACTCATGCTTTTGGCAGGTTGTTGGCCCTGAACTCGCTAACAGAGTCACACCATCGGTACGAGAGATCAATCAAGGCGACGCAAAGAGGTTCTAAACACTCTGGCGTGAAGAAAGCGTTGCCTTCTCCCAAGTCGGTATTTATAAACTCGAACACGTTACCATGACACAAGTTATTTCGGACTCTTACGATTTCGACCATTTTTCTTGCGGGCTTTTGACTGATGAGTTTGGCCTCGAAATCCAATTCATTTGGAAATGCCAGAAGCTCCACTTGCATCCCGATAGCTCTGGCATCGAGGAGTAGGTTGTTACTGAGGCATTTGTAAGGGGATGGTTCGATCAGACCAGGCCCATTTTTCTGTTGGCTGAGAGTCACTCGCAAGGTTGCTTCAATACCGTTGAGGAGCGAGGAAACCGCAGGGATATAAAGACCGGTTTGGGCGGCTTGTACCCCTTGGTAAAAATGCCAGTGCATCTCTGCTGCGGACAAGAGTGTCACAAACAATCGTGGTTCGTAATGTTCAAAGACACTTGGACCATAGATCTCGGAATACATGATTCAGTCCCCACGTTCACTTTCCAACAATTGAGAAGACGACATGCGTTCTACAAAGAACAATCATCCGAGAGATGAGTTAGAGCGCAATCTATCCATTCCTGGAAAAGCTGGTGTTGTTCTGTAGCTATGGCTTGACTTTCTGCCTCACCCGCCGTGAGAGGTTGTGGTTCGCCAATCGGTGAATCGAAAAGTCCCTGGAAGGAGAACCCGAAAAGATGGCCCTTTCCATCAGGGGCAATTCCGTAAACAAGAAGGACTCTTTGGTTTTTTTCTGGGGAGAATCCTGTCTGAAACACCATTTGAGGACCATGCCACCCATCCATTTCAATTTGTCTCATTGCTACCGGACAGTAGTCGGGTGGAACCGCGATTGTGAAATCCTCTTTCACCCCAAAATCGCTGGGTAAGGATGATGACAAAGTGGACAAAGCATAGCCTGTTGGATCAAAAGGCTGTGCTTCACTCGCCTGTGTTACTTTATCGAGATCGGTTGAGCCTGGGGGCTTTTTCCGATTGTCGTAGGCTTTGTCGATGCGTCGGGCTTGTCTCTCTGACATATCACTTTGGAAGAGCTTTTGGGCCTGAATAGGGCGATTCACAAAGAAACTGCCAAATCGGGGATCACGAATGCCCTGAGCAGGATTGATCTGCCCTCCTGTGCCTTGGATGAGGGTTCCTTTCCACAGTTCAGGCTCATAACCAATGATAGGCCCGATGAAAACAAACCTTGCGAATTTCACATAAGCCATCAAGAGGCCATCCCAAGGGACTATCGCGATATCCGTAGCTCTTGCTACATACAAGGCTTCCCACATGGAATGTTTTGGCTCTTCAGGGTTGGGAAGATCTGTCAGAAAGACATGGGGGTAAACGCCAAGGAGAGAGGTCTCGTCGAGAAGATATCTTCTCCAATTTTCAAGGACCCCCTCCACAGAAGCTCGTTCTTCTTGGTCTTGCCAGTCCCAAGTTTCGGCGGCCCTCCAAAGAAGAGAGATAGCGAAGAATAGCAATTCCTCCTCATCTGGTATTGGAGTTCCAGATTGGATGTACGGTTCAAACACATGAAGCTTGAACCATCTCTCTCGCAAAGATAGGCGCTGTTCGCATGATTCGCACAACAGAGGGGTTTTGAAGCCATCCTGCGAGCGCAAGTTAGGTTCTTTTCCTGAGCGCATGAATCCTGTCACAGATGTTTCTTTCATCCATTTGAAGACGAAGCTTGGTATGACGTGGCTATTCCGTAAATCTTCCAGTCGCCCACACAATCTGCATATACCTTGAGACATGGCACTCCTCAGTTTTGTTGCTTGGGTGATGGCTCTTGTTGTGCAAACATCCAACCTCGGCTTTGTTGCTCTGTCCTTGGACCGTCTTTGCTTGCGATGGAGCGTACCATCGTGAGAATAGCCATCCTCAATGGTTGTGGCAAATGCTTCCACACAGTCACTATCTCTAAGAGGTCGCTTGGGAATTCACCAAAGTTCGGTTGCACGTATGTTGCACATGAATTTTGCAAAGAACCGTCAGGAGAATGTCCTGCATACGCCGTAAATTGATCACAAGGGCTTCCTTGGAGCGAGCTATCTGCTCGGATGTGTCGGGCTTCTGCTTGCTTTTGTAGTGAATGTGTAGAACCCTTGAAATCGTCGAAAAAGTCGGGGCAGTGGGACTCGAACCCACGACCTATAGATTAAAAAGAATTGGGGGTTGCTGAGGTGCTTTCTACAAAGCACACAAATTCGGTCCATTGCTCTATCCGACTGAGCTACTCTCCTGTGTGTGTCGGTGCTCTCGCAAGTCATCCAACACAAAACCTGCCACATGACAGGCTAACGGGGAAGGAAGGAATCGAACACTTCGTCTCCGGCGTGGAATAAACGGGTAGTGCTGAGGAGTTTTCTACAAAACTCACGAGTGTTAACCGGTATCCTAACCACTAGACGACTTCCCCAAGCGAGAATCGAACAAGTGCCCATTCTCTCGTCTACAAAGTCGTATTCTTTTCATCATACGACCTGCTGGACGTTGGCTGCCTGTACTACGTTTCCAGGCACAAAAGGTTCACTCTTTTTTGAGTGAAAGAAAAAAAGAAAGGGAAAAAGGGGAGGAGAGACGGGAGTCGAACCCGCATCTTTATCATTAAAAGTGATATGTGTTAACGTTGCTGAGGTGTTTTGTACAAAACACACAAATAAGCTCTACCAATTGAGCTACTCTCCTCATCGGTGAGCTCCAAAACGGCACCCACCAGATATGTCTTTTGAGGAAGGGAGGAATCGAACACTCCATCTCCAGTTTTTGACAACGTATGGTGCTGAGGGGTTTTCTACAAAACCCACAAGTGTTTACCAGCGTCTTGCCATTCGACTACTTCCTCGAACGATTGTGACTTTCGCCATCAATCGATGAACCTCTGACAAAGAGGCTCATATGATCCTTTACAACTTCACCTGACGCAGGACCTCTTGGTCGAGCGCCTTGAGCATACTCTCGTACGCGTTTGGTTTGCGTTTCTCGCCAGTCTCTGCGTCGATGACCTCGTCACCACCAAGTAGTAACGTGACGACGGATCCGTCAAATCCACCGATCATGGTCACACCCTCATCGTCCAGTGTGGAGGGGAAGTCCTTACCACGCCCTGTGACCCACCACCAGATGATGTTGATCTTAGGTAGACCCACTGCTGCAAGTTTCTCCATCGCAGCGTCGTAGTTGGTCTGTGCGGTCTCCCCGTTCACAGCGTTGAATTGCATGTCACTGACCACCAGCAATGTCTCTGGGAAGTCCGACAGTGGGACTTTTGGGTTCTTACGTCGGACATCAACGATGGCGTCGATAACCGACTGGAAGTTGGTCGAACCCCACGCAGTCGTCGTTCCCATGATCTGTTGCACTTTCTCCGTGAAGGTCCCCTTGAAGGACTTCGCGTAAGAGGTGCAGTCGAACATGATGACGTGATCTTTGAACGCGCCCTCGTTGAGCGTCGCGAAGAAGATCCCCATACCGACGCAGATGTCGAAGGCAGTCACACCTGGCGCAGCCTCCGCCATCATCGAGCCTGAGGTGTCGAGCGCGCACCAGACGTTTCCTGAGAGACCACCACGGTCTTTACGTGCCTGCTCGATCAGACCGTCAAATTGGCGATCAAATGTGAGCTTCTCTGGCAATGTTGTACGTGGACCCCGTGCAGCCAACAGCAACTCGTAGACGTAGCCTGTGAATTTTGCGACGGGCTGTGCTTTGATCCACTCTGTGTAACGCTCGATCTGGTTGTGACGCTCAAGTGTCGTGTGTCCGTCTTTTCCACGCTTGGAGACGAGTTTGAAGAGCGCCTTCCCTGGGATCTTTGAGAAATCAAGCTCATCCCAAAGCCCCGCGCTCATCACGCGCTGGAATTGGTGCGCAGAGTGTGCTGGGTTCGATTTGAATTGGCGATACTCTTTCTCACTCCAACCCATCACCTTGCAGAGCCCACGTGCCCACTCGTTGCGAGCTTTGTGTTGCTCTGTGTACGTTTGTCCTTTACTGCGAATACGTGGCAGGTATTTGGCCACGAGGCCGCGCATGTCTTCGTCTTGCATTCCGCGTTGGACGAGGTCATACACCTGTGTGCGATCGAGCACATTGATCAAGTCCTCATGCCACAGATCGCGCCAACAGCCGACGACTGGGATGAGCCAGAGGTTCTTTTGCAAGACCTCAGGATGGTTGGTCGCCAAAAAGACGATCGCTTTGCGGAACTCGTCACGTGCACCCTGTCCTTTTTGGACCTCCGTCGAGGTGAAGAAACCACGACTCTTGCGGGAGATGTTGCGCACGTAAAAGACAATCATCAACGCGATGAGCGGGGAGTCATTCCAGAGCTTATTCAAATCGGCATTGACTTCCTCTTGCTCGCGATCTCTATAGGTGCCGCACTTCGCGAAGTAATCGACCAATGCAGAGCCTGTTGTTGAATGGGAGAGTGCGCCATTCTCTGTGAAGAAGTCGTATTGTTGGACTGCCTGTAAAAAAGCGTTCTGGGACATTGATGTTCCTCCTCATCGTTGGAAAAACCCCGTAAGTGTGAATTCCCTCAGTTGTACCACATACTCGTTGTTCGTGGCGATCTGTTTGTCAGGGGCTTTCTACTCCTACGCAACACGCATCAGGATGGTTCGAAAGTTTTTTGGGGAAATGGAGAAGGTGACTTTCAAAGAGAAACAGGAGGCAACAAAGGGGGGAGAGAATACATGTGGAAAAAAGAGCACAAACAATCCATTCGGATGACACATACGATCAATCATCAGTCAACACAATCAACAATCAACAGATACAAGCAAACATCCATCACAAACAATGCATCCAGAGCATACAAAAACAAATCCATCCAACGTTTTGCCCCTCTCTCTTTTGTGCACATCAACGCTCACGGGGCAAAGGTGGGCGTATCACCGTGACGACGAGATTAGGGGAGGACGGTTGAGCACTGGACGGTGCAGGGCAGGCTCTCTGTACAAGCTCGACTTTCGAGACAGGCGTTGCACTCATTTGCGTCGCGGTTATAGTCGACATCTTCACGTGATTTTTTGTAGCAGTAATCAGTGCATTCGCCGACATCGTATTGACTGTCTACACAGGTCTTGTAGCTGTTGCAGATCTTGTTACAATCGACGTAATCATCGACTCGTCCACAACCAATCATGCCAGAAAAAACAACCACTGCAATCAAACTTACTGCCGCCAACAACGTGTTCTTAAGATGTCTCATGATATATCCTTTTTCTCGGGGAATGGGTAATGATAACCCTATATTTTTCTTCGTGTGTTCTTGCCCCGGAATATAAGCAAGTCATGTGCCATGGTGTTTTTGGTTCTTTTGGGGGTTATATTATATAAGGATAGAAGGGGATATTTTGGGAGTTTTATTTCTCTTTGTGCTGATAGGATGCTCATTTTTTGAGATGGAGAGCGAACGTTTGTTTGTTTTGTTCTCTTTTTTAGTGAAAACAGCATTTTTAATCTCAAAAAAGACAAGATGAGCATGTGAAGGCATGTTTTTTTGGAATGAGGGGGTTGGTTTGGTTGGCACACGACTTGCTTTTTATGGGGGCACCACGCTGAGACAGGAGGCGATTGGAAAGTAGATCCATTCGGCCACTCCTCAGTATTACCACACAGAAAAAGGAGTTTCTGATGAGAAAGTTTATGATGATTTTGCTCGCCTGCTTGTTGCCCTTGACCATGATTGCTTGTGAGAAGAAGTCGACCTCCGAAGAAGTGAAAGAGGCGGCAAACGCGATTAAAAACGACATCCAGAACGCCTTCACCGATACCAAAAACAAGATGAGCAAACAGTTTGACTCGCTCAAAGCCAAGGTCAACGAGCTCGAAAGTAATATCAAACAGAAGTCGGCCGATGCCAGCGACGAAGTCAAGAAGAAGTGGGAAGAATCACTCGCGACCCTGAAGAAGAAGCAAGCGCAGATCAAAGCACGCCTTAACCAAGCGAAAGCCGACAGTAAAGAGAATCTCAAGTCGTGGGAAAACTCACTCAAAGAGTCCATGGCTTCCCTTGAGAAGAAGTACAACGAAACACTCGATTCTCTGAAGTCTTCATGATGATTTGAGGCGATTCCGAGTCCCGATTGGTTTGGAAACGCCTGAGGTCCTTTAGACCTTTATGAGCACGCTGCCCCACTAAGGATGGTGGGAGCATGACTTCGGACATGTCCGGAGCTGGTTCTTGTCCCGATACAACAGTCAACTCCAGATATGTCTGAAGACAACATTTGTATGTTTGATTCCACGATGGAAGGAGATTCGTATGTTAGGTTGGATTCTCGCGTTTATGATTCTTGCGATTCTTTCAGCGCTTCTTGGTTTTGGAGGCCTGGCCGGTGCATTCACTGGGATCGCGAAGATTTTATTTTTCTTGTTTGTCGTCGCGTTTGTCATTTCATTCTTCGTCAATCTCGGACGAGGGCAGTCTTCCAAGCTGCTATGACGCGTGATATTCGATGATTTTGTCATCACACAACACCACAATCAACCATGACTTTCAATATAGATAAAGGATACATCATTATGAAAACCGAAGAACTCAAAAAAGAGATCAAGAAAGAAGTCGTCACAGTCGTCGAGAAGGCCAAGGACTTTACGGGTATTGGCGGCAAAGTGCAGATCGTCGAACCTCACGACCGAGGTTGGGCTGTTCGTCCCCGTGGTGCAGACATCCCGACGTCTGTCCATGAGACCAAAGACGAAGCGGTGACACGGGCGAAAGAGCTCGCGACCAAACAATCCCTTGAGCTTGTCGTGTTCGATCAAGAAGGGAAAGTTCAATTCAGACACAATTATGCCTGAGATGTCCGGAGAGCTTGTCGCGCGATAGAAAGGTTTGCCGCAAGGTAAGACCCGCTCTCCTGGATTCATTTTGAAGAAGCCCTACGACCTTGTCTTTTGTGTGGTCGTAGGGTTTTTTTTATTGTTTGGGGGCTGACGTCGGGGGACGTTTGGTCGGAGGGGTCGTCTTCTTCTTGTTGTATTTCGCGAAGTAGGCGTTGGTACGTTCAAGGGCGTTCTTGCGGATATTCATGTAAAACAAATTGTAGTCGTAGATGTGGTAATCGCCGGGGCCAAAGAGCATCCTGTCGAATCCTTTCAACCTGACCTCTGTGACGCGCATCGCGCGTTTTACACAGCCACCGCTTACTGTCGACGCGATCGGCTCAGGGATCGACTTGTCACCTCTGTGATATTGGATCGCGCCGAGATGCTTTTGGAGCGGCCCATTTGGATCTTCGGCTTTCCAGGTGATGGGGTTGACACAGATATGGTCTCGTCCCTTCACGTCTTCGTAAGTGTTGGGGGGATAGAACTTCTTCAGTCTGTTGTACTTCTCGACATCGCCGTCTTTTCCAAGAGTATGCCAGCTGATCAGGCAGTGCGTCGTTGTTGGCTCTTTGCAAACGGTGAGAGGTGCGAGGGAGCGTTTGAATTTGTCTTTGTGGATGGGGTTACCTGGGAAGTAGGCGGCGATCAATTGTTTACGAAGTGTTGGATTCTTTGCGACGTGTTCTTCGATGAGACGGAGGCCGTGGATACTTCCTTGGCTGTGCCCGGCGATGATGAAGGGGCGTCCTTTGTTCCAGTGCTTGAGATAGTACTTGAAAGCCCTCACGACGTCGCTGTACGCAAGCTCAAGAGCTTTCTTGCCATCTGGTTCAAAGCCCATCGCAAAGTAGAGGGTGGCCTGTCGATAGCGAGGAGCGTAGACTTTACAGCAAGCGTTGAATGCGCTGGCTTGGTGTTTCATGACGAGCGTATCGACACGCGTCTTGGACGTCTTCTCGTTGATATCGGCGTTCCAGGATTTGCCACTCATATAGGTCGTTGGATAGATAAAGAACGTATCAGCTCGTCGTTTGTTTTCTGGCTGACTCGACACGTTGGCTGGCGTCGCGTCGGCGTAATCTTTGTGGTCAGGGAGGGCTGCCCAGCTCGATGATTGGCTGTAGTCTGGCGCTTTGGGGGCGGTCGTCTCGGCAAAAGGTTTCCCTGGTTTGATCTTCCAGCGAAAGTACATAAATAACATGGGCCGCGCCAACAATATCAAGAGCGCGCCGAGGATACCGACGACGATCAGGATCCGTTTCAGTTTGCTGGCTTCTTTTTTGGCACCTTCATCACTCATCACACAAACTCCGTAGTGTTGGGAACGGCCTCTGCTTTTTTTGCAAGGTCGTCCTGGAAGGGAATGCTATCTCATAACGCTCGAAATGTATCGTTTCAAGCTCTTTTTCGAGGGCTTGTGGGGTTGTGGTTGGTTTCTTGTTGTGTGTTTTGTGAGGAAAGTGGAGGGGGGGGGCAGGAGAGGCCGAGGTCATGAACTGAATGTGATGGCCTAGAAGAAACCGAGCTGGAGTTGTGCAGCTTCGGACATCATTTCGGGGCCCCAAGGTGGATCCCATGTCAGCTCCACACGGACAGTTTTGACTGCGGGGATCTGAAGGACTTTTTGCTCGACCTCACCGGGGAGTGTTCCTGCAACAGGGCACGCGGGGGAGGTGAGCGTCATCTCGACATCGACGTGTGGACCTTCGTCGCGTTCCTCGACGGTGATCTTGTAAATCAGGCCGAGTTCGTAGATGTTGACGGGGATCTCAGGGTCGTAGATCTCGCTGATCGCTTCGACGACTTGCTCATCGATGGGCGCGGACTTCATGAACATCTTTGCGAGTTCATCTTCCTGTTCTTCTTCCTTGCGCTGTTCGAGCGCGGCCTTGCCTCTTTCTTTCGCGGCGGCGAGCTCGTCGTCCATGTGCTTTTTGGGCTTGGGGAAGGGATTGAACGGCGGATTGTCGACCGTTGGGAGGTGATCAGGGATCCCTGTAAACACCTCAACCTCTTCTTCGACACTTGTAGAAGAGGCCGCAGCTTCTGACTGCGCAAGGGGATGATCCTGTGGCGCGTCGACAGTCTGCGGGCTGGATGTCTCAGTGGACATCTTTTGTTCTTCGGTGGTGCTGACTTTCTCGTCCATTCTTCTTCTCCGGGGAGCGGTTTTGCGTTTGTGGTCTGGGTATGTGCGCAAACGTATTTGTTATCTGTTATTCGGTGCTCACAGGCTCGTTTTGTTGCGTCAACGTCGCCTGAAGGGTGTACCAGATCAGGTTGGCACACTTGATCCGCGCGGGATATTCGGCGAGTCCCGAGAAGGCTTTGAGTTCTTCTGGCAACGACTCGCTGAGGACCGGTTCGCCTTGTGTGATGCGTTGGAATTGGGCAAACAATGTCTGCGCCTGCTCACAGGAGAGCGACTTGATCAGGTCGGTCATCATCGACGCGGAGGCCATGGAGATCGCACACCCATGTCCTTCAAATGCGGCATCTTCGATGTGATCATCCTGAATGCGCAGTTGTAGGACATATCGGTCACCACACAGAGGGTTGTTCCCTTCGAGGGTGTGGGTGGCGTCTTCGAGCTTGTGGTAATTGTGAGGTGCGCGCCCGTGCTCCAGAATGAGTGACTGGTAGAGGCGTCGCGCTTCATCTGAACTCATGAGAATATGCCGATCACTTTTTCGAGACCCTTTGCGAGGGCGTCAAGCTCAGCTTTGGTGTTGTATGGTGCGAGTGACGCACGGGCTGTCGCTGAGATATCGAAGAAGTCCATCACAGGCTGGGCACAGTGATGGCCAGCTCTGATCGCGATCCCCTCCATATCGAGGATCGTGCCAATATCATGGGGATGGGCGATGTCCATTGTAAAGCCCAAAATGCTGGCTTTTTCTGGCGCAGTCCCGATCATCTTCAGCGATGAGAATTGGCTGAGCAGCTCCGTCCCGTATTGCAACAACTCGTGCTCATAGGCGAACAGATTCTCCATACCATATTGCTCGATGAAGTCAACGGCTGCCCCGAGCCCGATCCCGCCTGCGATGTTTGGCGTGCCTGCCTCAAATTTATGTGGAATTTCGGCATACTCGGTCTTGTCAAAGCTGACCTTGCGGATCATATCACCGCCACCATGGTAGGGATCCATCATGTCGAGGTACTTTGCTTTTCCGTAGAGAATACCGACACCGGTGGGACCAAACATCTTGTGCCCTGAGACCGTGTAGAAGTCGCAGTCGAGATGTTGGACATCGATCTTCAGGTGAGGGGTCGCCTGTGCACCATCGAGCATGACGGGCACATCGTAAGCGTGGGCCATGTCGATGATCTTTTTGACGGGGTTGATCGTCCCGAGCGCGTTGGAGATGTAGACGACGGAGACAAATTTTGTCTGCGGTCCGAGCATCTTTTCATACGCTTCGAGATCGAGGACACCGCGTTCATCGATAGGGATGACTTTCAGCTTGGCGCCTGTTTGTTCACACAAGATCTGCCAGGGGACGATATTGGAGTGGTGTTCCATCGCGGAGATGATGATCTCATCCCCTTCCTGGAAGCGGGAGCGACCGTATGCTTGTGAGACGAGGTTGATGGCCTCTGTTGTCCCACGCAAGAAGATGATCTCCTTGCTGTCGGCAGCATTGACGAAGCGTTGCAACTTGAGACGTGCGTCTTCGTACGCTTTGGTCGCGCGTTGGCTGAGGGTGTGGACGCCGCGGTGGATATTCGAACGATCCGCTTTGTAGTGGTGTTCGAGTGCCTCAATGACTGCGCGGGGCGTCTGACTGGAGGCGGCGTTGTCGAGGTAGACGAGAGGTTTCCCCTTGATCTGCTGTTGCAGGCAAGGAAACTCCTCGCGGAAGGCGACGACGTCGAAAGGTTGTTTTTTGGCGAGCGCTTGCATGTTTAAGGCTCCTCGTTAGGACGCTGTGTGCAGACGTGAAGACAGTCTCTGTTCGAGTCGTTCGCGGATCTCTTCGTTGGACAATTGTGTCAGCAGCTCATTGGCGAAGGCGTACGTCATGAGCGCTTTGGCGGCGTCTTTGTGGACACCACGTGATTGCAAGTAGAAGAGTCCCTCAGGGTCGAGGTTACCACTTGTTGCGCCGTGTGTGCATCGTACGTCATCGGCGAAGATTTCGAGCTGTGGTTTGCTGTAGATCATCGCGTCATCGGAGAGCAAGAGCGCCTGGTTAGACTGTTTTGCGTCGGTCTTTTGGGCGGCTTGTCGCACGAGGATGTGTCCGTTAAAGACGCCTTTTCCTTTCTCTGTCAACACGCCTTTGTAGAGCTGGTAGCTGTTACAGTGAGGACGTGCGTGGTCGAGAGATGTGCGGTTGTCGACGTGTTGGTTGTCTCCGGAGAGGTACAGACCGTTGAGCGTGCACTCTGCGTTTTCGGCGCTGAGGACAGCCTCTGTGTCGTTACGTACGGCTTTTCCGCCAAAGCTGACGATATGGTTGGCGAAGTTGCTCGCGCGACTGAGATGAGCGTGGAGACTTGCGATGTGACGGCCATCTTTACCTTCTTCTTGGATGCGAAGGTGGGTGACGTGAGCGTTGTCTGCGACGTCGACCTCTGTGACCGCGTTGGTCCAGTACAGACCATCGTGCAAGCCGATGTAGGACTCGACGATGTCGAGCTGCGCGCCTTGTTCGGCGACAAACACGTTACGTGGTTGCTGGACGGAGGCGCCCTTTGTGCCGCTGGAGACGTTGACCACGTGAAGCGTTTGTTCGAGCTTGGTGTTTTTGGGTGCGTGGACAAACAAACCGTCGACAAAGAATGCGAGGTTGAGAGCCTCAAAGACGCGTCCTGTGTTGCGATCCACGTGTCGTTGAAGTTCTTGTTTCAGCACGCTGCTGTCCTCTTTGAGGGCATCCGCGACGGAGCCGATGTGAACGCCTTCTGTGGTGGCGCTGAGGTCGGAGAGCTCGCTGTGGAAGTGTCCATCGACAAAGATCGCGCGGAGTCCGGAGAGAGCACCTGTTTGCGCTTCGATGTCTGCGAGGGCAGGCGCTTGTGTGGGCGTCTCTGCCTGTGCAAAGGGGACATCTGTGTAGAAGCTGACGGGTGTGTATTTCCAATCTTCGTGTTTGCGCGTGGGCATACCGAGATCGGTGAAGCGACGAAATGCTGTCTCACGGATGGATTGCAGCCATGCTGGTTCGTGCGCTTTGCGAGCGCTGAGAAAACGCTCGAATTCTTCTTTGTAATTCGTTTCGCTCATCTAATGATTCCCTTTAACCACACGACCCCCAACATGGTCTGTGATGTGTGTGTGGGGGTGTGGATGTGGTGTCTTGGCGTCTGTGTGGGTCGTGATGGTTTGCTCTGGTCTGAGAAGTTCTCGCATGGATGAGAGGGGATACCTCTTGTTATGCGGCTTCTTTTTTGATCCAGTCATACCCTTTCTCTTCGAGCTCGTGCGCGAGCTCTTTGCCACCGGATTTGACGATACGTCCCTTGTAGAGGACGTGTGTGAAGTCGGGGACGATGTAGTCGAGCAGGCGCTGGTAGTGGGTGACCACGATAAATGAACGCTCTGGACTGCGGAGTGTGTTGACGCCTTTGGAGACGATCTTCAACGCGTCGATGTCGAGGCCGGAGTCGGTCTCGTCCATGATCGTCAGTGTGGGCTCGAGCAGACACATTTGGAGGACTTCGTTGCGCTTCTTCTCACCACCGGAGAAGCCTTCATTGAGGGAGCGACGAAGCATCTTCTCGTCCATCTCGAGGAGCTTAATTTTCTCACGAGCGAGCTTCAGAAACTGCATCGCGTCCATCTCTTCGAGGCCGCGCTCTTTGCGGATCGAGTTGAGCGCGGAGCGCATGAAGTAGGCGTTACCAACACCTGGGATCTCAACGGGGTATTGGAAGGCAAGGAACATACCGAGCCATGCACGCTCTTCGGGCGCAAGCTCCAGGATGTCTTGACCTTGGAAGATGACTTGACCTTCGGTCACTTCGTATTCTTCGCGGCCTGAGAGGACCTGCGCGAGGGTGCTCTTTCCGGAACCGTTGGGGCCCATGATCGCGTGGACTTCGCCTGGATTGATGGTCAGGTTGATCCCACGCAGGATCTCTTTTCCTTCGATGGATGCGTGCAGATTTTTGATTTCTAACATATCGTTCTATTCTCCATAAGGTGGGTGATATCTGACGATCAGCCCACGCTTCCTTCAAGACTGATTCCGAGGAGCTTCTGCGCTTCAACAGCAAATTCCATGGGGAGCTCGCGCATGACTTCTTTACAAAAACCGTTAACGATCATCGACACAGCGTCCTCTTCGGAGAGACCGCGCTGTTGGCAGTAGAACATCTGGTCTTCGCCGATTTTGGTCGTCGTCGCCTCGTGTTCGAGCTGTGCGGATGAGTTTTTGACTTCGATGTAGGGGAAGGTGTGGGCACCACACTGATCGCCGATCAACATCGAGTCACATTGTGTATAGTTTCGCGCGTTGGTCGCGTTCTTTCCGATGCGGACGAGGCCCCTGTATGAGTTCTGGCTCTTCCCTGCGGAGATCCCTTTGGAGATGATCGTGCTGCGGGTGTTTTTCCCGATGTGGATCATCTTGGTCCCTGTGTCGGCTTGTTGATAGTTGTTGGTCAGCGCGACAGAGTAGAATTCACCGATGGAGTTGTCACCCTTGAGGATGCAACTTGGGTACTTCCAGGTGACGGCAGAGCCTGTCTCGACCTGTGTCCAGGAGATCTTGGCGTTGTTGTGTGCGACACCACGCTTGGTCACGAAGTTGTAGATCCCACCCTTGCCTTCTTTGTCGCCGGGGTACCAGTTTTGTACTGTGGAGTACTTGATCTCGGCACCATCGAGCGCAACAAGCTCAACGACCGCTGCGTGCAATTGGTTCTCATCGCGCATGGGTGCGGTACAACCTTCGAGGTAGCTCACGTAGCTGTCCTCGTCTGCGATCAACAGTGTACGTTCAAACTGTCCTGTGCCCGCCGTGTTGATACGGAAGTATGTGGACAGCTCCATCGGGCAGCGGACACCCTTGGGGATGTAGCAGAAGGAACCGTCGGAGAAAACGGCTGCGTTCAGCGCTGCGTAGAAGTTGTCTGTGTGGGGGACGACTGAGCCGAGATATTTTTCGATCAGCTCGGGGTGGTTCTCGACGGCCTCGGAGAAAGAGCAGAAGATGATCCCGTCTTTGGCGAGGGTCTCTTTGAAGGTCGTCGCGACGGAGACACTGTCGAAGACCGCGTCGACCGCGACACCTGTCAGGCGTTTTTGCTCAAGCAAGGAGATACCGAGCTTGTCGAACGTCGCGAGCAGCTCTGGATCGACTTCATCGAGGCTGTCGAGCTTCTTCTTTTCTTTGGGTGCGGCGTAGTAAATGATGTCCTGAAAGTCCACTTTGGGATACTTCACATTGGGCCACTCTGGCTCGACCATTTGTTGCCAGTGACGAAACGCCTTCAGGCGGTAGTTGAGCATGAACTCAGGCTCTTTCTTCTTGGCCGAGATCGCACGGACGATGTCTTCGTTGAGCCCTTTGGGCAGGACATCTGTGTCGATGTCTGTGACAAATCCGTACTTGTATTCTTGCTGGGTCAATTCCTCCAGCGTTTTATCTGTCTCTGTGGCTGGATTCTGGGACGGTTCCATATTCTTCACCTCGTTGCACTTCTCAAAGACATATTGACTTGTATATCCAGAGACAAAAATGCGTTTTTTGTCGCGGAAGATCGTTCTTTTTGGGTTGGGGACTTTCTTTTCGCTTGTGGATGCCTACCATAAAGATGACCCGCATACACAAAGGATTCTCCAAACCTTTTCACACACATCTGCTCCTGCCCATCCCTAGATTCTCGCGTGATCTTCGAAATGATGAACATTTTCGATGTGTTGTATTAATTCCTACTTTTCTAGTAGGTTTTACACAACACATACTAGTTGGGGGCACTCTCAATGTCAAGAGAAAAGAGGGGATTGTTTGTTTTGGTGGGATCGGTGCCTTAGTCTTGGCAATCCATGCCGTTGGTGACGGCTTTGAGGAAGGCTTTATTGTGCGCGAGCCAGCGTTCGATGATCGCCTCATCTACGTGGTGTTCACGTAGGGTTTGTTCGAGGAGCCACATGCGCCTGTGGAAGTGCCCGTTGTTGATCGGGTGCTTTTGGTGCGCTTGTGCGATCGGTGTGCCCGTGTAAGTGATAGGTGCGCCGAGGTGCTGTGCCGCAAACTCAAACTCACGTTGAATGAGCTGTTCTTTATCGATCGACATAAAGAAGAAGCCGATGATGGTGTCGTTATATACACGATCGATAAATGAACGGATGATCGGGCGCAGCGTCTCTTCGCCGCCGAGGCTCTGAAAGTCAGACATGGTCCCTTGCGCGAGCCTTATGCGTTGTGTGCGAGCTTGAGCAGGTCGATGACGCGGTTGGAGTAACCGAACTCATTGTCGTACCAAGAGAGGACTTTGACCATGTTGCTTTTGCCGCCGAGCGCTTGAGTGGCGAGGGAGTCGAAGATCGAGGAGTGTGGGTTTCCGATAATGTCTGTGGAGACGATCGGATCTACACTGTACTGGAGGACACCTTTGAGTGGTCCTTCAGCGGCGGCTTTCATCGCAGCGTTGATGTCTTCGGCGGTGACTTCTTTGCCAACAGTCGCGACGAGGTCGACGATGGAGCCGTTGACAACGGGGACGCGCATCGCCATTCCGTCGATTTTACCGTTAAGTGCGGGGAGAACTTTTCCAACCGCTTTGGCTGCACCTGTTGTCGTGGGGATGATGTTGTTGGCTGCGGCACGTGCACGGCGCAGATCGGAGTGGGGCGCGTCGACGAGTCGTTGGTCGTTGGTGAATGCGTGGATCGTCGTCATCATCGCGTGTTTGATCTCGAAGCTGTCGTGCAATACTTTTGCGATGGGCGCGAGGCAGTTTGTGGTACAGGATGCGTTGGAGATGATACGGTGATCAGCCTTCAGTTCGTCGTTGTTGACGCCGAGGACGATCGTCGCGTCGATTGGATCTTTCGCAGGGACAGTCAGGAGGACTTTGGGGGCACCAGCTGCGAGGTGTTGTTCGAGCTGTGCGCGTTTGCGGAAGACGCCTGTGGATTCGATCACAAAGTCAACCTTCAATTCTCCCCAAGGCAGCGCTTCGAGATTGCGCTCGGACAAAAAGCGGATCGGCGCGTGTCCTTCGATTTGAAGTTGGCTATCTTCGAAGGTGACATTGTCGGAAAAGACGCCCATTACTGTGTCGTATTTGAACAGGTGGACAAGTGTTGAAGGATCACCAATGTCGTTGATCGCGACGACTTCGATATCTTTGTGGTTGGCCAGGATGCTGCGAAGAACGGTACGACCGATACGTCCAAATCCATTAATTCCAATGCGAATCGACATGATCATCTCCTTATGTCGTGTGGGGCTCGCCCCAAAAGGTGTACTTGATGTGACACCTGTCCATTCATAGATAAACTCGAGAGAGACGCTGTGCCTTTGTCGGGAGGTCGCTCTTGATGGACATGCGAGATCTTTACCTCAAATATCCGATACGTTTGATGGCGAACGCATCCTAGAGTCGAAATTCGACCACGTCAAGTAGAGTTCTCTCTTTTCTTGCGGTCACCTTTCCGAAAGTAAGCGAAGCTCGCTACTCAGGCTGTTGTACGTGAGTCTTTATATCGAGACGTGTTCCATCTGTCTTGACGTGAATCAAGCCATATTTGTCCGTACGCCAAAGCTTGATCCTGTGTGATTTATACCGTTTGGCGACGCTCTTATGAGGGAACCCAAAGAGATTGGCCCGCCCGAGTGAGGCGACCGCATGTCGAGGTCGTACATGCCGCAATAGACGCTCCGTTGAAGATGTTCGACTGCCGTGATGAGGCACTTTGAGCAGATCGATCTTGTGTGTAGACCACCGCTTTGTGAGCAGTTCTTCGCCACGTTCTTCGATGTCACCGGTCATCAGGATCTTGATCTTGCCGTACGTCAGCAACATCACGAGGGAGTTGTCATTGGCATGAAGGGCCCAAAAATAAGTCTTTCCTTCATATGCTCCGGGGAAAGGGTGCAGGATCTCCAGCTTGACCTTGCCGATCCACATCGTCGTCGGCGTAGGAAATGTTCGCAGTCGGGTTTTGGCGCGCGTGAGGGCTGCTCTCATGCGTTTGTAGTCTTTGTGTTGGCTGGTCTGTTCATTGTGCCAAAATTCTTGGGGAGGGTAGTGTGCAAAGAGGGTCGCGAAGCCTCCGAAATGATCGGGATGAGGATGGCTTAACATCGCGTAATCGAGCTTCTTGATACGCAGCCAACGAAAGTAGGGGACGAGGACATGTTGTCCGATATCGTAGGACAAGAATGGTTCACCGCCAGCGTCGACCATCATCGTCTTACCATTTGGGAAACGAATGAGTGTCGCGTCTCCTTGTCCAATATCCACGAAGTGGAGCGAGAGGACGCGCTCCTTGGACATTGAAGATATATAATGATAGCCACCGAGAGACACCGCAGCCAGGAGAAGAAGGAGCGAGAGTTTTCGGGAGCGTCGCCAACAACACAACCCAAGCAAGCACAGGTAGTAGATACACCACTCCACCGGACGAAGAGGTGGGAGCTGCCAGTTGACAGGGAGTGATGCCCACCATTCGATCCACGCACACAGCCCGTCAGCAGACCATACACATATACGCAAGATGGGCAGCGCGAGGGGAGGACATAGTTGCGCGATCGATACGGCCAACAGGCCAGCGCCGACGATTCCATATCCTCCGAGGGGGATGGCGACAAGGTTAACGATAGGCGCGAGCAGTGGGACCTCTGGTGAGAAGGTGAGCGTAAAAGGGAGCGTCGCAAGTGTCGCAATGATCGACGCAGAGACCATCCCAAACAGGTAGCGCTTGATGTGACGCAACAAGGTCGGTGCGCCTGTGTGAGAGAGGAAGAGATGTTCGAGTGGTTGTGTTGTCCATCCCAGCGCGATGACTGCCAAAAATGATAACTGGAAGGACAGGCTAAAGAGCGCGAGTGGTTGGGTCAACAGGATGACAAAGGCAGCCCATGTCAGAGTGTGTTGCCAGCCGATCTGTCTGGCGTGTGTCCAGACCATCAGGGCCATAGAGGCCATAATACACGCTCTGACCGTCGACGTTGACATACCACTGACGAATGTATACGAGATGAGACATAGCAGCGTGATATAGGCGGCGTACTTGGACGCTCGTCCCGTAATCACCCATCTGTTTCGCAGACTCAAGAGGCCACGGAAGAGGAAGAAGAGCGCTGACGCCAACAAGGCGAGATGAAGTCCAGATATCGCGAGGAGATGAGATGTTCCTGTCTTCGCAAAGGGGATTCGCAGTGATGGGGCGAGTCCACCTCTATCACCCAGGACCAGCGCGCGGATGAGCCCTCCCGCCCGTTTGGGAGTGTGAGCCTGGAGCCATCGAAGTGTTTGGGTTCTCTTGTGTACGAAGAAGCGCCACCAGTCTGTCGGTGCTGATTGGAGAGTCAGTATACGTGTGTCCCTGACTGATAACTGGTAGGCAACGCCCTTCATCTTGTACACGCGTCGTGTATCTCTGAGGCCTGGATTTCCGTACCAGCGAAGAAGTCTGAGCTTGCTCATACAGCGTATATACATTCCTCGCTCCCAACGTGGAGGAGTGGTGTCTTGAGTGGGGCGCTGAGCGCGGGAGATCCGGCTGAATTTGAGCAATATGCGGCCTTCTGCCCGCTGCCATCGCGAGGAGAGCTTGACGGTCGTTCGTGTCAGACGTAGATACGCACGAGAAGAGGTCGGAAAGTGGGTGATGGGACCTTCGATGTAGCCTTCAAACCATCGCAGCTGATTGGCCCAGTGTGCTGGGGCATGTGCACTTTTGCTTGCGTTATGCCAGGCCCACTGTCCCCACAGACAGCCTACCACGAAGTAAAGCAGCAGCAAGATCATATGACGTCCAATTATCCGCTTGTACCAGCATAGGAACCAGAGTGAAAAGATCCCCCAGGCGATCAGCAATAGATGCGATGTGCTGAGGGTTGTGTATTCGCTGTATACGAGTCCGCCGCCCCAAGGAAGAATACACAGAGAGAGCGACCAAAAAGCCGTTTTTTGGTGTTGGTAAAGCATATCTTGTGGACCCCATCTTTGGTCGTAGGATAAAAAAGAGCGCCGTTCAAACTGCAAAGGTGGTGCCAATGTGGGGAGTATTCGTACATAACGAAGGAAGAAGTACTCTTTCCCCTGAGGAGGTGGTGTGGGGAAGGATACAGGGTGTACAGATCCTGGACATGGTTGTTTTGTAGGGTGCATCTTGCGTCTACAAGGGAAACGTGTTTACTATGGGGGCGAGCGTCCCTTGCCGTTGGCGTGGGAGCCTTTCTGGTTTGGATGATACATGGAGAAGGAAGGGCCGTATGGCGACACAGATAGAAGATTTGCTGAAGAGGCGGATATTGATGGTCTCTGGAAAAGGGGGCGTAGGCAAGACGACGTTAACTGCGCTTATTGCACGTGAAGCTGCGGATGCAGGCAAACGTGTACTCGCTCTCGACATCGACAAAGAATTGGACGCACCTTCGGCCTTGTTGGAGATGTTGTGTGGAAAACGCCAATTCACGAGTGATGAACCTTACGAAATCTCCTCTCATCTTCACTGTGCGCGGTTGTCTCCTCGTGTTGGGCAACACGACTTTCTACGGGATCACATCCCTGTCGGGATGCTCGCTTCAGCGGCGACTCGTTCAACACAGCTTAATCGCTTCTTGATGGCTGCTCCAGGCTTCCAGGAGACGGGGATTATCTATCGACTGCTCAAGTTTTTACGTCGAGAGATCGCCAAGGGAAAACCCAGCTATGAGTTTATCCTGGTCGATCTTCCAGCGACGGGACACGCGTTGGCGTTGACCTCGTTGCCTCAGCCACTCTTAACAGTGTTTCCTTCAGGACCGATTGAACGGACGATCCGCGAGTCTCAGGGGTATTTTAATGATCCCGAACAGACGGGCTGCTTGATCGTGACCTTGCCTGAGCCATTACCAGTCAACGAGACCTTCGAGCTGGCCGCTGGATTGCGTCGTGATAAGGTGCCCATCGCTGGGATACTGGTCAACCGGTTGCCCGAAGAGCACCTCTCAAGGGGTGAGATCTCCGAGCTCTCGCAGTTTTTTAAGGAGCATCCAGGTGAGGTGATCGGTGAATGGTCTCTCTCCCGACTCTCACGTGCAGGCCAGGCGATGGAGCTGCTCGTCGAGAAGCTCGCACAGCAACCTGAAGATGTGCCTGTGTACCGCGTACCTGCACTGCTCGAACGAATGGAAGTCAAAGAGAGCGTCGACGCGTTGATGGGGCAGGTGGAGCATTTGTCTGCGTCAGCGTTGGCGGAATGGACTGGAGGTGAGGCATGAGCGCGACACTCGCACAAGAAGAAGCCAAACAAACGCTACAAAAGATCTTGATGGAGAAGCGGATCGTCGTCTGTTGTGGGGCCGGTGGTGTTGGTAAGACGACGACCTCTGCGGCGCTTGGTGTCGCGGCCGCGATGCTTGGCCGACGTACGCTCGTCTTGACGATCGACCCTGCTCGTCGTCTCGCCGATGCGCTCGGTATTTCTATCGATAGTCATGTCCCCAATGCGGTCGACACCAAACATTGGGAGGCGCTCGATATCGATGCCAAGAGTTCACTCTCTTTGTGGATGCTGCAATCCCAGCCTGTCTTCGATCGGATGGTGCGTTCACTCTCCGATGATGATGATAAGACCGAGCGATTGTTTGCCATGCCTATGTACCAAGCGATCCGTCAACTTGTGGCGGGGATGCAAGAGTACATGGCCGGTGAGAGTTTGTACCAGTTCTACAAGAGGGGGGAGTACGACCTGATCATCCTCGACACACCACCCTCACGAAACGCGATCGACTTTTTGGCAGCCCCTGATCGTCTTCTTCGGTTTTTGGACTCGCGTATCCTCCGCGTTTTTGCGCCACCTAAGGGAGGCTGGTCGATCTTTCAGCGTGCACGTCGCGTCGTCTCAAAGACATTCGAACAGGTCGCAGGTGACGGTTTTCTGTCACAGGCGCAGGAATTTGTTGGGTTGTTTTTGGACATCTTCGATGTGCTCAAGGAGCATGCAGAGACTGTTCGTGATGTTCTCAGCTCGGAAGAGTCGACACATTTACTTGTCACGAGTCCTGACCCTGCGGCGTTGCAAGAGGCGTTGTATTTTCAAAAGGTCTTGCAAGAGCGAACTGTGCCATTTGGTGGGTTCTTGCTGAATCGCTCTTTGGCCGACCACCCGACTCGTTCATGGGAAGAAGAGGGTGCACCTGAGGTGGGAGCGTTGCAAACTTCTTTTGAGAAGCTGCAACCTCTGATAAAGTACGAACACCAATTGATCTCTGAGCATCGTGCTTTATATGAGCGACTTGATTCGATCTCGTCTTCTTCGGCGTTGACCATCGCGACCCCTCATCTCGGTGAGGACATCGAAGATCTGAAGGGGTTGAGTATTCTCGCGAAGTTTCTGTTACCTGATGAATCGCCTGTCGCAACGGAGGAGGCTGGATGACGCTTTCCAACGAGGATACCCAAAAAACTCTCGCACGCCTGCGAGAATTTCCTCTTTTCTCTTCGGTCAAAGAAGACGATTGGGAGGTCCTATCCCAATCGATGACACGCGAACAGTACAAAAGAGATGTGCGTGTGATCTCTGCTGGAGAGAACGCAAGCGATCTGTTCTGGATCGAAGAAGGGGAGGTCTCGGTGTTTCGAGATACGCCATTTGGCCCCCAACCCATCGCTGATTTGCCAACACAGTCTTTGTTTGGTGAGCTCTCTCTGATCGACGGCCGTGGTCGCTCTACTGACGTACAAACCAAGACGGGGGCTGTCATCTGGCGCATCGATGGTGCACAGCTGGGACAACTCTTCGAAGAGCGTCCACCGCTCGCCTGTTTGTTCTACCGCTATTTTTGGGCAAGTCTGGCCCAAAAGATCAATCTCGCCAACAACCAGATCCAAAAATTCTTTGGCGGCAAAGAGCCGACGAAGCAAGAGAAACAACACTCTCGTCCGGCTTGGTTTGCGCCACCGAAAGGCATTCAGGTCGACTCTTCAAGCTCGATCCCTGCTGCGATGCCTGGAAATGTGAAGTTGACAGACGCACAAAAGCGACGTGTCCTCGAAGACGCTGGTCTTGCACCACCGGAGATCGAGCTGCTCTTCAAACTCGGCGAAGAGATGGTGATCTCCGAGGATGAGGCTGTCTTCCATGAAGGTGATTTTGGAGATACCCTCTACTTCATCGTACATGGACAGGTGCGTATCAGTAAAAAGATCGAAGGGATCGGTGAAGAAGCGCTCGCGATCTTGGAGCGAGGACAATTCTTTGGGGAGATGGCGCTCGTCTCCGAGAACGCTGTCCGCTCTGCAGATTGTTATGCTCATGAGGGAGATGTGTTGATGTTGGCGTTCCGTCTGCATATGCTCAACACTCTCGAAGGTGATGCAGAGCACGATTATCCTTTCCTCTCGGCGCTTTGTAAAATGATGACTCACCGTTTGCGCGAAATCAACGAAAAACTCTTTAGTTGGAAGATGATGACAGGCGGCTTCTAAATCCCAGGCTCATGACCTCACAAGTGCTTCTTTTCTTCTTTGCTTTCCACTCATTTTTTCTCTCAAGACGACAACGCTTTGTGTTTGTATCATTTGATATGAGGGCGGCGAGACAAGATGCTCTTGCGATTGGGGGGAGTGTCTATGCGAAAAGGGGCTTGACTTTCTGTGGTTTGGGCTGTAAATGTAGCTCGTCTTGCAAAAAAGACAGGTCCCACCCCGTATGAGGATCACCGGGACGATCTTGTGTAGAAAATAATAGGATGTTCGTCGCGTCTGTTCGATGTTTCAGCGACGAGATTCTTTGTATGTGAACGCTCATGTCAATGAGTACAAGGAGAACGATTCATGATCGAAGCAGCTCAGAAATTTGAAAGAGTCGAGCCAGACTACAAAGTCAAAGACATCTCTTTGGCTGAGTGGGGACGCAAAGAAATCGAGATCGCTGAAAAAGAAATGCCCGGTTTGATGGCATTGCGCGAGAAGTACGGTGCGGCTCAACCTCTCAAAGGTCATCGTATCACTGGCTCCTTGCACATGACCATTCAAACAGCTGTTCTCATCGAGACTTTGACTGCACTCGGTGCGGACGTTCGTTGGTGTTCCTGTAACATCTTCTCCACACAAGATCACGCGGCGGCAGCGATCGCTGCTGCAGGTGTCCCTGTCTTCGCTTGGAAAGGCGAGACCCTCGATGAGTACTGGTGGTGTCTCTACCAATCCTTCGGCTTCGAAGATGGTGGACCCACTTTGATCGTCGATGATGGTGGCGACGCTACATTGATGGCGCACTGGGGTGCAGACCTCGAAGTTGAGTTCGAAGAAAAAGGCGAACTCAAGCCCATCCCTGCAGACGCTTCTGGCGACGAAAAATCACTCGGTGCGTTGTTGCAAGAATACGTCAAAGTCGACGGCAAGCGCTGGCGCGGCGTCCTTGAGAACCTCCGTGGTGTCTCCGAAGAGACCACTACAGGTGTCCACCGTCTCTACCAAATGAGAGACGAAGGCAAACTCAAGATCCCAGCCTTCAACGTCAACGACTCTGTCACCAAATCCAAATTCGACAACCTCTACGGATGTCGTGAGTCCCTCGCTGATGGTATCAAACGTGCCACAGACGTCATGATCGCTGGTAAAGTTGTCGTCGTCGCTGGATACGGTGATGTCGGTAAAGGTTGCGCACACTCCATGCGTTCATACGGTGCTCGCGTGATGGTCACTGAGATCGACCCCATCTGCGCTCTGCAAGCTGCAATGGAAGGTTTCGAAGTCACCACAATGGAAGATGCGCTCTCCGAAGGTGACATCTACGTCACCGCAACAGGTAACTTCAACGTCCTGACCTCCGAGCACATGAAAGTGATGAAAGATCAGGCGATCGTCTGTAATATCGGTCACTTCGATAACGAAATCGACATGGCTGGTCTCGAAGCGATCGAAGGCATCGAGAAAATCAACATCAAAGAGCAGGTCGACAAGTACGTCTTCCCAGACGGAAAGATGATCTACGTCCTCGCTGAAGGTCGTCTCGTCAACCTCGGTTGCGCAACTGGACACCCCTCCTTCGTCATGTCCAGCTCCTTCACCAACCAAGTCCTCGCACAAATCGAGCTCGCAGAAAAAGACTACGAAGTCGATGTCTACGTTCTGCCCAAGCGTCTCGACGAAGAAGTTGCGCGTCTCCACCTCGCGAAACTCGGCGTCAAGTTGACCGAGCTCACTGACGAGCAAGCCAATTACATTGGTGTTGAAAAACAAGGTCCCTTCAAGCCCGAGCACTACCGCTACTAATCACCTGCTTTTCCTTCCCTTCCTCTCGCTCCTCTAAGTCTCCTATGATTTCCCATGCTCTCCAGCCTTCCTTTTTTTTGACGATGTGCTAGTCTACATAGCGCTTTCGTTACCCATCTCTGTCTTCTTTGTACAAGGAATTGCTTATGTTTCAATGGTTAACCAGTCCTGAAGCGTGGATCGCGCTCGCCACTCTTACTGCACTTGAAATCGTACTTGGCATCGACAACATCATCTTCATCTCTATCCTCGTCGATAGACTCCCACAAGATCAACGCGCAAAAGCACGGAACTTAGGTCTTATTCTTGCCATGTTGACGCGTATTTTGCTGCTCCTCTCGTTGACCTGGGTGATGGGGCTGAAGAGCGCGTTATTCTCGGTGTTTGGCCATGCTGTCTCTGGACGTGACCTGATCCTTATTGGTGGTGGTTTGTTCCTCCTCGCCAAGAGTACACACGAGATCCACCATAGCCTCGAAGGTGCTGAGGAACATGAGAGCAGTGGTGCAGGCGCGAGCTTCGCGAGTGTGCTGGTGCAGATCGCGATCATTGACATCGTTTTCTCTCTTGACTCCGTGATCACAGCAGTAGGGATGGCCAAAGACCTCATGGTGATGATTTTGGCCATCATCGTCTCCGTCATGGTCATGCTCGTCGCTGCCCGTGCGATCGGCGAGTTTGTGGAGGAACACCCGACCCTTAAGATGCTCGCGTTGAGCTTCTTGATCCTCGTCGGGATGACACTTGTCGGAGAAGGTCTACACTTCCATATCCCCAAAGGTTACGTCTATTTTGCGATGGCGTTCTCTGTTGGGGTCGAGCTGCTCAATATGCGATTGCGCAAAAAACCTGAGACCCCCGTACGTTTGCGCAACACAATGCCGATGTCGTCTGCTTCTGAGTCCGCTCATTTTGCCTCCGAAGAGGAATAACGAAGCCAAACAAGAAAGTCCACCATGCCGACTCACCAACCCATCTTTTCGATCGTACTTCCCGTTTACAATGAAGCGCGCAATATCCCAACCTTACTTCAGCGTCTGACCGACACGATGAATGACTTGGAGCCGCGCTACGAGTTGATCTTTGTCGATGACGGAAGTGTCGATGGATCCGTTGATATATTGATGCAATATCGAGCTGATGAGCCGCGGATTGTCGTCTTGAAGTTCTCCAGAAACTTTGGACACCATCTCGCGTTATCCGCGGGGCTTGATCATGCAAAAGGCGAATTTGTCGTAATGATGGACGCTGACTTGCAGGATCAACCAGAGGAGATCCCGAGACTCTACGAGGCGCTCAAGCAGGGATATGACGTCGTCTATGGGAGACGTCGTCACAAGAAGTTCTCATGGTGGCGGCGGACGACCGCATCGTCGTTTCGCTGGTTGATGAAGCATTGGGTCGGATTTCCTGTGCCTGGTGGTGTCTTTCGCATCGCGCGTCGTAAAGTCGTCGATGCTGTGTGTTCATGCCGTGAGCGTCACCGAATGCTCGTCGGGTTGATGTCATGGGTTGGATTTCGTCAGAGCGCGATCGAGGTCGAGCACGGCCATCGTTTGGCGGGCGAGAGCAAGTACGACTTTCGCAGACAGTGGCGACTCGCGCTGGACACGTTGACTGCATTCTCTGTGCGTCCCTTACGGCTTGCCTGGTGGACTGGTCTGCTCTTTTCTATCTCTGGTCTTCTTAGCGCTGTCGGTGTGTGGGCTGGGTGGTTGTTTTTGAATAGGCACACCCCTTGGTGGATCGCTTTGATGTGTGTGGGCTTCTTCTTGGGAGGTGTGCAGTTGATGGCTGTGGGGATTGTTGGAGAGTACTTGGGGCGACTGTTCGAAGAGGTCCAAGGACGCCCCCTTTATATCCTCGATGATGTCGAGAGAATCGACGTTTATGGTGATGAGAGCATGTCTTCAGAGGAGGAGAAGCAGTGAGAGAAGGGGCTATATAGAATGGTGTCAGGAGGTCTTCAGTTCTTCGCTGGATATCTTGGGGGCAGTATACAGCGCGATACAGCCCTGCGTCATGGAGAATGATTTCATCGAGATGATTTGTGGAGTTTGAGGTGTGTGAGGGCGCTAGTGAGGACCTTCTTGAAGCGGGGAAAGGCTTCGATATGGGGCATATGACCGAGTCCTTTCATGGTGAAGAGTTTGCCTTTTTTGAGCATCTTGACGACTTTTGGACCGAGCAGATCGTAACGTCCCAATTCGTAAGTGACGCCTGGTTTTTTCCAGTGTCTTCCTGGACCTGTGCGATCTCTATCTCCGAGGATCAGGACGGTGGGCTGTGTGATGTTGTTGAACTCTGTGATCACAGGGTTTGAGAAGATCATGTCGTAGGTGAGGGCGTTGTTCCAGGCGACGCGATCTTTATCGGGGCCAACGGTCCAACCTGCGAGCATGTCAACCCATCGATTGTACGAGGGCTTCCACTTTCCATCGTAGTAGTTTTTGAGTTGGTATTGTTTGATCTTCTTGCGGGTCTTCTTTTGTTCCATTTTGTAGAAGAATTGAATGTCTTTGTACTGGACGTATTGGAGGTAATTTTCCAATCCGATGGGGTTGACGAGTAAAAGCTGTGTCGCGGTATGGGGGTAGAGCAAGCAGAAGCGAGCGGCGAGCATACCGCCCATCGAGTGGCCGACGATGACGACTTTTTTGAGCTTCAGCGCGTCGAGCAGTTGTTTACTGTTGTACGCGAGTTGTGGGAAGGAGTATTGATAATGCGCTGGTTTGCTCGACTTACCAAAGCCAATTTGGTCGGGCATCAGGACGCCATATCCTTGTTTGTGTAAGAGCTTCGCGGTTTGTTCCCAGTAGGCTCCCGAGAAATTTTTGCCGTGGAACAAGACGAAAGTGGGGCGGTTCTTTTTGGCTTTCAGATGCATATAGGCCATCTGGAGCGCCTGTCCTTGTGAGCGAAATGCGAAGCGCTTCACCTTGAATGGGTAAGCAAAACCACCAAGCGTTGCGTTGTATCCTTTGGGGTGTTTGTTGGGGGCGGGGGTGGCTTGTGCGTTATGGGAGAAGAGTGCGCAAGAGAAGAGTGAAAAAATCGCAGCCATTGCGAAGTATCGGGTTCTTTGGTGCATGTATGGGTCCTTTGGGTTTGGGGGAGTATTCTGGACACACTGGTGTGTCGGTTTTTGTGAGTCGGTGGTATGGAGATGTTTTGTTTTGGGTGAGGATCAGGTGGTGATCCCAATAGGACAGGAGACGCCAGTGCCTCCGAGTCCACAATATCCGTTGGGGTGTTTTGAGAGATACTGCTGGTGATAGTCTTCAGCGTAGTAAAAAGTCGGCGCTTCAAGGATCTCGGTGGTGATGTCACCATATCCTTTTTCTCGGAGGAGACCTTGGAAGACCTCTTTGGAAGCCTCTGCGAGTTGTCGCTGTGCATCGGAGTAACAGTAGATACCTGAGCGGTATTGTGTCCCACGATCGTTGCCCTGTCTCATACCTTGTGTGGGATCGTGATTGTCCCAAAAGATCTTGAGGAGGGTCTCATAGCTGAGCTTCTGTGGATCGAAGACCACACGTACGACCTCGTTGTGTCCGGTTTGTCCTGAGCACACTTCTTCATATGTTGGGTTCGGCGTGTAGCCCGCTGCGTAGCCTACAGAGGTCGAGTAGACATCCTCTGCTTGCCAGAATTTGCGCTCCGCACCCCAAAAGCATCCCATACCAAACATGGCAAGCTCAAGTCCCTCGTCAAAGGGCGGTACGATCGGGTTGTGGTTGACGTGGTGTTTGTTGGTGACGTTGATGGGGGTATCTCGTCCAGGCAGTGCTTGTTCTGGGTTGGGCATCTGCGTCTTGTGTAACGAAAAAAACATCGATGTCTCCTCTGGCATCTTTGGGGTGGGTCTCTGCGAACGATGCAAAAGGTGTGGTGGGATGTTGTCGTTGTCAAGCGCTCAATCAAACGAGGAGAAGTCGGGCTTGCGTTTTTCTGCGAAGGCGCTGAAAGCCTCTGCTGCTTCAGGAGACGCGAGTCGTTCGATGAAGTGTGTGGCCTCTGTGCGGAGGACTTGCTGTAGGAGGTCTTGTTGGTGTTGTTTGAGCAAGGATTTGGTCAGGCGAAGCGCCGCGGCGGGTTGCGCGGTGAGTTGTTTGGCGGTCTCCAGCGCGACGGAGAAGACCTCTTGAGGTGCGTGAATGCCATTGAGGAAGCCGACTTCTTTGGCCGTTTGTGCGTCAAAGGTTTTGCCCAAAAGCAGCAGCTCGCTCGCACGGTGGTGTCCCATCATCAGTGGCATCAACAAGGAAGAGCCTGCTTCTGGACACAGCCCGAGATTGGCAAAGGGGAGCTTGAATTTCGCGTTATCACCGGCAAAGTTGATGTCACTGTGTAGGAGCATTGTCGTCCCGATCCCCACAGCAGCGCCGCAGACCGCGGTGATGACTGGTTTGGGAAAGGAGATGAGGGCTTGGAGGAAGCGAAAGACTGGGCTGTCTTCACCTGTTGGTGGATTGTTGACAAAGTCGACGAGATCGTTACCGCTGGTAAAACATGTCTCTGAACCGGTAAACAGCACGACGCGGACTTTGGGATCGCGTGCGGCCTCTTCGAGGGCTGCGGTGAGAGCATCGTACATGGCGAGTGTGAGGGCGTTTTTTTTATCTTCGCGGTTGAAACGAATGATGGAAACGCCATCTTGGGACTCTGTGAGGATATATTCGGACATCGTCGCTCCTGTGCTGAAGGCCATTTGCGCGCATCGAAAGAGGGCGCGGGATATGGGTAAGATGTCTTGATTTGGTGTGGGTGTCAATCAGCAGGAGAGAGGAGGGAGAGAGGCGTGGGAGGTGGGACGTCGGCAAAGTCTTGCAGGTAGGGGCATGACGAGAGGTCTTGCCAGCCGTTTTGTGTGATTCTGTTTGCGACGAGGTCGAGATGTGTCATGTTGAGCATATGCTCGGAGAAGGCGAGGGCGTGTGCTCCGAGGTCTCCAATCTTGTTGGAGCGTAATTGGAGGGTGTGTAGACTTTCGAGGTTGGGAGAGCGTGAGAGGAAGAGGGCGCCTTGATCGCTGATATTGTTGCATTCAAGTCGCAACTCTTTGAGCTGTGTGAGGTTGTTGGAGATGGCGATCGCGATAAGACCTTTGTCTCCGATGTGGTTGCGGTTGAGGTCGAGGGTGTGCAGGGCGGTGAGCGTTTTGGATTGCGCGATCGTGCGTGCGCCATCGGCGGCGAGTTGGCATTCCCAGAGTGCGAGCTCGTTAAGTTGTCGAAGGTGTTGGCTATGTGCGATTGCGATCGCGCCTTTGTCCCTGATGGGGTTCCAGCCGAGCTTGAGGGTCTGGAGCTGTGGGAGCGGTGTGGCTGCGAGTGCGGCAGCGCCCGTTTCTGTGATGTTATTCCAGATCAAGTCGAGACGCTGGAGTTGTGGGAAGCGCGCTGCGTGTTGGGCGAAGGTCTCGGCGCCTTGGTCGCGGAGGTTGTTACCTGGAAGCAGGAGCTCGCGCAGTGATGACGTGTGGACGCTTGAGAGAGCGGAGAGGGCGTGCTGCCTGAGCCTTGTGTGCCCGAGGTGAAGGAGCGTGAGGTGGGGAAAGTAGGGGGCCTCGACGAGGTATGCGAAGCCGTCGGAGCCAATGGGGTTGAGATTGAGCCAGAGTTGTTGGAGGGTGGGGAGTGAGTGTGGGCGTGTGAGGGCGCGGATCGCTTCGGGTCCGAGTTGGTTGTTTTCGAGGTTGAGCCACTTGAGGGCAGGGAATGTGTTGGCTGCTGAGAGGAGAAAGGCCCCTTCATCTCCGAGCTGACAATTGCTGATGTCGAGGTAGAGGAGGTGCTGTCCAAAGGACGCGTTGAGCAGATATGAGAGCCCTTCTTGGAGATATTCGGTGTGTCCGAGGTCGAGTCCTTGGAGTTGCTGTAGCTTAGGGTGTTGGAGCAGCGCGACGAAGGTCTCCTGTGAGAAGGAGGTGAAGCGGAGGCTGAGTGTGCGGATGAGGGGCCATGCCGGGTGGGTCTCGAAGGCGAAGGGGGTGGGGAGTGTTTTGAGATCAAGCGCGCGTAGGTGCGGAGGCCACGATTCGAGGTGCGGAAGTGCGTATTCGATGGCGGGGGTCAACCATTGCGTCGGGAGCTGATCAAAGAAAGTGAGCAGGGATGTCCATAGCTCCGCAGAAGGAGGCTGGTACAGTAGCTCTCTGAGTGGCTGGAGAGGGGAGGGGTCAGGCTTCATGTGCTGTGCTCCTTGCTTTTTCGTCGCTGGGTGCGGGCTCGCTCTAAAAATAGGGTCGTCGTTTGGTTGGGAGGCAGCCCATGATGTTGGGGGTGTGTGGCTGGTTCATTTCCGAGAGGACGATTGACACTTTCCCTCGAATCTATTACGAGAAAGAGGAATTTTCGACACATCTTATCCACCTCTCAAGAAGGAAAGAATATGGAACAACAGCCACCCCGTATGCACGTCCCACCGGGTTCGTCATTTGGTCCACCTGGCGCACCCAAGCAAAAGAAGAGCTCTTCTGGTTGCATGAGTCCGCTGGGTTGTTTGCTCTCCGCCAGCCTGGTGTTTAACCTTGTGTTGCTGGTGATTGTGAGCGCGACGTCGAGCACCAAGTCCAACAAGCGAGGTCGCTATGAAGAGGCCTGGGTGTCGGGAAAAGGCGCGAACAAGATCGCGATGATCCAGGTGGACGGGACCATCACAGGGCGCCCAACGTCGTATTCGGATACAGCGTCTGCGCGTATCCTGGTCAAGCAGCTTCGACGTGCGCGTCGGGATGCGTCCGTCAAAGGTGTGTTTATCGAGATCAACTCTCCTGGCGGCAGTGTGACCGCGAGTGATAAAATCTACCAAGCGATGGTCAAGCTGCGTAAGAGCAAAAAGCCCATCGTCCTGTTGATGGGAGATACATGTGCGTCTGGTTGCGTCTACATGGGCGTACCAGCCAACAAGGTCTACGCTCACCCGACAACCATCACCGGGAGCATCGGGGTGATCATCTCCACATTGAACTTCTCCAAGATGATGGAAAAGATCGGTATCCAGGGGGTGACGATCGCTTCTAAGGAGAACAAAGCGTTGTTGTCACCGTATGCTCCAGTCCAGGAGAGTCACAAAAAGATCCTCAAGGACATCGTTGATGAGATGCACACGCGCTTTGTAGGTATCGTTGCGAAGTGGCGAAAGTTACCTACGAAAGAGGTGTCAGCCTTTGCTGATGGCCGTGTGTTTAGCGCAAAGCAGGCCAAAAAGCTCAAACTCATCGATGGGATCAGCTACCGCCAGCAGGCGCTCAAGTCCTTGCTCAAGCTCGCCGGTTTGAAAAATGCACGTTATGTGCGTTATAAACGACAGGTCAATTTCTTTGATCTGTTTAAGAGTTACGCGAAGTTGCCTGCAGAGCTCAAGAAGTCCCGCAAGATCTCCATCGACACGATGCTCGATTGGACGACACCCAAGGCTTACTACCTCTGGCATCCCACGTCGAGCAAATAAGAGAGTGTACACATGACCATGCCGCCAGAAACACAACAGCTTCAACAGCAAGTTGAACAAGTCAGCCAACTGCTCGATCGTCTGATGGACGAGATCGGTAAGGTCATTGTGGGCCAACGCGATCTTCTTCAAAAGATCTTGATTGGATTGTTAAGCCGTGGACACATCTTGCTCGAAGGTGTACCCGGCTTGGCCAAGACGCTCACACTACAGACGTTGTCTACCTGTCTATCGTTACAATTTCAGCGCGTTCAATTTACACCGGACCTTTTGCCTGCGGATATTCTAGGGACTCAGCTGTACGACCAGCAGGCGCACCAGTTTGTCCCCAAGTTCGGTCCTGTGTTCACCAATATCGTCCTCGCTGATGAGATCAACCGGGCACCTGCAAAGGTCCAGTCCGCGCTGCTCGAAGCGATGCAGGAGAAGCAGGTGACGATCGGTGAGCAGACATACGCGCTGCCCGATCCGTTCTTGGTGATGGCGACCCAAAACCCCGTCGAACAAGAGGGGACATATCCCTTGCCTGAGGCACAGGTGGATCGTTTTATGTTGAAGCTGCTGCTCGATTATCCCAGTCGCAGCGAAGAACTTCAGATCATGGACAGGATGATCGAACGACCTACCGCGCAATTACAAGCTGTCATGCCGCTCCAGCACCTGCAAGCGGCACAACAACTCGTGAAACAAATTCACATCGATCCCAAGATCAAAGAGTACATCGTCGATCTGATTTTTTGCACACGTGAGCCCGAAAAGTACGGACTCGCATATCGTCGTAAAAATGGCTCGACACGTTCACTTGCACACTATATCGAGCATGGTGCTTCACCACGTGCGACGTTGGCGTTAAATCTCGCCGCGCGAAGCCACGCGATCCTCTCACGACGGTGCTACGTCATCCCCGATGATGTGAAAATCGTCGCGAGAGATGTCTTGCGACACCGTATCTCACTCAGCTACGAAGCCCAGGCCGATGAGTTGAGCAGTGACGATCTCTTGATCCATGTATTGAACCACCTCGATGTCCCCTGAGAACACCTCATATCTCCTGTGATCTCCAACCTCAAATCTTTTTTGTTGTCAGTTTGTTATGTGTTCAACATAGTGGCTGTCTTTGGAGCACAACGTCCCCAAGGCAAGAGAGGGTAGGGGACGCGAAGTGAATGTTTCAGGATATCGGGAGAAAGAAAGCGACGATCATCGTCTTTCTACTTGCAATTGGGATGACCTTGGGATACAGTTTTTTTTCGTTGTGGACATTTGAAGGTGTCTTTCACCCTACAGGGGGTCTCATTTTTCTCCTTATTCCCGTAACCAACGAGGGATACAGCCCTTGCTTTTTATGGGGAGATGAGCGAGCACGCGTGTCCTGTTGTGACACCTTCTTTCAGAGATAGTCTTACATGTGCACGTGTGTTGATTGTGTGCATCGCTGATTTTACCCGTTCCACACACATTTTCCGACGAAAATGGTTGATGTAGAGAGTACGTACCTGCCCCCCAAGATGACAAAGGAGTCGTGGATATGAGCATATCGCTCGATCAACAAGATTGGCTGAAAAGTTTTCTTGATCTCGTCCTTGAAGAATACAACATCGAAAATGCCCAGTCGATCGCTGGTCAGCTGCCCACAGAAGATCGTGGTTTGGCTGCGGTCAATGAGAGCTTGATGAGACGTGGCGCGACCAATTGTCTGCCCACACTCGATCCGACGATCTCACTTGAGCAAGATTTCGCGTCGATCAAATTTCTCTCAACGCTCCGCCACCAAGCTGAGATCGTTCTCGATGTGGCAGTGGCTCTTGGTCGTCCTATCCATGGTGATTATGGACGCCTTGCGTTGGTGATGTTGTGGTGGGCAAGCCTTGGACAGATGGAGCAGGTGGATGCGTGGGCCCATGCATGGCGTGAAGTCACCTCTGGTCAACGCGACATTACTGAGTTTTCTGCCTCTCTCGAAGAGCACTTTGTGCCTCTCGGTGCTTCCTTAAAAGAGCGCGCGATCCTGAAAAAAGATCCCCTCCTCGCGCTCCCTGTCAACCAAGGTATCAGCTATTTTGATATTCGTCTGATGGGGCTCCTCGGACTCGCACTTCACGATGACGAAAGACTCCAGCGTCACGAAGTTGAGCAGGTCTTTGCCGAGATCCAAGGTGATCGTATCCATTGTATCGAAGCCCTCATCGCTCTCGCATGGTCCAATGGACTGCTCGAAGCCGAAGAGCGCAACCTGATCAAAAAGCAAATTGAGATGCTGCGCCTTGAGAAAAAACCCAAGCGCAAACTCCTCAATCTCATGATCACACCTTCTGTCCCCAAAGAATTTGCCAAAAAATTCGCGGGAGAAGATACTAAGATGTTCGTCCTGCGCCAGCTCGTGATCGCTTCGCTGATCGACGGCACGCAAGATAACAAAGAACGTAAGTTTTTGTACCAAACAAGCAAAGCTTTCGGACTTAACGAAGAACAGTTCCAGCAAATCCAAAATGAGATGAAGACATTCATCGATAGCAACCAGGGTGCCATTGAACAGATGAAATCGTTCAAAAGATCCCGCCCCTCCATGATCTAGTTGAGGCTCCAGGATGTCCAAAGCTACCCCCTCGCCTTCCATCGAAGTCTATCAAAGCACTGACATCGGCCGTCGGCGTCACGAAAACCAAGATTCTATGGGCTACATCAAGCTCAGTCAAATCCCCTACCAGGATGCTCACCTTCTCGTCGTTGCCGATGGGATGGGGGGTGCAAGTGGGGGGCAGGTCGCTTCCAGTATTGCCGTCCGGGAGATCGTCGATTACTTCCAAGACGATCCCAACATGGAACCAGACGTCGCCCTGCGGGAAGCGATTGAGCTCGCAGCCAGTCGTATCCTCGAACGCGCACGTGAAGAACCTTCCCTGACAGGGATGGGGACGACATGTGTGTGTGTCCTCTCCCTCAACGGTTTTGTCTTCGCTGCGCACGTTGGTGATAGTCGGATCTACCTCTATCGCGATGGTGTGTTACATCGGTGTACGCGCGACCACTCAGCTGTTCAAAGGCTTGTTGAAGCGGGCATTCTCACTGAAGAAGAAGCTCGAAATCACCCTCGCCAAAACGTTCTCTCTCGGGTGCTTGGAAGTGAGCATCCTCTCTATGTCGAGCTGATGGGACCCCCCAAAAAGCTCCTCCCTGGTGATCGTTATATCCTCTGCTCCGATGGGCTTCATGGTGAGATTACAGACGAGAAAATTATCGAGCTGGTGGAAGATGGCCCGCTCGATAAAATCACTGATAATCTCGTCCAGGCTGCCAACGATGCCGGTGGAAATGATAACGTAACGGTCCAGATGCTCGCGTTTGGAGAGTCCGCACCGCTCGAAATGGCTGAAGAGTGGCAAGAATTCGATGATCAGGTCGGTGGGTACGTTTACTATGCGACGATGGTTGTGCTCTTGTTTGCGATGGGGTACCTCGCAGGCTGGTACAGCCACGAAGAGTCACCCGCTCGTCGGCAGCTCGCACACAACACGACCAAACGACACGTCGTCCATCATCCTCCTGCTCGGGAACACCAGAGCAAACCCGATGAAAGACGACAAACCACGATCGCTGGACGTACACCTGCACGACGTGTCCCCACACAGTCTCGTGTACGACAATCCACAAAGAGTCGCACAAAAGCACCGACTCGATCGATGGTACAGACTCGCTCCAAGGCACCCGTTGCGCGTTGTGAAGCCAACGCAAAAGCAGGCTCAACCAGATGTGTCGCGCCTACCAAAAGAAGCGCACCTTCTACAAAGCCCGCTGCAAACACGCGCCGCACACCCCCGCCCGCGAGGCGTACACAGCCTCCCGTGAAGCGTTCCACTACGGCACCTGCCCAACGTGTTGCTCCCGCAAAACGCCGAACAGCGCCTCCTGTACGTCGTGTCGATGCTCGAAAAGCACCCTCATCCAAACCCGCTTCTGTGCCTGCTTCTCAACCCACGAAACCCCCCTCACGCTGATTGTTTTCACACCCATCTTTTTGTTTGCAACCATTCACTATGTAAGCTCTCTTTCTATATGCTCCGGCAAAAGAGCGCTTGCGCGTGGATGGAATGATCTTTATCCTTGTCAACATCCTCGATGTATCTGTGTATGTTATGAGAATATAAGGAGAATGGTATGACCTCATTTCACTCATTGGTCGCACAAGGTATCCCTCAAGAGCTCCCTCCTTTTCCCCCTGAGCTCGGGGATATCAGTCATGCTCCCGCACGCGTTTTGGTCCTCGACGAAGCCGGAAAAAAGCTCGCTGTCGCCAACGCGCTGCGCTACTTCCCACCCCATCTTCATGAGACCCTCGCTCCCGAGTTCGCCAAAGAACTCGAGACCTACGGTCGTATCTACGCAAAGCGCTTTCGTCCCGATGGGTACGAGATGTATGCTCGACACATCGACGCGTACCCTGCACGCTCTAAGCAAGCCGCTGCCATCATGATGATGATCCACAACAACCTCGATCCCGCTGTTGCGCAACACCCACATGAGCTGATCACATACGGTGGCAATGGCTCTGTGTTCCAAAACTGGGGACAATACCTACTTACAATGCAGTATCTCTCCCAGATGACAGATGAGCAAACCTTGGTGCTGTACTCGGGCCATCCGATGGGATTGTTTCCCTCACATCCCGACGCACCGAGGGTCGTGATCACAAACGGGATGGTGCTCTCAGATTTTGGTTCTGTCGATGATTACGAGCGGTTGGCGTCACTTGGCGCGACGATGTACGGACAGATGACCGCAGGGAGCTTTATGTACATTGGACCACAAGGGATCGTACACGGGACGACCATCACGATCTTGAACGCAGGTCGATTGTACCTCGGATTGAACCCCGAAGATGATCTGCGAGGGAAGTGTTTTCTCTCCTCGGGTCTCGGTGGGATGAGTGGCGCGCAAGCCAAAGCTGCAGTGATCGCAGGTGCCGTAGGTGTGATCGCAGAAGTCAACGAAAAGGCCATCGCAAAACGTCATGCGCAAGGGTGGGTGCAGGAAATCGAGACCGATCTCGACGCGCTGTTGTTACGCGTTGAGAAAGCAAAACGTCAAAGAGAACCGCTCTCTATCGCATATCATGGAAATATTGTTGACCTCTGGGAGTTTTTGGTGCAAAAAGATATGCCGATTGAGTTAGGGTCGGACCAGACGTCGCTTCATAATCCGTGGTCTGGTGGTTACTACCCTACCGGTATCAGCTTTGATGACGCAAACCAGATGCTCAAAGCCGATCCCGAGCTGTTTAAAAAAGAAGTGCAGTCCTCACTTCGTCGACACTATGCGGCGGTGGATACACTTGCCAAAAGAGGAATGTACTTTTGGGATTATGGGAACTCCTTTCTGGTGCAGGCACATGCCGCTGGAGCTGAGGGGGTCGTCAAGGAAGATGGCCGATTCTCATACACTTCCTATGTCGAAGATATTATGGGGCCGTTCTATTTCGACTACGGATTTGGACCCTTTCGTTGGGTGGTGTGCAGCAACACTGAAGAAGATCTTGAAGTCTCCGACAAGATCGCCGCAGATGTGTTGCGATCACATCTGGACACAGCGCCCGAAGATATCCGCGCACAAATTGTCGATAACCTCCGGTGGATCGAGCAAGCTGGTGCGAATAAGATGACCGTGGGGTCAAAGGCTCGTATCCTTTACGCCGATGCACAGGGCCGTATCGATATCGCAAGGGCGTTTAACGACGCCATTCGAGAAGGAAGGCTCAGCGCACCTGTTGTCTTAGGACGCGATCACCACGACGTCAGCGGGACGGATTCTCCGTACAGAGAGACCGCGAATATCTACGATGGCAGCCAACATTGTGCGGATATGGCCATCCAAAACGTCATCGGCGATGCACTCCGTGGAGCGACTTGGGTGAGTATTCATAATGGCGGTGGTGTCGGGTGGGGCAAGGCCATGAACGGCGGCTTTGGCTTGCTACTCGATGGAACACCTGAGGCCGAACGACGCCTCGAAATGATGCTTCACTGGGATGTCAATAACGGCATCGCGAGACGCGCATGGGCACGAAATCCCAGCGCGCTCTCTGCCATCGAGCGTGCAATGGAGAAGGAACCAAGACTGCGCTTTACTATGCCCCAACCTGTCGAGGATACACTTCTCGACTCACTCTCGTTTTCAGAGGGTGATAAATAACCCCCCCTAAACATAAGGGGTGGGTTGTTGGCGACTCGCCTTTTTAAGGCCATATTCCTTCTCTTTTGCTTCTCGATATGGGCGGCTACAGCTATTGTTTCTCTTTTGGACAATACATTGCTGTAGCCTTTTTTTTTTCACGAGATAGTAAATGTTTTTGTTGATGAGACGTTTTTCTAATCACAAAACAAGGCAACACATTCAATCGTTCATCTCTAGAGAGGTCCCCATGTGGAAAAGCAGAAAAGTGTTCTGTGAAGTGAACATGCGTTTTTTTTGCAATGTTTCACTTTCATTGGATAATAGCTCGTAAAGGAAACCTATTTTTCGATGCGACCCAAGCCATCATTTCTCACATAGATGTGGTTTTATTGTTTCCCATAAAGAAGGAGTACACTCAATGTTGAAGTTCCCAATTCATCGCCTTAAAGGACATTTTTTGTCTGCGGCGGCGCTCTTGCTCGTGATGGGAGTTTGTCTCTTCCCTGCACGCGAAGCACTCGCACAATCCAACGATGCGACCGCATTTACAGCACAGCGATTTCGTCCTTGGCACGATCCCAACGGTTTGTTTCAATCGGACTCTGGTAAAACGCTTGGTAAATTTAAGTACACAGTTGGTTTGTTGTTTAACTACGCGAAAGATCCTCTCGTCTTGCGCACCCAAGATGGTGCACGCATCAACGGAGGGGAGCTGATCGGCAACCAGTTTGCCGCTGATCTGACCTTTGGTTTTGGTATCCTCAACTTTCTGGATGTCTACTTGGCGATCCCAATGACGATTTTTCAGACAGGTGGGATTCCAAGTGATCCACAGTACGCAGGAAACTTTTTACAGGACGATGTCGGCAAGTCGACTGATGGATTCTTTCTTGGCGATATCAAGCTCGGTGTGAAAGGCCAGATCTTGCGCGAGAAAAAACACTTTCTCAACCTCGCGTTGCGATTGATTTTGAGCCTCCCTACTTCGCTCGGAGGTGCCAAAAAGTACTTCAACGGTGAAGACGGTGTGAGCATCGACGCAGGCCTGATGGTGAGCAAAAACTTCGGTATCCTCGATCTCGTCTTGAACTTTGGTTACCGTTACATGCCAAAGTCGGACTTCCTCTCATTGGTCTTGCAACATGAGTTGAATTACTCGCTCGGTGTGTCTGTCCATGTGATCAAAAATCGACTCGATATTATCGGTGAATTGGCAGGGGCGGCGACACTCGAAGAAGCCAAGACTGACTCCGCACCCTTCGACTTGTTATTTGGTGTGCGTATCTTCCCCCTCAAAAACAACAACGCGCTCTCCATCAATGTGGGTGGTGGGATTCCATTCTATGCGGCTTACGGTTCTCCACAGTTTCGTGTCTTTGCAGGCGTTATGTGGGCACCACGTGATCAAGACACTGACAAAGATGGTTTGATGGACAGTGTTGATAAGTGTCCTAAAGTTTACGGTCCCAAAGAAAACCAGGGCTGTCCTTGGGGTGACCGTGATGGCGATGGCTTGAAAGACAACGTCGATAAATGTCCCGACAAAGTCGGCCCCAAAGAGAACAAAGGTTGCCCATGGCCTGACACTGATGGTGATGGTTTGACTGACAATGTCGACAAGTGTCCCAAGAAAAAAGGTCCCAAGAGCAACAACGGTTGTCCTTGGGGGGACCGTGATGGTGATGGCTTGAAAGACAATGTCGATAAATGTCCCGACAAAGCCGGCCCCAAAGAGAACAAAGGTTGTCCATGGCCTGATACTGATGGTGACGGTGTCCTCGATAAAGATGACAGATGTCCCAAGAAAAAAGGACCCAAAGAGTTCAAAGGTTGTCCTGACAGTGACAAGGACAAGATCCCCGATCCAGATGACAAATGTCCATACGTCCCTGGTGTGAAGGAACGCAATGGTTGTCCGAAGGTCGTTTTGGTCAAGGTGACCAAGAAATCGATCCAGATCCTCAAGAAGATCTTCTTTAGAACGGGAAGTGCACGTATTCGTCGTCGCTCTTACCCCGTCCTCAACCAGGTCGTCACGGTCCTCAAGAACTTCCCCAAGATCCGCGTTCGTGTCGAAGGTCACACGGATAACGTTGGCTCGAAGAAGTACAACAAAGGATTGTCACAACGACGCGCCAAATCGGTTCGTCGTTTCCTGATGAAAAAAGGCATCGATGCTGGTCGCCTTGAGTCCGAAGGTTACGGTATGGAAAAACCACTTGTACCGAACAACAGCCGTAAAAACCGCGCGAAAAACCGTCGCGTTGAGTTCAACATCATCTCCCAATAGTCCCCTCAGTTCCCTCCTGTTCTTCTTCCGTTCTCATCACTTTTTCCCAACACTCTCATCACTTCTTTGGCTTGTGACTCCCCATATGCAATTTCTGCGTTTTTCTCTTGCGCCGTGGTTGCTGTGGCGGCTACACTGCTGTCTCCTGTTGAGCATGAACGTCTGAAAAGGAACAAAGGAAAAGAAGAATGTCGCGTAGTATCGATGAGTTAGAAGTCTTATGGCGCGCAGCCATGGAACAAGAAGATGCTGGCGCTGTCGAAGCGTTGGTACGTGAGATCCTGGTTGAGCATCCCCACACAGTGCTCTCTTCAGAGATTCGGTACCATCGAGGTGTTTCTGCCCTGACGGAAGGTGAAGGGTATGGTCATCAGCGTCTTGCCCGCGCCAAATCCGAGTTTGAGGAGGGGGCGAAGGCTGGTGATAAAGTTGGTACAGAGGCCGAACCTTGGCGCTCTCTTAATCACACACAATTGGGTTCATGTATGGCGCGTCTTGGCAACCAAATGGAGGCGGCCAAGGAATTCAAAGCCGTCGCAGATGTTCGCCCTCGCTCCGTGCTTGGGTTGGGTGCGTTGTCGTTGCTGGCAAACATGTTGAGAGAGAACAGCCCTCGTGATGCTCGAAGGTACGACAGCGCGAGAATTTCATATGCCCGTGCGTTGGTCCGCGAGCACAAAGAAGCCCCTGACCTGCCTTACTATCAATTTCTATTGGCGCAAGAGTTACTCGACAGCGAGTACGCCAGCGAAGGGTTAAAACTGCTCAAGTCACTTGGTACGATGACCGCCGATCAGTTGGGGGAAGAGTTGTTCGCGATCCTCCAAGAACAGCTCAAATCGATCCCCTAAGCTCCCTCCTCTCTTCATGGTATTTGCGTAAACATATCGCGAGGGAGTAGGGTGACAAGGGAATGATGGTGGCCTTGACTTTGTTGTTTTGGTGATCATTGTCCACTTGTACTTGTTGGGCCATATCTTCTTGTTGGAAGGGTGGTTTTGTTGCGTGGAGAGGAGAGAAGGCGCTTATGCGTAAGAGTTGTATTGTATTGATGCTTGCGATCGCCATGTGTTTTTGGGCTGGTTGCACAAAAAGTCGAGGTGGAAAGAAGGGGAAATCTTCCCGTTGGGGGAAGTGGAAACGCAAAGCGAAGCCAAAGCCCGTTCATGTGATGCGTATCAAGCGAGGTGGTATTTCGTCGATTCTTGCTGGAACAACAACGCTTAAGGCCGAAGAGCAAGTCAATATCATCACACAAGTGAATGGACTCGTGAAGCGTGTCCGAGGTCTGGAAGGCCGTCGATTTCGCAAAGGATCAACGTTAGCAGTGTTGAGCAATCCGCTCTTGCGGATTGCACACGAGAAAGCCGAACTTCAGGTCCAAAAATACAAGCGCGATCTTGCCAGACAACGAAGATTGTCGAAGAAAGGTTACGTGAGCAAGGAGACTGTGGAGGTGCTTCGGTTTCAACTCGCGACAGCCGAAAACGAGCGTAAACGTACGCAGCAAAATCTGAAGGATTTGCGCATTCGTGCGACGATCGGTGGTGTGGTCACAGCCCGACAGCTTCGTCGTGGGGCGTGGGTTGTTCCTAACCAGACGGCCTTCTCGATGGAAGATCCTCGCTCCCTTGTCGCTGAGATCGCGGTTCCCGAAAAATATCTTCCCAAACTCCAAAAAGGACTCAAGGCGAGGCTTCACGCTGAGGCGTTGCGAGGACAAAAAGAGATCGAAGGTGAAGTCCTTCGCATGGCGCCAATCGTCGACTCAAAGACTGGGACCATCACGCTGACCATCGGAAAACTCAAACCTCTCAAGACGCTGCGCAGTGGGATGTTTGTGTCTGTCAACCTGATCTTGGAGAAGCGTCAAGACGTCCCACTCGTGCCCAAGCAAGCGATTTTGTACGACGCCAACAAGCCGACGTTGTTTCGCGTCCTTGGTGATATCTCGGCGTGTCGCTCAGAGGGTCTGATGGCGTTGCGTGGCAAGTCTTCTGGGGCCAACAAACGCCGCGGACGAAAAGGGCGTCGAGGGCGAAAGAGGGGACGTAAGGGAAAAGGCCCTGCAGCTCGGGGGCGCCGGAAAAAAGGTGGTTCCAAAGGGTGTGCAGTGGAGAAGGTCTACTTCGAGAAAGGCATTGAAGATGCTCAATGGGTCGAAGTTCGCAGTGGACTCAAAGAGGGCGATGTCATCGTCTCACTTGGACAGGATGATCTTCACTCAAAGAGCAAAGTGCTCGTCGGGAAAGTTCAGTAACTTATGAGTATTTTTAAGATAACTGTCCAACGTCCTGTCGCTATCAGCATGGTCGTGCTGGGAGTCGTTGTCTTTGGTGCGATCGCCTACAAACAACTCCCACTCAACCTGATGCCGACGATGAGCTACCCACGTCTGACGATCCGCACAGAGTATCCAGGCAGTGGACCCGAAGAAGTCGAACGGCAGATCAGCCGTCCTATCGAATCTATCCTTGGGACCGTCGGCCACCTTGTACGGATTGTGAGTCATTCACGTGCCGAACTGTCGGAGCTTGTGATTGAGTTTGACTGGAAGGTCAACATGGATATCGCGGTGCAAGAGGTCCGCGAAAAGATCGATTTATTGAGGCTCCCAGAGGATGCAGAGCGACCAGTCCTTTTGCGGTATGACCCGAACCTCGATCCGATGATGCGTTTGGGGCTTTGGGGCAAGGCCGATCTGTATCAATTACGCCTGTACGCCGAAGAGGTTGTCCGACCTGCGCTTGAAACCTTACCGGGCGTTGCTGCCGTCAAGATCAAAGGGGGACTGGAGCGCGAAGTTGAGGTCGCGCTTGATGAGAAAAAGATCAGCGCGTTGGGCGTCTCGATCGATTTGATCTCCAAGCGTCTCAAAGAGGAGAACATTAACCTCGCTGGTGGGCGCTTGAAAGAAGGCGCAACACACTACCTCGTGCGCACCCTTAACGAGTTTGTGTCTCTCGAAGATATGGGGAATTTGATCATCGTCGAGCGCGACGGTAAGCAGATCCGTTTGAGGGACGTCGCTCGTCTGCGTTTCCACCCCAAAGAGCAGGAGATTATCACACGCGTTAATGGACGCTTAAGTGTCGAATTGTCCGTCTTTCGAGAGGCTGATGCTAACATCGTTGAGGTCTCACGGCTTGTGCGCAACAAGATCTTTGGTTCTGCAGCGCAGCGGCGTTTTGTGATGCAAATGGGGTCGAGCAAGCAGACAAAGAAAGCCTCATGGAAGAAGCGCAGAGGCCGTCGCAAGAAAGGGAGGCGTTCTCGAAAGACGCGGGGGAAGAAGGGGAGGAAGAGCAAGAAGAGTAAGAAGAGCAAGAAAGGTCGAGGTAAGTGGAAGGGGCGAAAGGGAGGCTGGTCAGCGCGTCGAAAGCGACGAATGAAGCGTCGCCAACGTCTCCTGATGACGCGATTTTTGATGTACAACCTGCCCGATGGTATGAAGCTCAAAGTGCTCGAAGATCAAGCGATCTTTATTCGTGACGCGATCAATGAGGTCCTACAATCTGCGTTTATCGGCGGGATTGTAGCGGTGTTGGTGTTGCTGTTGTTTATGCGTAATCTTTGGAGCACGGTGATCATTGGTCTCTCGATCCCGCTGTCTGTCGTTGCGACCTTTGCGGGCCTTTATATGTCTGGTGTTTCACTCAACATCATGTCTTTGGGAGGGTTGGCGTTGGGGATCGGGATGCTCGTGGACAACTCGATCGTCGTACTTGAGAGCATTTTGCGCTTTCGCGAAGAAGGTGAATCGATCCCAGACTCTGCAGTGCTCGGTGTTGCAGAGGTTGGTGGTGCTGTCACTGCGAGCACGTTGACGACTGTCGCGGTCTTTTTTCCGATCGTCTTTGTACAGGGGGCGGCCGGGCAATTGTTGCGAGATTTGGCGTTGACAGTTGTACTGAGTTTGCTCAGTTCATTGATCGTCTCGCTCTTTTTTATCCCGATGTTGTCTGCGCTTCAACTCTTTGGTGGAGGAGGCGAGACCACAAGTAAGCGAAGCGTTGTCTGGCGGCACTTGGCGTGGGGTCGATTGCGTGATGGTTGGGCGTGGTTGGTGGCTGGCTGGTCGCGAGGTGGCTGGCGTCGTCTCGCCTTGATCGTGTTCTTTGTACCTGTGCTTGCGTATCTCTTGGCGACCTTTGTGTTGCAGCTCACGTTGGAGTGTGTGTCATGGCTGTGGAAGTGGCTGGTTGTCTTGCTCGCTGCGATCCTGCTTGTCATCTACACTGGGATTCGACTCGTCGCGATGTTGTTTTGGAAGCCTGTCGTCTGGGTGATGGACATCTTCTTGCATGGTCTTGAGTGGGGGTATCCTCGTCTGCTCGCAGGTTCATTAAAGCGCAGCGGTGTGGTGCTTGTGTTGGCTGTCTTGATGGCTGGTGGGGCGTACTTGTTGCTCGGACAGCTCAAGAGGGAGTTTGTGCCAAAGGTCCACCAAGGGGCATTCCAACTAGAGCTTGCGTTCCCTGTGGGGACACCTCTCCAAACGACCGCGAAGAGATTACAGCCGATCGAGTCTTGGCTCTCAAAGCTCCAAGGTATCACGTCGCTGACGTCGACTGTCGGCGTTGAGAAGACGGAGGTGCAGAACGCCGAAAAAGGCGAACACTCAGCGACGGTGTCGATTAAATTGCTGCCTTATGGGAACCTTGAGCGGAAGGAGAAAGAGGCGATCGACCGTATGCGTGGTGTTCTTGAGAACATCCCTGGTTTGCGTCTCAAGGTCGAGTATCCAGCGCTCTTTAGTATGAAGACGCCGATCGAAGTAGAGGTGAGGGGAGAGGACCTGAAGATCTTGGGGCGACTTGCACAGCAGGTCAAAGAGGAGATGGAGAAGATCCCCAGCCTCCGAGATATTCGTTCGAGTGCTGTTGGAGGATTGCCTGAGATTCAGATCTTGTACAAGCGTGAGCGTTTGTTGCGTTATGGCATCAGTGTCCAACAGGTCGCACAGATTGTAAGGAACAAGGTTCATGGTGCGGTCGCGACAAAGTTCCGCAAGAGAGAGCGTCGTTTGGATGTGCTTGTACGTGTCAATCGCCCACAACTTCAGAGTATGCGAGAGTTGCTCGATCTGACGATTCACACAGCAGAGGGTGTTCCGATCCCATTGCGGCAGGTTGCGGAGATCAAGATCGACGAGGGACCTTCTCAGATTTTGCGTGTGGGAAGCCAGAGGGCGATTATTTTGCGCGCAGATCTGGACGGTATGGCGCTTGGTGAGGCCACCGCAGCGATCAATGAAAAACTCGCGCAGATAACCTTCCCACCGGGATACTCAGCTGGATTGAGTGGACAAAGTGAGGAGATGGAGCGCTCGTTGCAGTCTTTATTGTATGCGCTATTGCTCTCGATCTTTTTGGTCTATTTGGTGATGGCGTCTCAATTTGAATCGCTGGTCAGCCCGTTTGTGATTTTGTTCTCGATTCCGCTTGCGTTTATCGGCGTTGTTGGCTTCTTTTGGTGGTTTCAGTTGCCTGTCTCTGTGATGGTGTTGATTGGTTTGATCATCCTTGCAGGGATCGTCGTCAACAACGCGATCGTGCTTGTGGACGCGATGAATAAACAGATCGAGCGTGGCGTCGAACCTGAAGAGGCGATTCGCCAGGCGAGCGCGTTGCGTTTACGACCCATCTTAATGACGACCGCGACGACTGTTTTGGGGTTGTTACCGCTCGCGCTTGGTCTCGGAGAAGGCTCTGAGCTACGAAGGCCAATGGCGATCGCGATCATGGTGGGCTTGTTGTTCTCAACATTGCTTACTCTTGTTGTCATCCCCATCTTGTACAAGATTGTCATTGTCCGTGTGCATACTATGCTCTCTTCTGCACAGCCTGAGTTGGTCGGGGATGTCACTTCTTCAGGTGATTGACGCGATGGGCCTGTTGGAGAAAAGGTGGATAGGAGTTTGTTTTTTAATTGCGTATGGATATAATGGACAACGATATATGTCGGAGTGTTCTTCGACGTGATTGAATCATTTGATTTTCTTGATTGAAGGTATGTTTTTTTGTGATGTTTTGATTGGAACCCTCATGGTAAGGACTCCCAACTAGACATCTTGGGCCCAATCTGCCGAATGTGCGATGCATCCGTGTGATTTGCGAATGTTTGCACTGTTTCGGTAAATCAAGCGAGAACTAAGGAGGCTTGTATGCATCGATCCCTTAAGACCTGGCGGTGGCTGCCATTCTTACTGTGCTGCCTTGTCGCAGTGTCTATGTCCTACAGCACAGGCTGTGGTGATGGCACCGGTAAAAATACCGAACAAGGTACAAATCCAGATGGAGGCTCTGAGTGTACAGTCAGTGGTGACTGTGCGACTGGTAAACTCTGTGCAAGTGGCAAGTGTGTCGAGCCCGAATGTGGCGAAGGTACAGGAAAAACATGTGCCGCTGGCAAAACCTGTAAAAACAACGTTTGTGTTGAAAGCGAAGGTTGTAAAAGCGATGGTGATTGCCCCGTTGGCAAGACCTGTAACACAGAAGATGGACAATGTAAGGACGTTGTCGTTGACAACAACGTCGACAAAGTCGAGATCATCTCGACAGCAAGTGTCCTCACGGAAGGTGCCACAGCGCAGCTCGAAGCGGTCGCGTACAACAAAAGTGGTGCGCGTCTCTCTGGCGACTTCAAGTTCAAGTGGGCTTCCGATACCGCTGATGCTGTCAGCGTTGACGCAGCCACAGGTCTCGCAACAGGTGGTTCCAAGGACGGCGAAGCCAAGATCACTGCAGAGCTCGAAGGCAAAACGTCTGCACCTTTGACCATCACCAACTTTGCAAAAGTTCCCTCCGGAAAAGTCCGTGTCATCGTTCGTGACAGCGCTGGTAAACCCATCACTGGTGCCACTGTCAAGGTCGCTGACAAAGAAGGCACAACAGACGCAAATGGTGCTGCAACTGTCGACGGAACAGCGCCCTTTGATGTTCACGTTTTCCACAACGACTACAGCTACTTCTCTGCATTCCAGATCAACAAAAACGACCTCTTCATTCAGCTCCCCAAAAACGCTGATGACTCCAAAGCAGGTGGTGTGAAAGGTAAATTCGACTACGGTCGTATCAAGTCACTCCTCGGCTTGACTGATGAAGAGTGGGATGAATCCACTGTGAGCATCGGTTTCGCAGGCTTCGCGATCCCTGGTAACCTCCTCGACATCGACCTGACGTCTCTCCTTGGTGAAAACATCAAAACCAAGCTCCTCGGAAATGAACTCAAGTTGCCAAGTGGTGTCTCCATCGATATCGCAGGCGCAGGGAAAGCCGAGTACCAAACTCTCGGTCAAGACGGAACAAACTTGATCTGGGCGCTTGGTAGTAAGTTCACTCTGAAAGAACTTGAGCCCCTCATCAAAGCGGCGACTTCCGGTGAGGAACTCAACATCGGTAAGTTGCTTGCTGATGCGAAGAGTCTCCTCGACAAGTTTGTCTTTGGATTCAAATCAGAGATCACTGTCTCTGCGGTTGCTCGTGTCACTGATACAAATGATATCAATGGCGACGGAAAGACTGATGACCTCGTGCCTGACTTTGACAAGTTCCCCGCACAAGACATCGTCCTCGACAGAAAATTGGATCAAAGCATCACCGTCAACGTTTCCGCTGCACCTACTGCAAAAGGAAGCGATGGAAAAGATCTTCAGTTCTACCTGATCAGCCTCGCTGGTGTGCGTATCCCAGGATACGGTCTCGTACCCCTTGGTCTCGCAGTTGACGAAGCCAAAAGTGGTAGCAACACACTGAACGTGAAGTACACCAAACCTGAAGGTGTCCTCGCGAGTGGTAAATTCCTCGTGTTGACAATTGGTTTGACAATCCCTGCAGGCGAGAACGCACCTCCAACATTGATCGCTGCAAACCTCCAAATGAGCGACGCTGCACCTTCTGACGTGACAGTTTCCGAGTTTGTTGGCTTCGGTAGCGCTGGTAAATTCGACGCTGCTGGTGGCGGAAAAGTGACAAACGGTAAGGTTAATGGCGCTGACTTCCAGATCCTCCAGGTCTCCACACCTGGAAAAGGTGGTTGGTTTGTCGTCTTTGGTGGTGAGAGCATCACTCTCCCCACTGCACCTGATGGTCGTCTGACTGGTGAGTCCACGGCAAACTTGTTTGGTGTCAAGCTCAAGAGTGGCCAAACGATCGACTCCGTCCTCGAGTTTAACGCTCTTAACATGGACCGTCTCGTCGAAGTTGTCGAAGGCTTCAGTAGCGCAGAGACCAGCAAGTAATCGACCCCTCCTCCCTCCTGTTTTTCTTCCGGCTCCTACTCCCAAACAAACTTCTTTGTTCCCCTATTTGATCCAGGGGCAGTTGCAACCGCCTCCTTTAATAAACCTCTCCATCCCCCTGGCCTTAGGCCTTCCCCATTCCTCTCCGGCCTTCGGAGAAGGCAAGGGGGAGAGTTTTAGCGATAAGTACGGGGGAAACTCGAATACTGATCCAGGGGCAGTTGCACTTGTGTCTTCGCAAAGTGCACCCGAATGTAAGTTACAATCCCTTATGGCAATACGTATGTCGCAAGCGACATCCTCCAAACGCTCGACTGCTCGCGAACTTGCAGCGGTTGTCATTTGCTTCATTCACTTTGCAACCACCCCTTCTACAAACCTCTCCATCCCCCTGTCACTTCGTGACTTCCCCCTTCCTCTCCATCCTCTGGAGAAGGAAGGGGGAATAACCAAACGATATATCGCGATGCAAACGAACATTCCGTATATATCGGTAGAATAGTCCCTCCTCTCGAAAGGCTTGAGAGGAGGGAAGAGCCGGAGGCTCAGGGTGGTGAGTTTGTTGAGGCGGATGATTGCAAGTGAAGTCGCAAAAAACCCACGGC
>PCBK01000035.1 GCA_002731275.1 Deltaproteobacteria bacterium | reverse complement strand
CTGGGGACCGAGAGGACAGGACACAGAGACCTTTGTCGTCGCCCAATTCGGTGAGAGTGATGGCTTTGGTTCGGGTCGCTCATGGCGAGAGGCCCGAACACTCGCACAGTATCAGTTTCGTTGGCGCAAGCTCACGATTCGATTACTCGCAGGGGCCCATGTCAGCGACTTTGAAAGCGCTGGTGTGTTACGTGAGATAGATTTTGAGAGAGGAAATATCGACTTCTACGATGTCCAACGAGAAGGTCTTGGAGGTCGATCCAGTCGCGTCCTTGGCCAACTTCATGTCACCTGGAAGACGTACAAACAATCGATGACCTGGATGCTCTACGTGATGGGTCGTTCTCTCCGGCTCAAGGAGAACTTCACAGGTTACCTGTTGTATCCACAAGGCGATACGTTCGAGCAGAGACATGACTTCGTCCAGACTGGCGGTCAGATGGTGTACAAACGTAATGGCTATCTGTTTGGACGCCGACAACAGCTTGAGGCCGGTGTCGAATACAGACTCGACGGGATCGAGCAGGCACAACACAGATTGACTGACGCAGGACAACGACACACAACGGAGATTGATTCATCGATACAGAGTATGTCTCTCGCGAGCTGGCTCACTGCAAGGATGCGCCTAAGCCGATGGTTCCGTTGGCAGCTCTCAACACGTCTCACGCTCCTCGATCTCAACGTTGAAGACCGCGCTCCATCATTTGTTGGGCAACCAACACGTTCGGGTTCAGGACTCCATATCGCGCCGAGGACGATGTTACGCTTTCGGATCTCTCGCGCATGGAAGATCTTTGCGTCCTATGGATTGGGATTTCGCTCAGTCCAGGCCAGAAGTCTACAAGATGATGGTGCGTTCCCTCTACAAGAAGCCCATCACGCAGAGCTAGGAGCGCGCTTTGTGCTCAAAAATAGGCTCTACACGTCGCTGTCGTTGTTCGGTGTCTATACAGCCCAAGAACTGGTATTTGACCACGCCTCCGCGACCAACATTTACACGGGCGCAGGGCTTCGTCTTGGTGGTGAGCTCAATCTACGCCTCAAACTCTTTGTAAAGGGTCTGTGGCTCGACGCTTCCGTGACGTACAGCGATGGACGCCTCGTCAAAGATAACAGCCCTGTTCCCTACTCGACCCGACTGCTCGTGAGAGGTGGACTCGTCTATCGCTGGCAAAGTCGCGACCGTTTTTGGGCGGTCATGTCCAGTATACGGGGGAATGTGATCGGCCCAAGACCGCTGCCTTTTGGTCTGGAGTCGGACACGATCGTGCAATTGCAGTTTGTCACGAGGGTCGATATTGGGCCTGTCTTCGTACGAATCGACATCAACAATCTACTCAACCAACAGTGGAAGGATGGACAATTTGTCTACAGTTCGGCATTTGATCCATCCAACCGCACACAACAATTGCCCTTACTTCATTACACGGCAGGGCAACCGATGCGTTTACTCGTCAGTGTCGGACTGCGAGTATTCTAGGAAGGTTCAGATGTACACGACAACGCTCTCCTCATACAGATGGTATGTGTTCCTCGCGCTCTTACTGATAAGTGGGCTCCCCATATTGAACGGATGTGGTGATGGTCAGAAGGTGACGATGACGCACCTGCCGTTGATCTACAAGCCAACACAGACCCACTTTACGTTGGCAAATGGTTGGACGATCAGCCTGGACAAAGCGCTCATCTCGATAGAGGCCGTGCGGTTCCACGAATTGAAAGAGAAGAGTGTCTCTTCTGTATGGCAGTGGCTACGTCCCCTGTCTCCGATCAAGCTGGCATGGGCACATCCAGGCCACTACAACTCCGGATTGATCAAGGCAGAGTGTATCACAGCTCAAAAAGTCGATCTGATCGCCAAACAAGCGACCAAGCTAGGGATCGTACAAGGTTACACAGGAGCCTATGACAGCGTGACGTTGACCTTTGGTTTGCTCGGTGCGTTTGTATTGGAGGGTGAGGCCACAAAAGGAACACAGCGTGTCCCCTTTAAGATCGATATCAACCTGGAAGAGAAAGAACTCGGAGGTATCCATTTTACTTATACGCTGACGGACCAAAATAAACACCTGGAGTTGCAGATGGATCTCCCCAGATGGTTCGCGCTGATCGACTTCAAGACGTTCCGAAAGATCCCTGACAACACGTATACAATCCCCGATGAAGACGCGCTTATCGTCCTGCAACAGGCGACACTCTCCGCTGTCATGTACACCATCACCCCCACCCAATAGCCAAACCGACCGACCCACTCACACGCACAACGCAACTGCACAAAAAATATCCCCCCCTATTGGACTCACCAAAACAGCACGTGACTCTCTGTAAACGTCCAGCACACTAATCTTCTCTGTACTTTGACCTCTCACTGTGGACATGGTATCTATGTTGCAATGCAAGATCAAAGGAGCAACAAACATATGCATGAACCCATACCGCTTGAGAAAGTGCTCTCGCACTTACAAAGCAACAGCCCGCCTCATCGATACCAGGCTGTCCAAATGCTCGTACAAGCGAAGTATACAGACGCCAACCAAGAGCTCTTTGAAGCATACCTCACACCCTTCCAGGACAAACAGATCAAAGACGCGATGGCATCAGCCCTACAACAACTCGACGGCCTGCCTGTTGTCCTCAAAGAGCTCGGCGCTGAAGAAGAGGACAGGCAGCTCGCAGCTGCGAACCTTCTGATCTCCTTCAAAGACCCATCCACCATCGGAGCGCTTCGCAAGGCACAACATGATGCCCCATACAAGGTCAAAGTACGCATCCTCGAAGCGCTCCGATTGATAGGCGGCCCTGAGGCTTTTGATGCCATGATGGAGAGCTTTCATGTCAGCGGTGATGCTCTACAGAGAGAGTTTGAGCAGGTCTTTCTGTCCGAAGACATCGAAAAAGAGGTCGTCATTCCGAGGCTCCTCGAAGCCCTCTCACAGACAGAGGAGAGAACGGCTGTCAAACGCGCCGCAAAGATCTTGGGGCTCTATCAATATGAAGCTGCGCTTCCGGCGATCAAAGAGGCGATTGAGGCGCACAAAGAGCGCCTTCACTGGACACTCGAAGCGCTCTTACGCGCAACTGGCGAAATAGGCGGACCTGACGCGATCCCCATCCTCTGTGACGCCCTCATGCACAGAAGTCATAGAATCACCGAATTGGTCAGTGAATACCTCGGACAATCAGGGGCTACAGAGGCGATTCAACCACTCAAAGACGCCATCACACACAAAACCTCTGACGAGGACATCTTTTCGCTCTCCAAAGCGCTCATGCAGCTCGGTGAAGAAGAGTACGCCTGCCAACAACTTGAAAAGCTCATCGCCGCTCCCTATGAAGGTGAAGACAACCCAAAGTACGACATCATCAAATACCTCTTTGGCATCGCAACACCAAGAGCACTTCAAGCGGCTTGTAGCCTCTTCACTTTGCACGAAGAATGGACCTACAAAGAACATCCAGCCACCTTTTATAGAGGCGTTGTCATCGAATCCATTACAGAGCTAGAGCACGATAAAGCCGTTCAGATGATTCCTTTTTTACGAACGGTCCTCTTCTCTCACCACGAAGAAAGTCATGTGTTAGAGAAAGTCACACAGACGCTCGGACACATCCCCCATCAAGAGACGATACACATCCTGCAAGAAGCACTCGCAAATGAAGACATTCCATTGGGATGCACCGCAAGGGAGCATATGCTCCGCGCCTTAATCAACGCTGAAAAGTACAAAGCCATCGAACAAATATTTGTACAAGGCAGTGACGAGAGCAAAAAACACATCATCGAAGGACTTATCACAGCGCGTCCACAAGAAGGACTTTCCATCTTCTTAAAGGGACTCGAAGACGACAACTATTGGGTACGTTGGAGCGCTGTCAACGCACTAAAACGGGCACCTCACCCAGAAGCACTTCCTGTCCTGCTCTCGCGACTGTATCACGAAGATACAGAGCTCACAGAACAAGGGCATATCCTCGGCGCGCTCGCCCCGCTGCTTGGTCATGAGGTCCTCTCTCACTTTCGCAACATTGCAGGTGAACGAGCTGATCTCGGCTCCGTCTTTGTCTCTGTGTTGATATCACTCGATACCCCCGACATCATCCCCTTCTTGATGCGAATCCTCAAACACACAGATAACGAATGGAGCAAGCGAGATATCATCAAGAAGCTCTGCGCACTCGAACACCGCGAGGCGATCCCTGAGATGATGCAAGCTCTCGACACGCTAGATGAGGGTTCAGCACGCACATCATCCATCGATGCGCTCGCAGATGTAGGCGCCTATGAGCTCCTGCCCATCCTCGAACAAGCCTACCAGGAGGGCGACTATTACGATCGAATGTTTTTACTTGAGCATTTTGGGAAGCTCCCTTCGGAGCTCTCTTTGCGATATCTTCGGGAGGCGCTTGGTGGAGAGGAAGAACTTCAAGAAGCAGCCATCTCGCACTTTGAGACATTCGAATCATCACAGCTCCAGCCGCTCGTCCCCTTGCTGCTCCAGATCGTCAAAGAGAGAAGAGGGATGCTCAGAAGACACGCCGTGAAACTGCTTGGAAAGCTCGAAGCGCGAGAGTGTATCCCAACACTTTTGGAGCTTGCAGATCATCCAGAGAGCCACTACATCAGAGACCTGTGTTTCAATGTTCTCGGTCAGCTAGGTGCCACGGAGGCGCTCCCCATCGCCAGACGTGTCGCCCTTGCTCAAAAGACCAACGCCGAAACACGAGCTTGGGCGATGACTGTGGTGTCGAGACTCTCCCCTCTCAGCGCAACCGCCGGAATGTTATTCTCGGTGCGTACAGCTCTGCACAATCTTTCGACGGGCCATATGCTCTCACCATATGTCGCCTTTCTCCACGTCGCTGTCGATATAGCAAAAGCCTGGCATGAACGACTACTCGCCAATGAGAAGACCTCTTCGACAACGATATCTTTGGCGGGCAATACAGAGATGGACGCTGAAGAACTCGCACAGTACGGTGAGGCTCTCATCGACGCCCTCACACACACCTCCTCCCAACTTGACATCTTCAAAGAAGACAACAGCAACAAAGACGATCTCGCGATGTGCCGAACACTCTGTGAGGAGGCATTATCTGCGTGGCGTTCACTCTGCGATGATGCACGACCTGAGCGCTGGCTGCAACTCCAGCAGGACCTTGAACTCGCCCTCTTTGATTGAGCAGATGTAGACCACCAGAAGCAAAAAACCCGACCTTTTATCGCAGCACGGGGCCACGCATTCTCAAATGTCGAGGCAATCGAGCCCACGCCTTCATCATTCGCTTGTCACCAGGTCGCATAGAGCGCGCTTTTCGTAAATAGCGCCACGCATCATAGGACCGTTTTTGTTCAAGGAAAAACACTCCCATGTTGTGATACGCCCGTACATAACGAGGATGCAATGCGAGTGACTTTTCCCCCCACTCGACAGCCTTCTTCATCTGCCCAAGTGAAAAATGAATCCCCGCGATCGCTAACGCACGCTCCGGTGATGGAACAAACACAAAGGAAGCTCGTAGATCAGACAGCGCCGCCTTTTGCCGCCCTAGCTCACGACGAACCAAACCGCGCGAGAACAACACAATCCCCTTCTCACTCACATGCTGAAGTGCCCTTGTATAGAATTGTTCGGCCCTCTCCATCCCATCTTTCGTACCACGGGCAGCGGCCTTCATCCCTCGCCCCAGCAACAGGTCACCGTACGCAGTCCGCACTGTAGACCACATCCCACTGGCGACAAAGATCATCAGGACCATCCAGACATACTCGGCCTTTGCACCCGCTCCATCTTTAACCTGTAGAGTATGAAGCTGCCCCCACACAAGCCAACAGCCAACGAAGAGCACACAAGGCATCGACATCGAAGGCGTTTCCGAGAGACTGTAACAGGCGACCCCGATGAGCGCGACACAGGAAGCCTTTTGGTACGACCGAGAGACACCACCACGGAGTATCCGCCTCGCAACGATACACACAAGCCATACAAACACGACCAACCCAAACAACCCAAGCTGCGAAAGAATATCGAGCAACTGGTTGTGTGGGTCCATCAACAACATCCATGACTTCGATGTCTTTTGTAGGATCTTCCCCTGTACATTCGCGATGGCATGTGGGTAGCCTCCTACACCAACGCCTCTCCAAAACGAATCCATCCACACCTCGGTGGACAAAAACCCTACCCAAAAGCGCCCCCTGAGGCTGTGAAGGATGCTCCCCCACTTGAGCACGATCCACATCACAAAGAGACCCGACGACACAAACAAAACACTCGACCATGCGAGGAGCTTTTGCAAAAAGAAGGCGCGAAGATGTGCCCGCGTCATAATCTCCAGAAGCAGTCCAACAGCGCACATCAACGCGAGCGATAGGATCGCGCTCTGGCAACGACTCAACCAAATCCCCGCACAACACAACCCACCAGCGATCCCACTCAGCCATCGAAACCAACGCGCTTGCCCTTCTGCCAAACACCACCACAACGCAGGCAAACACAACAACAAGGCCCCAGCGAGACGATTCGGATTCCCGATCGTACCGATCAATGTATACGTCCCAGTCTGGAACAAACCGATGTATTGCGCCACCCCCCACAATGCAGAGAGTCCCCCCGCACATAAGACGATGAACGCCATATATAGGGCGTATTGTTCACGCTCCTCAAGACGACGCTGCGCAAACCAATCGAGCGCAAAGAGCGCCCACACAGCACAGGCCACCGAACGCATCGCAAGTGAAAAGCCCCGTCCAGGGTCATGACTCCACAGCAAAGACAAACACATATACCCAAAGAAGAGTCCCCACACAGACCAGAGCCACACACCACCAGCAAAACGCGGTCGCCACAACAGACAGGAGACAAACAAGAGACTCCAAACGGCAGCATCTTTGAAGACCGTAAAGTTGGTGAAGAGTGTCTGGGAGTAGACGAGGATGGCGCAGACAGGCGCTGCGAGTATGCAGAGATAGAGGAGGTGTGTACGAGATAGTGAGGTCATATCAGTCCAGGGTGACGTCATTCACGTAAAAGAAGGAGAACTCAGGAATACGTTTGCTCGGATCTTTGATCAGCTTGCGAAGCAAACTCTTGGCGTGTTCATTCTGCTCTTTGTCGTAAAGTCCTCGCAATGTCTTGCGCAGAGACGCATCCACGCTGTGTTTGAGATAGGCATACGCTCTCATACGAACGGCATACTGAGGACGTCGAAGCGCACTGAGCAGCGTCTTGAGCGCGCGCTTGTCGCCCGCTCGTAAGAGCGCTGTGGAGAGTGCCAACTGCAAGAAGGGATCTTTACGCAAACGTTGCGATCGAAACGCCTGCTTCAGTCGCTTAACAGAGAGCGCGGAGAGTCGACGCACGAGGTAGGGGCGATGACGATCAGAAGCATTCACCAAACGCGCCACAAGGCTACGTAGTGCGCCGTTATCTCCGAGCATCGCGAGCGCAAGCAGCGCCTCTGTGCGGATGTGATAGCTGCGGTGATACAAGAAACCTTGCAACCACAGCGCGAGCGTACGATCGTGTGTCCCGCCGAGCTGACGCATGACCGCTTCCAGTTGCCTGTTGCGTCGATTGTATCCCCACAGACGAGAAGGCGTCCCTGGCCGGTACTTTTTGTAAACATGACGTGAGCGCTTATTCGGACGATACCACTTGCGAATGAGGAGAGAGAGGAGCTCTTTTTTGTGCTGTTTGACCTTCTCTTTGCCGACAAAGCGGAGCAATTGGGGCAAACGGTAGGTACGCTGTTGTTTGATCTGTCGGGCCGTATCGAGTTCGATCAACTTGCGAAGATAAGGACTCTTCATACTCTGTCCGAGACGCCACGCGCGCTTTGAGGTCGTGTAGCGGAGTTGATGATACAAGAAGGGTGCAGCACGTTGATCACCAAGTGACGCGAGCAAGAAACCGGATTTTTTGCGGACTGTACGGGAGCGTGATTGATGCAGTTCTTTCCACAACAAGTCTCTGTATGCCTGTCCATTTGTAATGAAGAGCAAGGCGAGTCTCGCGAGCTGTTTGCGCAAACCACTGTCTTGTGAAAATGTCTTCTTCAGGGCAGGTAGAGAGCGCTTGTCACCGAGTTTGGCGAGAGCAATGATCGCCTGATTGCGCACGATCATGTTGGGATCCTGCAGCGCCTGTTCGAGGATGGAGCGTGCGGCGTTCACGCGCATTTCTCCGACCGCGAAGGCCGCGTTCAAGCGGATAAAGGCCTGACGATGGCGCAAGAAGCCAGTCAGACGCTTCATCAATTGTGGATCGCCGAGGCGTTGTAGTGAGAAGGTGATGTTGTTGAGAAAGCGCCCTGTGCGGACAAATTGAAGTGACTTCACGAGCGCAGGCAACGCCGACGCATCGCCAATTTCGCCGAGAACGTATGCCGCAATGTTACGAACGCTTTTGGCTTTGTGGGCGAGCAGCTTTGTGATCGTCGAGACAGCTCCTTTGTCCTTGAGGACGCCGGAAGCAATGACTGCACGGCGCACAACGTAGGCGGCCTTGTCCTTGAGTGCACGTCTCATAAACGTCGTCATCGTCTTGCGAGGGACGACCTGACGCAACTCCCACAGCGCCTGTACCGCTGCATAGCGAACATCGGAGGATTTGGGATACGCATCGTACTGTTGAATGATCGCCTTGATGCCTCTTACATCCCCGAGCTTTCCGAGCGCCTGTAACGCCAACACTTTGTTTCTTTGTGTTTCTTGAGGGTCTTGAAAGCGCTTCAAAATAAAGGGGACGCTCTTTTTGTTACCTAGCTCTGAGAGCGCCTGCAGGACTTGTGCGCGGACTGAGGCGTTCCAATCACTGAGAGCGCGGTGTAATGTGGGACGTGCAGACGCATCTCGAAGTTGCGTCAACACTTGGGCACACTTCCAGCGGACGTATCCTTTTGTGTTGCCGAGCAGACCTCGTCGCAGCGCAGGTGTGGCCTTCTGGCCGAGTAACGTCAGATCCCATGTCGCGGGAAACAAGCGTCGATGGATGTTGATCAAAACGTCGCTGCGATGGGGGATCGCAGAGAGCACATCATTTCGGCTACGTAGGGGGCCCTTGTAAGGTTTCGAGGCTGTCACCTGATACCAGCTCGACACGATCAGGGTGAGCAGAACAATGCCTGCGATACTACATCGCTTCCACATACTCATGTGTTTCTCCTTTGTCTTCGGTCAACGTGATGGATGATAAATATGCCTGAGAGGATACACAGAAAGGAGACAAGGCCGTTCAAAATTTTGAACGCTTTGTGGAGGTCTTCGATTATCCTTGAGAAAAATTTCCCTCTCCTGTGTCTTTTGGTATGGTGTTGATGTTGTTATCGGAAGCGGGTTTGTCTGGAGTGATCTCGATGAACTTTCAAATTGTGATGAACGACTTTCAAGCTGGTGGCGTTACCTTGATGAAAGACATCTTCCTCAAGCGATTGGGGCAGAAAATCAAACGGATGCGTGAAGAAGCTGACGTAAGTATGAGCTTTGTGTCGCACTATATCCTCGATGAGTATGGGGAAAAAGTGTCTACTGGTATGATCAGTCAGATGGAGAGCGGAAAGCACGAGACGGGTTTGTTTCGTGCGGCCCTTGTGATCGCAGCGATCAGCGGCGTCGAGAAGGACGATTTTGCTGAATTTGAGCGCGACTTCCTCTCCCTTTTGCAATCGTTCGCGAGGTGAGCCATGTCTGAAAAACCATTTGCGCGCTTACGACAGCTCGATCAGCTCACGCTCGGCGATCTCGACCTCGAACAACTTCGTTCGATCGACGCGCTCCTCGAAGATCGCTTCGAAGATATGGTCGATAGAGGTCTCGATCGACATCCACTTGTGCGCTTCGCCAAGCAACACGCGGATACGATCCCGACAAACACCTTCACTCCCCCAACGGACAGAGAGGAGTGGCTCGATCAGATCGACATCGGAGACGACTTCGAAGAGTACGACACATCGAGCAAACGATACTCATCGTACATCTCCTACATCCAGGATGAATCAGTCCGTGCGTGGTTGCTTCCAGGTCTCGCAGGGTTTTTGTTGCTGCTCTTTGTCCTGTGGGTACTACTGAAATTGACGGACAATCCGAAAGATACACATCCAGGTCAGATCGGTGTCCCCAAACAACGCCGCTCCTCATACCAACAACGTCAAGAGCAGGTGCCACAGCCGACAAAACGCACCCCCAAAAAGCGGCGCATCACCCCCAAAATTCGAAAAAAGAAGACACCGAACGTTCTCAAAAAGAACGACGTCTTCCCCAAGACACGTAAGGTCCCTCTTCCTCGTAAGAAGACCATCGATCCACTCAAGAAGTGGTCGCCCAAAGATCCCCCAAAGAAGATACCTCTCTTCAAAAAGCAACAACCGATCAAGAAGTTCATCCTCAACAAGAAGGCGACTTACCTCTACCTCAACAAGCGCCAACGTGCAGCGATCCAAAAGCTCGCCGCGCAGGCCAAAATCCACTTTCGCAAGCAGAGGGCATTCGCACAAAGTATCAAGCTGCTCTATTACAGGCGCAACACCGATCCAAAGGGATTAAAACGAGCGTTGTGGAGGCTGCCATTTAAACTCATCTCGAAGAAGACCCGTAAACGACTGCTCAACTCTCCCCTCAACGCAGTCTGGTTTGGCGAGCGAGTCCCCCAAGAAGCTGTCAAATGGGTTGTCTACACATTGATGCTTAAGGGTATTCCAGTCCGCGCCATCCGCCCCTTTCGGTATCCCCAAAAGCGGCCCCTCGACATCCTGATCGGTACAGACGTCGAATTCAACAATGTCCCCGCATGGACCTACCAACAGATCCGAAAGGTCCGCAAGTTTAAACGTAAGAACCCACGCTAATTGTCCCTTTGCGTTTGGAGACAAGGCTCCCTCCCCTGTAACGTGTAACAGTTTCCCACAAAATATGCTACAATCCACCGGCCTCAAGCTTGGTGAAATGATGTTTGTTTCCGTACATCTTTTCGCCGAATGCTTGTCGAGTTCTAGGACGTGTTTTCGCCGTATGGATATGTGAGGAGAGCAACTTGAATCATCGTTTTTGGTTACGTTTATTGGTTGTCATATCGTGTAGTTGGATGCTGTGGGTGTGGGGTTGCCAGCCCCCCTCTCACGATACACAGGTACCCATCGGTCAACAGACACAATCGATCATCGGCGGTACCCCCGACCTTCGCCACCCAGAGGTCGGCGCGCTGGCCCACAACCAGCGAACGTTCTGTACGGGGACCTTGATCGCATCACGGGTTGTCCTCACAGCGGCACACTGTGTCGATGCAGCCCTTCGCTACGTCAAAGCGGGCCAACGACTGCAATTTCGCATCGACACACCCAACACGAAGGTCGCGAGTGGCTTTGATATCCACTACTTCGACTTTGACCCAAGCCTCTTCAAGAACCACCCCAAGTGGACAACAGACGTCAGTGACGGCGGTGATATAGGCTTCGGGATCCTCAAAACAAAGGTCAAGATCGCCACTCCCATGCCTGTCAATCTCACCTCCCTCAGCAGCCAACTCCAAGGCAAGAATATGTTGTTTCTTGGGTATGGACTCATCCAAAGCACCCCGACCTCGATCTCCCCCAACAAAAAATACGGCGCTGAGATCCCGATGAAGCAGCTACTCGCCGACCGCTTTGTACACGAAGCCCCGAACAAAAGTGTCTGCCACGGAGACTCTGGTGGTCCCGCGCTCGTTCTGGTTCTCGGAAAACTCCGCGTGATCGGCGTAAACTCATATGTCAACGCTCCACAAGTCCCCGGCTCCAACCCTCCTCGTTCAAGCTGTACAGGTACAGGGACTTCGATGAGAACGGATACATACACCTCCTTTATCCAATCGATCCTCAAGACCTACGGGGATGGAGATGCCTCCTGCACAAGCACCGCAGAATGTGGCCTCTGTGCACGGTGTTCAGGCAATAAGAAGTGTGAACCTGTCCCCTTCTCCAGCCAACCCCAAGTTTGCAAACCCTGCCAAAAAGACGAAGACTGTGGAAGCGACAGCGTTTGTTACCGCTTTGACACGGGGTATCGGTGCTTGCGCAAATGCAATACAAATGGCTGTTGCCCTTCAGGGACCTACTGCAACACAAAACAAACGACGAGCGGCGTACAGACATTGTGTCTCCCGTTTGAACAAGTCTGTCCGGCGATATCGTGTACGACAAACAAGGATTGCGGTCCCGGTGAGGTCTGCGACAACAGCCAATGTCGTCCCGCGATCGTCGCAGCCAATGCGCAGCTTTGCCAACCATGCAAAAAAGACGAAGACTGTGGTCCCAAAGGGCGCTGCTTTGGACTCGAAGGCAGCAAACGTTGTACACAAGCCTGTGGCGCCGGTGATTTTTGTCCGGCAGGCTATACATGCAAAGAACTCTATCCAGGTGTCCCCAGCCAATGCACCCCCGAAGAAGGCGGTTGTCAAACACCATGTACACTCAGCGCACACTGTCCTGATGGTGAGATCTGTATCGCAGGCGCATGCAGCCCACCTCAAGGGGGAGAGTATGGAGACGCCTGTCACCCCGCCCCCTGCAAAGACCCACTGACCTGCGCTGACACCATCTCCGGCAAACGATGTATCCACACATGTGGCATTCCAGAAGGAAACGCAGGGAGCGCTTGTACCAGCAACAACACCTGTGTCCGCCCCATGAATTGCTACTCACTCGGCTCGACAAGACTCTGCCTCCACCCCTGTAACACGACACAAGATTGCGCCGCGATTGGTGGCGGTTCATGTCAGAGTGGTGTCTGCCAATGCCGCAATAACAACGAGTGCGGTGCAGACTATATCTGCAACAACATCTCCAATCAAATCGGCGCGTGTGCCCCCAAGGCACAAAACAAGACTTGCGAAAGTGGATTCAGCTGTCGCTCTTTCCAGGCCGCCGGTCGTTGTGTGAAAGAGGCACCTGGCAACCGGTCACTTGGGCAAGAATGTGACGCCTTCAATACATGTCAGGAGGGACTACGTTGTGTCTCAACGGGCTCTGTGAGCCGCTGTTTTGAAGATTGTAGCAAGACACAAACATGCCAATCAGGTGGTGTCTGTAATCGATTCAGCAATATCGAGATCTGCGTATGCTATGGCAACGACGCCTGTCCAAAAGGCCGCACCTGCCAACTCTTATTTGGTCCCAATGGGATGTGTCTTCCCCCTGGCACAAAAAACGACTGCGCCTCCGACCAAGAGTGCCCCACACAAACAAAATGTGTCGCTGGAAAGTGTCTCTACCCCAACGAGATCGAAGAACCAGCGCCCGAACCGAAGGCCGAACCCACAACAGAGCCTGTCACGGAGCCAGAGGTCGAACCATCAGCACCTGACGAACCAGCACCTGTCGCTGACGCCAGCGCCGAAAAAGACCCCACACCAGAGCCCAAAAAAGAAGCTCTTCAAGCCAGTGGAGGCTGCAATTGCACCACACACTCTTCGCCCCCTTGGGACCCATTGCTCTTTGTCTGTCTGCTGCTTCCCCTCTTCCTCCGACGCAGACAGGAGGCACGCTCATGAAAACATCACACCTCTTACAACGATATACTCGTCTCTTTGTGCTCCTCTTTGGGCTCATTGGATGCTTAGGGCTGTCTTGGCTTGGGTGCTCACCTCCCCCCACAACCGAATGTAACAGCGACACTGATTGCCCCCAAGACAAAAAACGATGTGTCCAACAAAAATGTCTACAGTGCACTGCAAATGCCGACTGTTCAGACACACACGTGTGTGCCAATGGCGTATGCAAGGTCCCACTCACAGAGAAGACAACGGAGCCAACGACAGAACGCAAACAAGAGCCCACAGCAGAACCGCAAGAAGAACGTCCAATAGAGACGGTGAACACGCCTGAAGAGCCTCTTCAGGACGTCTCCGACGGTGGCATAGAAGAGTCCACTCCTGAAGAGGGCCCCAAAGAAGACCTGCTCGATCTTCCGACAAGACCGCTCCCTTCACTCTGTGCACATACGCAGAACAAAAAGTGCTGTCTCCCAAAAGTCCTCCATCGCAAGTGGATCGCGTTTAGCACCATTGGCAGCTCACTCGGGAGCCTCAAGATCGCGATCAGCCCAGACGGAAAGTGGCTGGCTTCGCGAAACAGTGACGGCAATCTGGCCAAGGTCTGGCGCATGAGCGATAAGCATCTTCAGTATGTCTTGCTTGGACATACAAGCCGCGTTCAGGAGTTGGCCTTTAGCCATGACAGTAAGTGGCTCGCGACAAGCTCAAGTGACCGCACAATCAAGCTTTGGGATCTCAGTGATGGTCGCTTGAAACAGACGCTCAAGGGACACACATCGACAGTCTACGGGATCGCCTTCAGTGCAGACGGAAAGTGGCTCGCGTCAGGTTCCGCAGATAGAACCGTTCGGCTATGGGATTTGAGCACCAACACGCTGGCCCACACGATGACAGGACACACCTCGACGGTTCGCCCAGTTGCCTTCTCACACGACAGCAAGATCATCGCGTCGGGTTCGTTTGACAAAACGCTCCGCACGTGGGGGATTGACGGGAAGGCCATCCACACGATCCAGGCTCCAAAAGATACGGTGTATGGGTTGGCGATCAGCCCAGATGACAAACATGTTGCCGTTGCGACAGGCAACAGTGACCGATACATTCGCATCTTTGAACTCGCGACAGGCAAGGCCACGACGAATTGGTCAGCCCACACCAGCACGATCAACGATATCAAATACAGTCCAGATGGAAAGTACATCGCATCCGTCAGTTCGGACCGGCGTCTGCGTGTGTGGGATGCACAGAGTGGCTCGTCTCGATTTAGCTTACGTCCGGGAAATTCGACGCAGTACAGTGTCGTTTTTACACCGGACAGCAAGAGCGTCATCAGCTCCTCCTACGATCAATTTGCGCGCGCATTCAACGTAAGTGATGCGAAGGCGCGCTGGGATATGCACATCCATTACGACCGCCGTTCAATGAGCGCCCTCAGCCATGACGGAAAATGGCTCGCGACGGCGTACCCACGCTCGGGGACACTTCGTCTTTGGGATGTAGGGAAGGTCTCCATCACACAAAACCTCACAGGACACCAATACGGCGTACGCGCCGTCGCATTTCACCCGACAACCCAGCTCCTCGCGTCAGGTTCAACCGACACAACGGCTCGGCTGTGGGACATCACGACAGGGAAGACGCTCTTTACTTTGAAGGGCCACACCATGCCCCTTACAGACATCGCGTTCAACCACGACGGCAGCCTCGTGGCGACAGCTTCGTGGGACGCGACGATCAAGCTCTGGAAGACCAGCGACGGCAGTCTCGTCAGGACGCTGACAGGACACACAGGTCCGATCAACGACATCGATTGGAGTGATGATGGGACATGGTTGGCATCTGCCTCATCGGACAAAAGTGCACGTATATGGAAGGTTTCAGACGGCACAAGTGTCGTGGAGATCAAAGGGCACGCGACATGGCTCTACGGCGTCAGTCTCTCAAAAGATAAGGCCCAAATCGCGACGTCTGGGTGGGATCAAAAGATTCGCCTCTGGAAGACAGACACAGGCGACGCCATCAGAACACTCTCTGGTCACACCTCCAATGTCCGCAGTGTGGACTTTCACCCAACAGGAAAGACACTGATCTCAGCCTCATACGACCGCAGGATCAGAGTCTGGGATGTCGACACTGGTCAACACCTTCAGACCCTCGATCCCAGAAACCAATACGTCGGTTTTGTACAATATCAACCTGATGGCCGTTCGTTTTTGTCCTCACAGTGGGATGCGAGCGCTGATATATGGGGAACCTCCGAACATACTCCCACACGGGAGATCTCCCAGGCCGATAGCCAAGGTGTCCATGCGATCGCGCTCAATCAGGATGCTACACAGCTCGCCTCAGGTGGGCGTGACGGTACACTCCACCTCTGGAATCCCAAGGACGGTCAATCGATTCGCTCATGGCAGGCACACAAGAAGGCGATCAACGACGTCTCCCTCAGCGTAGATGGTCAGTGGGTTGCGACAGCTTCTGACGACAACACCGCCTCCGTATGGCGGCTCGCAGATGGCGTCTTGATGAGGACGTGGAGCGACCACAAGGCGCGTGTCTCCTCACTCGCATTTACTCCAGACAACAAACACCTCGCGACAGGTTCATGGGATGGCTCCGTCAGACTCTACGATCTTCAATCAGGGCAGCTCACACGTACACTCCTCACACAAAACCAACGTGTGATCAGCGTCGCGATCAGCCCAGACGGGAAACAAATTGCGGCGGGACTCTTCAATGGAAAGATCATGCTCTGGGAAGTGGAGACAGGTGCACTGACGAGGACATTGGAGAACCATCAAGGCGCGATCGCAGATCTTCAATTTGGACAGAGTGGCAAACGCCTCTACTCAGCATCTTATGATAGCACCGTGAAGATCTGGCGACTCGACACGGGCCAAGTCCAACGAACGATCACCCACTCACAAGCCATCCAGACGCTCTTCGTCTCCAACGACGAGTCGATCATCGCGACGGGTAGCTGGGATCAAATCGTCAGGCTGTGGGATGCAGGAAATGGTCGCTTGCTTCGGCAAGGACAAACGCACACAGCGCTCGTTACATCGATCACATTAAGCGCCGACGGTGGGACGCTGATCAGCGCCTCAGAGGATCGCTCGATCAAGCTCTGGTCTCTCAACGCTGTATCGGCGCAAAAAAGTTTTAACTACAGCCAAATTGCCGCGACGAGTAGCGGCTTTAGTCCTGACGGTGCGTTGTTTCTCGCCTCCTCCCTGCTCAGACAAACACGTGTCTACAGAAGAAGCGACTGGCGCCTGCTCCGCACCATGTACAACCACGGCTCCGCGATCCTCTCACAAGCACTGCACCCCACGCTGCCCCAAGTCCTCACGACAAGCACGGACAAAAAAGCGGTCGTCGCGGACTACAAAACCTACAAAAAGCTCCAGACCCTCTCCGAACACAACATCCGTGTGACGACAAGCGCATACAGCCCCGATGGGAAGTGGCTCGCGACAGGCGCAGATGATACCTTCGTCAAGCTCTGGGAGGTTGGAAAAACCACATCAACAACAACGCTCAAAGGACACACAGCCTCGATCACTGCCCTCTCCTTTCATCATCAAAGTGAATACATCGCTTCGGGTTCGGTGGACAAAGATGTCAAGCTCTGGAAACGCGATGGCACACTCCTCCATACACTTAAAATGAACGAGCAGATCATCGCGTTGCAATTCCACCCCAGCACAGACACGCTCGCGATCCTGACGGCTGACAAACAACTCCACCTATATAATGGGGTGCAAGGAACGAAACAGCAGTCCCTTATGTTGAAGAATGATGCAACATCTTTGCGCTACGCACCAGACGGTTCATGGCTCGCGATCACCTACCAGAGTGGACAGATCGCGATCAAAGAGACCGCAAGCTACACAACCATAACAAATCTCAAACAATCCACACATACGCCTCTTCACGTCAATTGGAGCGCAGACGCTCGTTACATGAGCGTCACCAATCAAGACGGTTGGATACACATCTACGCATGTGAATAACAAGCCTACAACAGCTCTCCCCCTCCCACTCCATCGAACAGATCTCTTTCAGCATCGTTCTTTGATGTACTCTACAGCAAACTAACGTCCGCCCCCATCGATCTTTAGAAGACATCCATCGTTCGATCGTTGCAACAAAAAGAAACATCAAGAAACAACCAAAACAACATCAACGCAACATTTTTTTGGACGCGTTCAATGTCACATTTTTGTGAATAAATATAAACACTTGATTTTTGAGGAAGATCAATGAAGTTAAGAGTGTGGCATGTAGTATGTAATAGGAGAGTGGCGTGACTGAAGACAAGAGACTTCAGACACATTCGAAAACAAAGAGCACAGACATCCATTCTCAATGGGCGCGAGCAGGAAAGGCCACGCATCATTTGAGCAAGAAGACCATAGGAGAAAGAACATGAGACTTCAATCCAAATTTGATCAAGCAAACAAACCCTTCACAATTGACGCTTTCTACGATCCAGATACATACACGCTCACTTTCGTCGTCTACGATCCCAAGACCAAAGACGCGGTCGTGATCGACCCCGTACTGGACTACGATCCCAAAGCATCGTCGACATCGACAGAGTCGGTGAAAGAGGTCGCAGCGTACGTCGAAGAACAAGGTCTCAAGCTCCACTACATTATGGAAACACACGCTCACGCAGACCACCTCTCAGGCTCCCAGTTCCTGGCCAAGAAATTCAACTCCAAAGTCGTCATCGGCGCGAACATCAAAGCGGTCCAGTCACTCTTCAAGGGTATCTTTGACTTGCCCGAAGACTTCAACACAGACGGCTCTCAGTTTGACGTCTTGATGAACGAAGGTGACATTCTCGAAGCGGGTACGCTGAAGATCGGCGCGATTGCGACACCAGGTCACACACCAGCAGACCTCACCTACGTGATTGACGACGCGATCTTCACAGGTGACGCACTCTTCATGCACGACTACGGAACAGGCCGCTGTGACTTCCCAGCAGGTAGCTCCGAAGACCTGTACGACTCCATCCAGAAACTCTACGCGCTGCCAGATGAGACAAGAGTCTTCGTCGGTCACGACTACCAACCCAACGGACGTGAGGTCTTGTACGAGACAACCATTGGTCTCTCCAAAACAGAGAACCCACAGCTCAACGCCAAGACCACCAAGGAAGAGTTCGTCCAAATGCGAGATAGCCGTGACGCGACACTCGCCGCGCCCCGACTCTTGTTCCAAAGTGTCCAGGTCAACATCGACGCTGGTCAGCTTCCCACACCACGTGACAACCAGATCCGCTACCTGCGTATCCCCGTCAACGTCTTCCGCGGCTCCGAGCAAGAAGGTATCGACGATCCTTCATCCGCAGATCTCAACGAAGCAGAAGTGCCCCGCGCCAACCAACTTTAATCCTCCTCCAATCGAGCGAATCCCCCCTTCTCTTCGTATCGAAACGAACATCTTCGTGAACATCCCCTCCCAAAAAATCGACTCTGTGTCCCAAAAAGTCCTTTGAAGAATAATGAATTTTTTGGTATCAGAGAAGTCAAATTGTCCGATCTGTTGCAGAAAACAACGATCAGATGAGACAAGATTCCACCATCGCCCCTTGTGATGGTGGTCGTTGCGTTCTCCCTTCATGACATGGTCCCAGCAAATCAATCCACGAATTGAGCGATGGGAGTGGAGAGAAAGATCGCCATTGAGCAAACCCACCTTTGGCTGCATACAAGCGAGAAAAAAACATGACACAATCAAACACATTCAGCGCCCTTGAATCAGAAGTACGCTCTTACTCAAGAGCCTTCCCATGTACACTACAAAAAGCCCAAGGGGCAGAAATTTGGGACATCGAAGGGCGCCGTTTCCTCGACTTCCTCGCTGGCGCAGGTAGCCTCAACTACGGACACAACAACCCACAGCTCAAGCAAGCCTTGCTCGACTACATCGAATCAGACGCGATCACACACAGCCTCGATCTCCAGACCACCGCCAAAGAGACATTTCTGCGTACGATGAACAAGCTGATCCTCGAACCACGCGGACTCGAGTACGTCATGATGTTCACAGGTCCAACAGGGACCAACGCCATCGAAGCCGCCTTTAAACTCGCGCGTAAAGCCACAGGGCGCACAACCATCGTCAGCTTCACCAACGGCTTTCACGGCGTCACCAACGGCGCACTCGCAGCAACGGGCAACCAACACCACAGACAAGGCGCAGGGATTCCCCTCTCCGGCACCTTTGTGATCCCGTATGATGGCTACATGGAAGGACTCGACTCCGTCGCCTATCTCGAAAAGCTGCTCTCCGACCCCTCTGGTGGACTCGATAAGCCCGCCGCGATTGTCGTAGAGACGGTACAGGGCGAAGGCGGTCTCAACGCCGCGAGCTTCGAGTGGCTGAAGAAGCTGCAAAAAGTCGCAAACGACAACGACATCGTTTTCATCGTCGATGACATCCAGGCAGGTTGCGGACGCACAGGCACCTTCTTCAGTTTCGAGCCAGCAGGTCTCAACCCTGATATGGTCGTCCTCTCCAAATCTCTTTCTGGTTACGGATTGCCCTTCGCGCTCGTGATGATCAAAAAAGACATCGACGTCTGGAAGCCAGGCGAACACAACGGCACCTTCCGCGGTAACAACCACGCCTTTGTCACCGCAACCGCCGCACTTGAACACTACTGGAAAGATGACACCTTTGCCCAAGACGTCCGCGCAAAAGGTGAGCACCTCGGTCAACGCCTGCAAGCGCTCCAAACACGCTTCCCCGAAGAGGTCGTCGAAGTCCGGGGACGTGGCATGATGCGAGGCATCCGATGTGCCGACCCCGACAAAGCCGCGAAGATCTCCGCGTTCTGCTTCCAACACGGTATGATTATCGAACGCTCCGGTCCCCACGACGAAGTCGTCAAGTGCCTGATGCCACTCGTCACACCGACGGACCAACTCGACGAAGGACTCGACATCCTCGAAAAAGCCTGCGTAGCTGTCTTCAACGGATAAACCCGACCTCTCCCATACGCTCTTTCACGTACAAACACCCTGTTTGTACGTGGCCTTCTCTACCAACCATCGACATGAGATCCAATTCAACGTTCGGAGCAAACGATACTCATGACTATCTCCACGCCTTCACGAGTGGCTTCCTCTCGTCCCAAGGATACCTACACTTTTCTCGACAACAACGTCCTCGTCTGTAGCAGTCACGACAACACCATCCGTTGGGCTCCAGGGGAGCGACTCGAACATCTCTACGAACAGCGCGCAGACACCCTCGCAGAGGACCACCTCGCGGTCGTCACAAACTCGGAAGAGTTGACCTTTCAGCAGCTCGATCAGCGAGGCAATCAGCTCGCCCGTTACTTGATCCAGCAGGGCGTTAAGCCCGGTGATCGCGTCGGGTTGATTCTCGACAAATCTGCCCAGGCCTACATCAGCATGCTCGGAGTGATGAAGGCACAGGCCGCCTACGTTCCGATGGACGCAAGCTTCCCCATCGATCGCATCGAGTACATCTCGCAAGACGCACAGGTCAAGCTGCTCCTGACTGTCGAGGCCTACAAAGAACGCCTTCAAGGTGCCAGCGCAAAAGTATTGTGCCTCGACAGCCTCCAAGCAGCGACAAGTACGCTCCCTGCACATCGGTTGTCCAAAGAGGAGCATGGACACACAGATGATGAACTCGCCTACATCATCTACACGTCAGGTTCGACAGGCCATCCGAAAGGCGTCGCGATCGATCATCCGAGCATCTGTAACTTCGTACGTGTGGCCGCAGAGGTCTATGGTATCCGTTCTGATGACAGGATCTACCAGGGGATGACGTTGGCGTTTGACTTCTCAGTCGAGGAGATCTGGGTGCCGTTGATGACCGGCGCGACTCTTGTCCCCGGACAATCAGATGCCAACCTTGTTGGCGCAGAGCTCGCAGAGTTTATCAAGTCGCGCCATATCACAGCGCTCTGTTGTGTCCCAACATTGCTCGCAACGATCGACGAAGACATCGAACACTTGCGCTTTATACTCGTCTCAGGGGAGGCGTGTCCACAGGACATCGTGCGTCGGTGGTATCGAAAGGATCGAATCCTTCTCAACGCATATGGCCCAACAGAGGCGACGGTCACAGCGACTCTCACAGAGCTGTACCCAAATAAGCCCGTCACCATTGGTGGTCCTTTGCCCACCTACTACGCGATGATCTTGCCTGAAGATGAAGCCAAAGCTCTCCCTAAAGGCGAAGTTGGCGAGCTATGTGTCGCAGGGATCGCCCTCGCCCGCGAGTACGTCAACAGACCAGAGCAAACACAAAGAGCTTTTATACCGGACTTTTTGGAGCTTTCAGACAACCCCTCTCATCGCATCTATAGGACCGGCGACCTCGCCCGGATCAACGACGACAACGAGATCGAATACCTCGGTCGCATCGACACACAAGTCAAAATTCGGGGCTACCGCATTGAGCTGACTGAGATCGAGTCCGTCTTCATGCAGCTACCTGACATCGCACAAGCTGTCGTCGACACCTTCCATCCAGAAGAAGGTGTCACCGAGCTCGTCGGCTACTACACATTGAGAGAAGATGTCGAGCGAGCTCCCTCCGCTGAGCAGATCATCGACACGCTACGCCAACAGTTGCCAGGGTACATGGTCCCGAGCTACCTCGAAAAGCTCACTGCGATGCCGATGCTTCCGAGTCACAAAGTGGACAGAAAGAAGCTCCCCACACCGACGGGACCACGTGTGATGCTCAAACACACCGAGTACGTCGCGCCAGAAGGTGAACTGCAACTCGTCCTCGCAGGCGCGATCGCCGACATCATGAAGATGGATGTCAATCAGATCTCCGCGACAGATGACTTCTTCAAAGATCTTGGCGCGCACTCGCTGCTAATGGCTAAATTTGCGACAAAAGTACGTGAGCGCCAACCGGGACTTCAACTTGCGATGAGGGATATCTATCTCCACCCAAGTGTACAGTCTCTCGCAGCCCATCTCGAACAGGCTTCGACACCCCAACAGCAGGTGATCGAGCGAGATGCCTTCCATCAGGCAAGCACAGGCGAATATCTCCTCTGTGGTGCGCTGCAATTACTCACCTATGTCCTCTCTTACACAGCGCTCCTCGCGCTGGGGATCACCATTTTTGACTGGATCATCGGTGCGACGAGTGCCTTTGGGCTCTTCTCCCGTGTGTTCTTTTCGACGCTGGGTTTGTTGATCTTCTTTGCGATACTCCCTGTCGCGGTCAAGAAGCTACTGATCGGCACCTGGAAAGAAGAACGTATCCCAATCTGGAGTATGCAGTATTTTCGCTTTTGGTTTGTGCGTCTCTTTATCGAGACCAACCCCTTCGTGTTGTTCAAAGGGACCCCTGTTTTCAACTTCTACTTGCGGTTACTTGGGGCGGATATTGGTAGAGAGGTTGTCTACTTTGGCTCGTTTGTCCCGCTGTGTACGGACATGCTGACCATCGGGGACCACTGTGTCTTTCAGCGTGCGAGTATGCTCTCGGGATACAAGGCAGAAAATGGGTACATCTACACAGGCCCCATCACTGTAGGAAACAACGTCTACGTTGGAGAGAAGGCTCTCATCGACATTCACACAGAGCTTGGCGACGACGCACAGCTCGGCCACTCCTCGGCGTTACTTGCACACCGCGACATTCCAGCAGGCAAGACCTATCACGGCTCTCCAGCGATCGAGGCACAAACAAACTACCGCAAAGTCGAAGTCGGAAAGAACTCCACACTTCGCAAGACACTTTACTTACTCGCACAGTTTGTCTTGCTCTTCTCACTCGCGCTCTTGCCCTTCATGCTCATATACAATGTCCTGCCACAGTTTTTTGGCCCAAAGATCTCGCTCTTTACACTCTCAGCCTGGACAGGTAGCCTGCGCTCGCTCTTTGCCTGGGACACCCTCCTACTATCGGTCGTCGCGATGGCCGTGTTTATCGGTTTTGGGATACTCTTCATGATCGGTCTGCCAAGGTTACTCGCCTTGCTCCTCGTCCCTGGAAAGACATATCCACTGTACGGTCCACACCATCTCCTCTTTAGCTATACACAGTTGTTCTCAAACGTTGCTTTTTTCAAGACGTTGTTTGGGGATAGCTCGTTCAAGCCACATTTTTTGAAGTGGATGGGTTGGGGGCTTGGGAAGGTCTTAAAACAGACTGGGACGAACTTTGGTCTGGTTGAACGACAGGATATCCCAACGCTGTGCGAAGTTGGGACTGGGACGATGGTTTCGGATGGTCTCGATGTGGTGAATGCCTCCTTCTCGACCTCCTCTTTTGTCATCGCCCCGGCCTCCATCGGTGATGAAAGCTACGTCGGCACGAGCGTCCTGTACCCATATGATGCACGTGTGGGGAACAATTGTCTGCTCGCGACGAGAGTGATGGTCCCCACAGACGGCGAAGTCAAACACAACGTGGGATTGCTCGGTGCGCCAGCCTTTGAGATCCCACGCTCGACCTTCGTAGAAGGCAGTCTCAGCGTCGAAGAGCTCGAAGCGATGCGTCTCGAAAAGCTCCCCGAAAAGAACAAGTACAACCTGATCACGATCGGCAGCTTCTTGCTCAGTACATGGTTCCTCTTTGTCAGCATGCTGGTCTTTGCCTACGTTGGATTTCTCGGATATGCGGACTTTGGCGTCATCTCTTTTGTCGCCGTCACAGGCGCTGCGTTTGTTTACTACCTGTTCTTTGCATGGCTTCTGGACTGGATGAGTCGGGGATACAAGTCTCTTCATGCGATGTACCGCACGATCTACGACAAGGACTTTTGGCAGATCGAAAACTACTGGAAGCTCGGGGCCTCAGACTCTCCACCGATCTTTCGTGGCACACCTTTTCGACCGCTGTTGTGGCGTCTACTTGGTGTCAAAATGGGCGCACGTGTCTTCGATGATGGCGTCTCGATCTCCGAACGAACACTCCTTGAAGTCGGCGATGACACGATCCTCAACCGCGTCACGCTGATTCAATCCCACTCCCTCGAAGATGGCTTCTACAAATCGGAGCCGATCAAGATCGGTAAACGATGCACCATCGGTGCACATGCGCTCATCCACTACGGCACCGAGCTACAAGATGACACACTGCTGGAAGCTGATGCCTACCTGATGAAAGGTGAGACCACATCCCCTAATAGTATCTGGGTCGGGAATCCAGCCCATCAACAACAAGACGGAACCACCCCCAAACAAGCCTGACCTTCCCCTCCCCGTCGTCCTCTCAATCATCCCCTCACAGAAACGCTTTTGTCTCCTGTACGATCAAGTCGACAGATGCAGCGAGTCGATGGCCATCTTCGACTTCGTGTAGTGTACAACCGACTGTTTCTTTGTACTGACGACTCCCTTCGATCGGCACGACGTCATCTTGTGTCCCGTGGATCACAACGGTGGGCGCGACATACCGAAACACCACATCCGTCACAGGTGGTTCTTTACGCCCAAGCGCAGGTGCACAGAGAACCATCGCGGGGACCGTTTTTCCTCGCGCATCGAGCAGCTGTGCAGCGAGGACCGCCGTGATCCCGCCATAGCTTGAACCCACGAGCACAGGTAAAACATCCAGCTCATCGAGGAATGTGACGAGTTTCTCGACACGTTGGTTGAGATCCATCCCTTGAAAGTCCGGCGCGACGACATCGACTCCAGCCTCTTTGAGAGCCTGATACTTTCGACCGTGTGGGGCGCTCTCGAGACCATGACAAAAAACGACTTCAGGCATAGGTGCTCCTTTTGTCTCAGGGTGAAGAGGGGGTCATCATTTGTTGTAGCTTGCTTTTCAACGAGGGAGGCGTCTCAGGATGATCTGCGAGTTCCGTCAAGACAGGGTGAGCGTCACGAAGCTCTTTGGGAAAACGACGCATCATCGACGCACAGTGGAGGCGATTTTGTAGGAGACGCTTGCGAAGAGAGACCTTGATCACGCGCCCTTTGAGCCGGCGAATCAAATAGAAGGGAGGCCCTTTGAAGCGCAAAAAGACACAATCGAGCAGCGCAGGAAAGAGCACGTGTTTGAGTCGGTGTTTCGGTGCACGAGCTGCCTGAAACAAAACAAAGAGCGCGTACAAGTTGACCGTTGGACTGCGATCTTTGATCCCCACGCGCAGCGCCTTCAGGTGCGCTTCAGAGGACAATGGCATCGCGAGCAAACCGCGCAGGGCTTTCGCCCGCACAGAGCTATCGGGATCCCGGCGCAAAGACTCCCAAAACAACGGCGCGGCGAGCTCCCAGTGTTGGTCGTAACGAATCAAGGCTGTCAACAAAGCGTAGCGCACAAATGGTTTTTTCAGCGCAACAGCGTGTTGAAGGACGCGCTTTGACCAGTTGAGAATAGGCTCCCAACGATCGCGCCCAGAGAGTCCATCGCGTTTCGCGTGCTGCGAGATGTCTCGAAGAGTCGTCTTCACAGCACGACGCCACGGTGTCTTGGAGAATTTTCCTTTTCCATCATCAAGGGGGTATGTGAATGGCTGCGCATCCTTGGAAAAGTCATTGCGCAACGTGCTCAGTGACGTGCATCCAGTCATACACACGCAGATCAACAGTAACAACAGGCCAGTGCAGGGATTAGCGGGCAAGAGGACGAAGTCGTTTGAGGAGTGTTTTGGTGAGCGTTGGTGCATATTGTGTACTCATCTTCTCGATTCGTTGAAGAGCAGCTTTCCGACGACTTCGAGGAAGCGAAGAGAGAATCGCAGACGCGAGTGTGTACGCCTTTGCTCGCTGCTTTCGTCGGAGCGCGAGACGTAACTGACGATACTTCGAGCGCCTTGTGGAGAAAGCATCGTTGAAGTTCGCTCCGCCTCCCCCACGTGATGCTTTCTTGGGATGTTTTTGTACGGAAGTGTCAAGACCAAGACTTCGTGTACTTCCACCTGACGGTGGTGGAGCAACAGGAGGGATAAAACGGCGTCGAGGTCGGCTTCGGCGTGCAGGAGCGACACGAAATAGAGGCGCTGGAGCGGTACGACGAATACGAACTGCACGTTCTTGTTGGAACTTCTTCGACCGTCCTCGTGCGTACCGACGATACTTTGCGCGCCGACGAGGCCGCTTGCGGTAGCGTTGAGGAGAACGTTTTTGTGGAGCCTTTCGGGGGAGCGCAACAGACGCGCTCGGTTTGTTCACAGGTTGTCGCTCAGGTGAAGAGCTCCCTTGGCGCTTGGCTTCTTTCGCCTTGGAGAGCGGCGCGGCGGTCTTTTTGACGACCTCATCATCATCTAAGGCCTTATGGTTTGCGAGTTTTTGCCTGGGCGCATTGAGCGTTTGTTGCTGTACGGTAAAGAGCGTAAAACCACCGACAACGAGGAGCAACATCGCGAAGCCGATCGCAGGCTGAAAAGAGGAGAGCATATTGAGCTGCTTCCACAGGGAAGCGAGGAGGGATTCTTCTTGGACAGTGGATGCACGAGCGGCTTTGAGGATCGCGTCGTCGATTGCAGCAGAAGGCTCGAAAGTCTCCATTTGCTCTCTCGCGAAGACCATCAACTGCCGTTCGAACGCGACAGCTTGTGCTTCCTCTTCTTCCAGACGAGACTGTACATCTTCTGCAGACGTGTCATCTAGGGCGTCCTCCATATAATCGAGGAGCAGGGCTTCAAACTCATCCTGATTCATCGCGCTACGATCCTTCAATCTTTCAGGTCCTCAAGAGAGAAACCTGCTGATTGCAGATGTCGTCTCAAATATTCGAGCGCATACCGCATACGACTTTTCACTGTATTTTCGAGTGTACCGACAATATTCGCGATTTCTTTATAGGGTAGCTGTGAAGCCTCCCGAAGCAAAAAGACTTCACGTTGATCATCAGGCAGGCCGGCGATCCCTTTCTCAAGGGCGACACGTATCTCGGAGGAGAAGACACGTCGCTCTCCATCACCTTCTGTCACGATCCCTTCGAGGACTTGTTCGAGACGCAATCCGTCCTCCCCGTCTCCTGCGACAGATTGCTGAAGGGAGATGGTGTGTCGGTGTTTTTTGCGTCGGTAGGTGTCGATGCAGAGGTTACGTGCGATGGTGTAGAGCCATGTCGTAAATTTGGCTTGTTTGGTGTATTTTTTGGAGCTTTGTACCATACGCATGAAGACCTCTTGCAGGAGTTCTTCGGCGCGCTCGGTGTTTTTCACGTAGCGTAAGATGAAGTTAAAGACGGGTTTACGGTGTCTTCGATATAGCGCTTCAAAGGCACGGTAATCGCCAGAGATGTAGCGCATCATCAACTCTTCATCGGTGGGCGAGGTGGCCTTCTTGGACACCGACGCTGCGACCCCCACACCCATGATGATCCATATCATAGAGAGAAATAACATATCTTCTCACGCAACCTTCGTGGCTCATGTCAGGGTACAATCCTGACGATCTATAGTCTGCACTTCACCATCTCGGATACCTTGCATGAGCACGTTGTGTCAAGTGGAGATTCACGATCTGGGCGATGGCTCCCCTCATCTCCCCGCCTCTACAAAGTCGTCGCCTCCGCCTCAAAAAAAGCAGCAGATTCACTTGGGGATGCACACCTTGGGGGTCTCGTTGCCAACAGCCAACTCCTGACAGCGACCATCAGATGGACAATCAGTGTCTGCATTACAGCCTTTTCCGCACACACCACCTGTTGAGAGCGCAAGGCACACCTGGCTGATCGCACACGCATTGGCAGAGCAACTGCCTACGGACTTCAGACAGTACCCAACCTCCGCGTCTTGTGCAAAAGTCACACAGCGATTGCCGCTCACACAACGCATCGACACATTGAACGCAGTGTCCGTCGCGCGGACACCACAGAGTCCACCTTCTTTGGCGGTCCCGTTGGGGATGCAGATCGCCGAGCCACCTTGCAACGCGGTGCAGGTCCCTTTGCCATCGTCACAAGCAGCGTCAGCTTGTGTACAGGTGTTGAGACAGAATCCAAAAGACAACCCGCTCTGTACCGCGATACAATCTGCACCTGTTGGACAGGTGATGGTGTTGTCACAGCGACCGTATATTTTCGCGATTTGGGGCGTCGCACACTTACTATCGGCACAACGAAGGGGCGATTTACACAGTCGAGCAGGATCAAGTGCATCTGCGCTTGAATCGATCCCACAGACCGCGCCTTCCGCAGCAGTTCCATCGGGATAACAGATCAACGTCCCATCTTGAAGTGCCGCACATGTCCCTTTCCCGCCCTCACAAGCGTCTCCTTCTTTGGCACATTTGGGCATGCAAAACCCTGTAGAAGCGCCAGTATCAAAGCTCAAACACACAGCGTCAGTTTTGCAGATGCGGTAATCATCGCACTTTTTGAAGGCTTCGACCACCTGCGGCGCTTTACACTTACTGTCTTCACAATACAGCCCAGCCTCACACACTTTCTGGGGATCAAACGTCTCATCATTCGCGGTGATACCACAAGCCGCGCCTTCTTTGGCTTTTCCTTTGGGAAGACAAAAGCTCCCCTGTGCAAGTGCGACACATACACCATCGCCGCCATCACAGTCTTTGCCCGAGCTCTCACATGTCGACACACAAAAACCTGTGGGGATGGATTGCGAGAGTTGAACACACTGAAAAGCAGAGGAGCACACACTCCCTGCACCACAAGCGCCTAGTTTACCGACCTCTTTAGGCTTCACACACTTGTCTTTTACGCAGTGAAGGCCTTCCTGGCAGAAGACAGCGCTTGAGATCGCCTCGGCAGTCTTGGGATCGAATTTGCAACTGTCCCCTTCTTTCCCAGTCCCTTTGGGCATACAGATCGCAGACGCGGTCGTTTGGGCCAGACATGTCCCTTTCCCATCGAGACATTCTTTCGCACCGGACTCACAATAAGGAAAACAGTAGCCATGTGATACGCTGTTGTCGATCACACCACACGTCGCCCCATCACCACAAAATCCGATCCCCTTGCCACACTTGCTGTACGCTTCGATGGTCTTGGGCTTGATACATCGATTAGAGACACACTCAACGCGTCCGTTACTACAGGGACTACAATCATCTTTTTTCGAGCAGAAGTTCGGACACAAGGGATCTTCGTTGATGACGCACTGGCCTTCATTGCAAACCTCTCCGATCTTTGTGCAGTCGAGATCTTTTTCACATTCGGGCTTTGTCTCCCCTCCACATCCCCAAAATCCTGCGTGCACACAGCACAACATCCCCAACACCATCAGCCAACGAACAGCGATTTTATGCATACTACAGCTCCTATCTGATCCAATCCACCACCCCATGCTTCAGGCAAGCGATCTGTCTGCTTAAGGCTGACAGGGCTGACGGCTCTTGAGTGACACACCATCAAATGTCGCAAAGCACGCATGAAAATACGTACGCCCATCACAACCACACACGGGTTCATGGGGGACATCACAGTATGAAGGTCGCTTTTGACACGTCCCACCCGATGTGGACAACGCACATGAACCTTCGGCTGCGATGCAGACAAAACCTTCGAGACACTTGAGACCTCCGGGTCCACCACATGGGCAGAGCTTCTCGGTACAGAGTGTCTTGCCATTTTCACAACGACAGGCATTGCAACCATCGGCAGCAATATAAGTGTCTCCGTGGAGATGAAATTTATCGTTATAAAGGCAAGGTTGCTGCCCTGGTCCAGTGCAAACCTTACGGGTACAAGTCACATGTCCCTCGCCCTCAAACGTCCCACAAGAGCAGTAGTTACAGCCATCCGTCGCGAGAAAAAAGGAGCGCTGTTCAAATGGCTCACCATTGTAATGACACTTCGGTGCAGGCGGCAATTCAATACGCCCACACCCTCCCGACTCCACCCCCATCAATAAAAAACTGACACACAAAAAAAACAGACACGTACGCATCGAAAACATCCTACATTGGTCTTTTTTGCAAGAACGACAAAAAAAGAGCGAGATGACTCTCAACTCATCACCACAAATGTGATATATCTTCTACTTGTACTTCGGGGAAGAAATCTGAGCTTGATGTGGTTTTTCCATCATAAAGCCGCCCATCAAAAATTGCAACGCTTACACCGAGCGCAAGGAGAAACAATATGCAGCTTCGAGTTGTCCTATTCGTCTTGTGGGGAACGTTGGGTGCATTGTTTATGTACCAGACACCTGCCCACGCAAGCGAAACGATATGCCGTACAGTCTGCCAACCCAAATACAAGTGCTATCGGCAAAGAAAATGCTACAGCAAGCCATACTGCTACCCCGTCCAACGCTGTCGATGGCGCACTGTATGTGACGACGAAGGCGAATACGATGGATGCTACAAAAAACGTTACTGTTGGACCAAACAAAAGTGCACCTACCGACGTGTCTGCAAATACTACAAACGCTGTGGCATGAGACGTGTCTGTCGCCGCGTCTGCAGGAGCATCGATCCCGAAGCTGACGATACACCGGGCACACCTCCTCCCACAACCCCTCCGCCTTCATACCGACGCCCTCCCACACCTCCACCTTCGTATCGACAACGCTACAAACGCCCTTCACACCGGAGAGGACAATGTGGAATGTCCCGCCGCGAACAACGCGTGTTGACCCTGATCAACAAAGAACGTAGACGTCGAGGTGCCCCCGCTCTAAGCTGTCACTACAAACTCGTCGCAGCGTCGAGAGCGTGGAGCCGCATCCAATGCGCGCAAGGTTCTCTCTCCCATAAGTATCTGAGTCGGCGCTTTCGTGCTGCTGGTGTCCCCTACACGAGCATCGGCGAAAACGTCGCTGCTGGACAAAAAACAGCCTACGCGGTTGTTCGCTCATGGATGAAAAGCCCTGGGCACAGAAGAAATATCCTCAACCCCTCTTATACACACGTAGGCATCGGCGCAACAAGTTGCAGCAAAGGGTTCTCCCCCTACTGGACACAGATGTTCTTGCGCATCCGCTCCTCCCAACGTCTCAAAACAACCCCCATCGGCTCCTACAAGAACGAAGGCGGCAAAGAAGTCTACTGAATCATCCCATGCACAACACACACATCATCCTCGCTCTTCTCTCTTGTCGTCCTCTTTGTATGCACTGTGTCGCCGATGTCACTTGACGCGTCCCCCACATCGAGACCTTCGACCAAACCAACGACGCGACAAACACTCTCCAAGAAAGACACAGCACGTACACGCGCACTCATGAACAAACATGGGTGTCTGCTCTGTCACACAGAGAATGGACAGGAGAGTCTTGGACCTACATTTAAAGGGTTATACGGAAGCTACGTGACACTCAAGAGTGGAAAGAAACGCCTTCGTGACGAAGCCTATCTCAAGCAAAAGATCCTCGATCCGGCCTCCATCGAGCTAGCTGGAAACCGTGGCGTCATGCCCCCCTTCAAGACAACCTTTCAGCCCAAACAGCTCAACGATATCATCGCTTACTTGCGTATGTTCTCCACCCACACCATCCCTTCAACGCGCCCCAAACGATAAACAACCTCACTTGAAAGATGGTTCCGTAAACAAAATCTCCTCCGAATCCCTAGACATATCCTCTTCTTTTACGCTCAACTCGTTGAGCAACGCGTCCTTTCGGATTTGTTCTGTGTGTTCAAACTGAAAATCAGGAGAAGAGGAGTCAAAGGAGTCGGTGTGGATCATCACGCGAGGAAGGTCATCACCTGTCTGGTGACGTTGTTCATCGACCCCAAGCAGCCCAACGAGCACGCGACGCAGCCCTTCCCAGAGCGCGATGGCGTTATGGGGGCGTTTGTCTGGCTCTCGTTCGAGCATCCAACGCAGACTTGGCTGTAAAGATGGGTCCAGACGTTTATGCTCAAGTGTCGGTGTTCCCACACAGTGCTCTCTCAGGATCTCCATATGACTCTCCCCTTTATACGGGAACGCCCCTGTGAGCAACCGAAAGATCAAGATCCCCATCGCGTAGAGGTCGGAACGTGCGGTGATATTCTTGGTGTTCATGATCTGCTCAGGAGCCATGTAAAAAGGGGTCCCCACGACAGTCCCATCACTCGTCATACGCGCAGAATCAGGTGATAACGCGAGGCCAAAGTCCAGCAGCTTCACGAGTTTGTACGTGCCCATCTCCACCATAAAGATATTCTGGGGCTTGAGATCGCGATACACGATCCCATGTGTGTGAATGGTGTGTAAAGCGCTGCAAAGTTGCTGGCAGATCAAGAACACATCGAGCAAGGAGAGTGGGCCTTGTGCGAGCAACTCGTCGAGAGAGACACCTTGAAGGTACTCCATCACGTAATAAGGTCCATGAACAGGATGCTCTCCAACATCGAGGACATCGACGATATGTGGATGACGAAAACCGAGCAGGACCTCTCCCTCTCGTTTGATCCTCTGCTTCATGTCTTCCCAGGCGTTGGTCGTATCTTTGCGCAATAATTTGATCGCAACCTGTCGCTGTAAGCGAGTGTCATCCGCGAGAAAGACCTCCGCGAAGCCTCCTCGCCCAATCTCTCGTTTGAGAATGTACTTACCAAACGCCATTCCAGGCTTGATGATATCCATTTTTTGTGCCGTCCTCCGTAGGTTGGAGTGTAATTGCCAGACTCGGGCCTGCAATATAGCACAAACACCTGTCAATCCAATGACAGACGACAAAAAATGAAGGAAAACAACACACAACCCCGCTTACCGAGCCGAGGAACCGCCCACCAAAAGACATGATTCGTGCTCCAACGGCGTCTGGAAAAAGGGGTCCAAAGAGGGAAAAGAAGCAGGAAAGACACAAGGAGAGCAGAAACACGCATTGTAGGAAGACGAGAAAGAGCCACCCAAAAAAGAAGACGGTATCATCGGGGATTTAGACTCAGGGGTTTGTTTTGACCATTTTGTTGAGCAGGTCGGGGTGCTCTCGATCGATCTCTTTGATGATCTTTTTTGTCTTCTTCTCCTTACAAAAGGGATTGCTGCCGCTTACCTTTGTGACGCCTTGATAGGACTTGTATCGCGTCCCATAGCACAGGCTCGTGTCCATCTTTATCGAGAGCGTTTGTCGATGAACCAATTGACTCTGTTTAAAGTGATGCATCATCAACGCGCGATGTCTCTCTCGGCTGCCTTTTTCGAATCCATGCATCGCTTGCAATGCGAGGAGCTTGAGTCCTTTGAGTGTTTTGAGGCTCTGCTGCAAACAGAGCGAGGCGTCATTCCCCTTCTCAACACCTCTCTTTGTTGTACTGTAAGCGCGCTCGACTTCGTGCACTGCTGCGAGCACGTGACGAGCGAGCCGCTGCTCTGTTGCGTCGTGAAAGGTAAGCGCGTCGGAAAACTGTGACAAACGCACAGGCTCTACCATCGCGCACCCTGTCCCACAAACCACAACAAACGCGAGAAACAAGCCGCTAAACACAGCTCTCACATAATGACTGCGCCAAGAGAGCTTGCTGATTTTATGAAGCATCTGATTCTGCATGTTTTTTCCTCTATCGTCGTGCACAAACACCTATCCCATCACCATATTCCCCAATGGTCCATATTGCGTCAGGATGTGTTGTTGATTGTGAGAACGACAGCTCAGGAGATGTGTGTCCAAAGTGTGAAGAACTGTTCATCCAACGGTCTTGATGATCGTCCTCTCTGTCCATTACTACCGAAACACAGTTGAGTTATCACACCGCGCCCACATATTTTCTGCACAACGCACACAACTCCCCCCAGAAAGCAATAGCGTTTTCAAAGACATACAAAGGCATACAAATAGCAAAATAGACAGACTCTTCTTTCGGAAGGGAGTGGGGATTTGTTCAGGGGAGTTGTTTTTGAATGCCGCTGAGGAGCTTCATCATCCCTGCAGGATTGGCACCGATGTGGTACTGCACGACCTTCCCACGAGAGAGTAAAACAAAGGTAGGTGTCGCTCTGATCCGCAGTCGTCTGGAGAATGCGCTCTTTGGATCAGCTGCGTTCAAGAAAGGCAACGCGCCAGGATGGGCCTGGATCCAGCGACGGATCGTCTTGGGTCTTTCGCCACTCACAGTGACGATCTTCAGATCTGCGAATGTCCGCTTGAGCCGACGTAAGAACGGCAATGCCATCTTACAGGGTCCGCACCACGTCGCCCAAAAGAACAACAACGTCGCTTTGTGAGGCGTTGTTTGCTTCGCGAACGTTTTGCCCTCTGTTGTCAGAAAACGAAGAGCAGAGAAACGTTGAATGCGATTTCCCATCACAGAGGGAAGCTTAAGGGCTGGTGGGACGCTCTGTTGACGAAGCATTACAGAGAGCTTGATTTTCCGTCGGGCGCGGATAACAGAGAGTTTGAGAGGCTTGGTGTGATCTTGCAACATCACACGCTCACGGATCTCGTAAGGTTCCTGAAGGGCACGTCCATTGACGGCGTAAATCACATCTCCGACACGGATCCCAGCCTTGGCTGCAGGTGTGCGAAGGTAGACATTCTGCACCATGACCGTCCCATAGGGGAGTCCACTTGAGGCATCTGGTTTCAGCGTCTCAAAAGAGATCCCAAACCAAGATGGAATCGGAGGGTTAGAAGGAACAATCCGCTTACGAGGCAAGGACGCGACAGCACCAGAGCGTACACGCACACGTGTCTGTTCACAGGCGAGCAAGCGTTTGAGCCCACCTTGATGACGCTTGAGCAGGTTGGACTTCGCGTGGTGTAGCAGCAGTCGGCCAGCGATACGCAAGAACATGTAACGCATTCTCAACAAGACGGCCCTCTGTACTTCGATCCAGAACACATGACGGTGCATGTTCTCCTTGGTCTTGTAGAGCTGTGTGAGTCGCTGAATGTGACCGCTCTTTTTGAGATAATTGCGAAACCCATCGCGCAGAAAAGCAGCAGAGCGCGAGAGCGATCCTTGGGAAGGCACACATAGAGGACGTCGTTCACATGAGCCAGAGGCTGGGGACATCGGGATACACGGCCTCACTTCGCCGGGTTGATGAAGTGAGGAGAGCGCTTTTGCGCGAAGAAACATGAGCCGCCTTCGGACTTGTGGACGCCGACGGTACCAACGCTTGAGCTGGTGGTCACGTGCTGCGACGAAGACATCGCTCCACATATTCTCGACACGCTCCCACCACTTCGAACGCTTGGAGAGCTGTCTGTCGAGAGAGCGAATGGCGAGAAGATCGACAGGTCGCGAGAGGCCAAAGCGATGTGCGAGAGCACTGAGCATCGCCAAATCGTCGCTCATCCCAGGATAAGGTCGATCTTCGTATGTCTTGATCAGCTTATCGACCCAAGGAAGAAAGCGCTCCCCAAGTCGCCGCGCCTGCCAGCGGAGCAGACTCGCGAGATACACATCGGAGCTGCGCAGCGGGACATCAGGTGTCAGATCTCGCAACATCACGAGACGATGGGCCTCATCCATCGTATTCACCTGCTTCATCGCCTTGATAAAACGGTATGCGTGTCCTACGGAGTTACTCAACTTTGTATCAGGGAAACAACCATACGCAGGACGAAACGGTGTCGTCGCATAAAACCCACAATGATCTCCAGTAGGCACACCTAAGACACCGGGTTTCTCGTAAATCGCCCAGGCAAAGCTACCAGAAAAACATTGTGACATCACGCTGACAACGCGTCTACGATGCAAAGGCGAGAGCATTTTATGGTATTCACGAACGCTCATCTCCTCTTGCCATAAAGAAATGTATTGATTGCGACCGCTCGTGTCCTTTCGATTGCGTGTGCCGTGATCGGTGACAAACAACAACAGAGGGCGCTTATCGGTCTTGGTTTGTTTGTGGAGATAGCGAGTAAATCGCTTCAATGACGAATACTTCGCAGCATATAAGGTCTTCTGCTTGAGGGTTGTGTTGACGAGTTTCACTTTGGGCGAAAAGAAACGCTGCTCGGGACGTCTGTAGAAGAGCATGTAGCCGATGTCTTTGCTCCCCGAAGAGATGCTCTGATCGGAGTCCGGTTTATCTCCATCAGACGCAAAGATCGAGATGGAAGATTCTTTGAGCCCAAGCGTCCGTAGTGTCTCGCGCATCATACGCAAGTACAAGACGTGGGAGTAGTAGTTGTTATGGGGCTCAGCACCGCCGTTGAGTAACAAGGCGTGTGAGAAAGGTGCGTTTACCTGCGTTGGTGTCTTGTGCGCGACAACAGGTCGAACAGCTGGCTTTTTCTTTGTAGGCGCAGCTTTTTGTGTCGTCTGACGAGCGGCAGGAGAGGTCACTCTCCGCGCGGTAGGAGGTGTTTGTTTCTTTGCCAGCCAAGGATCCTGACGGAGCTGCTGGTTGCGACATCCCGCGACCAACGAGAGACACATCACCCCGAACAAGAGTAGACGTTGGTGTGGTCGTTTATTTTTGTATCTATCCATATATGGCACCTCTGGCGTAAAGATTCACATACAAAAGTTTGTCTTTTCACCCTCTCTTGTCAATGGAACCTCACACATTTTCCAACACCCTATCCCCCCCACTTGTCCCTCTCAGCAAAAAAAGATAAACTACGAATCAATCTAGGATTTCCACCGAAACTCAATATCATAAGACAAGTTTCTTTGGTCTATGGCATTAGGAGGTCTCAATTGTCAGCCCGACCCAACCCAATACGTATATGCTTGGTCACCCTCATCGCCCTGCTCGGCCTTTTAGGTGGCTGTCAGTGCATGTATGTCATCGACATTCCACCTGAGACCAAAGAAGCGCCGCCAGACGCAGGTAAAGAACAGATACCACAAGAAGAACCTGACGTCCCAGACACCAAAGAGCCCGTCCCTGAGCCTCCTGTTGAGCTCGGGCCAGAGCCCCCCAAAGAGCCAGAGCCGCCATGTGAAAATGGACAAAGTGAGGCCTGCCAAAGCGAGCGCCCAGGGCTATGTGGTCCTGGTGTACGAACATGTACAGACAACCAATGGGGTCCGTGTGTCTCTCTACAACAACCCTCCCCAGAGCTTTGTGATGGACTCGACAATGACTGTGACGGGAAAGTCGACAACATAGAAGGAACCTCCCAGCAACTCTTTAAAGAGTGTTACCCCTCCGCCACAAGAGGATGCACCACAGCCGCAGGAACGTACCGTTGCCAGGGACTTTGCCGTGCAGGAAAACAGCTCTGTACACAAGGACAATGGGGCAGCTGCCAACAGCCGATCCGTCCCACCGAAGAGATCTGCAACGATGGTTTGGATAATGATTGTGACGGAGAGATCGACGAGACCTGTGAATGTGCCCTTGGTGAAAACCAGCCTTGTTGGCCAGGCGATGCGCTTCAATGTCCGGACGGGAAACCCTGCAATGGGATCTGTAAGCGCGGAATCCAAGGCTGTACGTCTGAAAGAAAGTGGGGTGTATGTGTCGGCGCGACTCTCAGTCAACCAGAGGTCTGCAACGGAAAAGACGACGACTGCGATGGGTTGATCGACAATCAAAAGAGCTCTCCCAAACCACTCGAACAGGCTTGTTACTCCGGCCCCGCAAACACCCGTAATGTCGGTGAATGTAAGGACGGTGTACAACGCTGCATCAACGGGACATGGGACGCTTGTACAGGTGACACGCTCCCAACTGTCGAGAAATTCTGTGGAAACGCCTCCCCCAAAGACTTCAACTGTGATGGCATCCCTAACAACTTTAAAGAGCTAGGTAAACCATGTACAGATCCTACGAGGAAAGGGATCTGTAGACCCGGAACGTGGAAGTGTGTCAACGACGCCATCGCCTGTGCAGCCAACGAGACACCTCGCAAAGAAGAGTGCAACAACCTCGATGATGACTGTGACGGTACGATCGACGAAGCCCTGATCAGAGAGTGTCCTTACTCAGGTCCTCCAGGGACACAAAATGTAGGCATTTGTAAAGCCGCCAAACAGTCCTGTAGTCAGGGTGTTTGGGGACAATGCTCAGGTGAAGTCATCCCCCAACAAGAGACGTGTAACTACGTAGATGACAACTGCAACGGTACACTCGACGAATTTGTCCCCCTCCAACAAGTAGGCAAAGCCACGATCTACACGCAGAGTGGTTCACAATCACACATGTACCTGTCTGCGACCAACACGGGCTACGTCTTGGGCTGGAGCGACGGACAGAGCCAAAATGTCACGCTCGCGCTGACCAAAGCAGATGGGACACGACAAGCCCCCAATATCCCCGTCACAAAAGGAAATGAGTTTGGAAACATCCACGGCCTGACCTTTACAGGGACGGACATCGTCGTGACCTGGGATAGTGATAAAGACGAGATCGCTGGCGACGCACACATCCTCAAACTCGACGCCAACGGGAAGCGTTTGATCGGCCCCAATATCATGGCCAAAGGTGGTCGGATGGTGAACCCACAAGTCACAACAGGTCCGGGCTTTTTGGGCGTATTGTGGTCCGACTACATCAAAAATCAACTCCAGATCCAGACCCTCGATACAAATCTCAAACCCATCGGGACAACACCCCACTCCTTCCCTCTATCGACGAGAAACTCACCTTACCCAGGATTGAGCTTCAGTGGCGATCGCCTCGCGACGGTCTGGACAACCTCTCAAAACAAACTCAAAATCGCAGTCGTCGACAAAAACAACAAAAAACTCGGCGAGTCAGAAATTCCAAACGCAGGAACCAACCCAGCAAACGCAACCATCGCAGGGGATAAAACAGGATTCCTCGTCGTGTGGTCCGATCTCAGCAATGGCAAACTGCTCGGACAACGTATCGATCGAAACGCAAAACCTGTCGGTCAGCCACTCACCATCGCAGCACAAGGAGCGAGGACGCCGATCATGAAGGCCACCTCTTACGGAGGCTTGATCGCATGGATTCAGCGACAAAATGGTCAAAATGGTGTCTCTATCGCATGGGTGGATAACAAGGGGACGCTGCTCGCGAAGCCTTCGTGGTTTGCGGTCAGCAACATCGTCGACTACCTCGCGCTCGCTTGGCGAGATACAGCCCAAGGACGTGGCCGTGGCGCGATCGCCTGGATGGACCGCTTTAACGTGATTCGACTCGCCCCACTCGGTTGCCAACTCGTGGCTCCCTGATCCCCTTTAGAAACACACAACAATCATCCCACCCCCTCCGAGAATACAATCAGCATACATGCGTCCAGCCCTCTACAAATCAGAACACATCGTATATGATGTAGAGCATGACCATACGCCCCCTACGAAAGGATCGTTTGATGAATCTCTCAAACAACTTCAAAGCATCTCAACGCGTCAGCGTCGGTATCGTATGCCTGCTCCTGTGCATCTTTGCGTGCCCATCCAACGCCGCCGTTGTCCCTCCACTCCTATGTAAGCACCAAGTTGGTGATCAAAAGCTTCACCACAACATCATCCTCCCACACCACAGAGGCGGCGACTTCACAGGGATCGTGATCAGGACACCCACCCCCGATGGATATGCCAAACTAGATAACCAACGCCTCGCCCTCGCAGCCAACAGCCTCACCTCCGTCATCGTCCAGTACACACGAGGAAACAAACCCTCAGAGGGTGAGTACGACCTGCTCGGCTCACTCAAGGAGAACACGACTCCCTTCCTCGACTACCTCAAGCAACACGTCTGGTACAACGGACAGTTGTTCTCTTTGGGAGAGTTTTTACAGGGGACAGCCTCCTTTCTCACTGCGGAGACGGTCCCCTGTCTAGGCGGCCAAATGGTCTGGTTCGCCTCCCCTAAAATGTACCCTGTGATGTTTCAAAATGGCGTCTTTCGAAAACAACTCGCTCAGTTCGCGATGAACAGACAGGACCTCAAACCCCTTGAAGGTGTCAGTGACATATCACTCTCAAACAGCACCTTTTGGGCCAAACGCAGCGCCATGAACCCCGAGAAAGTCTCCGCACCCACAGTCTTTGTCGCAGGTTGGTTCTCCCCAATGGTCCAACAGATGCTCGACGCATATCAAGACTACACACAAAAGAGCGACGAGAAGACCCGCCCCTGGCACAAGATCATCATTGGACCCTGGCAATACGGCGCGACCAACGCAGAACGCATCAACACCACACAACAAGGCGAGCTGAATTTCCCTGACAACATGACCAAGATCTACTCGAAAAGTATCGAAGACTTCATGCTCGATTGGGTGGAGAGTCGCGTTCTCTATCGAAGCGATACCTTCGACAAACTCTTTTACCCTGTGACCTACTACCTGATGGGACCAGGGAGCCAAAACAAGGTCGGAAACCGTTGGTACCAAAGCAACACATGGCCTCCCCCCTCCACACCGACCAAGATGTTCCTGCACAAAGACGGAAACATCTCCAAAGATGCCCCAACAGAAGCTGACGCCTCCAAAACGTATGACTACGACCCAAAAGACCCAGCGCCTTCGATTGGTGGACGTCACGTCGTCCTCAAAACAGGACCACGTGATCAGGCAGAGCTGGAGAAGCGAAAAGATGTGCTCGTTTTTACGACCGCAGCGCTGACCGAGCCTTTGTATGTCGTCGGAAAGGTGCGCGCGACGCTGTGGGTCTCGTCAGACGCAAAGGACACGGACTTTTCGGTCAAACTCACAGATGTCTACCCAGACGGAAGCTCCATCGCGTTGCTCGACGGTATCATGAGACTTCGACACCACAAATCAACCGAAAAAGAGGACTTTGTCACACCAAACACACCTGTCGAGATCGAGCTCGACATGTCCTCCACTGCGATGGTCTTCGACAAAGGACACAAGCTGCGGATCATCATCTCCTCTTCGGATTCACCTGCGTTTTTACCCAACCCCAACACTGGCGCAGCCTTCTCTTTTACACCTGAAAACCCTGTTGTCGCGAAAAACACCGTTTACTTTGCCAAGGACAAACCCTCTTTTATCACTCTCCCAGTCGTCGCCAGCGATTTCTACACCTCTTACAAACGCGATGATAAGCTCCCGACACCTTCGTGGAAGCCTGGCGGAAAAACTGACCAGTGCCGACTCCCCAAAGAAGGCACTACCGGACCATGTCTCTACGAAGCAGATTACAGAGAGTTTGAAGCGGAGCCAAACCAAGACGCCGGCGCAGAGACCATCGAAGTCCCGGAGAAAACGCAACAAGAGACAGAACGAGACAAAGCTGCGTGTGCATGTGATGGAACGGATCCAGTCTCTTGGAGTGTGTTTGCGTTGCTTATTTTGTTGGGATTGCCGAGAAAAAGGAAGGAAGAGAAATAGGAGTGCGTGGTAACGTTCGAGAAGCGAAGGGGACAGTCGCAAAGTGGTGAGTTTCTTGTCTGTCCAGATCTTTCCCAATTGTGGGGCGTTTGGTCAATGGCCCAGGGAGCAAGGGAAGATTGAATAGCATTGTATTCAAAATGGAAGATGAGTGGCATTTCACATCTCGATCCGCTCCACGCTATGGCTTAGATTCTTTCTGATCCTGCATTTTCATGTTTGATATGGGTCGGAACCAAACTTGACCCAGATCAAGTTTGAGGACAACATTCCCTTACACTGTGTGATGTCCTGTTTGGTACTTGGTAGAGGAGTGGAAGTCCGATCCCCTGTTGTCTCTGCCTGCGAAACCCTGCTCAGCAAGGAATGAATACCCTTTCACAATCACTTGTCATGGTGAATGGGTTTTTTTGGGGTCTATCAAGTACCAAAGCAGAGAACCTCCCCTCTTCTTCTTTTATCTCACAGACATATATGTTACACTTCACATCATCTGACCCATATTGTTCTTTTGTATGTACATGGACCTTTCACATCGAGACCACTTTTGGGTATGCATGTGGAAAATCTGTGAAAATCGTTTCATAGCAGGATGAGAATATGACCAAGACCATTCGTGTAACGAGGCAGGGACTGACACAATGCCCTCAATGCCAACAACACATCAAACTCGCTGGCGATATCGAAGAGACAGTCTGTCCTTTTTGTCAGGCGGAGTTGGTGACAGGGACGCTCGAAGCGACGACGTCAAAGAGTTCTTTGGGCAAAAGAGGCCTCATGGCAGCTTCTGTGCTTGGCCTGTCAACCTTGATGGTTGCATGTGCTCCGGCTGTTGCACTGTACGGCATTCCAGCAGACGGCAACCAACAGGAAGCGACCCAAGACGCAGGTGCACAAGAAACAACTGTTGAGCAAGTGGCAGATGCAGGACCTGTCCCCAAGTACGGACTCCCCCCCGATCAATAAACCAATTTTCAGCTCTCCCTCCCTCAAAGTTTTCGAGAAGGCAACTCCACTCCTTCACGGGATTGGACGGACGCGGTCTTTATGGAGAAGCTCGCGACCAGATCACGAATCCCCGACAATGTCACGCCGATCGCCATCGCGCTCATGATCATACTCAACCAGCCATATGACACCAAGTGCCAACCTGTTGGCTGCTTTGTCCACAGGAGCATTTCGGGGATCAGATACGCAAGGAAGGCACCGTAGAGGATCGCCATCAACGTGTGCATCACACGCTCGCCAGGTGGAAGGGGTCGATGACGATCTTCTTCGACAAAATCCCACAGGGTCACGCAGATCTCAAAAAACAACAACACCGCAAGAAGCCACGCCAGAGCACCTCCCCATACAAACCATGCCAATGAACCAAATAAGATCGTGTAGGCAAAATCCCTGATCGCATGCAAGCGAAGTTCAAGACGTGCAGCACGGCGTGAAGGAAGCTGCTGCTTCCACTCATGATACCAGAGCGTATCGAGCGCCCCCAAACAACCTTGTAGAACCAACAGCAGTAGCGCGAGCTTCATATCGACCCCTTTCTGGCGCCTCCAGCCTCAACCGGAAGAGCGCAATAACAAGTACACGATCCATCCTAACACAATGGCGATCCCACAAGACAGACCTACGATCAGATATCGCTGTGTAGAAGACGCAGAGCCAGTGGATGGAACGTCAAATTCACCGGTCTCAGGGAGCGCTCGTCGACGCTTCTTCTCTTCATCAAGGAGTCGTTGTCGCTCTTGTTGGTAGATCTTCCAGGAGAGGTCATCGTCATCGGACTGTTGTCGAAAGAGTGCGCCTGCTTCGGGAGCAAGATCCACAGCAGCGGGCCCCTTGTAACCTTCGGGGACGGTGTCATCAAAAGCTGGTTCTTTTTCCTCTAAAATCGCATGGTGTGCGCGAAAAACGTCACTTGGAACAGCTGCAAGTGCGTCGAGGGAGACAGAGCTGTCCCAAGACTTTTCGACGAGAGGTGTCTGTGCGGCTTGAGGAGCTGTTTGCGCGGGCTGTGGCGCTCCCATAGACAATGTATGTGAAGCTTGTTGTACAGGTTGTGGTGTCCCCAAAGACAGCGTGTGTGTTGAAGAGATGACAGCTTCATCTTGTTCAGGTGTCGGTTTTTCAGATGTCATGGGTGTGTCAGGGCCTTTTCAACAGGAGCCATATCGATCGTCAGGGTCAATCGTAGGACTTCGGATTGTTTCAGAGAGTTGGAAAACGCACGAGGCTCCACTAGTTGGACCCTTTTGGCGCACAGGTATAAGGTCGGCTATCCTGATTACAGTATGGTTTTGCGGGATCTGTACAGTCTTGATCGTACTCACACTCATCGGACTCCGGTTCCTGACAAAACCGATTTCCTTCTTTGCCGATACACTCGGAGGGAGTGCCACAATCCTGGTCTTCAACACAATGTTTTGCGCAGAGGTTGAGTACAGGGTGGCAGCCGTGGTTGGCTTTGCCCTCACAGGTGCTCACATCACAGACACAGATTTTGTTGAAGGTATCACACACATTCCCTGGACTGCATCCAGGAAACGAAGGCGCAGTACAGTCGCCGGGAGGATTGATCACAGGGCCTTCACCACAGGCAAGCAAGGAACCTATCACTGATAAAAAAGACAACAAACAAAACAATCTGACATATCGGTACAAACGAAATCTCATATTACAGCCCAAACCTTTGCGCCAAAGGCAAACTTTTGATGAAAACAGGTATGGCAAGGTGCGTGGATGTCATTGATTTCTCTCTAGTGCAACAACAAAACAAACATACTTTCTTCTCATATGAGAATAAAAACAGAACACACTTTGTCAACCTTTCGACAAATGGAGAGTTCACGAAAGACGACTGAAGCGTTCACACTTTGTATGTGGGTTTATGTCGTAGAAAGTATCAAAAAGATCGAACGAGGGGCATCGAGACTGGCGAGAAAACCCCCTTTTGAAGGGGTTTACAAGAAGAGAACGTGACCGCTCAGTTGAACAGCGTTGGTGGCAGCTCTTCGGCGAGTGTTTTCCAGAGTTTGGAGAAAGCCACGAGCAGATCATAAGAGGTGAGGATACCAATCACATCATTGTTTTCATCGGTGACAGGGAGTGAATCAAATTGCCCCTGAAGCATCAATTTGAGCGCGTCTTGGATGGAGTCATGTGGTTGAATTGAGGCCACTTGGTGACTCATCACTTCATCGACAAACACCCACGAGCTGAGTTGATACATATCATCCCACCCTTCAGGGTCATCGGTGAGGTCGGGGCGACGAAGATCGCGATCAGAGACCACACCTCGTAATTTCCCCTCTTCATCCGTAACGAGCAAATGTCTTACCTCTTCAAAGCGCATCTTGAAATAGGCCACACGGACAGATGTCTTTGTGGTCACAGTGAAGAGATCTTTGGACATCCACGTTTCAACCAGCAGTTGGTCTTGTTGGGTTAGTGTTTGCATTTGCACTTCCTTCATCACGACAAAACGACAAACGGCGTGTTCACTTTCGGAGTGATTCACCTGTCACTTGCAGCGCCTTATCAAAGGCACGCAGCAGGTCAAATGATGACAAAATACCGATCACTTTGTCATGTTTATCCAGCACCGGTAATGCGTTGAATTTATGCTCAAGCACCATCGAGAGTGCTTTCTCAAGGGAGTCCCCAGGGCGTACAGTCTTGACTTCGCGGGTCATGATGTCACGAATCTCGTAATCTCCGTCCAGTCGGTAAAAGTCATCCCATCCATCAGGATCGTCTGTGAGGTCGGGTCTGCGCAAGTCGCGATCCGAGACCACTCCAACCAGTTCGTCGTTTTCAACGACGATCAGGTGACGATACCCCTCAATCCGCATCTTAAAAAATGCGGAGCGGACCAACAAATCAGGTCCAATCGTTTTGGGGTTTTGGGTCATCCAGTAACCGACAGTCCATTGATCTTTGCGTTCGTGCATCAGGGTCTCCTTGTATAGACAAGTAATGTTTGAGGCTTCTGTCGCCTCAACAGCGATTTTTTTGTGTCCTTATGAGGTCATCTCAGGCTTGATGATCATGAGTGAACAAGGCGCGTTGTGGATCACCCGCTCCGCTGTGTTTCCGAGCAAAACAGATTGAATCCCAGAGCGCCCGATCGATCCCATCACCAAAAGGTCTGCCTCGCATCCTCGGACAAATCGAACGATTTCATCAAACACATAACCTTCATTCAGATGAATTTCAACATCCACTCCATCCAAATCAAACGGCTGTAGAAATGTGTCCATCTGTTCTTGTACCATCTCTTTTGCTTCGTCGTTGAGCTTTTGGATATCTTCTTTGGTCCACAGCTCGATCATCGGCATCACAGACAGGAACTCATACACGTGGAGGATGTGTACTTTCGCGCCCTCTCTCTTTGCACAAGCGATCCCATCACGCAAAGCAGCTTCAGACGCTTCGGAGAAATCGACAGGGATCACAACCTGCTTGAGGCGATCTGTAGCGTCCGGTGCCAGCGCCAAAATAGGAAGCGCGAGCTGACGAATCAAGCGACGAGAGGTGCTCCCAACCATCGCTCGTTCGAGCGCTGTACGGTTGATCTTTCCGACCAAACACAGATCAGCATCGACCTCATCAGCGAGCTTCGCGAGCACTGTGTCAGGACGTCCCCAACGCACAAAACTCTTTCCAAGATGCTCTTTGTCAGGCAGCGCCTCAAGCATCCCTTCAAGTTTTTCCCACGCGCCAGCTTCCAGACGCTCCTTGACCTCCTGAAAACGCAACGGAAACGCATCCCATCGCTGAGACATCGTAAACTCAATGGCGTGTACAACATGCAGCTTTGCGCCAAAGCGCTTGGCCCACTCCAACGCGCGCTCCAAAATCTGCTGCGCGCTCTCTGAGAGCTCAATCCCAACGATAATGTTTTGACACTTCTTCATTTCCGCTCCTCCAAGAGACAGGTGAACGGCACAAACAACGGTCTGTACCCGACACACAAATTCACTCCATCACGTACATGTATTCATAAACGACGATGCAAAAGTAAGCTTGATATGTGACGCCAATCTGGTTGATCCAGATCAACCAGATTGGACCAAGAAAACAGTCAAATAGCAAAAAACTACAATAATATAAACAACTTCCCAACCTTCAAAAGAAGCCCCCACACCTAGCACTTATCACTCAAGAGCGACTGTCATCGTACTCCTTGAGATCTTCATCTTCAAACAGGATACGGCTGCCTGGCGTGTCCAAGTCTTCGAACTGGCCATCTTTGGTCGCCCAAACAAACATGCCTAAGGCAGCACCGGCGATGACGATAGAGAGGGGGAGGACGATGTAGATGACGGACATGATGTATCTCCAAACGAGCTCGCACGAAATGAGTGCGTCACGACAGTTAATGAGCTAATGGGCATAAAAATCGCAGCCCACAACGGATTGATCAAGCCTGCCATCGCAAGACTCGCGCCGATCACATTGTAAAAAAAGGAAAATGTCAAGTTGCGACGAATGGTTCTCATGGTCAACTTGGCCCCCTTCATCACCTCTTGTAACGGCACCAATCCAGGCCGCGACAAAAAGATATCGGCTGCAGCAAGACAGGCCTCAGCCCCACCATGGACACCAATCCCAACATGAGCAGCCGCGAGCGCTGCGGTGTCGTTCACACCATCTCCAATCATCACGACGGTCCCCTCCTCTTGAGAGGAGCGAACCAGCTCAAGTTTGCGCTCCGGAGAGGCACCCCCCACCCGAAGATCCTGGGGGATATCCAACATCGCTCCGACCGCGTCCACGACGGAAGGATGATCTCCTGAGAGAATACCGATCTTCCACCCTTGTGTACGCAGGTCTTGTAACACCTCTGCGGCCTCTTCACGGATGGGATCACCGAGCGCGGCCATTGCGATCACATCGCCATCTTCAACGATCGCGATGGGAGTCAACGCCTTCGCCGTCCACTCTTCGACCTTTTGCGTCACCCAAGAAGGCGTCTCTTCAACTTGTCTTTGCATAAAGTCCAATGAACCCACAAAAATATCCCGCCCCTCATAATGACCGACAATTCCAGCACCATGATGCTGTTCGGCCTCGACTTTAAGAGGTGTGGACGCCACAGGAAGATCGCGACTTAAGGCCTTCGCGATGGGATGAGAAGACTGCGCTTCAATCGCTTGAACGACAGGCTTGACATCCTCTGAACCTTCCCAGTGAACAAGCGCAAGCGCGCCTTGTGTCAATGTTCCCGTCTTGTCTAACCAGAGAATTCCTGGACGTGAGAGTGCTTCGAGGGCCTGTCCTCCTTTGATCAGGATGCCTTGCTTGGCAGCGCGGCCAAGGCTCGCAGCAACAGCAAGTGGAGTCGCCATCCCCAAGGCACAAGGACAGGTAATAATCAACAACGCGATCGCGTGTTCAACTGCGTGTGTCGGAGATAAGAAAGACCACATCACCCACGTCGCGAAGGCAAGACCAAACACAACGACGATGAACACACCGACAACAGAGTCTGCCATTCTCACGATGGGTGCGCGAGACTGACTCGCTCTTTGCACCTCCAGCATGATCTGTCCGACCCGTGTCTCCTCTCCAGTCTGGTTGACCTTCACGAGGATACGCGAGGAGACGTTGAGTGTGCCAGCGTGGACCTCTTCGCCCTCTTGTACAGCAAAAGGTAACGACTCGCCTGTTAAGATCGAACCATCAATTTGTGTCTGTCCTTCGAGAATTTCACCATCCACGGCGACAGTCTCTCCAGCCAACACCTCAATGATGTCGTCTTTTTGAAGGGATGCAACTGGAACCTCTTGGCTGGCACTTCCACTCCAGAGACGCGCAAATTTGGGCGTGATGTAGTAGAGCTTCTCCGTCCTCTCCTGCGCGAGTCGTTGTTGCCTGTGTTGCAACCACCGCCCGACGAGGAGCAGAAAGATCAACGTTGTCACAGAGTCAAAGTAGATCTCACCTTTCCCAATCAGGGTGTTCCAAAGCCCGGAGAGATAGCCAATCGCAATCCCCAGGGCGATAGGGAGATCCATATGCAATGTGCGTGTGCGGATCGCCATCCAGGCCCGTTGAAAGAATGGAAAACCAGCCCACATCACAGAGGGAGTTGCCAGAGCAAGACTCATCCAACGAAAGAATTGTCTGTGATCATCCGCCATGTAGGAGAACATCCCACCATAAAGAGCGAAGGCGATCATCATGACGTTCCCGGCGAGCGCCCCTGCAACACCGATACGAATGAGCGCTTGCCTTTCGTAGCGTTTTTGGGAGCTGTTTCCATCTTGCTCACCAAACACCTCTACAGGATATCCCATCCGATACAGAAAGTACGCGATACGATCGAGCCCAACAACATTGGGATTCCACACGACACGAAGCAGCGCGCGTCCCATATTAAGCTGTGCGGAGACGACACCATCGAGCATAGATGGCAGCTTTTCGAGCAACCAGATACACGCGCTGCAATGGATACCGACAACAGAGAGGACGATCTCTCGGTAACCATCATCTCTCAATTGGCTGTAAAGCTCGACAAACGAAGGAGAGGCAAGACGCGCATACCGAGAGGAAGCTTCGGCATCGTCCTGTTGGGGCTGCTGCAGGACGTATTCTTCTGGAGAAAAATCCGGATGTTTGTCTTTTAGAGAGTGAAGGAGACCATACACAGTCTCACAACCATGACAACAAAAACTGGGGCCTTCCTCTTGGACGAGCGCAGCAGGCACAGGTAACCCACAGTGGGTACAATCGACAGGTTCATCGATCTTCTGATCATCCATCCTGTCCTCCCTTCCGCAGTCTTGGAGGAGGACGTCTTTTCACAACTCGACGTAGAGGCGCGCTCTTTTTTGGAGACCGCTTTATCTTTGAAGGCGCAGGCCGGCCAATAGGATGACACTGTGCCCCTTTTCCGATCCCCATTTTGGCTAGCTCCTCGCGCTTTGCGTACTCGGACAAAGAAGGCATCCACAAACGCTGTGCGACGGTGAAGATCCCCAAGAACAACACGACGGTCGCGCTTAGCCAGGGAACATGACGACGGAGTCGGCCACCGAGCCACTGTACACTCCAACCAAGGGAGAGCATGTAAGGCACAGTTCCCAGCCAAAAGGCGAACATCACGAGGACACCCCCCCACGCGCTCGCTGTCGCAGAGGCCGTGATCGCAAAAAAGTACAACCACCCACAGGGCAACAAGGTCGAGAATGTCCCGAGCAAAAATGCACGACCGATGGGGGGTTTTTGCTGGGCTTTTTGGTAGAGTTTGGTGGCCCAAGAGGCCATCCCAGAGGGAAGAATATCGTGGAAAGAAGCCATCCCGCTCAACTGCACAAACAGCGCGATCCCCCACAAGATCATGATCCCACCAGCGAGATAGGTCGCAGTATCGGAGAAACCAAACGCGACACCTGCACGGGAGAGCGCAGCACCAGCCAGACCACTCAACGCCCCCAGGACACTGTAGGTCAGCAGACGTCCCAGATTGTACGTGAGGTGACTTAACCAGAGCTGACGTTTATTTGACTCATGTCCAGCATAGAAGGTGACAAAACCACCACACATGCCGAGACAGTGAAGACTCCCAAGCAACGACGCAACTGTTACACTCGCCATCAACGCAAGCATAAGACTATCCTTTCTTTGGAGAATGCTCCAAAAACATCAAGTCACAAATACACAAAAACCAATATGCTCATTGGTCTTGTGTATTTACTTTTGCTTGAGGGCGTGACGGGTGGTGTTTGTGAAGATCGTATTGATACGCTTGGCGGTAAAACGAAACTCCCACAGCCCCCCTCTTTTGAAGGGGTAGGTCACACAATGAAGCGCACCTTTTCGTTGAAAAAGAAGTGTCTTACGTTGCATGGAGTGGGCGTTGTGAAAGGCAACAGCCTTCACACTCGTTTGATCGAGGACCGCACCTTTTTTGTCCTTCAAAGAGATACAAAAAGGTTGCGCATTGGATGAACTGACAACAGGGACATTGACGAAGGTGAGCTTCCATCCAAGCGCTGCGTTGCGTTTCTCTTGTGCGATCGTCTCATCCCATTTGATCGCTTTTTGGTAGTAATTGGGTTCGTACTGGTATCCACCATCTCTGACGGCGAGGGAGACCATCACGATATTGAGGATCACACCTCCACCGAGAATGATGATGGGGAGTCCGGGCCATACGAGTTTTTTGAGCATGCTTCGCTCCTTTCAGGGTGCGACCGCCAACAGGCAAATGCTGCTCGACACATCAGCGGTCAGTTGCCAGCGATGGGCAGGGGCCCAATCAGCTTGTATTCGGGTCTGGCATCGAGACCTGCACCGTCTGTCACGCGGAACTGCACAACAGGCGTTTTCTTTTCAAAGAGTTTCGCGGGGGTCGTGATAAACACAGTCAATGTTCCGATCTTGCTCGGTCCGACGGTGATACTTTTGACGGGCGCGATCATCTTGATGCCTTTGTCTTTTTTGTACAACTCGATCTTGTACTTGTGCGATTTTTTGGTGAGGTTTGAGATCGCGACGGCGACCTGGTTGGAGACCTCACCACCTGCGAGAATACGGTAGGGGCTCTTTCCTTGACGGACGAGTTGAATCTTCGCGCCGCTGCGGTAGTTCCAGGTGATGATAAATCCAGTGATCACCAACAAGATCAAGAGGGGATAGAGAACAACACGGGGGCGCAAAAACTTTTGCTTTTTCCCTTCGAGCTCGTCTTGTGACGTGTACCGAATCAGACCCGTGGGTTTATCCAGCTTGGTCATGATCTTGTCACAAGCATCGATACACTGTGTACAGTTGATACACTCCATCTGGAGGCCATCACGGATATCGATCCCAGTAGGACAGGTTGTGACACACGCACCACAGTCGATGCAGTCACCAAACTCGACGTCTTTCTCTTTTTTGCGTTTGCTCACTTTCCCACGTGTCTCACCACGGTTGGGATCGTAGCCGACGATCATCGACTGACGGTCGAGCAAAACGGACTGAAAGCGACCATAGGGACAAACGACGAGACAGGTTTGCTCGCGGAAGTACGCGAAGTCAAAGAAGACTGCGCCGGTCACAAGTAACATGATAAAGAAGGGTTGTGGATGTTTGAAGGGGGATTGTGTCATCCACTGCCGAAGCGCATCAGTGCCGACAAAGTACGCCAAAAAGGTGTGCGCAAGGACCATCGCCAGGATGATATAAGTGAAATATTTTGCGAGACTGCGCCAGTGGAGTCCTTGTGATTGGATGCGCTTTTGCTGGCTCGGGGAGGATCCCTCAAACATACGCTCAATTGGACGAAAGAGAAACTCCATGTATACAGTCTGGGGACAGGCCCATCCACACCATGCGCGCCCCAACATCGCAGTAATCAAAAATACACTGAGAAAAAATGCGAGCGCTGCAAATAAGAGCAAGAGCGTATCGGTAGGCAGAAAGGTGATACCAAAGAGTGTAAAGCGTCTGTTTGGGATATCAAACAGAAACAACGCTTCCCCGCCGATACGGATGTGAGGCAAAAGCAAAAAGATGAAGATCAAGAACCAGGCGAACCGACGGCGCCAGGTGTGAAAAAATCCGACAGAGAGACGAGGACGTAACCAGTTTCGAGAACCGTCCTTGTTGAGAGTGGCGAGGACTTTCTCGGGGGCTTCGTTTGATTGGGTCATTGGCTTTGTATTCCTTTCTCTTCCAGATAGCTAGAAAAAGAAGAAGAGCGAAGAGACTGTCAGTCTCTTCGCTCTTTGTGATCTGTTCTATCTAAGAAGAGACATTGCAACCCAAAAGGGAGTTATTTTTTGCCTTTTTTAGGTGCAAAGTATTTTTCGTCTTTTTTATCCGCAGCCTTCGGATTTTTGGGCTTTGTGCCGCGTAGGCTTTGGACGTAGACAGTGACGTGCTGCATTTGTTTGAGGTTGAGCGTGCCGTTCCAGGAGATCATCCCTTTTCCTTCTCGACCACCGTTGTAAATAACACCGAAGATCGTTTTGAGATCGGGAGCATTGACCCAGTAGTCATCGGTCAAGTTGGGGCCGACTTTCCCGCCACCATCAGGTCCGTGACACACAGCACAGTATGTTGTGAAGACTTTCTTCCCGGACGCGAGCACCTCAGGTTTTCCAACGAGCTTTTTGAGCGCCTTGGTCCCTGTGCGTGCTGCGACTTTTTTGTTGTACTCCGCTTGCAGCTTGGACACTTGTGTCATCGCAGAGTTGTACTCTTGTTCGATCGACTCTCCCATCCCACCGTGATAGTGAATCAGGTACCAGACGGAGAAGATGATACTTCCCCAGAAGATGGCCTTCCACCACCCGGGCATGGGGTTATCGTACTCTTGAATGCCGTCAAATTCGTGGACAAACAAGCGGTCCTTCGACGGCTGGCTAAATTCGTCATGATGTTCGTGCTGTCCCATTTTATCCCTCGTCTCTGAGTGAAAGATTATCGTCTAGTGGCATGGATTCCAAGTGCTCAACTTGTTCGCGGGACATCATAAAGGCGTAAAACACCGCACCTGCGAAGATCATCAAGAAGAGTACCAGTCCGATTTCGACAAAGATCGTGTGGCTGATATTGCCAATGATATCACTGAGTCTCATCGTATGGCTCCTTTTATTTGCGGTGTTTCAAGATGTCGGTACCGAGACGCTGCAAGAACGCGATCAACGCGATAATCTCTTTGTCTTTGTAGTACTCGATGGCTTTCGCACGATTCTTACCTTTGAGCTTGCGTTGGTCTGCCAGCTCGGTCGAGATCTTCAGCGCTTGTTTGGCTGCGAGTTCTTTACAACCCTTCACCTCTTCTTTGCTGTAAGGCACGCCCAAGATCACCATGGCTTTCACAGCGCGCTCAACTCGTTTCAAAGGCATCTTGTTGGTCAACAACCATGGGTAAGAAGGCATCCTCGACAGACGCACCATCGAGCGTGGATTCTTCATGTGACGGAAGTGCCACAAGTGGTTGTACTTTCCACCAACACGGTGAAGGTCGGGACCAATACGACGGGATCCCCACAAGAATGGGTGGTCGTACACAAACTCGCCAGGTTTACTGTAGATACCGGGCTTTTTGGGGTCACGTTTAAAGCGCTCTGTATCACCACGCAGCGAACGAACCATCTGAGAGTGACAGTTGTAGCAACCTTCTCGGATGTAGATGTCGCGACCCGCCAGCTCAAGTGGCTTGTAAGGTTGTACCGCTTTGATCGTCGGTACGTTTGAGCGGATGAGGAATGTCGGGATAATCTCGAACAACGAAGCCACACCGACTGCGATCACAACCCAAATGGTGAAGCGCAAGGGCAGACGTTCCCAGGCACGGTGCCAGTGCATCGCACGGAAGGAAGCGAGCTTGCGAGCAAACTCAAGGCTGTCATTCGAAGCAGCAGGAGGTGTCTCCTCTTTCATCGTGACTTTATCAAGTGGGATCGCTTCATCAACGACATCTTCGTATTTCTCGGGACGATTGGTCCAAGTCATGAAGATGTTAAACGCGCCGATGATCACACCGAGGAGGTACAACGTACCACCTGTCGCGCGGACCCAGTACATGGGGATAATTTGCTCAACAGTTTGGATAAATTCGGGGTAAGCGAGCTGACCAGTGGAGCCGTTGAACGCACGCCACATCAGACCTTGTGTGATACCTGCAATGTACATCGAGATGACGTATGCAAGGATACCGACTGTACCAATCCAGAAGTGAACCTCAGCCAATTTCTTAGACCAGAGCTTGGTCTGGAACAAGCGAGGCGCCATCCAGTAGATCATACCAAACGTAATAAACCCGTTCCAACCGAGTGTACCACTGTGAACGTGGCCGATAATCCAGTCAGTGTAGTGACCGAGGGAGTTGACGGATTTGATGGAGAGCAGTGGACCTTCGAAGGTGGACATACCGTAGAATGTGACACCAACGACGAAGAACTTAAGGATCGGATCGGCGGCGACTTTATGCCATGCCCCACGAAGGGTCAGCAGACCGTTGATCATCCCACCCCAAGAGGGCATCCACAACATCACGGAGAAGATCATTCCGAGTGTTGAAGCCCACGCAGGCAACGCTGTGTAGTGGAGGTGGTGAGGACCAGCCCAGATGTAGATGAAGATCAAGGACCAAAAGTGCAGGATGGAGAGTCGGTACGAGAAGACCGGACGTTGTGCGGCTTTTGGCAGGTAGTAGTACATCAGGCCCAAAAACGGCGTGGTCAAGAAGAACGCGACAGCGTTGTGACCGTACCACCATTGCATAAATGCATCTTGGACACCAGCGTAAACGGAGTAACTCTTCCACCAACCGGCGATGACCCAAATGTTGTTGAAGATGTGGAGCATCGCGACAGTGATGATGGTCGCAATGTAAAACCAGATCGCAACATACAGGTGTCGCTGACGACGTTTGAAGATGGTCCCAAAGAAGTTGATGGCGAACACAACCCAGACGACCGCGATCGCGATATCAATGGGCCATTCGAGTTCAGCGTACTCACGGGACTGAGTAATACCCAGTGGGAGCGTGATCGCAGCCGAGACGATGATCGCCTGCCAACCCCAAAAGTGGAATTTGCTCAAACCATCTGAAAACATGCGAGCTTTTAACAAACGTTGCGAAGAGTAATATACACCAGCAAAGATCGCGTTCCCTGCGAACGCAAAGATAACGGCGTTTGTGTGCAAGGGACGCAAACGACCAAAGGACAACCAGGCAGTGTCAAAGTTCAATGCAGGCAAGATCAACTGCACCGCGATCAAGACACCGACAAGCATACCCACAACCCCCCAGAGGAGGGTCGCGGCGACAAATTTTCGGACGATATCATCGTCATAAACAAACTTTTCAGCGAGATCGGAAGACGGAGCGGCGACAGGCGTTTCAGCCTCTTCACTCGTCTTTTCCTCGATCTCTTTGTTCTCTTCTTGTTGAGTCATTTCTTCTCCTTCAACAATGAGCGATAATCATCGGTGGGTCTTTTCTTCCACAGTTATGAAAGGATGGGTGGTCTTTTCACCACAGTAAAAGCCTTTACTACAGATGCGTTAATCACGCAAATAGGGATACCCTTGTGGTTTCACCACAAAAACAGAGCAGTCCGCATTTTTCAAAAGCTTTTCTGTATCAGTCCCCATAAAAAAGCCCTTCACACCTTGGGGGCCATGGGTTGCGGAGATCACGAGATCAATCTCCTCATCTTTGATCAACTGCAACGCAGCGCCCAACCAATTTCCCCCCAGGATCAAATATTCAGCTGGCATCTTATTGACGGGTTTTCCACCCTCTTGGGCGCGCTCGTACTCAACTTCGACATACTCTTTCAATACGCGCTCATTGTCCGCGATCTCACCTTCGATCACGTGCTGACGTGGGGATGAAACGATTTTGTCCTTTAAATCGCCCTCCAGCTCTCTCTCGGTGTGCAAAAAGTAAAGCTTCGCCTCGTAACGGTGAGCAAGCTGTATCCCCAACGAAATGGCTGCTCTTGAGGTCACCGAAAAGTCAACTGGGACCAGAATCCTTTGCACACTAAACATGAGCTTCTCCTCATCTCGAAATGATAAACACCCAAGCAAATGGATGTATGTTTGATATGCATGTGCAGACTGAATGTTTGACATGATGAAACATCATCCCCACACATAACATGTCACCGACACAAAAAATCACATGGGTTACATGTGCACATCACACACTAGCAAAAAGCCACGCTCTCCCATCATCGTATGTCAAAGAATTTCTTGATCCAGATCAAAAGTTGAAACGCTCAACAATCCTCAACAGAAGAGACATGAATGTTGCCACTAACTACTCCTCTTCTTCCACCTTGTATTTGACACAGATCAAATTTTGCATTGACAAAAAAAAAGTGCAGCCCCATTTCCCTCTTTAGTCTATACTCACCAACTCGTGACATAGACCCAAATCCACCAAACAGGAGCATCAAGATGAAATTTTTGCTCGCATTTGACGGCTCACCCTCCGGACAACATGCTCTCGAAAAAGCCATCCACCTTACACGTTCAACCGATGGCGAGCTCATCCTCATGACCGCGATCGAACCCATGCAAAGCGTCTCTCCACCCAACGCAATCACCCCCACAGGTGATCCAACCATCGACTGGCAAAACGCCGCCGACAAAGATTGGCAAGCTGACCTTGAAAAGGTCATCAACGAACAACACTCGCGGCTTCAACAAATCGGTGAGTCCATGCTCTCCGCTGCAGTCAAGCAATGTGAAGAGGCCAACATCAAACACAAAACCCTCGTCGCAATCGGCGTCCCAAGAGACGAAATCGTCGACACCGCCGAAAAAGAAAAACCCGATGTGTTGATCATCGGCTCACGAGGACATGGTCCCATTAAAAGACTTCTGCTCGGCAGTGTCAGCGACTACGTCGTCCATCACGCACACTGCTCTGTACTCATCGTCCGACCCGAGGATGACTGAGGTCAACATCAAACACAAAACCCTCCCAGCAACCTCCGTCACAAAAATGTGACACACAAACACCCCATCTTGTCACATCTTTGTGACAACCACATCTAACCCTCCTACCTATAAGCTTTTCACACAAAAGAGACACACCTCTTTGCAGAACATATTTTACAAATTGCCGCTTTTTGTAGAGAGAGGGTGTCACAAAAATGTGACACCCTTTATTGCCCTCTCTCCCTTCTCTTGATCAATGACACTAAAAAGATTGATTTACATCATGTTTGAATAAAAACACAGAGCTGGAATGAATTGTGCTAAAGGAGAAGCCACGCAAAACTACACACAAAAGACGAAGGAAGAGACCATGCTTCAAAAACAACCCAGGCTCAAAGAAAAGCAAAGACAAAACAATCGCTTCCCAACACAACCCAACTGTGTATCGTGTGACAAACGAGCCAAAGAATGGTGCCCTCTTGGAGGAAACATCAATCGCCTCGATGATGCAAAAACGTTGCACATGTACCAAGCAGGTCAATCCCTTTATCATCAAGGAACACGTGCACTTGGACTTTTTTGTGTTGAATCTGGAACGATCGCTCTACGCAAACTCGACGCGCAAGGCAACGAGACCATCGTCCGTCTCATCCATCCCGGTCAAACCCTCGGGTACCAAGCTCTCTTTGCTGACGAATTGCACACAACCACGGCTGAAGCCCTCACAAAAAGTCGTGTCTGCTTCATCGAAAAACAAACCATTCAGGATCTCTTCCAAGAGTTCCCCCAACTGAGCCTCTCCTTCCTTCAACGTATGGCCGAAGACCTCCATCAAGCAGAAGAAGACAGACTTCATCTAACAGCGCTGCCTGTCCGTGCACGTCTCGCACACTTGTTGTTGCTGCTCAAGGACTACTACGGCACGATCAATAAAGAGGGCGACGTTGAGATTGAACTGCCCTTCTCCAGACAAGATATGGCCTCTATGATCGCTGCGCGACCTGAGACACTGTCCCGCACACTTCGTGCACTTGAGCGCGATGGTGTCGCAATCTTCGACAAAAAGAAAGTCACCATCAAAGACCTCGACGATTTGTTTGATGAGCTTGAGCCATGTGGAGTCAATGTTCGATAAGGCATTGCCAGGCTTTCTACAGCCTAAACACTCACCTACCTCACTCGCGGTAATCCTTCGCCGACAGATTATACTTCTTCAACAAGCGATATAGTGTCCCTCTTGGGACCTGTGCCTCCTCGATCGCCTGTACAATATCTCCTTTGTGTTTTTGCAATAACCTCGTAAGATACGTTCGCTCAAAGTGGGTGATCGTCCTCTCTTTCATATCAAAAAAGGCGCCCTCTTCGGCGAACATATCATCGCATTCTTCATCCTCACAGGCACGGATATGGAGTGGAAGGTCTTGTAAACCGATCGACTCGGATTGGGTCAACGCAATCGCGCGCCTGACAACATTTTGCAGCTCACGAATATTACCCGGCCAAGCATACGAAGTCAGCGCGCGCCGTGCCTCTTCGGAGAAGCCTTTGATATCTTTTCCACTGTCTTGGCAATGTCGCTCCAAAAAATGCCTCGCGAGCAACACGATATCACCTTCCCTCTCTCTTAACGGTGGCAAACAGATCTGCACGACATTGATCCGGAAGTAAAGATCTTCACGAAAATCGCCCTTCTCGACGGCCAACTCGACATCGCGACAAGTCGCAGCCACGATCCGGATATCAACAGGGATCTCCTCTCGTCCTCCAACCCGACGAACAACCCGTTCCTGTAGAGCACGCAACAGCTTGGCTTGCATCACAAGCGGAAGCTCACCGATCTCGTCCAAGAAACAAGTCCCCCTGTTGGCAAACTCTAGTAACCCGATGTTTCGCATCTGTGCGCCAGTAAACGCACCACGCTCAAAACCAAAGAATTCGCTCTCCACGAGGTTTTCAGGGATCGCACCACAGTCAATCGGCACAAAGCGTTCGCTCTCTCGCTGACTGTGCAGATGGATAGAACGCGCAACGAGCTCCTTACCTGTTCCCGTTTCCCCCAAGATCAAAACATCGACATTGGATTTGGCGACTTGCTGTATCAAGGCAAAGACCTCTTGCATTGACTTGGAAGTCCCGATGATTTCGCCAAAGCCATAAGGTTTCTCAAGCTGCCGACGAAGTAAGCGGTTCTCCTCTTTGAGGGTACGACCTTCCAGCATACGCCTGACGTTATGAAGGAGCTCGTCGGGCACAAATGGCTTTGTGATGTAATCGATAGCACCGAGCTTCATCGCTTCGATCGCGGTATCAACAGAGGGGTACGCGGTGATCATTAACACAGGCAAATCAGGATCCGACTCTCGTCCAATCTTCAGAAGGTCAACTCCATTAAGCCCAGGCATGCGCAGGTCCGTGATCAAGACATCGAAGTCTTCCTCTTTGAGTCGCTCTGCTGCAACGCGGCTTGTATTCTCCGTATGGACCTCAATCCCCTCAATGAGTGAGAGGGTATCCTCGTATACTTCGAGCATTCCTGTCTCATCATCAACGACAAGGATCCTGGCAACTCTCAATGTCCTTCTCCATCGTATGGGATACGTACAGTAAACCGTGTCCCTTTCCCTTCTTCGGAAGAGACGTCAATATGTCCATGATGACTACGGATCAGCCCAAAGCAAATGGACAAACCAAGCCCCGTCCCCTTCCCTTCCTCTTTGGTCGAGAAAAAGGGCTCAAAGATGCGATGAAGGAGCTCTGTCGGGATACCTTCCCCATTATCCTCAATAGAGACGACGACCTCTTTTTCCCCTTCGGTTTCGACAAGCGCCTCGCAAATCGTCAGTTGGCCTCCATTGGGCATCGCTTCGATGGCGTTGAGTTGGAGATTGAGAAAGACTTGCTCCAACTCATTCGCGTTCGCAAGCACCCACAAAGGTTTGTCAGCATGTGATAGTTCCACGACAACACCCGAGACAGATGCATGGTGTGAGACGATGGAGAGGGCTTTCTCAAGAGGCTTACGCAGATCGAGTCGTTGCTTACTCCCAAAGGACGGACGTGCATAATCAAGTAAACCGCGTGTCAGTCGGCTTAATCGATCACACTGTCCGATAATCTTCCCCAACTCGCGTTCGACTTTTTGTGACATGTTTGTTTTTTCAGTGGAGAGGAGCAGACGTGCTTTGGCGCTGATAATCGCGAGTGGGTTGTTCATCTCATGTGCGACATTGGCAGCAAGTTCACCGATGGCTTCGAGCTTAGAAGACTGCATCAATCGCTCTTGCATCTCTTTGCGCATACGGATCTCTTCGACAAATAGCCAGATCCGATCGCTTCCATTGGCATCGGAGAAAACAGTTCCCTGTACCTGAACAGGGATACTCTCTTCGAGATAATTACACATCACCATCTCGATGGGGTCGAGATCCCCACCCTCAAAAAGCCACTTGGTAAAGGCTCTGTCGCCATCAAGGCTCAACAAAAAGTCGACACACCCTTGCTTTCTGAGTTCTTCTTCTGGACAGCCAAAGATCCGGCAAAACTGTTCATTGGCTTGCAATATATGCCCACTTTTTTCGCACAACACCATCCCAAAGGGGGCGTGTTCGAACATCGCACGAAACTTCTCTTCGCTCTCAAGTAGCGCGCGCTGTGCGAGCTGCTTCTCCAATCCAAGCGCGCGCTTTTCAATGAGCTTTTGGATATGTGCGGGGAGCAATTCGAGATAGCCTCCCTCTGTATCTTTGACGACGTAGTCATCAGCGCCCAATCGCATCGCCTCAACGGCAGTGTGCTCACTCCCCGCTCCAGTCACCATGATGATACTCGCATCACTCTCAAGCTCTGTGCGCAATCTCTGGATCACCTGCATCCCATCACTTTTGGGCATATTGTGATCCGTGATGATGATATCAAAGTCTGTGGCTGCGGCTTTCCTAAGCCCTTCATCACCATCAAATGCCAACTCGACCTGATAACCGAGGCGTTGCATCTTTCGACGAAGCAAGGTCGCGTGCCCCACTTCATCTTCCATGTAGAGGATGCGAATGGTATCGTTGGACACCTCAAGACTCCTTATCTGGTAGCTTCACCACAGACAGAAACAACCCAAGTTTGCGAATCACATCAGTGAACTCTTCGTACTGGATGGGCTTGGAGATATATGCATTACAGCCAAGGGCATAACAACGCTCAATTTCACGGGGTGCGTCTGTTGTCGTAAGGATAATCACCGGAACTTTCTGTGTCAGCTCGTTTTGCTTGATCCGTTCGAGCACTTGGTACCCATCGAGGACAGGTAAATTCAGATCGAGGAGCACGAGCCACGATTCATTTTGGTGCTTTGTCGTAAAAAGCGCATCAAGCGCGGACTGGCCATCAGTGTGCAGCTGGATCTTGTTGGCAAAACCAGCTCGGCGTAAGTTCTTTTGAATCAACCGAGAATGGCCTGGATCATCTTCCACCAACATAAGAGAGACAACTTCAGGTGCGACAGAGTACATCTACTCCTCCTGTATCTGGTGTGGCAATGAAAATGAAAACGTGGAACCTTCATGTAAAGTGGACGTAAACCATATCCTTCCTCCATGTCTCCTGACAAGCGCCTGCACGTAGCTCAATCCCATCCCTTCGCCGGGCACATCTTGTGTTCCTAAGCGACGAAAAATTTGAAATACTTTTGCATGATCTTCCTCAGCAATCCCTCGTCCATTGTCCTGTACATGGATGGTCGTATATTCGGCATCTCTCTCTTCAAAGATCCGAATCTGTCCTTTACGAGTAGGTAACAAATATTGCACGGCATTGGTCAGCAAATTCCCCAGGATCTGCTCAAGGGATGTTGGGTCTGCTGTCACCTCTCCAAATTCTCCGACTTCGATATCAACCCCTTGTGTCTCGATTTGGTGTCTCATGGAGATCAAGGTATCGTTGACGACCTTGTCGAGCGCCAGGGTCTCCATATAGAGCTTGCGGTGTCCGACACGAGAGAGCTTCAGGATCGCGTTGATCAGGCGATCCATACGGGACGTCGCGGCATCGATAAATTCGAGAGACTCTGGGATATCCTCTTTGAGCAGAAAAGAGAGTTGCCCGAAGACATCTTCGCCTCCGGTCTCCAAGAGTTGTTGTACGTCTTCGATCGAGAGCCGTAACTCGCCCGCAAAGCCTTTGATGTTGACGAGCGGAGAGCGCAGATCATGTGAGACGATGTAGGCAAATGTCTTTAATTCTTCGTTGGCTTCTTGGAGCTCTCTTGTCCGATCCTCCACACGCCTCTCAAGCTCATCGTGGGCACGTTGAAGCACCTCACGGGCCTGTTTTCTCTCGGTGACATCGCGTACAATCGCCGTAAAAAAGAACTTGTCATCAAAAGGCATCTTAGCGATGGAGGCTTCGAGAGGAAACAACGAACCATCTTTTCGGCGCCCAGAGAGCTCGCGACGTGCTCCCATCAACCGCCTAGACTCACCATCCACAGCAAAACCTTCGACGTGATGACGATGTTGCTTGTGAATGTTTTCTGGCAACAAAATCTCAAGAGGCTGTCCAATCGCCTCCTGTGCGGTGTACCCGAAGATGTCTTCTGCTTGTTGGTTAAAGAGTGTGATCTCTTGTTGCGAATTGATCGTGATAATCGCATCACTCGCGGTCTGAAAGAGCGTTCGAAAGCGCTCTTGCGCCTGCATCACTTCATCAGTCAGTTCATTAAAGTGCTGCGCCAACTCACCGATCTCATCGCGCCTCTTGGGCGTCGCACGCAAATGACTCTCCCCATTGCGGATCCGGCGCGTGATATTCGTCAACTCCTCGATCGGCGCGAGCTGTGTGCGTGAAAAGAAGAACACACCAAACAACGTCAGGCCCAGCAGCAAAACGGCGCCCATATAGCTCCGTCTCTTAAGCCGTTCTAGCGTCAAAAACGCCTCTTCGTGTTTTGAACGCACAAACACAATCCACGCGAGATGGGGGACACGTCGCCAACCCACAAAGGCGTGCAGACCATCATCTCCCACATACACCTCAAACCCCGATACACCGGGACGTTTCGAGATATGGACATAGACATGGCTCCGCCGTATTTTTTTTCGCTTGGAGGTGTGCAAAAAGTGCAATCCATTGGTGGCATACACGCCAAAAACAACGTCTCCACCGACACTTTTTCCGCCATGACAGCACAGCCAATCGCTCCAATCAAACACCAACACAAGCGCGTACAGTGTTGCCTTGACACGTAAACGAACAGCCCAGATTCCTCGAATCTTCTGTTCTTTCTTTTCCCACCAAGAGCCAACCAACGACTGTTCTTGCGTACGCAAACGCGCAAACACTTTTGCCTTCCAGTCACGCCGATGTGTTTGCAACAACGAGATATCCCCGACAGACGACAAGAGCTTCCCATCATTAGATAACAGGGCGAGTCCACGACCACGCAGATACGGAAGCGCAGAAAACAACAACGCACGTATACCTGGAACAGAGCGCTGTGTAGGCATTGGAGAGGGTCTTGTGGTAGGTCTTGTGGAAATAGCAGTTGAGGAAGGAAGTAATTTCTCTTTGAGTTGCAACGAGAGGTGTACGATGTTGTCTTTGAGTCGCCTTGTTTGCCCTTCGAGTTCGTTGGTCACCAACAACATTTTGCTTTGCATCTCGTGCTTACTGAGACGCTGAATCGCTGAAACACTCGACTGATATCCAATCACGCTTACAGCGAGAATGGAGCACACAAGCAAAACTGCAAAGAAAAGAGCAAATTTTATCGAAATCTTCACGCCATCACCGGTGTTATTCCTGACAGGCGGGTATGTGACGTGCAAATCAATTCACACAACCGACAGTCTTACGCTCACAGGAAGATTCTCAAGAGGCGCACACCGATCTTCTTCCGGTCCGACAAAGTACACCAACATCCCAGATCTTCTGTTTGCACCTCAAAAACAAGGTGTTTTTTTGGATTCAAAAGACCAAGAAGTCGATTCAAGCTCAGGCGTCTTTTTCTGTAGTGCGCACAGTCAAGACAGCACAAGAGGAGTGACGCACAACGTACTCAGCGACACTTCCGAGAACCCAGCGATTGAGTCCAGTCAGTCCATGTGTTCCCATCACGATCATGTCAGCGCCGCTCTCTTTTGCGTACTCGACGATCTCTTGCTCAGGTTTCCCCTCGCGAAGACACACAGTACAGTCACCACCAAATTCCTCTTTGGCTTTCTCAAGAGCTTCGCCAGCCTTTCCTCGAATCTTCTCGATGTGCTCGGAGATCCATGTGTTGGCTTCTGCCATAAAGTAATAGGGAGCGGGCATGTGCAGCGCTGCAGAGTTAAACACGTGCAAGATCTCAACGGCAGTCTCAGGGGACTTCTCTTTCAGCCACTTCACCTGCTCCATTGCTGCGACAGATGCTTCTGAAAAATCGGTTGCAAAGATTACTTTTTTCACCATGATCGGACTCCTTACTCATATTGCGTATAGGGATGACGACACTTCATCGTCCGGGCGATATCATTTTTGGTGAGTATATCATGCCCCAAGCTCACCTTCATACGTTTGATCGAGATCAAGGCATACGCAAATTCATATCAACGAACCAACTCTCCCTTCAAACAAACCTCTCCATCCTCTGGAAGAGGAAGGGGGAGGCTTTATACCGTATACACGGGGGAAACTCGATTTCTGATCCAGGCGCAGTTGCACTTGTGCTCTCGCAAAATGCACCCGAATAGACACTACAATCCCTCACGGGAATACAGATACTGCAAGCAGTATCCTCCCAACGCTCGATTGCTCAGACAACATATGCGGTTGTCATTTGCTTCATTCACTTTGCAACGACCCCTTCTACAAACCTCTCCATCCCCCTGAGCCTTCGGCTCTTCCCCCTTCC
>PCBK01000034.1 GCA_002731275.1 Deltaproteobacteria bacterium | reverse complement strand
GGAGAGGCTTCTCTTCGTGGCTGATTTGCTTCGTACGCTTTGCAACATATGCCTCGACAAACTCACCACCCTGTCACTTCGTGACATCCCTCCTCTCAAGCCTTTCGAGAGGAGGGACCATTCTGCCGATATACACGAGATATACTCAATGTCTGCTCCGGTGGACGTTGCACTTGTGTCTCCGCAAACTCCCCTGGTTTCACTCTACAATCCCCTCACTTGCAGGCAGATATAGCAAGCTATATCCTTGTATCACTCGGTTACTTGCGGGATTGCAGTGGGTTTTTTGCGTCTTCACTTGCAATCATCCNCCTCAACAAACTCTCCNCCCTGTCNCTNCGNNNCNTCCCTCCTCTCAANCCTTTCGANAGGAGGGNCNATTNATCCGATATATACGANNNTTNAGGTCGGACACAAGGCCCGACCCTACTGANNTCNANCCGANATACACGGANTNTTCGTTTGTATNGCGATATATCGTTTGNANTGCATCGCTCCCCTTGCCNAGCCGAGAATATCGAGGCTTGAANAGCAGGGGGAGCTGNCGNNCGCAAGNNNGNCTGAGGGGGNCCTGTTCCCTCTTTTGCATCGCTCCCCTTGCCGACAGGAGCGGAGCGAAGGTCGCACAGGGGGAGCTGGACGAGCATTTGCTCGGACTGAGGGGGTTCTTACACCGATCCCCTTGTTGACCAAAGTAAAGCGCAGGTCCATAGGGGGAGCTGGCGGGCAAAGCCCAACTGAGGGGGGCCTGCTCCCTTCCCTCTTTTGCATCACTCCCCTTGCCAATGAAATGAAGTCGAAGAAGGTGTCAGCAAAAACGATGACATAGGGGGTATGTATCCCCCCTTATCCCAAGCCATTCGGCTGTGTCTTTACATTTTTTTTGCATTCTTCACATACAAATCTCCCCATTCGTGACTAGATTGCCTCCAGACAACTTTTGGTTGTTGGATGTTTGCAAACGTGTGTTCATCGTGCAATTCGGTGTTTTGCAAAACAGCTCACCTGCCAACCTCGTTTGCAAGCACCCAACAACCATCAAAAAAACACGTTGGGCTACGTACAACACACCCAACATCAATCATCTCACATCGCGCAATTGCTTGTGCTCTCAAAGTGTGAACAAGCAATTGCGCGATGTGTACAGGAGCTCTCTATGTCCATGTTGAAACGAATCGCAGGAAAAGCCACCGCAAAGATCGCAAAGCAAGCCAATGTGACACACGTCGAAAGACTCTCCAAACACATTCTACGTGTTCGCATCGAAGGTGAACAATTTGACCAACTCGCGTGGTCTCCGGGAGATAAAATCAAGCTACACGTGGGAGATGGGAACATGCGCAGCTACACCCCCGCACAATTCAATCCCACAGAAAAATGGATGGACCTGATCTTTCACCTCCACGGCAATGGACCAGCCTCTGAGTGGGCTTCTTCTCTGAAAGGTGGCGAGGAGACGTACTTTATGGGACCTGCCAAGAGCATGGCATCCATCACCACACACCGCCCCTGGACCATGTTTTTCGGTGATGAGACGACAATAGGGCTGGCACAAGCGCTCAAAGACGCCCTCCCCACAGACGTCGAGATGCACATCGCAATCGAACTCGAAGCTGAAGATCAAGACGCCCTCAAGCAACTTCCCATCTCGATACAACCGATTATTCGAGAAGGTATCCACGGCACAACGCTGCTTCAACACGCAAAACAACTCACGATCCCAGAAGGAGATGGCGCGATCTGGCTCTCAGGCGAAGCCAACACTGTCCTCTCATTGCGGACATTCTTCCTCTCACAGGGACTTGAACGCAGCCAATTGCTGATCAAACCCTACTGGAGTATCAAAGGAAAAGCCGACAGAAAACAACTCGAACGCACACAACTCAAAAACTAACAGCTCCGTGTGGATCAAGAGAGCGGAAAACTCGTAATTTGTGGGGGTTGGTAAGGATGGTTGGGGACCTCTTGCCCTTCAGAAGTGTGATGTCCTACAGAGTATGCCTCCAAAGACTCGTGCAAAACACAATATCTCGTGACAAAGAGCGCCAACAAACGATGCCATATCAAGCGCAGATCACAGTGTTTGGGGTTGTCATGGCGGATGGGGATCTTCCAACGCAAGACGACCTCTTCTTTCCGAAAGGACTCCTGATGAAACGGTTGGTCTTCTGTCATGGGCTCATTTGGTGTGTAAAAGTAAACGAGATCGTTTGATTCATCGTAGACAGCGACCTCATACGGTTTGAGTGCATGACACACCCAATCAAGCTCTCCGATCAGCTCCTCTTTCGAATCGACCCCTTTGAGTGCCTTTGGCAGATACGCAAGGAGGGAGAACATAAATTTGTTGTCCACACGATCATGAAGCGCCGCGCGCACCCAATCGATACGCAGATAGCCAAGTATGAACACAAAGACAAAGAGCCCAACGCCAGCCACAGAGAGAAGCGGCCAAGTCAAAAGCGGAGCATACAAACGACAGTATTGGATCCCGATCGAGATGCACATCGTAAAGAACGAAAAGACACCCACGACGAGCAACACACGTCTGGGATACTTGAACCGATTCATCAACCGATGATGGATGTGCCCGAGGTCAGAGGACATGATAGGTTTTCCACGTAGAGCTCGCCTGATCACAGACAAAAACACATCCAGCAGCGAAAACCCAAGTAACAAACAAGGTGCCAACAAGACAAGAGCTGTTCCCCGCTTTTGTGTGTTGCTCTCCACGACGATCACCGCGAGTAGAAAACCGAGTAACATGCTGCCTGTATCTCCCAAAAAGATCCTCGCAGGTGGAAAATTATGGAACAAAAACCCAACAAGACTCCCAGCCAGTATAAATGAAAAGAGCGCAATAAATGGATGCCCCAACCACCACGCGATGAGACCATTACCGATCGCCGCAAAGAGAGAGACTGTCGAAGCCAATCCATCCATACCATCGATCAAGTTGATGGCGTTCACGATACTCACCACCCACATCACAAACACAACAGGCCCAAACCAGCCAAGCGCAAAACTCTTCATAAAAGGAAGATCAACCGCGTGGATCGTATATCCACACCCCACACAGAGTAGCGCTGAGACGATCTGCCCTGCGAGCTTAGTACGCGCCCTCATCGGCTTGAGATCGTCAACAAGGCCAACAACGAGGATACACGTCGCTCCCAAAAAAAGACCCACGAGCTTCCACCCAGAACGCCAAACAGATGACATCACAGATGTATCTCCCCACACGACGATGAAGAGAGAGGTCAACAGAAACGCCATATAAATCGCCAAACCACCGAGTAAAGGCGTAGGTTCCCGGTGGATCGACCTCCCCCCAGCGTAGGCGATCGCCCCAACAGAGAAGGCGAGCTTCTTTGTCGCAAACGTAAAGATGTAGGTGAGCACTAACCCCAAGATACAGGCGAAGACATAGGTCATTGTCTTATCCAACTCTTTTCGCCTCACAAAGGCTGGCACAAGATGCACCAATCCATCGCAAGATCTATAAAATGTTCGTTTAGATCCAGTATATGATTTTTCTCAACGACCTAAAAAGATGCACCTATAGAGACATGTCACCAAGACGCAAGATATGCCTATCCTTACCCGGTACATCTTTTTCTCTCATCTCCCCACAAACCTATGTAAGTCTATCTGCTACCATGTAGTACAGAGAACCCCCCCAAAAAGTACACTTGATACACAAAAAAATTCAACACAAACCCAAAACACAATACATTACGAACATTTAAACATGCATTTAATTTTATTTAAGATGAACCTGTGCACTTTTTCGACATCCCAAGTAATACCTATCGAAGAGTATACAACAGCACGACACATATGGGTGCCTTTTGCAGGTTGCTACTTATTCTTACAACAATCCAAGCCAAACATATGGCCGAACACATATTGGAGACTTTTGATGAAACAGGTCCTTCAACACTTGCGCCATGGTCAGCTCGAAGTCGCTGATGTCCCTACCCCACGCCTCAAAAAAGGATGTGTCTTAATCAAGACTCGTGTCTCCCTTATATCAGCAGGGACAGAGCGTATGCTCGTCAACTTTGGCAACGCCAACCTGCTCGAAAAAGCCCGCTCACAACCAGAAAAAGTCAAGCAGGTCCTCGCCAAACTACAAACAGATGGCGTTCTTCGCACAGCAGAAGCCGTCCTTAGAAAGCTCGATCAACCCCTTCCATTAGGTTACTCCAACGCAGGTGTCGTCGTGCAGGTTGGTGAAGGGGTCACGGATATAGAGGTAGGAGATCGCGTCGCGAGCAACGGACACCATGCAGAGTTCGTCTGTGTTCCACGTCACCTCATCGCAAAAATCCCCGAACACGTGAGCGATGAACAAGCTGCCTTTACGACACTCGGAAGCATCGCCTTACAAGGTCTACGGCTCGCGCAGCCTACATTTGGAGAGACCTTCATGGTCTTTGGTGTTGGGCTGCTGGGGCTGTTGACAGTCCAACTGCTCCGAGCCAATGGATGTGAAGTCATCGCGGTGGATCTGCACAAAGATCGTCTCAAGCTCGCAGCGACCTTCGGCGCACATACCGTCAACATCGGCGAAGAAGAAGATCCGGTGACGACCGCACACTTACTCACACAAGCGCACGGTGTCGACGGCGTTATGATCACAGCCTCCGCAGAGACCGACGAAATCGTACACCAGGCAGCGTCCGCTTGTCGAAAGAGAGGTCGCATTATCCTCGTTGGGGCTGTAGGACTCTCCCTCCAACGAAGTGACTTCTACGAAAAGGAGCTCACCTTCCAGGTATCTTGCTCATACGGTCCAGGTCGTTACGATGACGCCTACGAACTACAAGGACAGGACTACCCACTCGGACACGTTCGCTGGACAGAGCAAAGAAACTTTGAGGCGATCCTCGCCTCGATGGCAAAAGGACAGCTCAAACTCAACCCTCTGATCACACACCGTTACGATATCCACAAAGCCGAAGACGCTTACAAACAGCTACGTCATGCATCCGATGCGCTCGGTATGCTGCTTACCTACCCTCAAGAGACGACAGCAGAGACACCAGAGCTCCTCTACCCAGCACACGCACAAGCAGCAGGCCGAGAAACCACTCGTATCAGCCTCGTCGGTGCCGGACAATTTGCGCTCGGCGTGTTGCTCCCAGAGTTACAAAAAACGACCGCCCAACTCGACGCCGTCGTCGACAGCAAGTCACACACAGCACAACACGCCGCGCGCAAATTCAAGGCTTGCAGGGCGATGACAGATCCAGACGCGCTCTTACACGATCCATATGTCGACGCGATCCTCTACGCGACCGGTCATCACGCACACGCAAAACAGGTCTGTGGCGCTCTGTCAGCAGGCAAGCACGTCTTTGTCGAGAAACCACTCGCGCTCAACGAACAAGAACTTCAAGAGGTCGTCCAACACGCGCTCGCAGCACCACAGCAGATCGTGATGGTTGGATTTAACCGCCGATTCAGCCCACACACACAACGCATCAAACAAGCCCTTCGACATCGGAAAGGTGCGCTCTGTATGCAAATAACCGTCAACGCCGGCCATATCCCTTCGGATCACTGGACACAAGATCCCAACAGAGGAGGAGGCAGAATCATCGGTGAAGCCTGTCACTTCATCGATCTGATGACCTATCTCGCAGACAGCCCAATCACTTGTGTCTCCGCCATGATGATCGGTGACGGTGCGGAGCTGAGAGAAGACAAAATGTCCATCAATCTCCACATGGCTGACGGTTCCATTGGGACGCTCCACTACTTCTCAAACGGCAGTAAACTCTTCCCTAAAGAACAACTCGAACTCTTTTTCGACCAAAAGGTGATCAAGATGGACAACTTTCGCAAAACGAAGGCGTATGGTGTTCCGTCTTTCCGTACTCTTCGGACCCTCAAACAGGAAAAAGGTCACAAAGAAGAACTTCAAGCCTTCGTTCAGGTCCTCCAAAGAGGAGGGACATCGCCCATCCCCCTACCACAGCTCGTCAATGTCACCCGCGCTAGTTTCGCAGCCCTCCAATCCGCAAAAGAACGTCGATTCATCGACATCGCGCAAACGCTCACGATACCAGAGATGACGACGCCAACACATACACAGCGTACAGAAACAGAGCCATACAGCCCCCTTCATCCTTGAGGTTAGATCGACATGATGCTCGAAAGAAGCTCCCTCTACATGCACACACTCTCCCATCTTCGTCCAGCACAAATCGCCGGACAGCTCTGGATGAGAGCCCGTTCACTTTGGCGCCCCTGGCTCAGACAACAGACGAGCAGTGCCGCCCACAGCGAACGATGCCATGTCACGCCCGGCTGGTTCTGTCCTCTCCTCGACACACACCAACACAGCCGCATTCGCCACGGGTACATGACCTTTATCAACAGGACACGTCACGTCCAATGGCCGCCAATATGGCAACAATCAGAAGCACCGATGTTATGGCAATACAACCAACATTACTTCGATTGGTTGTGGTCACTTGAACCTGAGCAAGCCATCCTCGTGACAGAAGATTGGATGGACTTTGCCAAACGACAGCCCGAACATATCGCATGGGATCCTTACCCAACGTCCCTTCGGCTCATGAATTGGTGTGGTGTCTTTCTCTCCATGTACAACGTCCAATCCACTGAAAAGGCCTTCTACGAGAAGCTGTGGTTGAGCATCAAAGAGCAAGCAGACTGGCTGTGTTACCATCTCGAATACCACCTGATGGGAAACCACCTGTTGGAGAATGCCTTCGCGCTGACACTCCTTGGGAGCCTGTTTCGCGGTGAACACGGCGCGCGCTGGTATCGCATCGGGTATACACTCCTCAAGCGCGAGTTATCAGAACAAATCCTCACAGATGGGATGCACTTTGAGCGCTCCCCCATGTACCATCTGCGCGTCGTTTATTTGAGCCTGCTCCTCGCCCAACAAGGCCGCCCAGAAGCCAAGAAGCACATCAAACAACTGCTCCCCAATATGCTCGACGCCATGCACAAGACGGCACACCCAGACGGGGATATTGCCTTACTCAACGATAGCGCGATCGGGATCTACCCAGGCCCCCAACAGCTCACGCAGTACGCACAGGCTCTACACATCCACACCCAACCCACGACCGGTGTGTGGTCTCTTCCTGATGCAGGCTACTTTGGCGCGCACACAAAAGATGGCGACGCGATCATCTGTGATGCCGGCCCTATCGGGCCCGATTACATACCTGGGCACGCCCATGGTGACATCTTCTCCTACGAGTTATCCCTCAAAGGTCAACGTATCATCGTCGACAGCGGCGTATTTGACTACGAAGACACAGAACACCGAAGATACAGTCGCTCAACACGCGCGCACAACACCGTCGAGGTCGAACATTCAGATCAATGTGAGTTTTGGGGGAGCTTTCGAGTCGGACGAAGAGCCCGTATACTAGGGACCACTTGGTCACCAGAGCAGACGCGCTTCTCCTTGCGAGCCTCTCACGATGGGTACATGAGGTTGCAAGGAAAACAGGTGCGACATACGAGACAATTTGTGTGGTCAGGCGAACGTTCCTTTCGAGTCCATGATCAGCTCAGCGCACGTGCGTCGATCACTGCAATATCGCGCATCCACCTCCACCCCTCCGTCTTTGTCCAACTGCTCGACGAACAAACAGCTCTGTTAACGACCCACAAACAGACCCTCCGTATCGAGTTCTTTGGACACGGAACGCTCGACATGACGAGAGACGCACAAGAAACACAATACTTTCCCCAGTTCTCCGTATCACAACCCAACACAGCGCTCAGATTTCGAGCAGAAGGGACGCAGCTCGATATGGGATACAAGATCACGTGGGAGTCATGACGTGAAGATCCTCTTTTTCACACACTATTTTCCGCCCGAAGGAAACGCTCCTGCAACGAGAACCTTCGAGAACTGCCGACGCTGGAGCGCTGCGGGACATGATGTCACAGTGATCACAGGTGTCCCCAACAGTCCCCACGGTGTCATCTACAAAGGATACAACAACCTCCCCTATCAGGTCGAAGAGATCGAGGGCATCAAGGTGATCAGGGTCTGGACCTACGTCGCGCCAAACAAAGGCTTCCTGCGCAGGGTGCTCAACTTCACCTCGTACATGGCCAGCGCACTGATAGGAAGCCTTGGCTGCACAAGACCTGACGTGATGATCGCGACCTCACCACAATTCTTTTGCGGCTGGGCAGGTGTCTTCAGCAAACTCTGGCACGATGTTCCGCTGATCCTCGAAATACGCGATCTATGGCCCGACTCGATCAAAGCTGTCGGCGCGATGAATGACACCGTTCTGTTGAAAGCCCTTTACGTACTCGAAGACTGGATGTACCACCGCGCAGATCATATCGTCACAGTGGGAGCGGGTTACAAAAAAGAACTTCTGAAAAAGGGCGTCCCAGAAGATAAGCTCTCCGTGATCCCAAATGGAGTGGACCTCGACGTCTTTACCCCTCGCCCACCTGCAACACAGCTCAAGCAAAGATGGGGTATCACGCAACCCTTTGTCTGTAGCTACGTTGGGACCATTGGCATGGCCTGTGGGCTTCAGGTCGTGCTTGAGAGTGCGGCGCAATTGCGCGAGCAAGGACGGGATGATATCGCCTTCTTGCTCGTGGGAGACGGTGCACAAAGAGTTGCGCTTCAACAGCAAGCCAAAGAAAAAAAATTAGAGAGCGTGATATTTACGGGTCTGATCGAGAAGAAATATATACCTGACGTTCTCTCCATCAGCGATGTCAGCCTGGTACATCTGAAAAAAACAGACCTCTTCCGAACAGTATTGCCCTCGAAGATCTTCGAAGCTGCGGGTATGCAGAGGCCGATTATTTTAGGCGTAGAAGGTGAAAGTGCCAGGCTCCTGGAAGATGCACAAGCGGGCCTCTGTATCGAACCTGAAAATGCAGAAGAGCTTGTCGATGCGCTCCTGCAATTAGAAGCACAACCAGCGCGTCGAACACAATATGGCATCCAAGGCAGACAATACATGCAAGCGCACTACAACAGAGACACACTCGCTCACACCTATCTGCGCCTGCTGTCTGAGATCACTGGAGAGACGAAAAAGAAACGAACAAACCAACGATCCCAACGAGTGGAGACAGCCCCATGAAGATCATCTGTGTCGTCGGCGCGCGACCTAACTTTGTCAAAATTGCCCCAATCCTGGAAGCCTTTAAGGCGTATGACGATATCGAAGCGATCCTCGTCCACACAGGACAACACTATGACAAGATGATGAGTGACTCCTTCTTTCAGACGCTGGGTATCCGGGCCCCTGACATCTCACTTGGTGTTGGGAGCGCGACACATGCCCAACAAACCGCTGCGATCATGAAGACCTTCGAGCCGATCCTGCTCACACACAATCCTGGCGCTGTCCTCGTCGTCGGTGACGTCAACAGCACCGTCGCTTGCAGCCTCGTCGCTGCCAAGTTGCACATCCCCGTCCTTCACGTCGAAGCAGGACTCCGCTCCCACGATCGCCACATGCCCGAAGAGATCAACCGAATCGTCACAGACGCATTGAGCAATGAACTTTTTTGCACCGAACCATCCGGCGTCACACAGCTCATCGAAGAGGGAAAAGACAAAGAGAACATCCATCTCGTAGGAAATGTCATGATCGACACCCTCGTCAAGCAACAGAAAAAGCTCGAAGGGCTCGAAACTCTCTCACTGTGGGATCTTCAACCTGGAGCCTACGCGCTGCTCACGCTCCATCGCCCTTCCAATGTCGATCATCCCGAGACATTTGGTCGGATCCTCGACGCGCTCCAGGTGATCCAAAACGACATCCCGATCTTGTTCCCCCTCCATCCACGCACCAAGAAGAATCTCGAAAAGAGCGCATTCAAAACACGTATTGAAGAGATGAAGGGGTTGCGCCTGATCGCCCCACAGGACTACCTGCACTTTTTACACTTGATGTCCGAGGCAAAAGTTGTCCTGACGGACTCAGGGGGTATTCAAGAGGAGACGACGTATCTCCAAGTCCCCTGTATCACGCTGCGCGAGAACACAGAGCGACCGATCACCTGTGAAATAGGAAGTAACCAACTCGTGGGCACACAGACACAAGATATCCTCAACGCATACAACCGCGTCGTAGACGGTACACTCCCTCCTCCACAAAGACCTCCCTTGTGGGATGGGAACACCGCGAACAGGATCGCCGAGATCATTCACCAACGATACGCATAAGTGGTCCTCTCGCGAAGTAAGCGCATGAGCATGATGTTGCATTTCTTCCGTAGGGTCGGTCCTTGTGTCCGACCTCAATATTCCATGTCCTTTTCGCGAGAGAACCACTAGGCTGAGTATCGTCGCAAAGTGGAAAAGAAGAGTTCACATAAGAGAGGTTCGTAACCATGTGTGGAGTATGGGGATTTTGGTCTCGTGATAAAAAAAAGCGTTTAGAGATTGAAGAGATTCGAAGATGTACCGATATCATGTACAGTCGTGGTCCTGACGACACTGGTTTTCACCTCGATGATGATGGTCTATCTTTCAGTTTCCGGCGACTATCCATCATCGACGTGGGAGCTGGTCATCAGCCCATGTCCAACCAAACACAAGATATCTGGGTCGTTTTCAACGGCGAAATTTACAACCACAAAGAGCTTCGTACACAACTTGAGGGACACGGGCATGTCTTTCGGACACGCTCAGACACAGAGGTGATCGTCCACGGGTATGCACAATGGGGTGAGCGCGTCCTGCATCACCTCGCTGGGATGTTTGGCCTCGCGATCTGGGATAAAAAGAGACAGACTCTTTTGCTCGCGAGAGATCGCATGGGGATCAAACCTCTCTACTTCTTTCAAGAAGGCAGCTCCGTTGGCTTTGCCTCTGCTCCACGTGCGCTGCTACCGATCCTCAACACTCCCCCGACTCTCGATCAAGAAGCACTCGCGCTCTATCTCCACCTCGGGCATGTCCCTGCCCCGTGGAGTATCTACAAAGGGATTCAAAAGCTGCGCCCTGCAGAGATGGCGCTCATCACCCCTCACACCTTCCAGAAAAAAACGTACTGGGAGCTGCGGTTCCAACAGACTCACCGAACCAATCAACAACACTTGGAGGCTTTTACGGAACTCTTCGAGCAGGTTGTCCAACAACATCTACAAGCAGACGTCCCACTCGGAGCCTTTTTGAGCGGTGGTATCGACTCAACCGCCGTGGTACAAGCCGCCTCCAAACACACCCACTCATTGCGGACCTTCACGGCGGCCTTTGACGATCCCGAAGCAGATGAGACGGCTTACGCCCAGCAGGCTGCCGAACGGTTACAGACCTCCAACCATTTGCTCCACATATCGAAGGCACCGCTCCAACACTTCACAGAAACACTCTCTCAATTTCCCGAACCTTTTGGAGACTCAGCCGCTGTACCAAACGCCTTGATCTCAAAACAGATCAGAAAACATTGCACCGTCGCGCTCTCTGGAGACGGTGGCGATGAAGTGTTTGCAGGATACCATCTGCGCAAACACCAGATCGCTTCGGCTCTTCGACGTCTTCCCTCGTCAGCTCTCAAGAGCGGTGTGTCCATCGCAAAGATCGCCAAATATCTGACACACAAGGTCAATCACCACTCACACATTCACGAGATCTTTGAACACGCACTCCAAGATCTCCCGACTTGCTACGTCGCTGGTCGGGCCCAACTCATGAAACCACAGGTGAAGATGTTCTTCCCAAAAGATACGCGACCACTCGATGCGATCGAGACGTACTATCAAATGATGCGGGATGAATTACAGACCGCGAGGATCTCCGACCCGATCAACGCTTACTTGTATCTCGACCAACGCTTTGGACTCCCAGCACAAATGCTCACCAAAGTCGATGTGACGAGTATGGCCCACAGCCTAGAGGTAAGAGTCCCCTTCCTTGACCATCGTATCGTCGAATTTGCAGCGTCCTTACCCTGCTCACAAAAACAATCGGGGTTGGGAGCCCACAACACGAAGCGGATCTTGCGCACGTACTTGGAGTCAACATTTCCCCGCGCCTTCATCAACAGACCCAAAAAAGGCTTTGGAATGCCTGCCTCCCAACGGCTCAAGCTCCAACTACAAAAAGAACTCTCCGACTCCCCTCTACACAGCGAGACGTTGCACAAGAAGGCCATCAACGCGTTGCTCCCCTATCTCGACACACACACGCTCTGGAACCTTGCGGCGCTCTCTCTCTGGGAACAAAACAGGCTCCTTCCCAGACCAAAGGAGCGCTGCGCATGAAACGCTCGAAAGGTTCAGTCCTGGTCGTCGGAGGCGCTTACCGCACCTTGCAAGGGACCCATTATGTCCAAAAGAGGCATTGGGGGATGTTGCGTCTTTTCATCGATCACTTCGAAGATCCATTGCTTCTTCATGAATCACGCCCGACAGACGAAACACTTCGCCATCCCATCCCAGACACCACACGGATACAAACCATCGCGCCGATGGCCGGTGTGCGGCAAAAACTGCGCACACTTTTTCTTCGAGGACACGGACTAACGAAGGAGATCAAGGCCGCTGTCGAAGACAGTGATGTTGTGTATCTACGGCTCCCCTGGCAGCCGTGTTTGCCCATCTTTGAATACGCGCGTTCAAAAGGGAAGAAGATCATCACCTCCTTCCATGGAGATTGGGCGAGTACATACAGAAACAAACAAAATACAGGTCTCAACACACACCTCAACAATATGTATGCCCGGTATATAGACGCATACCAAAGACGGATTGCAGGCCACAGCGCGATCTGTTTCTTTGTGGGACAAGCGCTGTACGACCTCTATGGCACACCAGGTCGGCCACACGCGATCTTTGCAAACTTCTTACACGAAGACGCCGACATCCTCACCACTCCCCCTCCACCTCGTCAAACAGGCCCATACAACGTCCTATTTGTGGGAGATCTCTCACAAAGAAAGGGCGTACCCTACCTACTCGATGCCTTTCGACAAAGCCGCCAAGCAGGACAAGACCTGCACCTACACTTCATCGGCGAAGGGGCGCTCAAACAGAAGATCGTCTCGTTCGCAGAGAAACACGCTCTCACACACGCCCTCACACTTCACGGCTATGTACAACATGGTGCCGCACTTCACACACTCTATAGAGCGGCCGACGTGCTCGTATTGCCCTCCGTCTCAGGCGAAGGCGTCCCCAAAGTCCTCATGGAAGCGATGACACAAGGTGTTCCTGTGATCTCAACAGATATAGGAAGCAGCCGACACCTCCTTCAGGACGGGGAGTACGGCATGGTTGTCCCACCCGCCAACGCAGCAGCGCTCTCACAAGCGCTCAACCACCTGCTCCATCACCCACAATTGAGAGCACGGTACATAGAGAAAGGACTCGAACTCGCGAGACGTTCGACACACACACATCAAAAAGCACGCTTACGCGACACCCTCCTGACACACCTTCCAGACATTGTCCGCTGACACTCTACGCGCTGACATCTTCACCAGGATGTCAGCGCGTAGAATGTCTCGTCAGCACAACGTTCCCAAGAAAACTCTTCAGCACGGGCCAGAGCTCTGTTGCGAAGTTCACGGCGAAGAGCGTCATCGTGCAAAGCACGCTCCACTTGACGTCCAAGATCATCGATGTCTCTGGGCTTATAGAATACAGATGCTCCCGCAAAGATCTCTGGTAGTGGAGGACACGCGGAGGAAACATTGACACACCCAGAGGACATCGCCTCGATCGCAACATTCGGACAGGCTTCGATCTCTGTGGTAAAGACACACACCTTTGTTCTCCTGTAGAGCGCCTGGATCGTCTCGCGATTGACGTGCCCCACAAAGTGAATACGATGCGCTACTCCGCTCCTAAGCCTGAGCGCTTCGAGTTGTGCGCGATACTGCGAATCGGTCCCCGTCCCAGCGATCACAAGATCGACATTCCACCGCTCGTGAAAACGTTTATAGGCTTCAAGTAGGTCTTCACATCGACGGTATGGGAGCAGAGATCCGCACATCAGAATAAACGGTCTCCACACTCCAAGCGCCTCACACAGCGACTGATCCGCATGTTCATCTCCAGCAGCAGAGAAACCAGGATGTCGACCGTGGTACACTTTTTTCATTCTATCCGGTCCCAGACCGAGTGTATGGGAGAGATAATCTTCTGCAAATTGGGACACTGCGATCACACGCTCCGCCCGCTTGAGCGAAATATCCGAGAGCTTCTTGAGCAACATATTTCTGCCCCAAGTCTTTGGACTGTACTGGTATCGGCGAAAGTGAAAAGGTTCCATGTTCCTGATCATAAGCACATCTTTACAGCGCGTGTGTTGGTGCCTGAAGGCGCGCCAATTCACCTGATAAGGCGTAAAGCACACATCCGCACCACTCTCCTCCAAATAACGAGGAAGAGAAAGGGACGCCCACGCAATACGTGAGAGAGTGCTTGTGTGTGATGGCACAACCTCAGTGCACCATGAAGGAAGCTCCTCTCCGCCTAAAAGCTCCAGTTGTTCTTTATAAAAGAGTAATGTGATGGTGTGTTCATCAGACTCGTGAACACGCCTGACGAGTTTGGGGAGCAGATAACGAATGTATGATTTTGCGCCGCCACTCCCGGCGCTCAATGCGTTAACGATGATCTTCATAATGGTTCCTGATAAAGATTGGGCCACAGCAAGGAAAAACCGACAAAAGAATGTAGTCTTCTATGTTTCTATGGAAGCAGAACATTATCACACTCACATGTCGATCTGTTTGGGTGAAAAAAAGATGTGAGGAGGGTGTGATATTTTGTAAACACATATGTATTCTATACGACATATTGACAAGGAGCAGACTTTTTCTCACCCAACGGCCTTATGGAGAAGCCTAAAGGATGTCCCATATCTTATATCTATGTGCAGGTCGTAGTTTTCACTCTTCTCAACCAGGAAGAAAAATAGGAGAGGTCGTCCGATGTTGGCGCGCAGAAGGTCACACAGTCACCCATCTATGTGGTGGTGACATACTCGGACAACCCTCAGAGCGTTCATATGGGGCGCAAAAAACCTACACCTCATGGTATCGAAAACGCCCTTCTTTGCAGCCTCTCGTTCATTCGTATTCGGAGTGGAAAGACATTCAACACGATCGCCAACTCGCTCGGTATCTCGAAGAGCATCTTCGAGACACCCCCATCGATTTGATCTGGGAACGCTCTTCTCGCCTCCACTCCGCCGGCTTACAATATGCAAAAAGTCGTGGGCTCCCCTACGTCCTTGAATGGAAAGATCACCTGCTCTCTTACCCCCACTCGCTCTTTCGTCCTGCTGGACTTCGACTTGAACAGAAGAAAAACCAGCAAGCGGATTATCTGATCGTCGAATCCGAACGTCTGCGAGAAGAACTTAGGGCAGAAGGTGTCCCCAACCAAAAAATCCTCGTCGCACAAAATGCGGTCGATCCCGAGCGATTTCGTCCCTCCCAACACAAGCGAGCTGAGTTGAGACAGGCCCTTGGTGTTGATGAACAAACAGTGCTCATCGGTTATCTAGGAAGTTATGCCTTCTACCATGATACTGAATGCCTCGTGCGAGCGGCCTCGCACATTCAGCAGATGAAGTCCAACGTGCCGATCAAGATCATCATGGTGGGTGCAGGGAAACAATACGAAGATGCGCATCAATTGGCGCGTAAACTCAATGTCCTCGACACGATCTTAATGATGCACTCTCCTGTGGAAGCAGATGCCGTACCAGACATGCTCTCTGCGATGGACATCGCGGTTCTTCCAGGATCGACAGACATCATCTGCCCGATCAAAGTACAAGAGTATATGGCGATGGAGCTTCCTTCTGTCGTCCCTGATTACGCATGTCACCACGAAGTCCTGAAAGTCCATCAAACGGGGGCTTTTTTTCGCCCACACGATCCCCAATCACTCGCAGAGACACTTGTCACGCTCGCACAGTCCCCGACGCAACGAAAAGCACTCGGTCTGGCCGCGAGACAAGCCGTCCTCGAACAATTCACATGGAAGCAGACCTGGGGAAAAGCACTCTACCATGTCCTCGAAGAGGTCGCTTCAACCAAAAGAAGATGTGCATAATGTCTCTTTCACAACACATCGCACGACACACACTCAGACTCGTCAGAGGCGCAAAGCGTCGATGTTATAGAGTGTGGTTCGCAACACAATTAAGAGCGCTGGGCACAGGTTGCCAATTTTGTATGCCAGTCTACATCATGGACGCACATCACATATCCCTGGGTGATCGTGTGACACTCAACGAGTTGGTGCTGCTTCAATCCTGTGAAGGCGCCCAGATTAACATAGGCTCAGATGTCACGCTCTCTTACGGCTCTATGGTCCTGACAGGGGGTCTGGATATCGAGCAAAGATACCCTGCTCACCAACATGTCTCACAAGACGTTTGCATCGAGGATGGCGTCTGGCTAGGTGCCCGTTCGATCGTATTGCCAGGCGTACATATCCGACAGGGCGCGGTCATCGCAGCAGGAAGTGTCGTGAGTAAAGACATCCCGGCAGACACACTCGCCGCAGGTGTTCCAGCGAAGATCATTCGAAAACTCAGATAGGGCGACTGCAAGAAAAAAGAGTTGAGGCCCTTTGCATCTCTTAAAGTAGGAACAAATAGATGGATTACACAAAAAGCTCGCTCTTCTTTCAGCTTCAAAAAGCCACAAGGTACATCCAATTATATGGACCTTCGAGGACATGGGCGAAGATACGCGCTCAATACCACATGAAAAAAGAGTACGACACACTCCCCCCTTTGCGTTCTCCTGCACCAACAGGAGGGCGCATTGGAATCATCGGGTGTGGAAAGTTTTCACACAGCGCGATCGCATACTACCTGAAAAAGATAGGTGCATCGAACGAGATACGCGGCGTCATGGATATAGACATTCACAAGGCTGCGTCACTCTACCAATCTTACGGCGCGCGATACTATACCGACGATGTACAGCGCCTCCTCCACGATCCAGACATCGAATTGATCTACATCGCCTCCAACCACGCCAGCCACGCGGAGTACGCTGCACAGGCGCTCATGCTCGGAAAACACGTCCATATCGAGAAGCCACACGTCGTCAACGAAGACCAACTCATCGCACTTTGTCGCGCCATGCAAAACAGCAAAGGCAACGTATCACTTGGATTCAATCGCCCACTGAGTCCTCTTGGCCGCATGGTCCGCGAACAGCTCGATGCACAAGACGGCCCCTCCATGCTTAACTGGTTCGTCGCAGGGCACGAGATTCCCGGCGATCACTGGTACTTTTCGGAGAAGGAAGGTGGACGCATCCTCGGAAATCTTTGCCACTGGACGGACTTCACCTTCTCTTTGATCCCCGAAGAGCATCGCTATCCGATCAAAATTACACCCACAAGATGGGACAAGTCAGACTGTGACATCATCGTCAACTACACATTTGGTGACGGCTCACTCGCCACGATTACATTTTCCGCCAAAGGACACACCTTCGAAGGTGTTCGTGAACGATTCTCAGCACACAAGGGAAATGTCCTGCTGTTCCTCGATGATTTCCAACACCTGACCATCGAAGAGGTCGCACAAAAGACCAAAAAGCAATTGCAATTTAGAGATCATGGACACAAAGCCTCCATCGAAAAGAGTTACCAACTCCTTCATGGTGGACAAGGCTACTCCATCCCCTACGTCTGGGAATCCGCGCAACTCTTCCTCAAGACAAAAGAAGCCTGTGAAACAGGACGTACGCTCACGATCCACCCCTTCTCTCCTGAAGCGCTCAACCAACCATAACGAAACCAAACAACAACCGACAGAAAGAACTCCATCATCGCCTATCACCAGCTTCTTGCCAAATATTCGCACACCTGATATACAGATGACTCCTCCTCGCTTTGGTGGGGAGTGTGTTCTTTGAGAATAGAAGAGAGACATCGAACATGTAGGCTCCTTGAACAGGTGTGCGGCGTTGCCGTGCTGTTCACTGTTTCGGCAGTTTTCTCCGTCTGACTTCGCTGTGTTTCGGCGAACGAGGAGACAGGAATCCTACAAGTGCTATAGGGACGTGTCTTCGTCGACGTCGGTGCAGGGCGTGTAGCTGAAACAGGGCGTGCGAAGTGGTTTAAGGGTAACAGCTTCATCAGCTCCCCCGTTATCCCCCACTCTCCCAACACCCACATAGAGAAGACACGCAGTGCGTTCCAGGACAGCTCCCCCCCCGGTACTGATCCAGTTCTTCATGACGCCCCCCTCTATATGAAAAAAAACCCGCGGCGAAGTGTACACGGCAATATCAAGACCGACACTCATAGACAAACTAAGTATAATCATACACTTGCAGCTATGAAGACGTCGTCATTCGCGAATGTACATGCCCACACAAAGCGATCATCTTGGCCGCCATCGTCGCCACACGCTCATTGTAGGGTATTTTTACGCTACGTGTTCGATCTCTTTCTTCCCTCTCTCACCTCTGAGACACTAAAAATCCCCCCTTTTTCGCCCCAAGACTACTCCGTTTCGAGTGCACCTTTCTCTTTCGCGAGCTTTTTGTATCGCTTGAGTTCTTTGCGCGCGCGAGACTTCTCGCGTCTGTCTGATGAGCGAACGATGTCAACAAGTCGCTGCTGGGCTTTCACGGCTCTGGTCAGGTCCAAGGCATTTTTCGTGCGGTAAAAGCTCTGCTCGTAAAGCTGTGCCAATGCTCGATACAGCGCCTTGGTGTTGCGATAGCGATCGCGGCTGCTGAAGCGCATCGTCATCCGTGTAACTTTTCGCAGCATCTGCAGGGCATTTCTGTAATCTTTGCAACGCCCAAGATAGACACCCAGCTTCATCGCGGAGTACGGACGGAACTTGTACTTCGGGTATCGGGTCAATTTCTTCAAGAGCATCTTGCCTTGTGGGTATCGCTTTTTCTTGCAGTAGTACCCTGCTGCGGAGAGATGTGCGTCGAGATGTTTGGGTTGACCGTAGTTGATCTTGGTCAGACAAGACAGTTTGCTAGAAGAGACGCTACGTCCGCGCTGGATATCTTTCATAATGGTCGCGATATTGCACCCAGAAGACCCCATACTGATGTGGATTTTCTTGGGTCTGGAGCCAGAGCTGACTTGAAAGACCTTGTTCTGTGTCAAGCTACCTTTTGTCGCGTTAATTCGATGAAATGGCCCAACAGGCAGCTTGATCTCAATCACTTGCCCTGCGCGAAGTTTCGCCAACGACACGTTACAGTGGTCTCCCTTCAAACGAAGGGTCGTCCCAGCAGTCGCCGTCAACAACACAACACGAGAACGTCTGCGACGATACCGACGAAGACACTTGGGCTTTAACTTGAGCACCTTCTTTGCGCTCACGCGGGGAGGAGGAGGTCGGCGATCGATACGTGGCGGAGGTGGCAAACGACGCTCAATAACCCGTCTCACTGGTGGCGGGACAATCCGACGGACCATCGCAACTTTTCGACGTCTTGGGACAAATCTTCTGACAACGATTCGACGTCTTGGGACATATCGTCTGACAATCACACGACGCCTTCTTGGAACATATCGACGTCTTGGAACATATCGACGTCTTGGGACATATCGACGTCTTGGGACATATCGTCTTCTATAAACAGGTGCTCTACGTCGCTCAACAACACGACGTCGCACAGGAGGATCGACAACGTCAGTTTTGGGTTCGCCTGCATCGACGTTGACCGGCTCCGCAGCAGCAACAGGAGGTGCCGAGGACGCTGCGTCGATGGTCGTATCGACGATAACGTCTACAGTACGCCAACGTCCCTTGATCTTTTTGGCTTTGAGGCGTTGGGTGGTTGTCGTCTTCGAAACACCTTTTGAGATGGTGATCTTGACCTTGGCATTCACGGAGCCCTTGATACTCCCGAGATACGCACCAGTCTCATCTGTCGAACCTACGGATTCGCCATTGACCATGATCTTTGCGTCAGCGATTCCTTGTCCCTCCATATTCGCCACTTTGACCTTCAGTCGAAAAATGCCTTTTGTGGGCTTACTGTCGCACCCCCAACCTACAACGATCCCCAACAAAAGGACCAAACATATCCTGGATATCATCTTCGCACGCGCGGCCATCAGCTTCACACCTCCGTTTTCTCAAAAGCCCACTTTATCGCTTCAATCGGCTCATTCTCTTGGTTTCCAGTTCAATGGCCCTTGATGGTAGAGAAAAGACCAGCGAACGTCAAGCCATACCTCAGGCCAGTGGAGAGAAAAAGAATGAACCCCACAACACCTTCACACGTATGTTGACTGCAAACGCAAGATCCAAAGTAAAGATCTGCGTCCCCCCTCAACCCAACAGGATCGTCGAGATCCAACAACATAGGAGGCCTGGGAGAGTGATGAGTTATCCCTCCACAAATGGATCGCGCATCTGTTTCTCCGACTTTGATAGTCGAGAAAAACGTCACTGAGTTCATGTAACTCTCAGTGATGGGAATGATGTGCTGATACCCCATACGTGTGAGTCCAGATGATCCGCGTCGTCCGTCGACATGCCCGTCATCTCAAAAAGTAAAAAGTCCAAACATATGCGCGACTTTTCAGGGCACGGATCCACAACCCACTCATCTCTTTGTCAGCCTCCCCCATCCAATCCACACCAGCTCCACCACACAAACAAGACATGCACCCGTGCGGATTGCGATGCAGGGAAGCTCTACACCCAAACGAAACGGAGTTTCCAAGATGAAACGTCAACGAGTCAAAGGTTACTGGTCCAAGAAAAAAGAGAGCTTCGAGAGCGGACGTGAAGCCCGTTCACGCGCCACTTTGCTGCGAACACATGAACACATCTCTCATGTGCTCGTCGATCAAGAGAATGGACGCTACGTCGTCAGGTACTCGATCGCCAAGTGGTACGAAGCAGAGCTGAAAAACGCCAACATCAAACTCTAAGGTCAGAAGATCGAAAAAAGCATACGTAGGGGCGCAGGCTCAAGAGCCAGCAAGCAGGCGTGAGGAGGCGGCATAGCAACGCTCTGCCAACGACGAACGGCGAACTTGCTCGCCTTCACCCAAGCCCTCACGTATTCCTTTTTTCATCTTTTGGCCTAACCCGCCTCATACACCCCCCTTCAAAACCTGCAATAACATCTCTCGCAACCCCAACTTCCCCACCAATACATCCAGCTCATCTTTGCGAAAATTTCGCCTCAGATGGTTGGCATCGCTGTACAGAATCCGTCCACGCACAAACACTGGACAGCGCTGTTTTGAACACAGTTTCTCGACGGCGTTGAGCATACGCACATTTTTAAAGCGCATGACCAAACGCTGCAGAGCAGCGTTCATCGGCTGATGCCAACGGTCAATCCGAGCACGAGGGAGCCCTTTACACAATGGATTGCTCCTCCGCACATCTTCGAACACACAACGAACCAACCTGACGTTTGGACGAGGGATCTCAGCGAAGATGAACACAGGTAGCTTTGCGTCTAACTTGCCGATCAACGTGGAGAGCCCCTTCATTGTCAAGAAACGACCACGCTCCCGGCTCCTTTTGCGCCAATTATGCACGAATAGATCTTTCACATACCCAGTCCACGCACCTGCGAGGAGCAGCATATCGACTTTTCGGTGATGAGTCCGAAGCCAACGAAGCATCTCTTCGTGCCTTTTCCCCGCAGCCTGTGAAAACGCCAATGAACCCTTCAGCCATCTTTTGACGCCAATGTGATCGATATGAGGAGGACTTCTCTTCCACAACAGCACGGACATATCACGTCCTGCGAGCGCTCGCTTCACAAGCGGAGCGTAATGCTCGGCGTGTGAATCCCCCCACAGCACAATCCGCTTCTTCGCAGTCTCCCAAGACTCGCCGAAGATGCAGACCTTTTGTGAGGCCAACCCCTTCACCAAACGCTCCTGACATGGCCATCGCCACATCACCTTGTGGCTTCTCGCATACGTAGGCATCGGTTTGCGTAAAGAGACCCCTCCTGCGTACAACACTCCCACAGAGAGCAACATGAGCAACACACCACCAGAGGCTGCAAAGTGAAAGACAAAAGACCGAGACGCTCTGTAGCGAACAGGATTCTCGATCAAATGGTAGCTACAGACAGCCAGCACAATGGAAAGACATATCAAGCTCAGCCCTTCCCACAAAAGCAGGTACGTCCTCTGTCTGTAGATCCGAAAAAACGAAAACAGTGGCCAGTGGATCAAATACAAACTGTACGAGATTTTGCCAATCCAAACGAGCGGCCCGACAGTCAAAAGGCGACTGGAACGATGTCCAGGTTGGCCTCCTGAGGCGAGCACGAGCACAGCGCCAAAGACCACAGGCAGCGCATGAAACCCAGGAAAAGAAGAGGTGTGATCGAGGACAAACATCGGCAGACACATCCCCACACAGCCCACCCAGAACGAAAGCTCCCCTCTCCACCCTGAGATACTCGTGGTGACTGCCTCTTCGTACTCGATCATCACAAACGCCAACAACCCTCCAACCGCGAGCTCCCAGAGACGAAATGGCAAGAAATAAAATCCAGCACTCGGTGCAGACAACACACCCCACACTGAAGCCCCAAATGACAAAAGAATGAGCGCACCCCCCGCCCAAAACGCCAGCCTTCGCCTCTTGAATTTGTGAGTCAGTGACCATCCCGCAAAGAGCACAAAAGGCCACAACACATAAAACTGTTCCTCCACAGCCAACGACCAATTGTGCAACATCGGCATGAACTCGACAGATGACGCGAAGTAATTGACCTCCATAAAGAAGTGAATATTCGCCGCAAAACAAAGCGCAGAAAACACAGACGCTGCCAAGGCTTTCATCTCATCAGCGTATAACAGACACACACCAAGCCCCAACGAGGTGAGCATCATCGCATATAATGCCGGTAATAGCCGACGGGCTCGACGTTCATAAAAGCGAAGAAACGAGAATGTCCCCGCTGTGACCTCCTGCCATATCAACGAGGTGATCAAAAAACCTGATATCACGAAGAAGATATCCACCCCAACAAAGCCGCCTGAGAGAAAACCGACAGCGTCTTCTCCCACATTGGAGGAGAAAACAGGCAGAGAGGCATGAAACACTACAACAGGGATGATCGCGATCGCACGTAATCCATCAATATCAGGGCGATACTTCATATTCAAACTTCCACAATGTCGAGGGATATAGAACACCCATATCATGGACAAGGTTCATTAGCCTCACCAATTCAAGATGCCTACGAAACCACAAGAGACATTTGTTTGGGCGCTCTGGATATCTACTCTTTCCCCTGAGGACACAAAATATCACACCCTACTTTTTCACCCAAACCTTTGAACCTCCATCCCTCCACTTACCTCAAGCACATTTTTTCTCTGCTTGTCGACGGTTTGGATGTTTTTTTAACCCACGAGGAAAGGTCACCACCTCATCAGTACAAAGACAGGCTTCTATCGCCGCCTCAATCGCACCCCTTACAGAAGACACATCGACAAACGAAGAGAAGCGTCGCTTCAGCTCTCTCTCGCCTGGCGTCCCCTTGAAGTACCACAAAAGATGTTTGCGGATCTCCAACATCGTCTTGCGTAACCCATAGGTCTCCATATACAAATCGAGATGGAGGAACATCACACGTCGTCGCTCTTCGATGTCTGGCTCGCCTGGGATCGGACGACCTGAAAAAGCCGCAGCCAATTCACGAAAAATCCAGGGATAGCCCATACAACCACGTGCGACCATCACGGCGTCACAGCTGGTCTTCATCAACATCTCTCTGGCGCTCTGCACGTCCCTCACGTCACCATTACCAATGACTGGGATCGCCACTGTTTCTTTTAACGTCGCGATGATGTCCAGATCAGGCAGCCCCTCAAACATATCTTGTCTTGTACGACCATGAATGGTTACGGCTGCTCCACCGCCATTCTCGACAGCTCTCGCGACGTCACAGGCGTTGGTATCTTCCCAACCAGCCCGCATTTTCACAGTCACAGGGATATCGACAGCGTCCGTCATCGCCTTGACCATTCTTTCGACTTTTCCGGGATCTTTGAGCAGCGCAGCGCCATAGCCACTTTGGACGACCTTCTTCATAGGACAGCCCATGTTGATGTCGACCATATCAGCACCGACATCTTCGACAAGCGCCGCAGCCCTCGCCATTTCGTCAGGATCACCGCCAAAAAGCTGTACACAGACAGGATGTTCATCTTCGCGGATATCGAGACGCCAACGTTGCTTGACAGGTTCATTGACGAGTGAACGGGCTGAGACCATCTCCGTCACAACCATCCCAGCCCCCATCTCACGACAAATCAGACGGAATGGAGGGTTGGTCACAGCGGCCATGGGCGCGAGGATGACAGGTGGATCACACACGACACCACCGATCTCAAGGGGTTCACGAGTGCGGAGTTCTTCAGGTAGAGTAAGTGTCATGTGGGTGATAGAAGCAGAGGTTGTCATGTCTTTCATATGTCGTTCTTATTTACGGAGGTTGCCAGGATCAAAGCCATTTCCAATGGGGCGATCAAATTGACGCTTAAGGGCTTTGATTTGTTTGTCGAGAGCGTTGATTTTATGGGAAAAGGTAGCGCTCGTTTTGCGCAATGTCTTGAGCTGTGAGAGCAGTGGGTTTAACTTGGAGCGCAACTTGGCGAGGTTTTGTTCGGAGTTGTGGCTCCTTTGGTCAAGCGTATGGATCTGTTTGGTCACCCAGTGTGTCTTTTGCTGCAAAAACAAGATCTGCTTTTGCATGGGTTCTACGATCTGACCGACTTTCTTGAGCTTCCCTTGGTGCTGATCGACTTTCTTGGTCAACTTTTTGAGTGTGCCCTGCATGGAGGGGACGGTCTTACCGATCTTCTTGATCTGTTGTTTGTGGTCAGTCAATTGCTTGGAGAGCTTGAGGGATTGTGAGTGTAGTGCCCGCAGTGTTTTCGAAGCGAGTAAGAGTCCCTTTTGATGGCGCTGAATGTTTTCTTTGACCTGCTTGAGTTGTTTGGGCAGAGGTAGCAATATCTTTTGTAACGTTGCGAGCTTATGGGCTTGCTTTACAGTCCGCAGTTGTTGTTTTTGGAAGTCTGTAGAGAGCGCCCCAACAGTCTTTTGCACACCTTTGAGTTTGGCCGCCAGCGTCCGATCAGTTTGGGCGAGGGCGTTCATTTTTCCCTGTTGATCTCGTTGGACACCTCGCAGCAAACGTGTCTGCTTGCGTACATCTTTGAGTCCCAAATCGAGCTTCGAGAGGCGCTGCAGTTGTTGCTGTGTTTGTTTGTTGTTTGTCTTCATCTCCTGCATCATTTTGACGACACGAGCGCGTAATTGAGGGAGATTTTGGGTCTTCTTTTGCAATGTCTGGAATGCTCGTGCAAATTGCGCCGCTTCCTTTTGTGAGCGCTCTTGTTGTTCTCTCACCTGTTGCAGGCGTTGTGAAAGCTCGACATTTTGCTTTTGAAGTGTCGCGAGCTTCTTCCGCCCCTCTGTTTCTCGTTTTTGTCGAAGTCTCTCGCGTTTCAACAGGCCTGCGAGTTGTTTTTGGCTGGAAGCTTCTCGCTTTTTGAGCGCCTGATAGCGCATCTCTACATCACTTTGTCTTTGTTGCATATCTTGGAGACGCTTCTCATTTGCGCGCCTCGCGTCATCGAGTTGTTTGAGTTTGTCTTTGAGGTTTTTCGGCGCGGCTGTGGCCCCGTTGGAGGTACCATTCGCAGGATCAAGCACATTCGCACGATTGCGCTGTGTTGGGGGTGTGCTTGTCGCTTTGGGTCGGAACAACCAGCTCCCACCAAGTCCCGCGATCACAGCGACGACCAACGTAATGAGGAACGCATTTGGGAATGGCTCTACGACAGCTTTGACCTGTTCAGGTGCAGCAGAAGACGAGGATTGTGAGGATGGCTTCTGTTTTTTGGACGACATGATGTTCCCCAAGCAAAGATGAATCAACAACGCAACAATCTCGCCTATGAGGTATACATCGCTGAATCACAAGGGTCAATCCCCAGTCCCCTATGGCTCCTCTCGTCCAACAGGGAGCATCACCCAAAACAACGCCCCCCCACTAGGCGCGTCTTTCACACCAATCTCCCCACCGTGTGCCTGGACGATCTTCTTTGTAATCGCGAGCCCCAAACCCATCCCGCCAGTCTGTCTTGAACGGGATGGATCGACGCGATATAGACGCTCAAAGATCTTCTCACGCTCTTCCTCTGGGATCCCTGGACCTTGATCGCTGATCTCAAGACACATCATGTCCTCATCTTCGTCGTAATGGACATCCACGCTCACAGTGCCTCCCTCAGGTGAATAGCGGATGGCGTTTTGGAGGATATTGTTCACGACCTGACGAAAGCGTCGCAAATCCACCTCGATCAGCGGGAGGGTTTTGGAAGGTAGGTGTAACTGAAGGGAGTGACTGTTGGTGGCAGGTTCGAGGTGACTGAGCATCTCTTTGAGGACCTGTTGTAGATCGACTGTTGTGTAATCCAATCGCTGGTCGGGCAACTCAAAGCGCGCAATATCGATCAAATCACCGAGCAATTGACCGACCTCATCGACTTGTGCACAGATCCCATCCATCGCCTTTGTCAAACGCTCAGGTTCTCTCATCAGACCATCGGCGATCGACTCTGCGACAGTGCGAATCCGCGCAAGTGGCGTACGTATCTCGTGGGAGACGTCTGACAACAAAGCCTTTCGCTCTTTGCTGAGGGTTTCAAGAGATACACGCATATCTTCGATAGCGAGGGCGAGATCACTGACTTCATCGTGTCCCTTTACGATGACCTCTTGGTCGAGATCTCCCTGTTGAATCTTTTGAACAGATTCACGCAGCTCTCTCAAATACTGTGTGATATTCCGACTAAGAGGCACAGTGAGCAATGCGGTCCCGAGAAACAACATGGACAGATAGACACCAAATAAGATCCCGCCAGCTTTTTTGGGAAAGGGCGAGAGCAGATGATAGGTAACTCGAAGTTGGCCACCGAGGATAGGATAGGTCCGCAAAAGACCACTTTTTTGAAGGCGCTTACGATGCCAGTGTCGTTTCCATCGTCCTCCCTTCATGTAAAGGCATTGACCGTCACGAGACGAGTGGAAGCGCACACGAGAGAGCGCACCCAGCCGATGCATTGTGAGGGATTTCGGTTTGATTCGCCAGTGGGATTTCCCCCACCCTCCACGCACAATATCTTCGTGTTTGTAGATCAAGCCTTTGGGAGGTTGTGCTTGTAATAAACATCGACCGTCAGGGAGCTTGATGCTGACCCGCGCGCCAAGCAACAGCGCGGTCTCCTTCATCCGCCTTTTGAGCACAGGAACCCAAGGATCGTATTGTGCCTTTCTCGATGAAAATGGCACCTTCTCTTTTTGAACAGGCCGCAGTGCAGGTCTTGTAGAGACTTTCTTCACAGCCATCAGATCGCTACGAAGGTGTTCGACCTCGATCAGCGTTTGGGCCATGAATCGTTGTCTGATCAGGGCTCTCATATGCCGACCATAGATCCAGCCGACGATCGCCGTCGCAAAGATCAACAGCGCGATCAAAACGGCAAAGAAACCAAACACCATCTTCCGATATAGCCGCGCAGTGATCCATTCTTTCAGTGTGCGATACAGGTGTTTGAGTAGACCCCTTTTGCAGCCATGTTTTTTTCGGTGTTTTCGATGCCTTCGTTTATGGCGATGCTTTCCGCGGAACATCAACTCTCTTCCTTCAGGGTCTCGGGCTCAAAACGATAGCCGACACCCCATACGGTCTTGATCAGCGTTGGTTGTTTGGGATTTTTTTCGAGTTTTTTTCGCAGCTTGCTGATGTGTACATCGATTGAACGATCAAAAACTTCAAATTCGCGACCACGGACTTGATCGAGTAATTGTTCACGACTGAGCACCTGTCCGGGTCGCGTCGCGAGCAACCACAACAGCTCAAACTCGGTCGCAGTAAACTCAATAGACTGCTCGTATAATTCGACAAAGCGGGACAGACGATTGATGGTGAGGTGTTCGAAATGGATGATATCTTCGGAGGGCACAGGCGCATCTTTTGGGGCATCAAGCGTCTCGCTCTGCATCATCTCAACACGCCTTAGGATCGCTCTAATCCTGGCAACGAGTTCACGAAGACTGTATGGCTTGCTGAGATAATCATCGGCCCCCAACTCCAGGCCCACAACGCGATCGGTTTCATCGTCTCTCGCAGTCAGCATCAGGATGGGAACGGATTTGGTCTCATCATCAGCGCGCAGTCTTCGACAGATCTCCAAACCATCGACATGAGGGAGCATCAAGTCGAGCAGGATAAGCTCTGGAAGTTGCGCCTCGACTGCGTCGAGGCCGGCCTGTCCATCTGCAGCATGACGAACAGAGAAACCAAAGTTCTCCAGATACTCGCACGTTGTCTCTGCAAGAGCGATGTCGTCTTCGATCAATAGTAATTGCGCCATGTGGGATGCCTCCTTTTGAAACCATACATGCCTCACATGAGCATAAACACCACACCCCAACGACGAAAGCTCTTTTACACTTTCTTCATACTTTAGGTGGGTCGTTCAGAGCTTCGAAAATACCAACACCCATCCTCTTCTTTTGTGAATGATGAGCGCTCATGAGCCCATTGCTCTGTCTCAGGGTCATCATGTGTCGTGTACACCGCGAGAAACTGAACAATCCCTGTCTGGTCGGACGCAAGACCATCGACACACTCTTGAATCTCCAAGCGGACCCAACTTCGTTCGCGAAACATTTTGTTGAAGTTAGTGATGATCGTTTCTTTGGGCTTGGTCGTGAGATAGCTCTTGAGCAGAAAGTCTAGATCTTGCTTACAAAATGAAGTGTAACGTGCACGCATAAGCTGCTCTGCTGTTTGAGCCTTACTATGCTCCCGAAGAATAGGTTGGCAACAACGAGTGAATAAACCTCCACCACAAGGGCAAGGTTCGTTAGAGATATCAGCGGACATGGACTTTCCTATATAGGGCACAAGGGTTGAGGGATCCCCAAAGGGAGTTGATACACTACTCCCACAACGAAGTAAGTATCAAATTCCAATTGGGTCGGCGATTGCTTTTTGTACAATACCCCACAATGGTTGTCAAACGGAACACCAGACATGTGCCAATGCCCGAAAAATTCGAGTATTGACAAGGTGTACATCGCTCCCAAATCGAAAGATTTCCAGGATGGAATAAGGCCGTTGGATGGAAAAAAGCGTACGTAAGAGGGTCGGTGATGGAGTCTCAGGCCTTGCATGAGAAGGCGCAATCGCAGCGCTATTGCAACGACGCATCACGATGCTTGGGGCTTCAGCAACAACCTCTGCGGACCTTTCTTTTTCTGTATCCTTTTTTCCATCCGATGGCCTAAGTGGTCCTCTCGCGAAGTAAGCGCATGAGCATGACATTGCATTTTTCCCCGTAGGGTCGGGCCTTGTGTCCAACCTCGATAGCGTATGTCCTTTTCGCGAGAGGACCACTGAGGTTACGAAATGGGCGTCCTCACGATGGGCCCAATCAGATGATACAGTTCTACCAGAACATCCCCTCGATCCTCTCAGCAAGCTCCCCAACAGACGAAGGCGCAACGATACGAGCCAACTGACGCCCATCAAAATGCGCTGGCGTATTTGGTGCTTCATGAGTGCGAAGCCATATTCCTGGCCCTTCGGGTATGTCCTTGTTGCATTTGTACGGGAGCGCTGCGACCTCACACTTGCGACGAAGCCAACTCTCCAACAACGTTTGCTCACCTACAAAGTCGAATGAATCGAGTTGTTCATGATCAAAGTGTGTCGGTGAGAGCAACCCAACATCCAAACTAGCACGCTCGACCTCCGCATAGAGAGCCTCCCACTCGAAGAGCGCTTGTCCACACATTGTTCTAGAGTCTTCGATAGACTGAGGAGAGACAAGCAACGTCGCAGGTAGCTCGAAAGCACGAAGAAAAGGAAGGACCACGACACTATCCTGCGCAAACCCTCCATCCAATGTAAGCACAAAGGAGATCCCATTGTCGCTGGGCACATCCTCTCCTCGAAGTTGCTTCAAGGCGTCCGACAACGAAATACATCGAAAGTAACGTTGAAGCCACTGCAATTGACCGACGAACACTTCGTACGGGATGTTTGTCGGATGACTCGGATGATTGGCAATGAGCGGGTAGGACAAGATAAACACTGTAGGTTGTGTAGGTGTCACTTGTTTGGGGGCAGGAGCCCACAGTTCCGGAAGTTTTTTATCCCGATAACGATCCATTTGGGAGAGGACTTGTTGGCGCTCTTTACGAAAGAAAGTTTCTGCGAGCAGGTCACGTCGATATGTTTTCGCCTGTTCCGTCTGTTGTGGACTCATCTCTCGATGTCCCTCGGCAAAACGAATGATGCTTTGCGCGTAGACATCGACGCCTCGGATGACCGTCTTTAACAGGAGACTTTCGAGTGTGTCACAAGGCTCGATCTCAAGACGAGATGTCGTAAGGAGTTGTCCAGCATCGACCTTCGCCACTGCACGGTGGATCGTGATCTGGATATCACGCTCATCTTCGAGCAGCTCCCAGTACCCCAGAGCACCTCCTCCACGGAACTTCTCAGCATCTCTTGCGTGAAAATTAAGCGTCCCAAAGGTCGGGGCATCGACGATCGACTCGTGCAAGATCCGACAACCAAACAAAACCCCAAGATCAGGCTGAAGCTCCGTGAGCAGCGCGTGAGTCTCATCCGAATTGAGATCCATCTCATAGCAAGGAATGTCCAAGGCCTGACAGGCATCGACATACGAAAATGGTGTCTCTGTGTCCGATGGCTCAAGAGCTTGCAGCTCCAAAAATTGATAAAACGCTTCTTCACCGTATTTTTTCTTATAACGCTCCAAGCTTTTGGCAGGCGCCGCAGGAGGACGATCAATAAAGAGCCCTTTGATCTCAATGTGTTCGGAAGAGAGTAATTGTTTGCAAAGAGCGATCCGCAACCAACGCATTGGATAGCGGCGTGTCATATTTTCGGAGGCAAATATCACAACGGAAAATGACGACATGGTACAACCTTCCTTCACTTGAGCAAAAATTTGAGTACATTGTTGGCCTGTCCCAGACGTTCGGCCAACACGCGGGCTATATAATGGTGAAATGAACTCGCCAACAGTGGCTGCTCTTTTTCGAGCTGATCGAGGGTTTCTTTTGTTAGGAGGAACAATACGGAGTCTTCGACGGCGATCAAAGTCGCAGAGCGTGGTGCCTGTGTGTACAAACCCATTTCACCGATAATCGCGCCAACACCAAAGCTCCGAATCCTCTCTTGCTGACCAAATGGATTGGAGATCCAGGCAGCGACTTGACCTTTTTCGATAAAGTACAACGCGTCACTCTCTGCGTTCTCCGTGAAAAGGACTTCACCTTCTGCGAACTCTTTGCGAATGAGCACATCGCGGAAATGTTCGACATCTTCCTCCCGAAACATGTCCGCCAGCACCAACGCGAAGGAGTGCTCTTTTGGGGCGGTGTGACTGGCTTCCAGGAGAAGCTGCTCCTCACACCACTCCAAACAATCGTTGAGATGGGTTTTGTCACCCAGCAGCGAGAGTGTGGTGGCCCGCAGCCCCTGTGCGTCCAAAATACGCCCGATATCTTCGGAGACGTTCGCAAAAAGTAGCTGGGTTTCATAGGCAGAAGAAGATTGAATCATCTGACGAAAGCTGGCTGTCGCCGATGAGTCGATCCCCGTAACCGCACGAAAGTCGAGGATCACAAAACGAAGAGGAAGCTTGCGTCCAGTCTCTGTTTCAAACAAATCCCTGTACTGTTCGAGCAAATGATTGGCAGTCCCAAAGAACACAAATCCCTGTAACTTCATCACGTGGATCTGTTGACCTTTCTCGTCCAACACGAGAGTTTCTTCAGGGCGACGTTCTCGATTGCTACGAAGCTCAGCTCCAGAAAGCTCCAACTTGATCACGTTGGTCCGGCTATAATTGACGATAAAGATCGCCATTGCGATGAGCAGCCCAGCACTCACTCCTTCGAGAAACCCCCAGCTCGCGATGAAGACGAGGATCAAGAGCAACAAGAGATAGTCAATCGTGTGAAGACGAGACCAACCTCCCCACAACCACTCTTTCATGAAGGAGAAACCAATAAACAAAAGCAGTCCACCCAACACCTGCACGGGAAAATAATCGAGCAGCGGGATCCCCCACAGCAAAAAGACCCCGCAGACAACAGCGCTCATCACAGCAGTCAATCGGCTACTTGCGCCGATCTTATGGTTGAGCAAACATAAACTGATCGCACAGTAACCGGTCAGTCCTCCAACCCAGCCAGATGCAAAGTTGGCAAGGCCCGTTGACTTCAGCTCCTGATCCAAATCGAGTCGTTCTTCTGTCGCGACCTCAATTGCGACAGCGTTCAACAACACGTCCGTCGCCGCAAATAAGACGACAACGAGAATCGTCGGTGTCTGAGAAGATATCGCCCCCCAAGAGACATGTTGCATCGTCGGAAGCTGCCACAAACTCCCCTTTGGAAAAGGACCCAACAGCCACCGAGCCTGACGAAGTTCGAGATACGATGCCCCCATCCCCCACACGACAAGGTGGAACAAGAGGATCCCTCCCAGTAACAACACAAACAACGACATAAAGTGAGCTTTGTAACGCAACACCAACAACATCACGATGGCATACAATAAAGCAGGGACCCACCTCCAAAGCATTTCCGGCGTCGACAAGGTCGCGAGATTCGCGATGCTCAATTTGTGTCCAGTGAGCACGGAGAACGCACCGACGACGATCAACCAACCCGTCCCAACCTGGAATCCACCGATCACAGGGAAAGGGATAAATCGCGTCAGGTTCCCCATCCGAAAGTAACCTAACAAATACAAGCAGATCCCCGTCACCAGAGACGTCACGACGATGAGCATACAGACTGTTGGCAGCAATTGCACGGCATTCACACTCGCCGATATCGCCGCCGCCGACAAGACCAACACGACCGCGGGCTTGCCTTGTGGAGATGCGACGTTCCCTCGGTAGGAGCTAGAGAGCGCGATCCACAGCCCTAGCACCACAGCCCCCACCAAAAACCAACCGACGCCGTAGGGGACAAACTTCGCGAGCTTACCGCTAAAGATCAAGCTGACAAGCGAGATCGTAAAAATCGTCGTGATGATCCCCGAAATCAAGCCCGCCGAAAGAACCGCAACGATCGGCCCCGCAAGCATATCCTGAAGCAAAGATGAGTGATTTGGAGTGACAGAGGTGGTTTTCGTTTTCATGTGACACAAAGGCAGCAAGCCCCTTGTGGTTCGGCGCTGCGTGTCGAGCCACGAAAGGAAGGATGCCTCTCCTTTCCTTGTGTTTGGATCAATGTGTCGTCTGGGTCAAATAATCAAACAACACACTCTCATGTGACGGTATCTCAATCTCCTCGACAAGATCGGGGATAATCATGGGAACAGGGCGCTCACCAAGTCCTCTTTCAAGCACCCGGTTCATCACCAGACCATACAGAGCCGAACTTTTCCCCACAACACAGCCTGAAACATGCCTGTTCAAAAAGACCGGAAAACAAACATCAGGACTCCAACGCCCTGTCTGATCGAGTTCATCAAGAGACAATTCCCCCTGCCCCAAAGAGAAACGATACACTTTCCCCGCACGATTCTTGCCAACAGCAAAATGCTCGTTCCCTTGTCGTTCGTAGGAGAGTCTGCATCGTGAGTTATCTTCAGGGCATGAGTAATTGAGCGGCAGGTAATCTTCCGGCAATGGCTTGACCACAGGATTGATATCATATCGCCTCAACTCATCGATAGCCTCGTTAAATGCGGCAATACAAGCGTCTCGATGACGAAGCCACTGATTGAGACTCGCCGTTAGACACCCATCTTCTAAAAATGACGAGAGGAAAAACAGAGGAAGTCGCAATCGCAGGTGATCCATCAACAAGCGTGTGATCTTTGCGTTTAATGTTGCGAGGGTCATCTCGGTTTCATCGAGGAAGATCTGCTTGAGGCGTTCAAAGCGAGACGCCACAGCCTGAAAGTTCTCGACCGTTTGACGAAGATATATCTCCAGCTTGCGCATCGCTTCTTGCCGTTGTGCAAACGCGCTCATCACGAAACGCGTCTCCGTATGCTTTGCGGCACGCGGTGCAGCGACCCGGATATTACCAACGGCGTCAGGTAGAGGCCACTGAATCGTCGTAATCGCCTTGTCAGAGCCTGAACGATCCGTATCCGCACCGACAAAAAAAGGCGTCACGCCGGGCTGATGATTGAGCGCGTCCAGGAGGAGCAACTTGCTGACGACAGAGCACCGGTAATCGACGTACAATTGCTGCCCTGCCCACACGAGCTGACGCTTGGGTGTATCCTCGGACGTCTCAAGAGGACGAAGTGTAGAGCAAAGAGTTACAGGCTTCAGCTCCGACAAAAACGTCTCAAGCTCGACAAAGACGCCACGTGTTTGTAAAAAATCGAGATCTTTCGGACTGTGTAAAAGTTGGCTAAGGGCCCTCATCAAACAGACTCCACGACAATGGGTGACGAAGCCAGTAGAGGCTCCCGAATAGCAAGAAGATGTCGATATATATCGATATATTGTGGGATCACTCGCTCCGCGTCGAAGTCACGGGCGTGAAGTGCTGAGAGCCAACGAAGACGCTCACGACCTCGCTGGCAGGACAACAGGCCGACGCCTTGATGGACAGCTTCATCGATGTCATTGGGTCTGTATAAGGCTCCAGTATCGCCATTTTTGACGACTTCAGGGATACCACCGACAGCAGGCGCAAGGACAGGTGTACCACACGCCATTGCTTCGAGCGCGACGAGACTAAAGCTCTCATATTGACTCGCGATCACGACAAGGTCAGCCTCCTGAAAAGCGCCCGTCACGTCGGTACGAAACCCCAGCGCTTTGACTTTATCTCCCACCCCTGCCCGCTTGAGAAAGTCAATCGTACTGTGTAATTCAGGCCCTGTCCCCATCAATTGCAATTGGACATCGGCCTTTAGCTTTTCTTGCAACCCCAGAAAGATCTTCGCGACAACCAGAGGCTGCTTGATCGCTCGGAAATTGGAAGCGTGGAGCACGACAAGAGGTTGGTTTTGAGCACGTCGTAAAGAAGGAAAGAAGCGCTGCACATCGATAAAATTCGGGATCACAATGGGGGGAGTGAGTGTCGGCAGATACATCTGTGAGAGCCTGGCATGTGCATGAGAGACCGTCGTGACAACGTCAGCAGTTCCCAACGCTTCGCCCACTTGCTTGGCCAAAGAAGGTACCTTTGCCAGCTTTGTCACGTCTGTACCATGGAGCGTACCAACAATCTTCGGCCCCACGAAACCAAGGCGCTCTCGCACGCGTTTTGCGATGTCCGCAAAAGGAAGCGCGTAGTGAAAATGTAGCAGCTCGATGCGTTCTTTGCGGATCGCTGCACACAACTTCTGCACAAACACTTCCTGCTCGTCTGCACTCCACTCAGTACGCAAAACAGCATGATCGTATGTGTCGTCAGGTATCGGCAGGAGCGAGCAGAGACGCAGATTGGGATGTCGCATAAGCTGTGTGACAGGCGGTGTTTTCGAAAAGATCCACACCTTGTGGCCCCTCTGGACCAACATCATCGCAAGTTCCGTGGCCACCCGGGCGCTCCCCCCCAGGCTGGAATGGCACATCATTCCGATATTCACTTGTCATCTCCTGAGACGTACAAACGGTGCACAAGCACTTGGATAAATTCGCGGGCCATCTTTGGATAGAGATCGAGCAGAGCGTTGACGGACTCCCTTTTGAGTTCGAGGAGTTGTGTTTGCCTGTGGGCTTTCATCATCGCGGTACGAGGGATGTCACACAAGACGGCAAGTTCTCCGATACATTCGCCTGGCCCTGCACAGTACACGACGCGCCCTTCCTCGTTGACGATATCAATTGCGCCGGCGTAAACGATGTACAAGGAGTCACCTTGATCGCCCTTATGACAGATGATTTCATCTTGCTCGGCCCATCTTTCCGACACCTGCCGTGCGACTGCGCGTAACTCTGTCTCGGATAGAGATTCGAAGATATCGACACTCTGCAAAACCTTCATCCGTTCTCGAATGCGGGCATCTGGGAGCGCCAAGATGTTGGCGAACAAACGCAACGCTCCCGGAACCCCCGCAGGAAGCTGCCGGAAAAATGAATAGGCGTTGTACAAAAATGTCCCCTTCCCATAATGAGCGAGCAACAACCCACCCTCTTTCTGGGATTCTCCGGGGTCTGCGCAAGACATCAATGGCGTGTAGCGAGAGTCCCACTCTCCAAAAAAGTAGAGCCCTCTGTCCGTCACCCAACGTTCAAAATCTTCGCTCGTGATCTGGTTTGGATACTGAAAGAGAAAGTGTTCGGGGTTGAGCAACGTGACCTCGGCGTTCTCGTTGACAACCCGATCCCGTGGCTTCGTGAATGTAAAGGGATACGGCGCGTTCTCTTGATTTTGATATGCGTACCCCTGAAATTCGACGATTAACGTGCCACCATTGAATGTATAATCGAGCAGTCTTTGTCCATACTTCTTGATGGCTTCGCGGACCAGATACCCGTTCTGACCAACGATGATCGCGTCGTACACACTGAGCTCAACTGTCGCGAGCTCTCGATCCGTCAACTTTTCGCATCGGATACCAAAAGCCTCCAAGACATCTGTGATCTTTTGGGTCACTCCTTCGAGGTAAGCGTAACGCAAGCCGGAGACAAAACGGATATCCAGGATAGAGAATTTTATATCAGCCGTCGTCAGGATAAATGTCTCTTCGACACACTTACTCGCCGAGTGCTCAGTCAGCCCAGGCGCCGCCATCCGCACTGGCTCTGCAAATGTCCGATATGTTCGACCTTCACTGTCAAGATGCACCTCAACAGTGTAATCCCCTGGAGATGTCCCCCCTGGAATATGCACATCAAAGGCCACATTCTGACTCTCACCACAGGTTTCAAATTGAACGGGCAGACGCTCTGGAACGACTCTCCAATGAGGAGGAACAACAATGGAAAGTTCGCCCTTTGTCGTTTCATATCTATTATTTTCAACATGAATGTGGAGTCTCTGGACTTGTTCAGAAGATGAACATGCGAGGAGTTCGAGATTTGTGTTGGGTGTAAGAGAGATTGGAGCCACAACTTTGACCGCCAGCTCTCGAAATCCACCGGGGAACGCCTCACGACAGGAGAATGCCTGTTGCATATGTAAATGATGCCCCTTGTATATCACCTCACAGTGGGCGATAACAGGAGCGGGTTCCATCGGACGACCGCTCGGTTCTCCCTCCGGCCACTCGAAGACATTTGGATTCACACGTGGTTTTGACAACCAATAAGGACAACTGAGTTCAGCGTCTTTCGCGACTTGGACATCAAAGGTCTGACGGTTTGAGTTCGAAGAATGACTCTGCACAGCGTCACGCGCTTCGTAATCCCAACCCTCTGGAACCTGTAGGTCAAAGGCGATCTTATTGAGAGGAATGTGTCTATGATTCCACAAGCGCATATCAAGAGTCAGCGCTGCGCCAGGAGTCGTGCGAGGATGGGGTCCAAGAGCTTCGAGTTGTAAGCCGAGGCAATTGATCGTGACAGCCTCCAGCGCCGTCACTTTCTGCTCCAGGTAATAGAGGACGCTACCTTTGGTGTCATCATCCAGGGTCGGGTTGTTGGAGATGAGTTGTTGTGTCGTTTTAAGCGCGATATGAGCATCGAGCAGTGGCATGACTGTGTCGAGAGGATCACTGCTGCGGAAGTTTTCGAGCGCGACCTGAAGAGAGGACTTTGCCAGTGTGAGTTGTTCGGCAATCGCAGCTTTTGTGTCATCTTTAGCGCCTTCACACAAAGTCGCAAGCCCTGTTATCGTAGGATCAAACCCTTCGAAAAAAGTCTCTTCTTTCTCAGGGACGGGGATAAGACTCTTCAGCAAGCTAAAGTAATAGTAAAAATCCCCTGGCTCGGGGAGCCATCCCATCGCTTGTGAGCGGTGCTTGTTATATGCTAACCATGCGCGCTCCTGGTATGTTTTTCCTGAGACAGGATCATACTCACCACAGTTAATACGAACAACGCCCGGCCGTTCTAGTTCTTCTTGATACGCACCAAACAGATGGACCGTCCCGGGCATAATATGTCCGATCTTCATCTCAGAGAGATAGAGCTTGAGAGGTCGCCAACTGTATAGACCTTGTGCTTCAAGTTCTCGAAATTGAGTGGGATCTGCCGCCGCATAAAAAGCTTCTTCTGTGACCTGCCCGACTGTCTCGTGATGTCCGTGTCCATCGATGTGTGTTCCCGTCCATCGTGAGATTACGATATGAGGCTGAGACATGCGAATAGCCCGTACGAGCTCGCGCACCAAGGCTGTTCTCCCCCATCGATCAAAGCCCTCCTGTCCATGTTTGGAGAAACCAAAGTCGACAAAAGGTCCAAAAAGACACTCGCCTCCGTCTTCTTTGCGCGCCTCTTCGCTCTCCCATGTCCGGAAAATACCCAGCCCATCACCTGTATATGGTCCTGCTTTGTTTTGTCCACCTTCACCACGCGTCGCCGACCAATACACCACCCGAACACCAAACTTACGGGTCAGGTAGGAAAGCATGCCTATCTCTTCATCATCGGGGTGAGCACCAATATGCAACACCGTGCCACACATCCCTAATCCCCTCAGTTGATAAAAGAGCTCTTCGCTTTGTTCGATCATTCAAAACAACCTTTCATTGTAAAAACAACAATGCACACTCACCAACAAGCCACTCCACGAGAAATACTCTCAGCTCCCTAGAGTAAATATCTCAGACCTTCAAATGTTTGGGGAGGCGAAAAGTGCATTCAAAGCAACCTCCACAAAGACAGACGTGACTCTGTGCTTTTTAAAGCTTCAAAAAGCACAGAATTACCGCATCTATCGGCACCTCACTAAAGTGTTCACGCGCAGAGCATACAACAAGAAAATCCCACCGTCAACAATCATTTGCCAGAAAAACGAACAACAAAAACACACCGGTCTGATCTCTATTTGAGTTGACAAAGCAACCTGGGAGAGTTGGACTCAACCCCGATTTTCAACAAGAGTGAGGGCTTGCCTTTGACACTCTTGCATCCATGCAGTTGAACCGTCATCTCTCTGTATATCAGGGGAGAGAGTGTCCGGAGAACGTCTCCTCAAGATGAACATCCAGACCAAAGTGGCCAAGCACCAGCTGGAGCTGCTCGCGAGAGACCTTCAGAGAAGAAGTTAGATCATCTCCTTAACACTTACACCGTCTTCACACTTTTTACATTTTGTGAACGGCTTCGACATACTTTCTTCAAAGACCTCTTGTAGATTGGGAAGTGTAGTCAGCAGAGAGAACACAACACTCTCAAACGCAACCACAACCTGTTCATTCCATATGATGAGCATTCCATAAGGAGAAGTTGTTATGGAAACAATGAGAAACACCGTTCAATCTAAAAAAGGAAAACTCATTCTCGGAGGGCTTGCATTCCTCATGCTGTTAGGTCTCGGCGCAAGCGCAGTGGCCAAGCGGATGCACCGACACGGTTGGCTGATGAAACGAATCGCCAAAAAGCTCGATCTCTCCCAAGACCAAAAAGCGAGGTTGCGCATCATCTTCAAGAACGCTCGCAAAGACGTCGTGCAGAACAAAGCTCAAATGAAGGGCATCAAAGACAGCCTCAAGAAGTTGATGGCAGAAGAGAACCCCAGCAAGACAAAGCTCGATGAATTGGTCGCCAAAGGCTTCGATACAGCGAAGAAGATCGCGCTCTCCAAGACCACATACCTCTTGCAAGCCAGAGATGTCCTGACACCTGTCCAGCGCACAAAAATCAAGAACTTCATGAAGCGCATCAAGAAGTTCCGCAAAAAACGTGGGCGAAAATTCAACAAGATGTGGAATGACCCCAATTTTGTCCCGAGCTTCCTCAAATAGAGGACTCGTTCCATCCACCAAAGCTCCCGGCCTCACCTTCCCCTTCACACCACGCAAGAATACAAAGACTTTCCACGCTCAAGATTGCTGCTCAAGATGTCTCACAGAGTCATGTTGGGCTCGTTCTTTTTGAAGCGCTACAAGTTTCTGAAGATACTGTACCCACTTCGTGTGATTCTCTGTCCAAAATTGTGGTGCAAGACGATACGCCAAATTAAATTTACCAAGGGCACGCGCAGGGTCTGTTTTGGAGAGGTGTTGCCCTTCGCGACAAAGCCCGATAAAACGAACCTTTCGCTGTTTCTCCTTCGCCTCGCGCAGCGTCGTCATCTGCCGCATAATCTCTTTGGGGAAAAACTCGGGATCAAGCGCGTAGGAAGCTTCAAATTTGTTTAACGCTTGTTCTGGCGCGTACTCTAGCAACTCAAGCCCCTGCTTATACAACAACGCCGCAGCCACACGACGAGAAAGCTCAGCCTCTTCATCTACCACATCTCTGTGGTAAAGATGCATCGCTTCGTAACAGGCAAGCGCATCCTGGATCTTCCCTGCTCCCAAATACATCTTGGCCTTCTCGACGAGTAAGGCCAATGAATCGTCTCCAGCCTCCTTCTCCAGGACCACGACAGCTTCTTGTCCAACGTAAGTCTCCTCTTCTTCGTCAGATTCAAACACTTCATAGTCAGCTGTCGTGCTATCATCTTCGACAATCTCTTCGAGCTCTTCCACGTCCTCTTCGGTCGAACGCAAGAATGTCTCCAACGTGAAGACACCCGCGTCAACACGGGTCACACACACCACATCGCCGACTTCGAGCTCCGGAAAAGAGGCAAACAACTTCTTCAACCCTTTCAACCTGTTCGACTTCCGAGAGAGTGCCCCTTCAAACGACCCATGCTCACATTCGACGACAATCGGTCCAGGCTCTTGTTCGGGAAAAACGCGCTCTTTCAAAGAGCCAAAAGACAGGACACCATTTTTGCGCCAAGAAGGAATGCCGTTTGAGGAAGCAATGGCTGGTTTGAGTGTGAAAAAGACACTCTCTCCCATCAATGTGAGAAAGGAATTACCGTGGAGACGGTGCATCGCGAGCTTTTCGTCATCTGACGCGAGACGACCGTCTCCAGAGCGAACCTGCACCATCAAACCAGTGGCTTTCTTCATCCGATTGCGGACCTTTTTGATTCGGTTGCGACCGTGAAAAGATAACTCCATGGGGACAGGCTCTTGCACACGTAAGTCTTCGACAAAAGCACTTGGTGAAGCGACCACTTCAGTCTCTGGGTCCATCATATCGAACCAGATACCATGCTCAATCGCAAACTCACGCACAAAACGCGAGACCTTCATGCGCTCTTGTGCTCCCTCTCCTTCGAGCGCATCTGGTGCTTCAGCGTGAATCTCCTCTGCGGCCTCCACCGTTTTCAAGTCCTCTTCCGTACTCTCTTCCTCGTCATCTTCAGACTCGTCGGACTCATCTTCATCTTCGGACTCATCTTCATCTTCAACTACCAGCTCGTCCTCTGATGAAACATCTGCCAGCGTTTCCACAACAACCTCCTCTTGGATGGGTGGAAAATCGACATCGAAATCTGGGGCAACAGTATCGAGAATATCGAGCTTTGTTCCTGCTTCACCGTCTTGTGGAAACACATCAAAGGTGAAAATATTGTTCCCATGATGTGTCAAACAAACAACATCCCCGGCTTCCAATGTGGGATGCGCTCCAAAAAGTTCGGAGAGGTTCGCAAAGCGCGTCTTTGATCGATAGATCTTTGCGTGAAAGTGCCCTTCTGAAGACTGGATAAAGATCGGAGCATCTTCTCCCTCCAAGAGCCAAGAGAAGTGCTTCCCAAAACTAAGATAACCATTCCTCTTCCATATAGGGTCTTTTCCTTTACGTGGAGGTTTGAGCCAAAAGAAAACCATCTCGCCCATTCCAGAGAGCCACTTGCCTCCAGTGATATAATTTTGTGCGAGTCTCGCATTCTCCTCAGCAGGTTGTCCTTCAGGATCAAGGATGCACAGCTTAAGCCCTGTCAACTTTTCAAGAGACTTCTTTACTTTGGCGACACGGTTGACACCATGTGGCTTAAACTCCCCCTCTTGGGGCAGCTTTGCCCGACATTCAGACAGTGTAAGAGAGGGTATCGCGGGCGTATCAGTCTCTGGGTCACGTGGCTGAACCCAAATACCGTACTCAATCGCGATATACTTTACAAATCGATCAACAGTCAAAGAGTCCGGTATAAACGGCACAAACTCAGAGGAGCTGTCTTCCCCTTCTTTCTGCTTTTGCTCCATCGTCGGCAGCTCCCACTCGGAGAACCAATAATGTACCTCGTCATCTGTTAGGAACTTCGGATCAGCGTTGAGGATTTGCGAAGGTGTCAGCCACGGGAGCCTTCGACATCCATCCAGAGTGTAATCTTTTGGATATACCTCGCTAACAGCCCCCCAAAGAACGTGGATATGGAAGCGTTGGGGTGTTTGCGTCGACATCCAGGCCTGGATCCTGAGCGCAACCTGTCTGCGGGCTTTGTGCTCACGTAACCAATCATCGATAAGCTGCTGAAAGTCATCAAGGGCGACACCAAACCCACGAGCAACAGTCCACAACATGTCCTCTTCAGTCTCTTCGAGGAGCTTGTCATCGAACGCTTGCTCAAGTAATAACCGAAGAGGTTCGGAGATCCTAACACTTGACGTATCAGGCTTCAAAGAGTGCAAAATCTCTTCGAGCACGTTCGCGACCTCTTCGGCTGATGCAGGACGCTGTGCAGGTTGTGGCCGAACACATCTCAGCAAGAGTTGATACAGCTGCATATTGTCTTCGAGCGGATCGGGGAACAGTTGTTGAGGAGGTTCAAAGCTCAAAAGTCGATAAAGCGTCTTGCCAAAGGCAAAGATATCGCTTTTTGGACCGGGTTCTCCGTATTCGATCATCCCTCTTTGTTCAGGAGGAGAGTAATCAAGTGTTCCGAAGACATTACGTGAAAAGAGGCTCATACCGCTCGCGCTATGGCTTTGCTTCGCGGCCTCCATCCGCAAGGAGACGCCTGCGCGGGCCAAACCAAAGTCGATAATCTTGAAGTGAAGTTTGCCTTCTTCGTCACGACGTAAGAGTAAGTTAGAGGGTTTGAGATCGAGGTGGTAGATATGTTTTTGATGTGCCTTATGGAGCGCACGGGCAACCTGCACCCCCAGGCCAATCCCCTCGGAGAGTTCCAGAGCACCATACTTTACAAGGAAGTCCTCGCCGTCGATCGCATCCGCGATGTACTCCATAATAATATACGGACGCTCATTGGTCTGGTTGTTTGCGTAGTCGATGTGCAAGGGGCGAGGGATAAACTCACCTTTCACGTCGACATTCCTCATAATAAACGCTTCGTTGAAGACCTCTTTGAGCGAACCTTTTTTGGGGTTCCAAAAAGTCTTGATGACAACGAGTTCGTCGAGAAAAACATCTCGACACAAGAAGGCACATCCCATCCCACCAGCACCTAATATCTTCAAAGGATGGTATTTTTCGGCATTAAACAGCATGTAGTTGGCTGGATCGAGTTGCATCGACTCTTTAAGCGCCTTCAACGCATCTTCGTAGGCTCCCTGTCGAAGCTCGACCTGAAAAAGATTGTATGAAGCGAGCGCCAAGTACTTATCGTCACCGTGTTCTTTTGCGCTCATATACGCACGATCAAAATACTTCTTGGCCCACGCAAGCTCTCCCGTTGAAGACAGCGCGCTACCAATTTGGATCGCCAGATGACTGAACTCCTTTGTCGAAGTTGGCGTCTTCTCGAGACGTTCAGCGGCCTGCCTGATCAGCTCCACGTTGGTGTTGGTGTGAATGGTGAATTCGTGTCGGATCGAGACTTGCGAGCCCAACCCCATGTGGTTCATCATCGCCTGCACTTGTTTGATCAGGGTTTTGACATCACCCCCAATCTCACCAAGAAGTATTTTGATCTCCTTTTCAAGAATCAAGAGCGCCTTGTCGAGTTTCGCATCAAGCTCCGAGATATGCGAGGCGACCATCCCACACCACTCACCAAACTCCCCTCGAAAGGTGTCGAGCTTTTGACCAAACATCTCCCATTGTTGCTGGGCTTGTTGGAGCTGCGTAGAGAGAGCTTGTAGCTCTTCCTGATAGGCTTCTTGTTTTGCCTGTAGCAGATCACGTTGTTGCTGCATCATATGGATGAACATCGCATCCGTCTCTTGCGTAAGACGTCGCTGGAGCTTTCCGATTTGATCATTCACCTCGGCGAGTTGGGACTCGATTGCCGCTGAAGACACTTGCCGTGCTGTCTCCACATCGCGAATATCACTCCTGAGACCAGATTGCTGGAGAGTGTTCAACATCACCTCCACTTTGGGCTCTCGCCTAAGCTCCTCCTGAAAAAAGAAGAAAACCATCTGCAAGAGTAGGCCTTCATAAGCTAAAAACTTAAACTGTGTGTTATCCTTGATCTCATTTTGAATAGATGACAAGAGGATTCTTCCGAGTTCCTCGGAATCCTCTGTATTTGTGAGCATATCACGAAGTTTGGGTTCATCGAATTGTCCGAGAGGAAAGAGTTCTTCAGCGCGTTTTGCAGCTTGTCGATAAGTCTTGATCGCTTGTTTACAAAATGTCTTCTTATCGACTTCTTCAAGGAGACCCTCGCGCTCACAAAAAGTTGTAAAGTAGCGCGTTTGGATAAGTTGATCGGCTTCTTTTGTCACCCTCGAATCAAATGTCGTCCAGGCTGTCTTGTAAAAAGTTGGAGGCGCAAGAGCCGCTGCGATCACCATCATGCTTTTGTGGTAGGAGCGCTGAAAGGATTGCCCAAGAGCATGACTTGATTGGTAAAAATGGTCATGGAGAAGTCTAAAGATGTTCTCATCTTTGCCTCCCCCTAGCTTAAATTGGGGAATTTGAAGCGCAACCTGTAAACCTGCCTCCAAAAACTTTCCGAGCATGTAAGCACCTCCAGATGGGGATGTCCGAGTACCTCAGGACAATGCATTTCCTCTATTGTATACGAGCGGATTTGACAAGGTAACATAAGAAATTTTCCCCTGTCAAGTCGTACAACATGAGAAAATGATGGAGGGAAACAATTAGGCTGTCGGATAGAAAAAAGAAGGTCGGAAAAGAATCCAAGCGACACCGAACACCATTGATGTGGTGTGGCTATTTTTTATTGTAGTGCATTTTGATATGGACAGTCACAGCTCGACGCTTGAGTCGAAATCCAGCATCCTTAAAAGAAGGTGGACCAAAAACAGCACGGATGTTCTTCGAGACAGCAAAACCTTCCTCTGGAATCCCGAGCACATTTGCCTCAAGGCGAAAGTTCTTATTGGCGTCATGAACAATCGACAAAGCATACGTCCCGTAAGGCAGCTTCTTGAATTCATAATAACCTTTGCGCTTCTTAATCGGCACAAACGCCTGACGTAAGGCTTTCTTGTGACGAGCTGGGAACCACTTCTTTCTCGACTTGTCAAAGAGCAAGATCAACAACTGTCCCTTGTTACTTCGGAGCTGACTCACCTCAATTTTGATCTTCCCAAAACCCTTCCTGGAAGAACGACGCTTCTTCGCGTCGACAGCACCACCCAATAGACACAGCAGACACAAAACCAACCATACACTCCTCATCGACACACTCCTGTTCATATCATCCTCCTCACAACACGGAACCGGATTTTGGGATTGACACTCCTTTAACTTGCACTCTCCCACCACAAATGGCAAGGGGCTTTTGACACCAAATGTATTCCATATTCGACAAAGCCTTCCCCTCGTCTTTACCTCAACCCATCCAATACGCACAAGGCGACAGATTGCCTTGTGCTCCAAAATAAGGCATACACACTACAAGTGTTTTGTGTACACAGTCACAAACACAGCAGCCATATCTGGAACAAACAGGACCCTGACGCTCATAACCATGAAACGACACGCTCCCCATACACAACCACCTCCCCCACGACGAAAACCTCCCTTTGTCCCTCCATCACGTTACCGCTACAAAGAATCTTTCCCCACATGGTGGCTCTGGCCAGGCCTCGCAGGTCTTGTCCTGATGTTTCTTGGTGCGTGGTTGTTTCTACGAAAGCAAAAGCGACGCAAACAACATGACCTGCATCTTCTCGTCAACAAAGCCAAAACACACTACGACACACTCCGGCAAGACAACAACACAAGTGATGAACAGCTCCACCAAGCCGAACACCACGCAAGAGAGATAGAGAAAATCCTCTCTCATTTATCCTCTCCACAGCACATCTCCGAAGCACAACGCACACAGCTCAACGAACACACACAAGCTCTCGAAGAGATCGCAAAAGCAGGCAATTCAAAAGAGTGATTGTTGGGTGGGTACAGTCTTCAATTCATCTTCGACGGGGAGAACGCAATCAGGCTGGTTGTACCGGGGCGTGTTCATTTTGGAAGAAACAGGATGAACATCCATTTGGTCTTCGGGAAAAGGCTGCAAGAATGATTTGAGCGCCATCACATCGCGAAATCCAGGATCAAGCCAGGGGAGATGATGCTCTGGAGGTAGGATCACAGGCATCCTGTCGTGGACATCCGCGACGAGCGGGTTGGGTGTCGTCGTCAGGATTGTAAATGTATCGAGCGTACCACCACGGGGAGGAAACCATCGCTCCCAAAGCCCTGCCATTGCAAAGAATCGCTTGGAACGCATGTGAAAGAGACGCGGCTGTTTGTGGCGACCGCGTTTTTTCCACTCGTAAAATCCATCGGCGATCACCAAACAACGTCTCTGCAAAAAAGCCTGACGAAAACTCTTCTTATCCATCACTGACTCGGAGCGGGCGTTGATCATCTTGTGTCCTATGGATGGATCTTTGGCCCAAGGGGGGATCAACCCCCACTGAAAACAAGTCAACAACGTCTCCCCTTCAGGCCGCAGAAGCACAGGCACACTCTGTGCAGGCGCAACGTTCCAAGTTGGGTGCGCGTCAAACAACACTTTATCTACCTGAAACGAAGCAACAATGTCCTTGCTGCTTCCAGTCATGATAAATCGACCACACACGAAATGCCTCCAAGTCTTCGAAGAAATAAGAACGCAACTGAACACTTCAACTATATACCAGAGATCTCACACAAATCACAAAGACAACAAGGCTACTAGAAAAAGTCCGAAAAAAAAGCAAGATGAATGGAGTTGGATTTGCTTTCTCGTTTGTATAGTGATTTTCGCTGAAGGGAGATAAGACCATGCAGCAAAAATGGATAGACTACCATTGCGCCAGGTGCGGAGAAAAGAGCGCAAGTATTTCTTTTGAACAAGTGGGAGAAACGTACGGAATGTCTCATCGAGACTCTCCTGTCGGGGATGGATGGGAAGCGCTCTCAAAAGAGAACTTCGAGAAAATGTACGCGATGCGCGACGATCCAGAGGCACTCATCCGCCAATTAAAGACGCCACAGGGGAACAAGTTCTTTTGTGATCATTGCCAACTACCCTATTGCAAAAAATGCTGGCGTATTCAGGTGATATATGCAGATGATCACCCCTGCTGGTACGAAAAACAACTGGGGACTTGTCCACAAGGACACACTGTCAAACTGGATGACTGAATCCCCACCCATTTTTCCAAGAAAAATCGCCATCGCGCTCAACAAAATTGTAATCATTCCGTATAAGAAACAAATAGCTGACGACATCTTCGCGGTCAACAAAGAGAGAAGATGTTGAACCCTTTTTTGGGATGGTTTCTCAAAAGGATGATCACCTCGCCAAAAGCAGTGTGATCGTGGATCAAACCCTAGAGCAGGGTTTTCTTTTACCATATGGATCGCCTGTGGTATGATCCTCTTGACATATCCTATGAAGTCATTATTGACTCCACCTACTGGCTGTAAGATATGTCTGTACAACAGATGAGGAACGAATCTTTGAACAACGCGAGCGAAATCACTGGCAATGTGGAAAATGCAGAGCCAACACTTGAAAAAATAGGTCTGATAGGTGACGTACATGGAGAAGACAAACGCCTGGAGAGAGCCTTAAAGTGTCTGGCAGAGCAGGATGTCGACGACATCCTTTGTACAGGAGACATTGTAGACGGGACTGGCTCAGTCGACCGGTGCTTTGAGCTACTGGAACAATATCAAGTATACACCGTCCGAGGGAATCACGATCGATGGTATCTCGAAAACAGAATGAGGGATCTTCCTAACGCCACACTCGGGCTGCAACCTCACTCCAAACAGTATTTGGACGAGATGAAACCCACACTGACATTCGACACCCAACGAGGAAGTCTGCTCCTGTGTCACGGCATTGGCGAGAATGACATGGCGCTCCTCAAACCCGACGACATTGGCTACGCGCTCAACTCCAACATTGATCTAGAGCAGTTGCTCGCTTCACGTAAATACGGTTTGATCGTCGGTGGACACACACATCTTCCGATGGTGCGAAACTTTGGTGTGACACTGTTTATCAATCCAGGTTGCCTTTGCTCAACAAAATCCAGTGCTTTTAGTGTGCTCGATCTCACCAACAACTCCATCACCAACTTCTCCTTTGAAGGAGAGGACACGTTGACATCCTTCACCAGAGATCTCGACCTCTCGCTCATCTGAGCTTCCCCCAACGCTTCGAAAATGGCCAGCTCAGTGCCACCCAAAGTACCCACTGCGTGCGAAAGTTCCCAAAAAAAGCCCCCTAAAGACACCCCCTCCTATCCCCAAAAAGGCTGCTTGCGCCAACCCCTGTCTACACATCCAATGAATGAGTTGATCCTGGCATGGTTCTCGCTTTTCTCCAGGAGCGTACCAGGCTCGTTTGCAACACAGTGATGCACTGTCGAGATCATGAGAAGAAAGTCCCCATAGAACGCAAACGGCTGATACCAAAAGGAGAAAACGATGAACATCCTCTACGGAATCGTCGGTGAAGGTCTTGGACACGCGACACGAAGTGGTGTCCTTATCGAGTACCTCTTGCAACAAGGCCACCATGTGCGCATCGTCGCGTCAGGGAAGGCACTTCCATATACGACAAAACGTTTGGCATCCCATCCAAACGTACAAATAGAAGAGATCTTTGGGCTTCATTTTGCCTTCGATGACAACAAAGTGAATATGCCCAAGACACTCTGGAGCAACATCAGCCAAGCTCCACAAGGACTGACCAAAAACATCCGCCTCTACTACAAAATGCGTGACGAAGGCTATCGTCCCGACCTCGTGCTCAGTGACTTCGAGAGTTGGACACAACTTTACGCGCTCAACCACCGCCTGCCGTTGATCAGCTTTGACAACCAACAAGCGCTCACACGGTGCAAACATGAAGGCGATATATTCAAACAAAAAGGCCTGTCATACCACCTCACCCAGATGGCCGTCAAAGGGAAGATGCCGAACGCATATCACTACCTCGTGACGAGCTTCTTCTTTCCGCCTGTCAAACAACCAAGGACGACGCTGCTGCCACCTATCCTGCGTCCCCACGTGCTTGACGCCAAACGAGAACCACAGGATCATATCCTCGTGTACCAATCTGCCGCCAAAAACCCTTCGTTCCTCGAAGCGTTGCAAAAGCTCCCGTATACCTTCAAGATTTACGGCGCAGGCGAAGAAGGCGTCCACGGAAATATTCAATTTTGTGGGTTCTCGGAGACAGGTTTCATCGATGACTTACGAACCGCCAAGGCTGTCGTGGCCAACAGTGGTTTCTCGCTGCTCGGCGAAGCTGTCCACTTACGCGTGCCGATCCTCGCAGTTCCCATCAAGAGTCAGTACGAGCAGGTCCTCAATGCCCACTATGTCAAAGAGTTAGGGTATGGAGACTGGACCTACGAGTTGACGCCCGAACATATCGAAGCGTTCTTACGCAAGACGCCGCAGTATGACTGGGCGTTGTCGAGGTACCGTCCTCAAGGAAACAACATGCTTTACAGTTGTATCGATGAGCTTTTGCACAACATCTCCTTGAATGAGCCTGCACCCTCTCGTCTTCATTCACCAGCGATGGGGAAATACTACGCGCCCCCACTCCCCGAAGAAAACATCTCCCTTATCTACACATAACACACACCTCTCAGCCTCTCTTCCTTCGCAAACAACTTGCAAGATCCTTCAAAACTCTTTACGTTTTTTGGCCGACAACCCATCCATTGAATGGGTTGTCTCCAATGTACCAACATTTCAACCTCGTGCGACACGAGACATCCTCACGGAAGAGAGAACGTCATGTTGTTGAGAAACTATCTGCTCTCCTTGCTCGGTGGCCTCACTTTGTGCTGCATAACAGGCGGAGCGCAGGCCCACGCAAAAGACGCCCCACCCAAGACAAAGCAACGCACAAAAACAAGGCAACAGAAGAAACCATCCCCCTCGACAAAGAGAGCGAAAGAACCAAAGGAAGCTCTCTACTGTAGACGTGTATGTTCACAAGTCAGAAGGTGTTACAACAGCACCCGCTGCTACACAAAAAAGTACTGCAATACGTACAAACAATGTTTTCGTGAACAGCTCTGTGTGCAAAAATACGGTGAGACAAATTGCACGTACAAACCCAAGTGTACGACCAAAAAGCGCTGCACCTTTCGCCGATACTGTTACCCCATCAACCGATGTGTATACGAATCAGTCTGCGCACGACGTTGTGAATACTGAGCCCACAAAGGAGCAGAGATGCCAGTGAACACATTTAGAATGATTGGTTTAGTCGCTTGTGCTGTAGGCTCATTCATGTTGTTTGGTGCACAAAGTGACATCTCCCAAACAGGTAGCTTTGTGTTCTTCTTGATCGGTGCGTTGTTTTTCATCAGCGCCGAGCAAATCCTCGCAACACGCGAACAAACTGAAGCGCTCAAAAAACTCGCCCAACTGATGCAAGAGAATAACCAGCCTTAGCCGAATCAACGAACCCTCTACCTACAAACAAGGAGCCAGGATGTCGACATTGGTAAATCGACGGGATCTAGCATTCCTACTTTACGATTGGTTACATATCGAATCGCTGTGTGAGCAACCCCTCTTCAAAGAGCACGATCGAGAGACCTTCGACATGATCCTCGACATGGCCGAGCGTCTCGCTGAAGAGAAGTTCTTCCCTCACGCCCAAAAAGTCGACGAAAAAGAACCTCACTTTGACGGCGAGAAGGTCCACATCATCCCGGAAGTCAAAGAAGCGCTCGATGCACACGCAGAGGCCGGATTTTTGGGAATGTCCTTTGACGCAGAGTGGGGCGGTATGCAGCTCCCCTACACCATCTCACAGGCTTGCAATGGCATCTTCTACGCCGCCAACGTCTCCACAGCAGGCTACCCTATGCTCACTATGGGCGCAGCCAATCTGCTCGCTCACCACGGCACTGAGCAACAAAAAAGCACGTACATGTTGCCCATGATTGAAGGCCGATTCTACGGCACGATGTGCCTCTCCGAACCACAAGCAGGTTCATCCCTCTCCGACCTGCGCACAAAAGCCACCCCACACGAAGATGGAACATATCGTGTCGTCGGAAACAAAATGTGGATCTCTGGTGGTGAACACGACCTGAGTGAAAACATCATCCACCTCGTCCTCGCAAGGCTTCCAGGTGCACCGGCAGGTGTGAAAGGGATCTCCTTGTTCATCGTCCCCAAATACCTGCTCAACAAGGACGGCTCCCTTGGACAACGTAACGATGTCCAACTCGCAGGAATCAACCACAAGATGGGGTATCGAGGTACGATCAACACGGTCCTCAACTTTGGTGAAGAAGAGCGCTGTGTAGGCTACCTTGTCGGCGAGCCTCACCACGGTTTGCGGTATATGTTCCACATGATGAACGAAGCCCGAATCGCAGTTGGCCTTGGGGCGTCGATGCTTGGCTATACGGGATTTTTGCACTCCCTGGCGTACGCTCGACAACGCCCACAAGGGAGACATCCAGGCGCAAAAGACCCCACCCAGCCTCCTGTCCCAATCATCGAACACGCTGACGTCAAACGCATGCTGCTCGCACAAAAAGCATACGCAGAAGGTGCGCTCGCGCTCTGTCTGTATTGCGCCAAACTCTTTGACCAACAACGGACAGCCCCACAAGAAGAACAAGCTGAGCTTGGATTGTTGCTCGATCTGCTGACACCTATCGCGAAGGCCTGGCCTTCGGAGTATTGCCTGGAGGCCAACAAGCTCGCGATCCAGGTGCTCGGAGGGTATGGGTACACAAGAGAATACCACGTAGAGCGATTTTACAGAGACAACAGACTCAACCCAATCCATGAAGGGACCAACGGTATCCAGGCGCTCGATCTCCTCGGTCGCAAAGTGACGATGAAGCAAGGCGCAGCGCTTCAAGCATTACAAGCACGCGTCGAAGCCACGCTGGCGCAAGCGTCCAACATCCCAGCTCTCGAAGAATTCGTCACCAGCCTCAAAGAAGCACTTGGTGATGTCGTCCAGACGACGATGGTCCTGATGCAGACGGCGATGAAGGGTGAGATCGATTTGTACCTAGCCAACGCAAGTGTGTATCTCAATTTGTTTGGGCACACAGTCCTCGCCTGGATCTGGCTAGAACAGGCGGTCGCTTTACAGCGCCTGGATGACACAGACGCGACATACAAAGAAGGCAAGATGCGCGCGTGTCAGTATTTTTACAGATGGGAGCTACCCCACACAAAAACATGGGCCAAGCTGCTACAATCCCTCGATGAGACCTGCCTGAAGATGCCAACAGAGAGTTTCTGACACTCGCTCAATCTCCCCCATAAAAACAGTCTTTTCACATATCCACGCGAAAAAAAGCGCCTTCGTGCGAGAACTTTTCGTTCACGATGGTTTCTATTCAAGTTGGTGTGATGTTGGATGTTGAAAATGTGTATCAATTTATTTTGATAAATTTTTCGGCCCCAAGAGACTTGTATGTACGGTCAATGAGACAAAGATTGCAAGGTCTGCACAACCTGGATCAAAAGCCATTCATATTTTTTTGGAACCCAAAGTGGGTTTGTTTGACAAATAACATGAGATGGCTATCGAACGAGCATGAGAGAACAGCATGACAGAGACATACTGGAGCGATGAAAAAGAGCTCGTAGAGAGGGCCAAAGGTGGTGATTTCGAAGCGTCAAAGATGCTCGTCGATACATACGCCCCGATGGTCTACAAGTATTTTCGAGGCATGGGTCTTGCGACCGATGTTGTCGAAGATCTCGTCAGTGAAACGTTCGCCTCAGCGTTCGACTCTTTGCCCAAATTTCGTGGAGATTCATCTTTCAAAACGTGGATCTTCGGGATCGCTCACAACATGCGTTGCCGTCACTTTGGAGAGAAAAAGCGCAGCTTGTTGACACTCTCCAAGACGTTTGTGGAAAAATTCAAGGGTTTTTACACACGCAATGCTCCCTCCAATCCGGAAGCTGAGATGATCCTCGAAGAACAAAAACACCTCCTTCATCAGGCCATGCAAAGTTTACCTGTTGAGTTTCGGGAGGTCCTTGTACTGCGCTTTTTGGAAGAACTCTCCATGGATGAAACGGCTGAGATCCTGCAGCTCGCAACTGGAACTGTCAAATCGAGAACCTACCGCGCGAAAGCCATGCTCAAAGAAAAACTGGAACGGCTCCAAAAGACCAAACAACCGAAACGAAACAACTACGCGACACATGCAGAGAACGCGCAGGAGTTTCCAGCGACATCGGAGCCGACTCAACAGCATATTCACCCTATGAGTGAACAAGCTTTGGCATACAACCGCTCGTATAGGAACGAAGACCGTGTCAGCTGAACAACAACCATCACCTCACCAGATCCCCCTGGATACTGCCCTGGAGCAGCACTTCCAGGAGCTTGGACGCGAAGAGCCTCCTCGTGAGCTGATGGAGCACCTGTATGCACAGATGCTCCACAAACAACAGCAACAACAAGAACAGCGCTTCCGTCCCGTGCGAACATCCCCAACACTATGGCAACAAATCAAACAAAATCACTTCGCAGAGCTGTCGACGATCGGCGCCGCTGTGATGATCTTCTTTATGATGCAGTTGCCTGGCTCCAACACTCACCCTTCCCCACAAACAGACGCTGGTACAAAGCCAAACGTCCACGCGAAAGTGACACCGACTCCACGCAAACATTCCGTCATCAAACGATTCGGTGCCGCCAAGCTCCCTCCACACACACCGACAAAAAAGGCACCCACCAAACGCAAAGCGCCCAAGCAAAAGGCAACAACAGAAGGTAGCAAGTACGCCCACGTCCGCAGTGAGAGAAAACACCAGGCCAAAGCCTTGAAGACATCAGGTCTCCACCAGCTCGGCCTGCGAAAGAGCAAGACACCACAACAACCCAAACATATCTCTCACCGCCCTCAACTCAAAATCAACGATCTCGCGATCCAACCGCTCCAGCCAGAAAAACACCAACAAGCGCTTCGAGAGCATAACGCACGTCACCTCCGCGCGAGTATCCAGCGTTGCATTGAAAACGCCAAGTACCGCCAACCCGACCTGCACGGAAAAATGACCATCTCCATCAAAGTCGGACAGAGCGGCACACATAACCAATTCAAATTTATCGAAAACACCATCCAAGATAGCAGACTGAAGGGTTGTATCTCCCGCTCCATCAAACACCACCATTACCCCAAACGTTTCGTCGACCTCACAGACCGTATGACAGTCCTCGTCGTCGCCTCACAAGAAGGCCGAGACTAACTGCTCACATATTGTCCTTCCAAAGCTCCTTCCACATCCGAAGCCCTGCATATCCCCGTCCATAGTAATGTGGCATCACACCCAACTCTTCGTACCCCGACCCCAGGTAAAAGAAACGCGCGCCATGATTGTCCAACACAACCTCAAGATGAACGCTCGATATACCAGCGTTTAAGGCACATGTCTCCAGCCACTGCAAGAGCTGTCGCCCAACCCCCTGACGACGTTCACTTGGCGTAACTGCGAGCAACAACAGGTGCGCCTCCTCATCGTGAAAGAGCATCGCCGCAAAGCCCACGATCCTGTTTCGCCTTTGTGCCACGATCACCATGCTGTTAGGTGAACGCATGTGTCCCAGAATACGCCTCTCTCCCCAACGCTGTGAGGTGCCTCTTTGAGAGACAGCGCTCTCGATCAACGCTGATGTCATCGACGCCAACACACGAGCATCTTCTCGGCGTGCATATCGAATCGTCAGTAAATCTCTTCCAAACATCATATGTTCCTCAAAAAGGTACGATAGCTTCATCGTCGCAACGACGCCTCCCCCCTGTCAAGTCCACAAAAGAACAACAGACGCGAAAAAGAACGGCCAAAAAGATCCCCAATGCCATTTGATTTGTGGGATGACTGCGATTACCTTCTACGTGGAAAAACGTCAAAACACCCCCACCCAAACCAAAGGAATCCACATGAGCAATGCACTCTTTTCCGAATATACACTTGGTTCTCTGACTCTCCCAAATAGAATCATCATGGCTCCAATGACGCGATGCCGAGCGATCGGAAATGTCCCCAATGAGTTGATGGCTGAGTACTATGCGATGAGAGCAGATGCAGGGTTGTTGATCACAGAAGGTACAGCCCCCTGTCCAAATGGACTTGGCTATGCGAGGATTCCGGGGATTTACACAGACGAGCAGATCGAAGGTTGGAAAAAAGTCACAGACACCGTACACCAACGAGGAGGCAGGATCTTCATGCAGCTCTTGCACACAGGGCGTGTTGGGCACCCACTCAATATGCCTAAAGGTGCAAGAATTGTCGCCCCTTCAGCGATCACAGCGCCTGGTGAGATGTTCACAGATCAAGAGGGTCCACAACCCCACCCCATCCCCACAGAGATGAGCATTGACGACATCCAAGAGGCCAAACATTCATTTGTACAAGCCGCAAAGAACGCGATCACTGCAGGTTGTGATGGTATCGAAATCCACGGCGCAAATGGGTATCTTGTCGATCAATTTATCAACCCTGGCTCCAACAAACGCACGGATATATACGGTGGCTCCATTGAAAATCGTTGTCGTTTTGCCCTCGAAGTCGCCGAAGCTATCGCAAAAGAGATTGGACCAGAGCGCACAGGGATTCGTCTCTCTCCTTACGGCGTCTATGGTGGAATGGAAATGTTCGAAGAGATGGACGCGACCTTCCTGCACCTTGCCAGTGAGCTCGCGACATACAACTTGGCCTTCATTCACCTCGTCGATCACAGCGCGATGGGTGCACCTGACGTTCCAAATGCTCTCAAAGCCTCGATCAAACAAGCATTCTCTGGGACACTCATTGAGTGTGGAGGAATGGACACAGCAGCGGCAGAGAAGATTCTTGGTGACGAAAAGCGCGCTGATCTGATCGGCTTTGGTCGCGCATTCATCAGCAATCCCGATCTCGTCGAACGCCTCAAACACCAATATCCCCTGGCCAAAGCCCACAGCGCAACATTTTATACCCCTGGAAAAGAAGGATACCTTGACTATCCCCTCTACACAGAGGAACACTGAACAAAAGAATTGCATTCATATCAAAGAAATAGAAAATAGTTTGTGAATTAGGTTGCGAGAAGGTTTTGTATTTGGTATACAGATCGTCCCTTCTCACTTTGGTGGGGAGTGTGATCTTTGAGAATTGAAGAGATAGATCGAAAATGTAGGCTCCTTGAACAGGTGTGCGGTTTTGCCGTGCTGTTCACTGTTTCGGCAGTTTTCTCCGTCTGACTTCGCTGTGTTTCGGCGAACGAGGAGACAGGAATCCTACAAGTGCTATA